>CAMAXY010000012.1 GCA_945862215.1 Singulisphaera sp. GP187 | reverse complement strand
GTCAGCGACTTGTGCGCTGGACTGATCGGCGGACTCGGCTTTGCACCAAGTGCGAACATGGGCGACACCTATGCGGTCTTCGAACCAACGCACGGCAGCGCGCCGAAGTATGCCGGACAATACAAGGTCAATCCGATTGCAATGATCTTGACTGCGAAGATGATGCTTGACTGGCTCGGCGAGAAAGACATGGCGACTCGACTTGAAGCAGCTGTTGCGCGCGTGATTACCGAAGGAAAGGTCCGCACGTACGACATGGGCGGCAAGGCGACCACACTCGATGTCTCGCGAGCGATCGCGGACTATGCATCCCAAGGCGTTCGCCAAACTGTCTGAACCTCCACATTTCCCAAAGCAAAATATGTCACATAATCCAACAGACTCAAAGTCCACCGAATCGAAGCGTCTTATTTCTATGGTCATTGCAGAGTGGGCGTGCGCTCTGAAGTATGAGCACCTCTCTCCCGCTGCGATTCAATCTGCGAAACTTTTTTGGTTCGACTCGATCGGATGCGCAATCGGCGGAAGTCAGCAAGACGACGCGAAGATTTTGCTAAAGCACTACCGCGAAATGGGCGGCGGAAATGGCAAAGCAACCTCATTTGTCAGCGGTTTTAAGACGAATCCCGTGGATGCGGCCTTCCTCAACGGACACATGATCCGGGCGATGGATTACAACGACATCTATTGGAAGTCCGACCCCTGCCATCCAAGTGATCTCATCGCTGCGCCACTTGCACTGTGTGAGGCATACGGACTCGGCGGACGAGAACTTATTCTCGCCACGGTCATCGCATACGAAATCGAAATGCGACTTTGTGAATTTGGATTGCCAGGCATTCGCGAATACGGTTGGCATCACGCAACGCTCAGCGCGTTCGCAGCGCCGATCGCCGCGGGTCGAGTGTTGAATCTCAATCCAGCGCAGATGGTCGCAGCGATGGGCATCAGCGCATCGCGAACTTTCTGTCCTGGTGCGGTGACTGCTGGAAAACTGACCAACATGAAGAACACTGTTGATCCGTGGGCGGGTCGCATGGGCGCAGAGAGTGCGCTGCTCGCTCGACACGGATACTCCGGACCAGAGCACATTATCGATGGCAAAGAAGGTCTCTTCGCTGTCTTCAATCATGTGCAATACAAGGGAAAACCTGCTGCATTTGATGCAGAGATGTTGGTCAAGGCGCTGCCAACGTGCCCGAAGTGTCACTTTCGAATCATTGATTGCGGCATGAAAAGTTTCCCAATCGAAGCACTCAGCCATGCTCCACTGACTGCAATGATGAAGACCATCAAGGACAACAATCTGCGCGCAGATCAAGTCACTGAGATCAAGGTCGAAGTCATTGCACGCGCCGCAGACATCTTGGGCGATCCGCACAAGTATCGACCAGATTCGAAGGAGACAGCCGATCACTCGCTGCCATACTGCATGGCGGTCGGACTGATCGACGGAATGGTGACGCCGCTCCAGTTCAAGGAAGAGCGCGTGATGGACAAGTCGCTCATCCCAGTTATGGACATGGTGAAAGTCGTTGCCAACGAAGAATTCGAAGCGCTCTTTCCAAAGTTCCAGCCGAGCCGCGTGACAATCACGACCAAAGATGGAAAGACCTTCGCAACTCGCGTCGACGTTCCAAAGGGCGACCCTCGGGATCCAATGACTGAAGAAGAAATTTCCATCAAGTTCAACGCACTCGGCGGTGACGTGATCGGATTGGACAACTGCGAAAAGCTTCGCAAGTGCATTATGAAAATGGAAACAGCACGCAATTTCGACGAATTATTCGCACTTGCGACTGCGCGCAAAGGGACGCCCGTTCATGCTTGACGGGCAAAAAAATTGCCCACAAGTTCGCTTCCGATGTGGATGAGAACTATAGTCATATCTTTCCTTCGCGAAGAACTTTTCGCGAATCACTTGATGTCTCGCAAAGTTTCAGGAGCTTTCGACCCCCTATGACTCAAACTCGATTCTCACTTCCACAAGCAAGAGGGTTTCTCAAAACAGAACGCAAGGATAATTGGTGGATTGTGCCAATTCTTGTGCTTGCAGGACTCGGTGGCTTTGTCATCTATTCAACGTGGGCTGCATTTCAAGGGCAGAACTTCTTTCTCGGTGGCGTCAACCAACCAGGTGTTCAACAACTTCTCTCGCCTTTCTATTCGCCAGTGCTCTGGGACCCGCGCGGAATTCATTCCGGTCACGCATGGCTTGGCGAACTTCCTGCGTGGTGGCCTGCATGGCTGCTCTTTTCTCCAGCACTCTTGATCTTGCCATTTCCCGCTGGTTTTCGATTCACTTGTTACTACTACAGAGGCGCGTATTACAAGGCTTTCTGGGGAGACCCAGCAAGTTGCACAGTCGGCGAGCCTGCCTTCCGCGGTGAAAATTATCGCGGAGAACAAAAGTTCCCGCTGGTCTTTCAGAACATCCACCGATACTTTCTTTATGTCGCAATCTTGTTCATCGGACTTCTTTTCTGGGATGCCTTTGAAAGTTTCTGGCATTACAACTCAGATGGAACGACTGGTTTTGGAATCAGCGTTGGAACAATTGTGCTTGTAATGAATCCAATCTTTCTTTCGCTGTACACATTCGGATGTCACTGCCTACGACATCTTGTCGGCGGAAAGCACGATTGCCTTTCTTGCAGCAAGAGCAGACTCTCAAGATACAACCGAGTTTCATGGCTCAATCAACGACACATGCTCTTCGCGTGGATCAGCCTCTTCGGCGTCGCATTCGCCGATATCTATGTACGAATGTGCGCAAGTGGAACTTGGACTGACTGGAGGATTCTGTGAGTTTTCCTGATGGATTTATCGTTCATGAACATGACGTGCTTGTCATCGGCGCTGGTGGTGCTGGATTGCGCGCAGCGATCGAAGCCTCTGGCGCGGGCGTGACTGTCGGCGTGATTTGTAAATCGCTGCTTGGTAAAGCGCACACCGTGATGGCTGAAGGTGGTATGGCGGCGGCGATGGGAAATGTCGATGACCGAGATAACTGGGAAGTGCATTTCGCCGACACGATGCGCGGCGGGCAATACCTGAATAATCCGATCATGGCGGAACATCACGCCAAAGAATCACCAGACCGCGTGCGCGAATTGGAATCGTGGGGCGCGGTCTTTGACCGAACCAAAGAAGGGAAGATTCTTCAGCGCAACTTTGGTGGACATCGTTATCCGCGACTTGCACACGTTGGAGATCGCACGGGTCTCGAACTGATCCGCACCCTGCAAGATCACGGCATCCATCAGGGAATGGAAGTCTTCATGGAGATGACAGTCGTTTCACTCTTGAAGTCGGGCGGACGCATTGCGGGTGTTCTCGGTTATGACCGTGAACGCGGGCGCATGCATGTTTGGAAGGCGAAAGCCGTCATATTGGCAACGGGTGGAATTGGAAAATCATTCCGAATCACCAGTAATAGTTGGGAAGGCACGGGCGATGGACATTCGCTTGCATATCACGCTGGCGCCGAATTGATGGATATGGAATTTGTGCAATTCCATCCAACTGGAATGGTGTGGCCTCCGAGTGTGCGCGGAATTCTCGTCACAGAAGGTGTACGCGGCGAAGGCGGCGTTCTTCGCAACAGCGAAGGCAAGCGATTCATGTTCGATGATGTGCCCGATGCGTATCGCGCTCAAGTTGCGACCACCGAAGATGAAGGTTGGAAATATGTCTGCGGCGACAAGAATGCGAATCGCCCACCAGAACTTCTCACTCGCGACCATGTCGCTCGCTGCATCAATCGAGAAATCAAAGCTGGACGAGGCTCACCGCACGGCGGCGTCTTCCTCGACATCGCGTGGATCAAAGAAAAAATTCCAAATGCTTCAGCGCACATTCAGCGCAAATTGCCGAGCATGTATCACCAGTTCAAACAACTCGCGGGCGTGGATATCACGACCGAGCGCATGGAAGTTGGACCGACGACTCATTATGTAATGGGTGGAGTTGCGGTCGATGGCGACACGCAGGAATCGTGCGTTCCTGGGCTCTTTGCCGCAGGCGAAGTGACGGCTGGCCTTCACGGTGCAAACCGCCTCGGTGGCAATTCGCTTTCAGATCTTGTCGTGTTTGGAAAACTCGCAGGCGAACACGCCGCAAAGTTTGCCAAGGCGAATCGAGCTGTCGAAGTTGATCCCGCGCAAATCAACGAGCACACTCAGGAAATCGAAAAGGTCTTCGATCGTCCCACTGGTGAAAATCCATTTGCGATTCAATATGCGCTCCAAGATGCAATGCAAGACTTGGTCGGCATCGTGCGTACTGAAAAGGAAATGGAGTTGGCCCTCGTCAAGATCGAAGAACTCAAGAAGCGATACAAAAATGTCGGCATCACAGGTCACCGCGAATACAACCCAGGATGGCATACTTCTATTGACTTGAATTGCATGTTGACCGTTTCCGAATCCATCACACGCAGCGCACTCGAACGCAAAGAAAGCCGCGGAGCCCAATTCCGCGACGATTACCCAGACAAATCTGCAGAATGCTCTACGTTCAACCTGCTTGCCAAGAAAGCACCAGACGGCACGATGGAAATTCGGCGCCGTCCAGTTGTTGCGATGCGTCCGGACTTGAAAGCCATTATCGAGAAAATGAAATGACGAGCACGACAAACATGCCCACGGCACCTTCAAATCCACATTCTCAAGAAGCATCGACCACCGTGCAATTTCGCATCTGGCGCGGCGACAGTACCGGTGGAGCTTTTCAAACATATCCAGTCGTAGTTTCCGAAGGCATGGTGGTGCTTGACTGCGTGCATCGCATTCAAGCTGAACAGGCAAACGACCTTGCAGTTCGTTGGAATTGCAAGGCTGGAAAATGCGGATCGTGCTCTGCTGAAATCAACGGCCAACCAAAGTTGATGTGCATGACACGAATGGAGACTCTGCCGGTGGGGCAACCCGTGACCGTCGAGCCGCTGCGATCATTTCCGTCGATTCGAGATCTTGTGACCGATGTCAGTTGGAACTTCCGCGTCAAGAAGAAGATCAAACCATTCAAGCCACGAAAACCAGATAACGCCGACGGATCGTGGACAATGATGCAAGAAGACGTTGATCGCGTACAAGAATTCCGAAAGTGCATCGAGTGTTTTCTCTGCCAAGATGTTTGCCATGTGTTGCGTGATCATCACAAGCATGACGAGTTCATTGGCCCCCGCTTCTTGATGTACACCGCTGCGCTGGAGATGCATCCGCTCGATACCGAAGATCGCATCGCGGATCTGAAGAACAACGACGGCATCGGTTATTGCAACATCACCAAATGCTGCACGAAAGTTTGCCCTGAACACATCGGCATCACCGACAACGCGATCATCCCGATGAAGGAACGCGTCGTCGATGAGTTTTATGATCCGATGACGCGGCTCTTCCGTATGTTCAAGCCAAAAAAATGAACGATTGATTGGCGTGCAGCCACGCCGAAAACTGTGCCTTCAGATCTGGGAAGTTGCCAACCATCACTTCGGTTGGTGACAACTCAAGCAGTGCAGGCTTCCCAAACCGACGACAAGATTCCGTGCCATCACGCCTTCGATCTTCCAACCTGGCAACAACTTCGCGAGAATTTCGAGCGCTTTGTCATCGCTGCCCGAATTGAAAATTGGAACGAATGCTGTTCCGTTGGAGAGCAAGAAATTCGCATGACTTGCGGGAATCATGCTGCGACCTCCTGGACCAAATCGATCCGCGGGATATTCATATTCAATCGGATTGGGAACGGGGAGCGCAACAATCTGAAATCGCTCTCCACGCTCGTCGCGTGCGGCCTGCAAGACTTCCCAGTTCTCTTCCAAGACCTCATAATCTGGATGACCCACTGGCGCACGCAGCGCAACGATCGTGTCGCGTGAAACGAATCTTGCGATATCGTCAATGTGACCATCGGTGTCATCGCCTTTGATACCGCCTGGAATCCAAACGATATTTGTCACTCCGAGCGCTTCGCGCAATGTCGATTCGATTCTCTCTTGTGCTGCGTGCGGATTTCGGTTTTGACTCTCGAGGCATTGACTCGTCGTCAAGACCGTGCCGGTTCCATTGACATCAATCGATCCACCTTCGAGCACGAAATCATGATGCCACATCGGCATATGACACCGTCGAGAAATCGCGCTGGGAACTGCATCATCGAGCACGCGTGGTTCGTACTTGTCACCCCATCCATTGAAGCGAAACGAATGTCCAGCGATACCGCGCGTTGGGTGCGATACAAAGATTGGACCGAAGTCGCGAATCCAACTGTCGTTCGTGGGAATGCCACACTCACCAGCTTCACGAACTTCAACAACTTTCGACAACTTCGCGCGCCATGCTTCCCACTCGCGCTTGGCTTCATCCAAGCAACCTGGCCATGTTTCATGATTGTGCGGATGAACTAACCACACGCAGGTTTGCTCTTCCCATTCTGCAGGCATACGAAATCCCTGCTCTGTCGCAGAGCCTTCCAATCGAACTTCACCCTCTATCGGATTTGATTTCATAGTCGGGACATCCTTCGCGATCACTCGTCAATCATTCTGCGAGTGATGCCGCCATATGCGTCGATACGTCGATCACGTAAGAACGGCCAGCCGCGTCGCTGCGCTTCAATTTTCGACAAGTCACACGGCACGATCAACACGGCGGGTTGATCGATTGGCGCTTCTGCGATGACTTGCCCGCTTGGATCACACACAATGCTTGTTCCCCAGAATTTCAGGTCTTTCTCGTCTCCGATGCGATTGATCGCAGCGACATAGACACCATTTGCAATTGCATGAGCACGGTGCATTGTGATCCACGCCTCTCGCTGATTGCGCATATCCGTTTCAGTTTCGCCGTGATACCAACCGATTGCAGTTGGGTAGAAAAGAATCTCTGCGCCCTTGAGTGCAGTCAGTCGCGCAGCTTCGGGATACCACTGATCCCAACAGACAAGCATTCCCGCTTTCGCGTGCGTTCCTTGAACAACTTGCCAATCCAAATCTCCAGGCGTGAAATAAAACTTTTCGCTGAAGCGAGGATCATCTGGAATATGCATCTTGCGATAACGCCCCATCACATCTCCCGCCGCAGAGATGTACACGCTCGTGTTGTGATAGACACCCGCCGATCGCCGCTCGTACAAGCTCGCTGTGATCTCAACTTTCAATTCTCGCGCAAGTGAACGTATGAATGTGCAGGTCGCTCCATCTGGAATCGCCTCGGCAAGATCCATCAGCGCAGGGTCTTCCTGTTGGCAAAAATAATGCGAGACAAAAAGTTCTTGAGTCGCGATGACTTGAGCACCTTTGGCGACAGCCTCGCGCGCAAGGACTGCAACTCGTTCAAGCATTTCAGCTTTCGATGCGCCAACAGGGCTTGCGTGTTGAAGAAGTCCAAGCGTGACAGTTCCAGAAGAGTGGGGGCTTTGATCCATGATTTGGGCAGTCTATATAGAGCCCATAGTCGACTTTGGTCTGCAAGCAAGGTCCAAACGGGGTCACTGGGACAATCCCCAATCCTCAAATCTAAATAATTCACAAAATGTTCATCGATTTTGGCAAATCCCCAAATTGGCGTTATGTTAGAAAATGGAGGTTGAAAAGTAAGTTCAAAATGCGTTCTCGATTGCACTTGAAAATTTCCTTCCTGCGACTGCTCAGCGCCATCGTGATCACTCTTTCTGTGACTCATGCTGCAACGGCCCAAGATCAATCTGTCGCGCGCCAATGGAATGAAATTCTCTTGCAATCCATTCGACTGGATTTCGCACGCCCAACTCTCCACGCTCGAAATCTCTGCCACATCAGCGTGGCAATGTGGAATGGTTGGGCGACATATGACGCGCAAGCAACTCCTTGGATCTTCAATGAACATCACACGGCCGTGGATATCGAAGTAGCGCGCCGCGAGACAATCAGCTTTGCCGCATATCGGATGCTGCTCAATCGATTCGCAACAAGTCCTGGCTTTGCGACGATGTCACCACAGTATCGATCGTTGATGGCGCAATTGGGATATGACACAACAAACACAAGCATCGTCGGAGACTCGCCAGCTGCAATTGGAAATCGGATTGCACAAGCGCTGATCACCTTCGGCCTCGCAGACAATTCCAACCAGATCAACAGTTATGTAAATCAGTACTACCAAC
The DNA here is from genome assembly GCA_945862215.1 of Singulisphaera sp. GP187. Taxonomy (GTDB): domain Bacteria; phylum Planctomycetota; class Phycisphaerae; order Phycisphaerales; family SM1A02; genus F1-60-MAGs104. The sequence goes on along the minus strand of CAMAXY010000012.1, from coordinate 48,892 downwards.
CGATCAATCCCCCACTTGTTGTGACCTTGCTCGGCAATCCAACAGTCGTTGATGTGCGCAGATATCAGCCATTGTCGCTGACATATTTTGTTGACCAAAGTGGCCAAGTTGTTCCTGGTGGATTCCCACCTTTCCTCTCAGCCGAATGGGGAAACGTCACGCCGTTTGCGATGACTTCTGCTGATCGAACCGATTATGTTCGCGACAACAAAACATGGCCCGTCTATAACGATCCTGGCTCGCCACCAACACTCGGAGGCGTTGGCGACAATCTTTGGAGACGCGGGCACGAAATGGTTGCAGTCTGGTCAAGCCATCTGGACCCAAGCGACGGAGTGACTTGGGATATTTCTCCTAAAAGCATGGGAAATATCACTGCGCCGACTGATTGGAATTATGAGTCTTATTACAAATACAACGAAGGTGGAGATGCGGGAACTGGTTACACCGTCAATCCAGTGACTGGCCAACCATACACTGCGAATATGGTCAAACGCGGCGACTATGCCCGTGTGCTCGCAGAGTTTTGGGCAGACGGTCCCACTTCGGAAACACCACCAGGACATTGGTTCACGATTTTGAATTATGTGCGAGATCATCCGCTTTCAAACCGTCGTATGGGCGGAGTTGGTGCCGAACTTGATCCACTTGAATATGACGTGAAGGCGTACCTCGCTCTCGGTGGTGCGATGCACGACACGGCGATCAGCGTTTGGGGAACGAAGGGTTGGTATGACACCTCGCGCCCGATCTCAGCCATTCGCTGGATGTGTGGAAAAGGTCAATGCTCGGATCCTTCGGGTGCGAATTTTAATGCTGAAGGAATTCATCTCATCCCAAATGAAATCGAGTTGATCACGGCTGAGACCACAGCGCCCGGTCAGCGACATGAACACCTTGAAGGCAATGAAGATTCGATCGCAATCAAAGCCTGGCGCGGTCCATACTCAATCAACAATCCACAGACGGATGTTGCGGGTGTTGGATGGATCTTGGGCAAGCAGTGGTGGCCATATCAACGACCAACATTCGTCACTCCGCCATTTGCGGGATACACATCAGGCCACAGCTCATTCAGCAGATCCGCCGCACATGTGCTCGAACTTCTTACAGGCAGTAAATACTTCCCAGGTGGCTTGGGAATATTCACCGCAACACAAAATCAATATCTCGTCTTCGAAGATGGACCAAGCACCAATGTGACATTGCAATTTGCAAGCTATTACGACGCCGCGGATCAAAGCGCTCTCAGCCGTATTTGGGGTGGAATTCATCCGCCATTTGACGACATTCCATCGCGCGTCATCGGCGACAAGACTGGCCCTGAGGCATTCCAATTTGCAAAGGAACTCTGGGGAGTCACCTTGTGCGGTGGTGATATCAACAATGATCACAGTGTGGATGGATTGGATTTGAGCATTCTGCTTGGACAATGGGGAAGCGCTGGAACGGCTGACTTCAACAACAGTGGGACCGTAGATGGTTCCGATCTCACCACCTTGTTGAGCACTTGGGGAACTTGCAACTGATTTGAGTCGCTTGACTTTGAATCGCTTGACTGAAGCGCGAGATTGAACGACACTCGACGCATGAAGAATCAGAAATTATTCGTCGCACTTTTGACTGTCACTTCTCTTGTTGCGGGCATAACGGGCCTGACCGCCTGCAGCAAAAACGCAATCAAAAGTCCACCAATGGGTTTCTTATCGAAGCCGAATTTGATGAAGAAGCAAAGCGATGACACTTGGCAATATGTTGCGCCCAAAACGGATTGGTCGAAGTACACATCTGTCTATGTTGCACCAGTCTCAATTGGACCTGCAGTTATGAATGGCAAGAACGTTGAACAGACTGCAGAGCTTCCACAAATGGTCATGAAGTTTAAAGCTGATCTGGAAAAGGAAATGACAAAAAAATATACGCGTGCAGAAAGCGCTGGACCAAACACATTGGTTGTTCGAGTTCAACTCGTGAAAGCAGAACCAAATGCACCTGCGCTGAATATTGCTCCGCAGACTCAAATGGGCGGAATGGGGTATGGATTTGGCGAAATCGCAATCGAAGTTGCGGATGGTGCGACAGGAATTCCGCTCTTTGAATATGCGGACGCTGAGAACACCAGTCGATTCTCAACCGAAAAAATGTCCGTCTGGGGAAGTCTCGAAAAGAGTTTCACCGATTGGATTGCGGTTGTTGTGAAGGCCTGCAACGCATCCTGACACCTGCAGTTGCTCCGAAAAAACTTGACGGCATTGCGGTATGCTTCTCAACCCAATGCGCCAAGGAAAAAATGTCATTCGATTTGGCGCAATTTTGGCGATGGCCGCAGTGTTGGTGACGGCTGCGTGCAAAGTGGGCCCCAATTATGAAAAACCACAAGTTCTTCAAGCTGATTTGTGGACGCCCCCTGTTGAAGGTCCAATCACTACCGCCGAGCCAAACCTTCTTGAGTGGTGGAAACGCTTTCAAGATCCTGTTCTGGATCAGCTGATTGTTCAAGCGCAGGAATCGAATGCCACGATCGAAAAGTCGCTTGCGAATGTTCGAGTTTCGCTCGCAGTGCTTGGTGTTTCTGAAAGTCAATTCTGGCCGACGATCCAGACAGCGATGGAATATTCGCGAAACAAAACGAATATTTCCCTGCTCGCAGCGCAAGGGGTCCAGACATCTCCATATGACCTTTGGATCGGTGGCGCTGCGATGGCAAGCTGGGAAATCGATGTGTGGGGCCGTATTGCAAGAATGGTCGAAGGAGCAAAGGCAACTTTAGAATCGAGTGTCGAAGACTTGCGCGGAGTGCTCATTTCTATTCGTTCGCAAGTCGGAACGACATATATGAATGTGCGAACTCTGCAGTTGCAATTATCCATTCTGCGGAGTTCAGTGAAGAACTACAAGACGACTCTTGATCTTGTGAAAGACAAGTTCAAGGCTGGAACCAACACCCTGCTCGATGTGAATCAAGCACAAACGGATCTCGATATTGTCGCTGCCACCATTCCTGCAATCGAAGGCGATCTCGATGCTGCGATCTTTTCGCTTGCGCAGTTGTGCGGAACTACTTCGGGACCGATGACCATGTTGCTTGGAGAACCCGCCCCACTTCCGCAGATGAATGAAGAAATTGGCATTGGAATCCCCGCCGAACTGCTGAGAAGGCGACCCGATGTTCGAAGCAGCGAACGATTAGTTGCCGCTGCAGTAGCCAACATTGGTGCGCAAGAAGCCCTCAATTTACCCATCTTTTCGCTCTCTGGAAATTTCTATCTTGCATCGAACCAATTCACAGGACTCGGCGATAGCAATAATGCGTCGTATGGATTTGGCCCATCGATTTCTTGGCTCATCTTTCAAGGTGGCTATGTCAATTCGATGATCGCACAAAGCAAAGGCCAAGCTCAGGTCGCTCTTGCGGGTTATCGCGACACCGTGCTTGGTGCCATGCGTGACGTCGAGACTTCGATCAGTTTGCTCGTTCATGCGAAGCGATCCGAGGCGCTGTACACCACTGCCGAAAAAAGCGCGCAGGAAACATACAACCTTGCGAATCTGCAATTCAAAGCAGGACGAACGAATCTTGACACTTTGATTCGAGTTCAAAACGAACTTTTGAATACACAAAAGCAACTCGCAGACAGCCAAGGCTCCGTTGCACAGAACACCGTCAGTCTCTATCGCGCTCTTGGCGGCGGATGGGAAGATGGCGCAGTCAATAAGGCAGCAGAAAGATCCGCGGCAATGAAGGACCCATCATGACATCTATTCGATTATCTATCGCTTCATTCTTGATCGCATCGACGCTTCTTTTGTCTTGCGCAAAACCACCGGCAGCACCTGTGCGACCGACAGTCATTTCCGTGACAACGGCTCTGGTTTGTGCCGAAACGATTCCGCTGAAACAGTCCTATCCTGGAATTGTCGCATCTCCGCGTTCCATTGAAATCGATGCAAGAGTCGAAGGATTCCTGCTCAAGCAAGAAGTCGCGGATGGTTCGGCAACGAAGCCAGGCCAAGTGATTTATCGCATCGATCCAAAACCATTTGAAGCATCTCTCGCTGCATCGGAAGGATCGCTTGTTCAAGCAATCGCCCAGCGCGATTATGCCAAGAAAGAAATGGACCGCAATGCGCCGCTCGTAGTAAGTAGCGCCATCAGTCAGCAGGACTTTGACAAACTCGTTGCAAACTTCGAAGTCGCCGAAGGGCAGGTCTTGACCGCCGATGCGAATGTGCTGACTGCAAAGATCAATCTTTCGTATTGCACAATGTCCAGTCCATTCGTCGGACTCCTTGGGGCAAGTCATTTTTTCGAGGGTGCAGTGGTTGGAAATCCAAACACCACAAATCTCAATTCATTAGTGCAGATCGATCCACTCTGGGCACAGTTCAGCCCATCTGCGACTGAGTGGCCAAAATACGCTGCTCTCATGGCGAAAGGTACTTTGCAAGCCTCAGTCACTTTCGACGGAGCGGAATCTATTTCAGCAATTGGCAAGATTGTCTTCGCCGACAATCAAGTTTCGACTTCAACCTCAACACTCATGTTGCGCGTTGAATTCGACAACCCAAATCTGATTTTCCGACCAGGAGTTTATGCCGATGTTGAAGTCGATCTGGGAGCGCAACCAAACGTACTCGTCGTCCCTGAACAAGCGGTCTTCGCTCGAGAAGCTGATCTCTATGTCTGGCGAGTCAAAGCCGACAACACGGTCGAAAGTGTGCAGATCAAAGTCTTGAAAAAGGCTGGCTCCATGGTGGCACTTACAAGTGGACCGCAGGTTGGAGACCGAATCGTGGTTGAAGGAATCCAACGATTGAAAACGGGGACGAAGATCATTGACACCACCAATGCAACGCCTGCGCCAGCGCCTGCAACTACGCCTGCTCCTGCTCCTCAAACAAAATAACTCGATCTCACTCCACGAAATTCACACATGGTCCGATTCTTCATCCACCGTCCGATCTTCGCAAGCGTCATCGCGATCATTACCGCGATGGCGGGAACGATCGCTATGGTGGTGCTACCGATCTCGCAGTTCCCCAATGTCGTGCCACCGACCGTGCAAGTTTCTGCAACATACAACGGCGCAGATGCGCTGACCGTTGCAAACTCGGTGACAATGCCTCTCGAACAACAAATCAACGGTGCAGAAGGGATGATCTATATGGCATCCAACAGCACTAATAACGGTCAATCCAATATCACCGTTACATTCGAAGTCGGATATGACCTGAATATTGGCGCGGTCGATGTGCTCAACAGAGTGCAGACTGCGACGGCTCAACTTCCACAGCAAGTACAACAGCTCGGTGTCACGATCACCAAGCAATCTTCCAACTTGACACTCGTTGTCTCGCTCGAATCAACCAACGATGCATACGACAGCAAGTTTCTTTCGAACTATGCGAACATCGTTGTTCAACCAGTTCTGTCGCGCGTCGACGGCGTTGGCACAATCACTATCTTCGGTCTTCTTCAATATTCCATGCGCGTTTGGCTCGACCCGCAACGCATGGCTGCGATGGGAATCACTCCACCTGATGTCGTCAAGGCGGTTCAGGATCAGAACCAACAAGCATCGCTTGGAAGTGTCGGATCCTCTCCAACAGTCGGCTCGCCGTCATTTGATTTAACTCTCGTCACAAAGGGCCGCTTGGTCAGCGCTGAAGAATTCGCCGCAATTGTGGTGCGAACTGGGGACAACGGCGCCGTCGTTCGTATTTCCGATATTGGTCGAACAGAACTTGGAGCCTTTCAATACGACACAACATCTTCGCTCAACGGCAAAAGCACGGGAACAATCGGAATTTATCAACTGCCATCTGCGAATGCATACGCCGTCGTCGAAGCTGTTAAGAAACAAATGAATCGTCTTCAACCACTTTTCCCGCCAGGGATCAAGTGGCAAGTCACCTATGACAGCACCGCATTTGTCTCGGCATCGATCAGTGATTTGATTGCGACACTTGTTGAGGCAGGACTTCTTGTCCTTGCCGTCATCTTCATCTTCTTGCAAAGTTGGCGAGCGACGCTGATTCCGATGATCGCAATTCCAGTCTCCATCATTGGAACCTTCGCCATCATGCTTGCCGCAGGATTCACGATCAATACTCTCACATTGCTTGGACTCGTCCTTGCGATTGGCCTCGTGGTCGACGATTCGATCATCGTGGTCGAAAATGTCTATCGACAACTAGAAATGGGTGCGGAGAATGGAACGATCGCTGCCGAAAAGGCGATGAAGGAAGTTGCAGGACCGATTGTTGCAACAAGTTCGGTGTTGCTCGCAGTCTTCATTCCTGCAGCACTCATGCCCGGAATCACCGGACAGCTTTACAACCAATTCGCTTTGACGATCGCGTTCAGTATTGGACTGAGTATGGTCAATTCGCTCACGCTCTCCCCTGCTCTCAGCGCGCTCTTTCTGCAAAAACCTCACAAGACAACCTTCAAGCCATTCGTGATGTTCAACGAAGGATTCGAATATTGCACTGGGCATTACTCCCGTTTCGTTCGCTTGCTTGCGCATCATTGGTGGATCATTGCTTTAACTTTTGTTCTTGGAGCATTGGGAGTTGTCTACTTGCTCGAACGAACACCAACTGCTTTCATTCCAAATGAAGATCAAGGATATTTTTTCGTCGGGGTGCAACTTCCATCTGGAGCGAGCCTCGAACGCACCGAAGAAGTCAGCGCACAAGTCTTGAAGATTGTCAATGAAGAGTCATCGGTCGTCGATGTCATTCAAATCAATGGCTTCAACTTCCTCACTGGCGTTGCAACAACCAACGCAGGTTTTATCATTGTGGTTCTCAAGCCGTGGGACGAGCGAGATGCGATCACCGAAAATGCTCGAGCAATCATCACCCGTGTATTCCCGAAATTGGTCACAATTCCGCAAGGCGGGGCGTTTCCATTCCCACCTCCACCAATTCCTGGACTGGGAACAGTCGCCGGTTGGCAGCTTCAATTGGAAGATGTCAACGGCATCGGATATCCAGCGCTCTCCGCTGCAGCAAACAACTTAATCGCTGAGTTGGAAAAGCGTCCAGAAATTGCTGGGGTGACAACGCCATTCCAAGCAGAAGTCCCAATTATAAAACTTTCGATTGACCGAACAAAAGTTTTCAGTTTGGGGCTCGATATGGGCACAGTTTTCCAGACAATCGGAGAAACGATCGGCCAATCTTTTATTAATAATTACAACCAGTTCGATCAGGTTTACAACGTCATGATTCAAGCGGATGCGGAAAGTCGCATGAAACTCTCTGATGTTTTCAAACTGTATGTTCGCAATAAAGATGGCGGAATGGTTCCTGTCTCAGCATTCACCTCCTATGCATTCGAAGTTGGAACCGATAATGCCACCCGTTACAACATGTACAACACGATCCAGCTCAACGGATCCACTGGGCCTGGCTATGGCTCGGGCGATTCGATCAGGGCGCTCGAAGAAGTTGCGGCTGCGACGCTTCCAGATGGAATCACATATGAATGGACGGGGACGACCTATCAACAGATCGAGTCTGGCGCATATGCACCATTCATCTTTGCAATGGCAATATGTGCGGTCTTCTTGTTGCTTGCCGCACTTTATGAAAGTTGGGTTCTGCCGCTCAATGTTCTTCTCGCAGTCACATTCGCGATTCTTGGTGCGCTGATTCTGATGCACATCCGAGGGAAGGCACTCGATGTCTATGCGCAGATTGGTCTCGTGATGCTCGTCGGACTGGCGGCGAAAAATGCGATTTTGATTGTGGAATTTGCCAAGGCACGATACGACGCTGGCGAGAGCATCATTGATGCCGCTGTCAACGCATCTCACCAACGACTGCGGCCGATCTTGATGACAGCCATTGCTTTTATGCTTGGCGTGTTGCCGCTGACGATCGCAACTGGTGCTGGCGCAAATAGTCGTCAATCAATTGGTACCACTGTGCTTGGTGGAATGATCGGATCGGCGACGATGGATCAGCTTGTTGTGCCTGTTTTCTTCGTGATGATTCTCTCCGTGACCGCACGCTTTGGACCCAAGCGACCCTCGCCAATTGCTGCGAGCGCAGCGCATGAAGCGGCCGCTGCAGGTGATCCACCACCGACGCCTCCTGCAGCATCGCACTAAAGTCAAAATCGAAAAGCAACCGTGGGAAATTTCGAGCCGCGGATACAGCAGCGGATCAGAGGTTTTTCGATTCCGTCGCGCATCTGTTTGCGTGCCTAGCCGTTGGAAAGTTCTCTCGGGCGAGTTCCGCAGGCCCCCCGACTTTCGCACGCTCTACGGGTTGAAATGGGCAACCAGTGTCGAAAAACGACACGAGTTGCCCATTTCAGAGGTTCGACTCTGCAGTGCTTGCGCGAATCTGTTTGCGTGCCCAGCCGTCGGAAAGTTCTCTCGGGCGAGTTCCGCAGGCGGCCGACGGCGCTTGTAAAAAAATTTAGCAAGCCGGATCGTGTCGGTCGCCGAGGACTGTCTGAGCCCCGAGAGGACTTTTCACGGCTGCTCACTTATGCAATTCCGTTGCTCGAATCCAACCACTGCACTTCAACATTCAATAAATCGACACACGGCTGATGCACGGGCATGCGCGCGATTGATCAATGACAACACGCACACCATTCACGCCTTCGCCTTCCAGTCTCAGAATGCGCCGAACTCCAATGGTCGTTCCTTGCACAGTCTTGCGCCAAACTCCATCGCTGCCACGCAACTCAACATGAAACGCATCCACACGCTGACCAAGTTGGATGGCTTCTTCAATGCGAATGACGCGGGGCGAAATCGCAATTGGAAAGAGAAATTCCAAAGTACCGCTTGAGACCGCATCATCCGTCGCCCAGTAGGTGGCGGGATTTCCGTCGGTGACATTTGCTGCCGCAAACGCTGACGTGCTCGGCGCGAGGCGCGTTGATGTTGCAGAAACTTCCGCTTTGGGAGCGAAATCAACAGCAAACATTGCACGCTGGAGATTGCCCCACTCTTTCAGCGAGGCTAGTTCTTGTGGCGCAACCAATCCGCGTGAATCCACAGGAATATTCAACAGCAGATTGTATCCGCGCCCCACGCTCTCAAACCAAATTTTCTCCAGAGTCTGAGGACTCTTGACGCGATCATCTTCCGCGGCACGCCAAAACCATCCGGGACGAATACTGACATCTACTTCGGCAGGCAACCAATCGGTGCCATCGCGTTGACCATGCTCGAGATCGTCGTTTCTTCCCGTAATCCCTGGGAAAAATTCCTTCGCATTCATTCGGCTCCAATTCGTTTCGCTGCCGAATCCGCTTTCATTTCCAACCCATCGAACATCTGGGCCACCATCACTGAAGATGCATGCGCCTGGTTGGCAGGTCCGCACAACATCGATGAACTTTGGAAAATCATAAACCTGCTTGCGACCATCTGGTCCTTCGCCACATGCGCCATCAAACCACACTTCAGAAACTTCGCCATAATTTGAAAGCACATCTTTCAACTGCGATGCAAAATATTCGTTGTATGCCTCGCCCGAACCATACTTTGGATTATTGCGATCCCACGGAGATAAATACACTCCAAAAGCCAATCCCTCCGCACGACATGCAGCTGAAAGTTCTCGAAGCACATCGCCTTTGCCATCGCGCCACGGGCTGGACTTGACGGAATGCTCGGTGACAGCCGATGGCCATAAACAAAATCCATCGTGATGCTTGGCAGTGAGAATGATTCCACGAAGTCCAGCATCTTTCGCAGCACGCGCCCACTGCAGACAATCCAGCATTGTTGGATTGAAGAGCGTTGGGTTTTCTTTTCCACCGCCCCACTCAGCTCCAGTAAATGTGTTCACTCCGAAATGAATGAACATGCACGATTCCATTGCATGCCAACGCATCTGTCGCGCACTTGGAACAGGGCCAAATGCCGCAGGCGCGCCGGCGATTGTTGCGACGGCAGGAATGGGAATCGACGATGGTGTTGATTGAGTGTTCATCGTGTGAATCATTGCTGTGACCAGTATGAGTGATGGAATCATGATTGCATTATCTATGACGCCGCCGATCTGCGAGCGCGGCGATCACGATGACCACGCCGACTAAAATTTCTTGAACGTAGTTCGGAATTCCGCTCGATCCAAACCAACTCGAAAGCGTTTGCGCCATCTCAGTCGAAACTCCCCATCTTCCAAGCGAATTCCAATCGACAAGATTGCATCCATTAGCAAGAGCCGCCATCAATATCGCACCAACGATTGAACCGCCAACCGTTCCAAATCCACCCGAAAGCGCTGCACCACCAATCACAACCGCTGCGATGACTTCCAATTCTTTGCCATTTGCTGTTGTTGGATCACCACCGCTGAGTCTGTGGAATTGCAGTACGCCTGCAACTCCCGCAAGAAGTCCGCACAGCGCATAGGTCGTCCATCGAACGCGAACGACTGGCACGCCGCAGAGTCGAGCTGCAGATTCGTTGCTACCAATCGAAGTCACCCACGCACCAAACACAGTTCGGCTGAGTACAAATCCAAATGCCAAAGCAATCACAATCGTAATCCAAACTCCTGGGGCAAGAAGCAACCATGCAGGATCAGGATTCTTCGCCATCAACGAACTTGTCCAATCTTCTGGTGGATAGATCGTGCTTTGATTCGCAAGCCACTTCGCAACACCACGCGCAATTCCCATCGTTCCAAGAGTTGCAATGAACGCTGGCAATCGTGCAGACGCGACCAAGAATCCGTTTACGCAACCGACCATCAACCCAACGAAACATCCAAGTAAAGCCGCAGTGCCCGAACTGAATCCAGCGCGAACCACCAACGCAGATGCGACCGATGAAAGCGCGATCACAGATCCGATTGACAGATCAATACCACCGCCAACCACGACAAATGTCATTCCAATTGCACCCAACACAACCACAACAGATTGAGCGGAAAGCGTTCGCGCATTTTGTACCGTACAAAACGACTCTGGCGCGACCAAGGAAAAGAACAGAATTACAGCACAAAGTGCGGCACTTGGTCCAAGCAATCGCTTGAAAGTTGAATTCCATCGTGCCCAACCGCTGAGAGAATTTGGCGCACTCATGCTGCGGACTCCACGCCTGCACCTCGAAGCGCAGTATCGACGATCGAATGTTCGGTCCACTCGTTCGTCGCCTTCGAAACCCCAAGTGATCCTCGCCACATCACCGCGATGCGATCGCAGAATGCAAGCAATTCGCGCGTGTCGCTCGACACCACGACGATGGAATGTCCATCGTCCGCAGCATGGCGAAGAATCTCGTGGATCGCAGCCTTGGCAGAAACATCAATGCCGCGTGTTGGTTCGTCGACCAAGATGAGTGCAGTTCCTTGCTCAAGAACTCGAGCGATTGCAATCTTCTGTTGATTGCCCCCAGAAAGATCGCCGATGCGCTGCCACGGACCTGTGCATTTGATCGAAAGCGCCTCGCGCCACTTGTTCGCAACACGCGCTTGCTCACTTGAAAGCACAATGCCCCATCGACCCATTCGGCCAAGAAATGGGAGCGTCAGATTTTCAGCAATCGATAGCGATTGCGCAAAACCCTCGCCGCGGCGATCTTCACTCACTCTTGCCGCACCAGATTTCAAAGCCAATTCACGAAGCCATCGACTGCGACCAGAACCAACGAGGCCACCGATGCCAATAATTTCACCCCTGCGAATCTCGAATGAACCAGCTTGAAAACAAATCTTTTCATGCGTACGCGCACTGCGGGCTTGCAACTCTTTCGCCACGCTTCCCGACATCGCTCGCACGAGCGCGTCATCATCAAGCATCGAAAGTTCGCCACTTTTCACAACCGCGCCATCTCGCAAGATCGTCGCACGATTGGCAACACGCCGTACTTCATCAAGTCGATGAGAGACAAGCGCGACGGCGACTCCAGAGTTGGCCATTGTGCGAACGGCATTCCAAAGTTGATCTGCTTCGACCCTTCCGAGAGAACTGGTCGGCTCGTCGAGAAGCAACACCGATGGTTGCGTACCAAATGCGCGAGCAATTTCGACAAGTTGCCGCGTGCCAGATGTCAAAGTGCTTGCGAGTGCGGTGGGATCGACGATCGCTTCTGCACCAATCGCTTTTAGTGCCTGTCGCGCTTTGCGCAACTGCGATGCTCGATCAATAATTCCAAACGAGGAAATCTCACAACCAAGATTGATGTTGTCTGCAACAGTCTGATGCTCTGCGATCGCGGGTTCCTGATGGACGACACAAACTCCTGCAGTTCGTGCCGCACGCGGCGACTTTGGGAAATAGTCCTTCCCGCTCAATTGCATCGAACCTGCATCCAAGAATTCCGCTCCAGCCATAATCCGCAGCAGCGTGCTTTTTCCTGCGCCATTTTCCCCAAGGATTGCATGTATCTCCCCCGCAGCAAGATCAAGATCCACTTTCCGCAAAGCATGCACTCCACTGAAGGTCTTGCTGATGCCAGTCAGTCGAAAGATTGGGGATTTCATTTCGAGAATATGTTCGAGGAAATATTTGTGTCGCAACTCATGTGAAAGTTGAAATCACTCTTTCAGCCATTGAGCGATTGGAGGCTCAAGGACTGTGCGAATGGCAGGCTCGTCGATATTTGTTCGAGTCACCAGAGTGCAACCGGTATCGACATCTTTGGGAACACTTTCACCGCGAATGACTTTTGCCATCGTGGTCACGGCGAGTTCGCCCATTCGAAAGGGATTCTGCACGACAAGCGCATCGATCGATCCTGCGCGTAAACCAGCAACCAACTTTTCGCTCGCATCGAATCCCACAAGATGCACTTTGTCTCCTCGCTTTAAATCCGTCAACGCTTTCATGCATGCGTATGTCGTAGATTCGTTGGGAGCATAGAGTCCGTCCAAATCTGTGAATCGATTCAATAAGTTTTCTGCAACGCGATATGCAGAATCCACTGTTGCGCCACCATATTGATCGCTCGACACAATCTGAATTGCTGGGAATTTTTCCTTCATCGTGCTCAAGAAACCATCCTCGCGCAGAGATGTGCTGGCAGAACCTTCCACATAACGCATCATCACAACCTTGCCTTTCCCTGCAAGGATTCGCCCCAATTCTTCGGCAGCCAACATTCCCCCACGCCGATTATCCGTCGCAACAAACGAAGAGCGGCCATCCCATTTGATTCCGCTATCGAACACTACGACAGGAATCTTTGCCGTCGCCGCTTCTTTCAAGCACGGCACAAGTGCTTGTTCGTCAAGCGGCGCGATCACGATTCCCTGCACTTTGCGAGAAACCGAACTCTCGACAACTTTGATTTGATCATCGCGATCATCTTCGCGAGCAGGTCCCTTCCAAAGAATGTCGACGCCACTTTCCGACGCCCCCTTCAGCGCTCCAGCATGCACAGTCTTCCAAAATTCGTGCGTCGTTCCCTTTGGGATTACGGCGATCATCGGTCGTGTCTTCTCTTGCGCGGAGAATGCGCCGAGACTTGCAATCAATACCAGTGAAGCAAGCACCAGAATCGATCGCCGAAAATTTGGATGGGTTGTCAGTGACTGCATCAATGGATGATAGTGGGCGAATTTGCAGAGTATGCCGCAACAAGAGCGTCCCACTTCCCCTGCCCACGCAGGATCATCTCGACCAATTCTCGTATTGCGCCATGACCGCCCTTTGCAACCGTTGTGATCTTCGCAACCGAAAGAATTTCGCTCGATGCATCTGCGACCGCAACGGCAACTCCAACCTCGCGCATCACTGCAAGATCTGGAATGTCATCACCCACGAAGGCGCACTGCGCTACTGTCACACCAAGGCTCTCGACGATTCTGTTCAGAGCTGCGACTTTGTCAGTTGCTCCCTGCTCAACATTTTCGATATGAAGTTCCCGCATACGGTGCGTGAGAGCCAATCCCTTTCGCCCGGTAATGACTGCCGTTTTCCCACCCGAGCGATGCCACATCGCAATCCCAAGTCCATCTCGAGCGTCATAGCGTTTGAATTCCTCTCCAACATCGTCAAGATAAATGCCACCATCGGTCAACGTCCCGTCGACATCCATCACGATTGCGCGAATATCAAACCAAGATGGTTCTTCAGATTTGAGAGGTTGTCTATTTGACAGCACGTCCATTTTCACATTAATCTTTTTGAATGAACAAAGTCTACAACAGTCGTTTGATCCTGATCGCCACAACACTGGTCATCTTGAATGGTGCCTTTGGAATCGCAGCACAAAAAGTTGAGACCACACCGCCCACACGCGAGCAAGCGCTCGCCTCCCCAGCTGCAGCATTCGCTTTTTTTCAAGCTGCCGATGAAAACGCAAAAATAGCGATTCGAGCACAACTTGAGAAGAATCCAGGTTCCCGAGATGGCCTAGTCGTAGGGCAGAGTCCATATGTTGCCATCGTCGGTTGCTCTGACTCTCGAGTTCCTTACGGAGAAATCCTTGGGGCGAAGAGCAATGATGTCTTTACTGTCAGCCTTGCAGGAAATGTTGTTTCAGATGACGCTATTGCATCAATTGAATATGCGGTCAAATATCTGAATGTACCTTTAGTTGTTGTCCTTGGACACGATCACTGCGGAGCAGTGTCGGCATGCATGAGTGAAGCGGAAGTTAGTGGAGCGCTGCCACAATTGCTTGGCAAGATTCGCCCCGCAATTCAATCAGCAACGAAAGCCTGCGTCGGCTGCGACAAAGAAGCACTCTTCTCTGCATGCATTGCGGCCAACGCGAAACTCAGCATGGAAGAACTGACCAACCGAAGTACGAAGATCCGTACACTTGTCAAAGAGGGAAAGGTGGCACTCGCATGTGGTGTCATCAATCTTTCAGATGCTTCCATTCAATGGATCGTCACGCCGACAATCGTCACCCCAGCGGCGAAATAAGCGTTAAAAAACTCGCGCGCACTCCGACCAGAATGTGGCGAAGTTGCATGGAGGGACCACCTCGTTCTGCCGCTTGCTCTGGAAGTTGTGGGATGTGAATAAACCCGCCTGAGGTCACGCTTTGAAATTCGCCGACTTCTATTCCATGCAGAAGCGTGTACATAATTTCGTTGCAGAGAAAAGTTCCCGCACTCATCGATAGCAGCGCAGGAATCCCTTCTCCTTCGCATGCGTCACGCATCGCACGAACTGGTAATGATGAAAAATATGCAACTGGACCATCTGCCACCACTGGCAAATCCTGACACTGCACGCCAGCGTTGTCAGCAATGCGGTCATCACGCAAATTGACCGCGACTCGCTCGAAGCAGACATGAGTTGCTTTGGCTGATTCTCCAAAGCACACAACAACGCTCGGGTGATTGAAATCTATTGCTTCACGCAGCGCAGCACGACAACTTTGCGGACCTTCGCCGCCAATCACTGGAAGAATCGCATGACTGACAATTGCGCCTGGCCACTCTTCTTGTGATATCGCTCTTGCCAACATCACACTGGGATTCACAGAACTTCCTCCGAAAGGCTCGAAACCCGTTACAAGTATTCGCATCATGGTAATGCACGGTACCGAACTGACCGCACTCATGCGGCCGATTCTTGCAAGAACAGGTACTTTCTTGCGAAGAGATGCAAAAACTACTGAGCGAAATCTGCCTGCTGTTGATCTTGGTGATTCCGTGCCTCGTCATTTCAAATCGCATGCACTTTGGAAGCATTCTTGGCCTTCTCGCAGGCGGGATTCTGATCGGACCAAGCGGCTTCGATCTGATCGAAGCTTCTGGAATCAGCAACAACATTGCGGACATCGCAGTGATCTTTTTCCTTTTTCTTGTCGGACTCGAATTGCATCCCGCCAAGATTGGAAAGTCATGGCCAAAACTTTTGCTGTTTGGCATATTGCAAATCGTGCTGACAGGAATTGTCTTAGCAGCACTTGTTTTGCCAACCTCAAAATATTGGTCAGGTGCAATGATCACTGGTTTTATGCTTGCGATGTCCTCGACTGCACTCGTACTGCAAACACTGCGCAACCGTGGGGAATTGAATTCGAAAATGGGCCGGACCGCTGTCGCGATCTTAATCGTGCAGGATCTTGCGGTCGTTCCTCTTCTAGCGCTCATTCCAATTCTCAATCCAAAGAAGTCACTTGATGCACCCGTTTCCATCTCTACCGATGCAATCTTTTTTACTATTGGGGCGATTGTGCTCATCATCGCAGTCAGCCGATTCATCGCCCCACGAGTCATCGAATCCCTTGAACGTCGCGGCGATTCGAGTTCGCTTTCGTTTGTCATTGGGTTCTTCGTCCTTGGTGCGGCTTTGGTCGCAAATTCAGTTGGACTTTCTACGGCGATCGGTGCGTTCATCGTTGGAGTTTCGCTCTCAACTTCTTCGTCTGCCAAACGAATCGAACAAATCGTTCGCCCACATCAATCGCTGCTTATGACACTCTTCTTCGTCTCGGTGGGATTAAGCATCGACCGCCATCACCTCGCTGGACAACTTTGGAATGTGGTCATCTTTGTCCCATGCGTGATGATCCTGAAAGTCTTCTGTTTGTATGCGCTCAGCCGATTTATGGGAGCAACCAATCGCATCAGTTGGCGACTCGGGATCATCCTGTCGCAAGCTGGAGAATTCGGTTTCGTTCTCTCGGCTGCGTCTTTCAGCGTCGGCTGGGCATCAGCAACCCAAGTCGCAGTCGCAACGACAGTCATCGCTTCCACGATGGTTTTGACCCCAATTATTCAGCGATTTATCACGCCATTGACCGACCGAGAATTGGACGATCCAACTCCCGTGTCCCCGTAAAGCACTAACACCCAAGACATAATATGACGAACCAACGGGCACCACACCAAAGGGAACCCAGCGCACATGAAGTCTTCGAGGTCCTCGCTCGAGACCACGCAGATCATCTGCTCGTTTTTCTTCGTGCTGTAGTTCGCGATCGAAGTATGGTCGACGATGTTTTTCAAGAAACGATGATGGTTGCGTGGCGACGCTTGGCTGACTTCGACCGCACTCGATCATTTGGCGCATGGCTTCGAGGTATTGGATCAAGAGTCGCGATGGATTTCGCTGGTCGACGGCGAATGATTGTCGCAGACCCGACGATGCTGCAAGAGATCGAGGAACACTCTGTTGCATTTGACGGTGATCATGCGCAAGCTTTCCAAACGCGAATGGGAACACTCGACGACTGCATCGAAAGATTGCCCACCGATTATTCCCAGATGATTCAGATGGTCTATCGCGCGGAACTGCCACTTCGAACCATCGCAGTCAATCTCGCTCTGACAGAAGAAGCTGTCAAGAAACGTATACAGCGAGCGCGCGCACTTCTTGGTGAATGCCTGCAACGCAAAGGAGTCTTAGCATGATGAATACCAATCCAAATCAATCCGAGTCCAATTCGAATGATGCTCCAGAAGATCGCTTCGTGGACGCGCTTCTGACTCACAAATTCACCGAGACAACCGAATCGATGGATGCTCGAATCAATCGCGTTCTTCGCGCCGTTGAGTCACAGAACAATCGAAATTATTCCATTCAAAATTGGCAGTGGTGGGCTCTCCCGATCGCTGCACTGCTTGCAATTTCGCTCTTGGTCATGCCAACGACAAGTTCTGCATCTGCAGTTGTTCGCTCGGCTGCGAAAGTCGCCAGCAAGAATGTCGACCGACAATATCAAGTGGTTCTGATGCCGAAAGTTCGTCGTGATGGAGAACAACCGCCTCCAATTTTGGCCACTCTTGATGTGCGAGATTCTCAACACATGCGAATCACGATTCATTATCAAGGTGGACGCACCGAAATTCGCGGTCGTGATGGAGAGACTTCATGGGAACAGCGACCCGATGGTTCTGCGGTCATTGCCGATCACGATCTTCCGTGGCCTCGCTGGGTTGAAACTCCCGATGGATCATTGCTTGTCGATTCGATGGCAGCGATGCTTGAAGATCTTGATGATTCCTATGACATCGTGAGAGTTGATGATGCAGAAGCGTGTGGCCAAACTGGGCTCCTTCAAATTCGTGCGAATTTTCAAAACAGTGAACTCGCACTTGCAAACACACCCAACGAGAAGGTCAGACGAAATCCAGCTGAACGAATCGAAATGTGTATCGATCCAAAGACCAACGAGGTCATCCGGCTTGAAATGTTTTTCCCTCCCAATGATGGTCCGCGACCTGATGGTCAACGTGGACCAAGAACTGATGGACCAAGAACTGATGGACCAAGACCCGGCGGCGAACGTGGTCCTCCACCTGATGGCGAACGTGGACCTCCACCTGATGGCCATCGTGGTCCTCCACCTGATGGCGAACGTGGACCAAGACCCGATGGACCAAGACCAGATGGACCACGTGCAGGCGGCGAACGTGGTCCTCATAGAGGCGGTCCACTTGGTCCACCACAATCGATCAGCTTTGAACGAACAGACACGAAATCGTTTCCAAGCAATTGGTTCACCGCTCCTGCAAATGCGGTCGAAGTGAATCCTCCACAATAAGCCCAGTGGTGTAAACATATTGGTGTGCAAACTCTCTATGTGGTGATCCCTGTTTTCAATGAGCCTGAGACTCTTGGCGATTGCGTCAGAAAAGTTCTTGCAGTTTCACTGCCAGTGGCTTGGGCCATGCGCATCGTTCTCATCAATGACGGATCTGATTCGGCAACTCGTCTCGCATCCGAACAAATCGCCAGGCAATTTCCAAATTCGCTCACGCTCTTGCATCACCAAGTCAATCGAGGAAAAGGTGCGGCACTCCAAACTGGATTCGCTCATGTTGTGACTGCATCCAAGAATGACCTCGATGCGATGATCATCCAAGATGCAGACTTGGAATATGACCCAAACGATTTCGTGCCTCTCATTCACGCTCTCGAATCGAACGTAACAAATTGCTCAGCATTTGGAAACAGATGGCACAATGGATCTGTGCAACCTGGCGCGCAAGGTTGGCTTCACATGCGCGCCAATCGACTCCTGACGACTCTCAGCAATCTTGCGACAGGTCTGCGTGTCACTGATATGGAATGTTGCTATAAAATTATTCCTGTCGAAGTGCTTCGAAAAATTCTGCCGGCGCTGACAGAAACTCGTTTCGGAATCGAGCCTCAAATCGCTGCCGCATTGGCTCGAACTGGAGTCTTGGTTGTGGACGTTCCCGTCTCGTATTCCCCTCGATCTTTCAAGGAGGGGAAAAAAATCGGACCGATGGACGGATTTCGTGCTCTTTGGGTGATCTTCCGCTCGAAATTTCGCTTTTGACCCATCAAAAAACCAAGTTCGACTTGGAAAATCAAAAATCTGGGATATTGTTTTATCTATGAAGATCATCTCTCTCTCTATCGCTGCATTGATCACCCCCTGCGCGGTGGCAAGTTCGTTTGACTTCCACTTCCTTCCGGCAAGTACTGCTCATCAAACTCTTTCGATTTTGTATCCGCTCGCAGGAACTTTCATCGGCGACTATGACGTCACGACAAATCCAACTGGCACTCGAACGATTCCGGGATACTTCGGTGGTTCGGGAAATCAGGCGATTCCATACACATCAAAATTTCGACTCAGTGATGTCATTGATTCCAATCCACTTGGAACATTCAAGTTGGAAATCGGTGCAAACGGAATGTGCTCAATCACAAATTTCACATCAGACCTTGTCAATGAAACACCAGGCACAGCCACCATTGACATGCTCTTCACCTATTCCAGTTTTCATACCGTTGCACCGAATGCAATTTTCCCATCGGTTGGAGAAATCACAATCCCAATTGCAACTGGATCGGTGAAAGTCGCAACAGCAGTTCAGAGCGGACCGGCAGTCGGCGCACTTGTGGAAACTGCTCCCAACACATACACAATTTCTATTCCGATCCCTGTCACTGTTCTCGTTTCTGGGAGCGCGGGAGGACAACCATTCGGTGGAGATCCGATGCCCGCCATACTCGCATTCGCTGGAACGTTGTCCATTAATGGTGCCACCGCAACTTTCATCTCTTCAGCAGCATCGACTGATCCCATCGGACCATTGCCTGCACTTCCCGCGCTTGTCAATCAACCACTTCCCGTTCCCACCGTGTTGCCAACTGGATCAACGGCGAATCTTCTCATCTCTGGAACTTTTGCAGAGGGCAATGGAACTTCCGTGTTCGACATATCTATCAATGCAGCAGGAATTCCTTCGTTTGTTCTTGGAGATATCAATGGCGATGGGCATGTGACAGGAATGGACTTGACATACCTCCTTTCTGCATGGGGAACCGCAGATGCCGCTGCGGATATCAATCATGATGGAATTGTTGGGGGTCTGGATCTTGCTGTCCTGCTTACCAATTGGGGTGCTTAACCCAATCCCTCTGTCCCCCACCGAGACCAATCGCCCAATGACATTCAAAATGTCTTTCAAGGAGATTGATCAATGAATTCCATCACCACACTTTCAACACTCATTGCAATCACAGCAGCAACAACTGCATCTGCACAATCAATTTTCCCAACGGTACTACCTTGGAAAATTAATACAACTGGACAAACCGGCTTTCAAGGTTTCGCTGCGAATGTTCAATCCGTTCGTTATGGCGCAACCTATGTCTATGTTGCTTCAAGCGGAATCCCTTCATATTCCATCGGACCTTGGCCAAACAATCCTGGCTCGCCAATCGTTCAGAACTGGTCCTTTCGATTGCCGAGAAATCCTGTGCCTGCAACAACACCGACGGCTGTTGGAGGTGGACACATCGGCGTGTACGTCAACGGTGTTACATTCTTCAATCCAGGCGATGCGCGCTCGTATAACAATATGAATATCTGGCGTCAGAACGCGATGTTCTTCGAAGTCAACGGTTTCGATTCTGCGCTTGGACATCCCGCAGGTACTGAATATCACCATCATCAACGAACTCCTCAACTTCCTGGTGGCGATCCGACGCATCACTCACCGATTCTTGCGTATGCCTTTGATGGATTTCCTGTCTATGGTCCGTTTGGATTTGCAAACGCAGATGGAACTGGTGGTGTTGTGAAAATAACGAGTAGCTATCGAACTCGAAACATCACACAGCGCACATCGCTTCCAAACGGAACTCAATTGACCCCGGCACAGTATGGTCCTGCAGTTTCGACGACCTCTCCAATCGGTTGCTACATTGAAGACCACGAATATGTTCCTGGTCTTGGAAAGTTGGACTCGAGCAATGCCAGATTCTGCATCACACCTGATTATCCAAACGGAACATATGCATACTTCTCTCCAGTCAACGAGAGCGGTATCAGCGTCTATCCGTACATGATCGGTCTGACATACCGAGGCGTTCTCGTTACCGGAAACACTGGGCCAGGCTCTGGGCATAACAATCCCACCGAAACAGTCGTCACATTTTGCTGCACACCATGCGAAGCTGACACGGATCTCAACCGAGTCGTGGATGGAGCTGACCTTTCGAATGTTCTTTCGAGATGGGGCGGCGGCGGCGGGATGGGCGATATCAATCGCGACGGAATCGTCAATGCTGCTGATCTGACAGTTCTTCTTGCTGCGTGGGGAAACTGTTCCTGAAAAGTCGAACACGGCGGTAAGTTGCCTGTGTTGAATCGCAACCTGATCAATTCGACGGCGCTCTCACTGCTTTGCTGCTTTGCAAATTCGTTGAGCGCAAGCGAGAGCGATCTGCAAGACCCAATCGAAATCGTGAAAACTATTGTTGCAACAAATTGCATTCGATGTCACGCTGGACAAGGACCTGGACCATTTGCGCTCGTGACCGATGGGGATCTTGCACGCCATGGACCCACCATGGTCGCCGCTGTTGAATCTGGATTGATGCCGCCGTGGTTGCCCATTGGAGAGCGTGGAATTTTTCGAGATGATTGCAGATTGTCTGCCAATGAGATCGCTGCATTAACTTTGTGGAAGAGCCAGGGATTCCCCGTAAAGAAGAATGCATCTGAAAAAATTTCTTCTGCTTCCGTTCCTGTGACTGCGATGATTGATCCATCATCCGCAATTGATGTCGCACGAGATTGGATTCCAAATCCTGAAGACCCAGAATCATTGCGCTCGTTCGCGACTGTGATTGGAAATGGAAAACCACTTCATATTCGAGGATGGAAAATCACTCGCGACTCACCAACGCTTGCCGTGCGTTACAACCTGTTGACATGTGATGGACCAGAAACGCTTGCGCTTGACGAGTCGGATCCCGGTCCAGGATTCTTTGGGCTCGGCGATCGGCAGAATAAAATCAGCGGCAGTGCAGGTGCGATTGGTGTTGACAGCGAGTTTCAACTTCCCGCAGGATTTGCCTTCGTGCTCCCGGCCAAGGCGACGCTCGTTACAGAAGTTCTCTCAAGCGGTCGAGGGCGACCAGAATCCGCAGGCGCAATTTTTCAAATGATCCCTGCGCTTGAAACTGATCGCATCGTCAAAGATTTTGTAGTCATTCCAGATCGAAGTGCACCAGCGCAGCGCATGAATCAGATTGTTTCAGTCACCACAGAAGCGTTGAGTGCGCCACTCGATCTGATCGCCATCATTGTTCGCCCCGACATGCGCGCAAGGAGTGTTGAGATTCAAGTCATTTCAGAAACAGGCGCAAAGAAAATGCTGCTCGACATCCCCCGCTATTTGTCCATCTTGGACCGTGGATATATACTGCAAAAACCAGTGTCGCTTCATGCAGGCGACCGTATCTACTTCGCTGTGAAATACGACGATGATGCGCGGGCGCGTCGCTCTGCTCCAGTTGCAGTCCTATTGACTGCAGATCCAATGATCGACGATGCGTCCGTCGCTGGCACGCCTATTCAACCTGTCGCTCCGACTTCGATCGAGAAATTTTGCGAAGGCGCTGCCGCAAAATCTATTGGCATCGAAATGCTGCCCGTCGAATCAAGCAGCGCATTCCGTTTGGCTAAAACAGAAATCACGCAGAGTCAGTTCGCTGTGATTCTGAAACGAAATCCATCTGCCTTTGCTGCGATCGATCCAAATCTCCAACGACCCGCGGACTCGATCTCTTGGTACGACGCCGCCGAGTTCTGCAATGCACTTTCGCAAATTGAAGCATTACACCCCAGATATCTGTTGCATGGAATTGTTCGAGACGCACAAGGGTGCATCACCAGCGCACGCGTCGAAATCACCACCAGTCACGGCTATCGCTTGCCCAGCGAATCCGAATGGTTGCAAGCATCATGCTGCAGGACAAAAAATGTGCTTTCAATCGACGCCGCGACAATCGAGCGCAGCGCATGGTTGACTCCGTGGGCGAACAATATTTCCCACCCTGTCGCAACCAAATCGCCAAATGAAATTGGGTTTTACGATCTCTTTGGAAACGTTTGGGAGTGGTGCGAAGATGCGTGGATTGATCCGCAAACAAATGGACCGATTGCACGTGTCGTGCGGGGCGGCGCGTGGTGCGATGGGATCGCCGCAACAGCCTGCGATTTTCGCAGTGGAGTTTCTGCAGGAAATCGCAATTCACCATTTGGATTTCGAATTGCGATGGATGCTCACCCGCCAAATTCGGCTCGCTGACGATCACCCGCACATCAATTCGATTCCGCTACTCTCGCTATTGTGCTGAGAACATTCTTTCCAAATTTTCACCGCGGAGTTGCGACAAACAACGAGCGCGAGATCCTCATGAGCAAAGGGATCACCAATCGAGCTCAACAAGATTTACTCGCGTGGAGACGCAGCGCGTTGTGGACGGCTTTCGGCGCACTATGCATTTCTGGAACAATCAATCTGCTGGCACATTCAGCCGAATGGAACGCTGGTTTTCGTTACAGCGATTTGGGGCACAAAATTCGAATCATCCTTCCTTTGGTTGCGACATCTCTGGCAATCGTGACCACGGCACTGGGTGGATTGGCATGGACTGGACTCATGCGGTGGCGTGGAGTGATGCTCTGCGGCGCAGCAGTCTATCTCTCTTCTCCATTTCTTCTCTCAATGTTTCCTGCAAGCATCATGCTGAAGTCCGATACACAAATGGCAGAGTTGGATTACGCACTCACCATCGGCGCATCACTGCTTATCCCTGTGTATTCACTGCTTGCCGGACTTTTTCGCGGCGCGCGAATCGTCAAGGAAGCATCGCCACAAACTTCCAGTGCAGGACTCGTCGTTGTACTCCTCGTACCAATCAATTTGGCGGCAATCGGATGCTTTGGATTGATGACCGTGCATATGACAACAGGATGGGGACTGCCAATTGCATGTATCGGAGCAGTCGTCGCACAGTTGCCATACATCATCCGTGCTTCGACTGTCATTTCTCCCCTTGCCCGAGATGAATATGATCGTCAGATGATTCCTGTTCGGTGGATTCGACTGCTTGGAATTTTCATGATGTCTGTTGGGATCGTTTGGACATTGATTGCGACCAGTGTCGAGGGGCGACCACTTCTTGGACCAGATGGACAACATCCGTGGATTTCGTGGTCAAATTTCTTGCGGATTATTTCCCATTTATTAGCGAACTATCTCATTCTTCTCGCAGTCTTCTGTGATTTTGTTGATCTTGCTGCAGTCAAGTCAACACGAACTATTGCGCCTCAATCAAATGTGGACTAGTTTGCAAGAGCAAACATGACCACAAACGAATCACTATTAAAAATCACCGAAAGTGAACGCGATGGAGTCTGCGTCATTTCGATCGATGGTCGTCTTGATTCTCAAACAATCGAGGGGGCGCAATCCATTTTGTCCGATGCTGCAAAGACTCATCTACGCATTCTTCTTGACTGCGCCAACACAACATTTTTAAGCAGTTCTGGCTTGCGCGCAATCGTGATGACTCATCGATCCGCAGTCGAGAATGGCGGTCGAGTTGCGGTGTATGTGCCACGCCCTGAGATTCTGGCGACAATTCACATCTCGGGGATTCAGAAATTGATCCCGATCCATCGAAAGATCGAAGATGCAATCGCCGCGTTGATGGCGTAATCGCCGAAGAATCACTTGCAATGCCCAGCCAACAAGTCATGCAAAAATTATTTGTTGCCTGCATCTGCACACCACTGTTCATTGCCTGTGAGTCCACACCGACTGCGGCAAAGATAAATAAAGTTTCGACTCCAAATGATTCACTCACGAAAGATTCCGCGAGCAAAAGTACTACTGTGAAAAATGAGGCCCAGCCTTTTCCAAAGACAATTGAATTGAAAGTTGGGCAAAGTCTTATCGTGATTCTTGCGACTGATTATGGCCCTGATCTGATTTGGCGTGTACAGAATCCCCTTCCAAATTTTCTCAGTTCCATCGCAGAGACGACACAAACAACGCTTGGGCTTGGGACTGGAACAGCAGAAACGCGAGTCTTCAAATTTTCTTCGCTCAGGACTGGAAATGGGAACCTTTCATTTTTCTTGGGAAAACGAAGCCAGCCCACTGCAACGCCGCTCGATATTCGAACGACTGCCGTGACTGTTTCTGCGCCGTGATCTTGTACGATTTACACAATGAAAAAATTCATACTCGTCGTCGCTTGCACTGGACTCTTGCTGAGTGGTTGCGCGAATAAAACAGAGTCGGGCGCACTCGTCGGAGCCGGCGGAGGCGCAGTCGTGGGAGGTCTCGTTGGTGGTTGGGAAGGAGCGGCTATCGGTGCTGGAGCTGGTGCGATTGGTGGCGCTGTTGTGGGCAATCTTATCGATAGCGATGAGGCGAAGAAGCAGCAGCAAGCCGATGCACAGGCGAATGCGAATGCAAACGGCGCAAACCAACAAACAAATCAGCAGTTACAGAACGAGATATTGAAGGAACAGCTTCGACAGGAAAAACTCAAGACTGAAACTCTCGAGGCACAGCAGAAGCAACAGAGTGGCGCTGGATCAACTCCACCCGCGCCAACTCCACCCGCGCAAACTCCACCCGGCAATCCATAATTTCACAAGCGTCACTCGTCAGAAACCGATTGCGTTCTTCTCGCCTTGCTTGGTGATTGTCTTTTCGCCTTCCCACACTAATCGGCCAGATGCCGTATTGGCCAAAGACATTTGAAAGATGTACGAAACTTGCTTGGTGCTGCCGGCAGAAGTTGAATTTTCCAAAATCTTCGCCGAGATCGTGAAATATGGCAGATCCACTGGTGTCTGAGATTCTCCAGCCAAGAAGCGCTTTGCTTCATATGTTTCTTTCGCCATTGGATCTTCCACTTTGCCGCCAAGCCCGACTGCTTGTGTCACCTGAACCTTGCCTGTTTGCAAAAGCGAAATG
This sequence comes from Singulisphaera sp. GP187, assembly GCA_945862215.1. GTDB lineage: Bacteria > Planctomycetota > Phycisphaerae > Phycisphaerales > SM1A02 > F1-60-MAGs104. The sequence continues at coordinate 22,732 of CAMAXY010000012.1, read as the reverse complement.
CGAATTTTCTTCATCAACTGATCTGTATCGAATTGATCGCTTGTGTCATTGGTGACTCGAGAAATGGAAAGTGCCACTGGCTGGTTCGGCGCCTGCGACAGCACGCCACTTTCGACCATGCTTGCAACAAGAGCTTCGCTTGCTTTCTCGAAATCCTGAATGTTGACTTTATTCATACTGACAACAAGGTTGGTTCCTTTGGAATCAACATATTGCGTCGGCGTGCAGCCAATTGTGATCGACAGTGCTGTCAATGTTGTGGCGAATGCGAAATTTCGAACTGTCAAACTTTTTTCATTTTTCATAATCAATCTCCAAAGTAATTTTACGTACTAAAAATCATAGGGCTTAAGGCGCGCTGGAATACCAAGGATAGTTCGTGTCAGAAATCTGCAGGATCCAATCAGATACCTTGGGACTCGGCGCGGTTGCTCCGACCACGATCGTCTGTTGGGGCAGAATCATCACGCTTTCCCAAGAATCCATCCCACCAACTTTCATTCCATCTTTATCGAACCACTCAAACTTGTACGAGAAACGCTGCTGCTGGGTCTGGGAAGAAAAAATCGAAACTTGCACTTTCTTCGTGTCGCTGTTGACCACGCTCTCGCGTGCGTCGACAACATTTGCTTTCGATTCAAGCCACCAATTCGGCGCGCTCTGAGAAACGCCAGAGATCGCACCATCGGCTGCTCGATTAGGTCGAACCGTATTCGTCAAGTTGCATCCTCCAAGCAATGCAAATGCGCCAAGTGCAACCGCGATCATCATCAAACTGCGGACACTGCGAGCAAGAAAGGTTTTTTTTTGGGAATTCATTTTTGAGGTATTCCAATCATTCGAGCGGCAGGCGGAGTGCCCGCCGCAACTGACTTAATGTAGACCACGGAGATCGGTTGAGCGCCGGGAATAAATGGCCCCACTTTTCTGCCGTCAGATAGGGTGATTGTGACTTCTCCAATTGAGCCGTCTTTCGCAGACTCAGGAAGAACAAGGCGTCCGTAATAGAACGCTTTCGGCAGAGTGGTCCATGTGCGCAAATCTGCGCTATTCATGGCAACTTGATAAATGACTCCTGCGACTGCGCCCCAGTCCCCCATCGCTTGCTTCATGCCATACGTTGCGGCGGCTTTGGTCGCGCTCGAAACGAGCGTTGCGACGATGATTCCACCAAGACGATTCTTAAAATCTTGGGTGACGACTGCATCCATGTCCGTCAACAATTTGGATTCACACGAATCGCTGCCATGGGTCGCAGTGAATCCAGTGACCGCGTTCTCGTGATAAACCAGCGCTGGAAATGCTGCGCCGACATATGGAACATCGGCGAGAAAAATCGGAATGTCCAGCCGAATTTCGCGGCGACTCGGCGCCAATCCGCTTTCCAAAATGACATAGCACAATCGCGAACCCGGTTTGCCGGTCGTCACATTTTCTGCAAGTTGCGCATCCGCAAGCGCAGGCAATCCATTCTTCTCGCCAAGCATTCCCGCAACACGAACAAAGCATTGACGCGCCTGTTCGAAATCACTCGGCTCTCCGCGTGCGAAATAGAAAACTCCACGCATCCATGTTGCAGCTGGAACTTCATAATCCGCATATCCCTGAAATCTGCTCATCGGGCCATAGAGTTCGTTCATCTGTGCTTGAAATGTTGGACTTTTCAAAGTCTTGTCCGGGTTGTATCCCGCAGAACCCTTGGAATTCTCCGACTTCCACGCTTCGTTTTCATCATCGATGCGCTTGCGCTCGCGTTCAACTGCATCGACTTGCCAATTGCGCGCACGCACGAATTCGACCCCAGCCTTCTCCGCCTGATTCGTGTCAAGATAATTCAGGGCTTGATAAGTGCTCGACATAATTCGGTCATATGTCGTTCCCCGATATGTTCGAACCACCTGGTTCGTAAATGCAGACGCGACCTCTTCGGTGACCTTCGTCTCTGCCGCCGAGTCGTAATACGGTGACATGCGATTCCATGCTTCGTTGAATGCTGTGATGCTCGTGACAAATTCCCCCGCTGCTCTACTGACCGATCCTTCTTCAAGATCGAAGATCACTGCATCAACATCATCATCGTGATACTTCTCCCACACTGGCTTCATCGCTACCGCCGCCTTGGAAAAATCGCCAGCGTTATACGCTTCGGTCACTTCTTTGATGCGACTATTGTGGCTGCAACCACTCAAGAGCACGATCGAAATGATCGTGACTGAAAAAATCAAACTTGAGCATTTGATTCCCATCACCGTTTACGGAACTGCGGGAACGGGAACTTGCGGTTGCTGCGGAAGAATGCCGTTGCCACCAGGCTGATTCCCAAACGAACCGCTTGGCCACCAACCTGGAATGACATACGTCGGCGCTTGATTCGTATCGATCTTTGTCGAGTCCTGAATGTCCAGCACCATGCGTGAATTTCGAATGTATTCCGCTGCCGCACGAATGCGCTCTACTTCGGCATCGACAAGTTGTTGTCTCTCGGTCAAACTCTGCATGAACGCCAACTGACTTCTCCATCGAATCAGTCCCTCGTCGGTCAGTTGCAATGGAACACTCAAGTTCATCCCTGGGCGGACATTGATCGTGCGATTCCATGGGCGAAATCCTTCGCAAGTAATGCTGACTTTGTGCAACCCAGGAAAAACATTCAGCATTTCAGGTGCGTTCCCAACGACAAGCCCATCAATTTCGACTGCAGCATTTGTTGGTAGCAAATTCCAATTGACGCCACTGACCACATATCGTCCAGTCGCCGCATCCGTCACAACTCCGGGAATCGTCATGTCCTGCATCGTGCAGACAATTCGAAATGGAACTTCGGCTGGCAGTGTGCTCGGAGCAGTCACCGTCGCTTCAGAACAGCGCTTGCCAACACTTTCGCCGATTTCTTGAGCGCAGCGACGAATGACCACATCAATCAGATCGCGCTCCTGTTTCAAGTTTGGAGACTGCCGAACTTTTTCCGTCGCAGTGACAGAATCGCTTGTAATGACCTGTCCTTGAACACGTCCAAGCAAGCGATATGTCACATCAAGTTGCGCAGAACGAACATCGGTGGTGGCGCCATACGCTTCAGTCTGTTGACGATCATTTATATACGCGGTGATCGACGCAATGAGAATGTAATCCACACCCATTTGCTGAGCCAATCGCAGCGCAGAAGTTTCGTCAGACAAGATTCGGTCGAGATCCTTTGCTGGATCAATATTCGTCCCGACATTTGCACCTGCTGTTGCAAATCGAGCGACTGCGTTGAGCGTGTCTTCACGACTCACCGTCGTAAAACAAAACTTGTCGACTTGCGCTGCGATGTAATCCTCCAAGACCATCACCTTCTCTGGAGAAACATCCGCTGGTCGATTCTTGACAAAGATCGCCGCAGAGTAACGCTGTGGAATTGCTTGTGCAGATGCTGCACCACCCGCTGTACCGTTCGCCGCGCCACTCGTTGCGGGCGCCGCGCCAGCCGCGCTCGCTGCACCAGCCGCGGGCGTCACTTGCGACGGCGTGCTCACGTCCCGAACTGCACCAGGTGATGCCGATGTTGGACACGCAGTCTTTGTTGATTTTCTCACAATGCATCCAGTGGCGACACCGAAGTCATCGCCGCAGAGTCCGCCGCGCGAGACGCGTGCATCCGCTGTTTGAATCTGCATCCATCCAACGGGAACTTCTTCCGCGCCCAGCGATTCGCCAGTATCGGGATCGGTCAACGCTTGGCCAAGCGCGAAAACTTGCCAGACTTGTCCAGTCGAAACACCAGCGCCTGCGCCACGGCTGATGGTCGCAACTCGATCTGTGATCGCCAAAATTTTCGCTGGCATCAGTCGATCAACGATGTCGTTGGCAACTTGCTCGCCTGTCAATCTGGCGATATCCAAGATCATCGAATCGGTGAAACGACCGCCTTGAACAGTTGAATTTGTCGGATCATTGATAATTTTCTGATCATCGTATTTCGAATTGACGCTCTCAATCAATCGTCCAGTTGTCGTGTCATAAATCTTGGTGACAAGCGCCAACTTCACAATTCGCCGAGTCAACTTCTGACCAAGTCCCTCGAAGACACCAGTCTCGATGTAATCCTGAAAGTCAACGATTTGGGGGATGACAATCCAACGGATTCCCTTCAACATAAAACTTTTCGCAGCCTGCGGATCCATCCCATTGACATTGCCGCCAGTTGTGAAATCTTGCTCGCGCAGAATCTGCGGCCAGTCACTGCGAGCGATGACATCGAATTTCCCAGTCGCTCCAAATGCAGCAGTCAATTGACCATCCAACGATTGTTGAACTCGATCGAGTTCGATGGCTTGTTCCGCACCGCGCGTAGCAAGAGTGACCTTCAGCGCAGGAATCACCTCGACTGTTCCGATGCCCAGAGAAACTCTTCCGCTTGTTCCAACTGCTGGAACAGGAATGGCTGGTGGATTTTGCGCAAGCGCAGTCGCAGTGATCGCAAGCAGCGAAATGCTCCTCAGTGAAATGCTCCTCAGCGAAATGTTCCGCAAGGAAATCCCCCGCAGCGAAAACTCAATTCCTGAAAACCGCGACCATACAGATTGGGATGCTCTCGTATTCATTCTCTACTCCTCTGGCAGAATAAAAAGCTGGCGTGGGTGGAACGGGGGACGCAATGTCCCCCGCACCCACACCATCGTAGAGCATCCGTGAGAGTTTTTACACCTCAATCTCTTCGCCGACTCCCCATTCCCACCACCGCAGCGCCTGCAATTCCAAGCGCGAGCGCCGCTGGAGCAGGCACTGCCACTCCTTCAAAAGTCACCAAATCAAAACGGACGGTGCCGCTTGGCGAATAATTCGCCGTCAAACTCGTCGGTGCGTATGCGCTCGTATTTGGAGCGAAGATGCTGACAATTCGGACTGCAAACTTTCCATTTCCCGCTACCCCCTGAATCGAACCAAGATCCACTCGTCGCTCTGTCTGCCAAACATCGCCGCCGAGAGTTGCTTCGAAGATGCCGCCATTCGCGATGCCTTCGCTCGTGAATGTGGAACCATCAATTGCATACTGAAACTGAACGAAGCGGCTTGCCGAATTGGAATGTCTCTCGTGCCAAGTCACCACTGCAGATTCGAAACCCACGGTCGAACATTGAAAAACGACTCCTCGTTCGCCGCTTGCAGTTCCTTGTGATGCAAAGCTGGCGAGATTCCAACCTTTATTCTCCGCAGGAACTGTCGCCTGATCATCCGCAGGATCGCCTGCGGAAAAATTCGCCGACACACCTCCGATTGTGCTCGCCGTTCCTTTTCCTATCGACGGTGAACTTGTGCCCACTGCCCCATTAAAGTTCCACCCGCCGAATGTCATCGCAGCAAACGATGTCGAGCAAGATGCAGATATCGAAATCAAACCACAAACAATTCCATAACTCGACTTCCAGTATTTTTCCATTTTTCCTCACTTGCGGCGCAACATTTGCAACCTGCACGCGGCACCGAGCGCGCGACAAACGGATGACGCATCCGTCGGTTGCGCGGGGAACATAGAAGCACGCCAAGGCACTCTCTGGAAACATGCCCGAATTTCTTTTGAGTGAGAACCCTCGGATTTTCAGCGCTCTCTCTAGAGCGCCGTCGCAACAGCAGCTTTCACCGCCCCACGCCGCTTGCGCCATTGAAACACAGCAATCGCAATCGCTCCAAGCGAAACAACAAAGATGATCGATACGACCACAGCGACAATCGGCAACAAGACTGCGAATCCCGCAAGAACAAAACTAGAAAGCGTTTCGAAAATTGCAAAGAGTGGATTGAACAATCCGCCGCTGACCGCAGTCGATCCCACGCGCAAAGTTCCAGCAGCTGCATGAACTCCTGTCGCGACGCCGCCGCCGACAACCGCTGCGAGTGCCCACGTCACCCACTGCGGCACTGCGCTGGTATCGATCCCAGTCGCACCTGCAAGTTGCGATGCCATCACCACGGTTCCGGCCACCGCCGCCACAGGCGCTCCCGCAACATCAAGTACATGATCGAGCCACGGAATCATCATTCCCAAAATTTCAAGCACGCATGCAAATACAAAACAAACCATCGCAGGCATCGAGCCGATCCAAGCAAATCCACTTCCTGGATCAACCCAACCAAAGTGCGTCGCAATCGACACGACTGCCAGCGGCGCAAAAATGCGCATTCCGCACGCGGCACTCAATGCGAATCCAACCATCACTGCGAATCCATAACTGACAGAATCTTCCATATTGACACCTTTCCATTCTCGGAATTATTTGCGTTCGTACAAACCTACAAGTTTTGTTTTCGCCAACACATGACCTTCAATCGCCTTCTTGAACTTCTTCGCATTCGCTCCAGGTTCTAATGTCAAATTCTCATCAAGTGCATAAAGAGTGAATGTGTATTTATGAACACCACTTCCTTTAGGTGGCGCAGATCCCCAATATCCCGGACGCTCCGCACCCCATGATGTCACTCCCTGACATGCGCCCTTGGGATCCTTCAATTCCAGATCACGCGGCATATTGGCAGGCAACATATTCTGTGTCGCAGGAATTCCCCAAATCGTCCAGTGCACAAATCCACGCGCATTTGGATCATCCATCATGATTGCGAAACTGACCGTTCCTTTCGGTGCATCTTTCCATTTCAATGCAGGAGAATTTCCTTCACCATCTTCCGTGAACTCTTTTGGAAACGCAGTTTCATTTACAAATGAATCGCTCTCAAGCTTCATCGTCGTTTCATCCGGTGTTGGCGCAGGCACAACTGGTTTTGGCTCGGCTTGTTTGGCGGACGAGTCAGGCTTTGGCGCAGATGAATTCGGCTGTTTGGGTGGCGTTGCACTTTGCGCAAATCCAACGGATCCAATCACGCAAATCATTGAGGTGAAAAAGATCGCGATCCCCACTCTTCCCCCTACTCTTCGCTCCAAGTTGTATTGCATCTTCATCACTGCATTCTACTCCCATTGCACAACTTTCAACAATGAATCCGCAATCGTTTCTGCACTGCGTACCCTTGACTCTAATGAATCAACCACTCACTGTTCGCGCTGGTCGTACTGCCGCAATGGTGATGTTGCTCGCAGGCGAAAAAATGGCGGTCACACCAGCGGGCAAACGGCTCATTCAATCTCTCGACCTGACCAGCGGTGAGGAACTTGCCGAAATGGCGCGTCGCGATTCTCCCGCCGCCACGCACCGCATTGATCTTCGTAAGACGCTCATTCGCACTTGGATGAAGGAAATCCAACTCTCTGGTTCTCCAATCACTCGCAATATAATTATTCCTGGCGCAGGACTCGCGCCGCTTGCACTCGACTGGTGCTCTCAACACGAAGATGCGCACGCAACAGAACTCGATTACGAGCACGTCGAAGAAAAACGAAAACTAATCGCGCAGTGCGCCGATGCCTCCGTCGCGAATCGCATTCGATGTGTCGAATGCGATCTTCGCAATATTGCGATCACTGAGCGCGAACTTCGCGCAAGCGGTTGGAATCCACACGCTCCGGCACTTTGGATCATCGAAGGTCTTTCTTATTACATTTCCCACCAAGAACTTGTGACGCTCATTCGCTTCGCACTCGCAGGCGATCACCGCAATCGAGTCATTATGGAATTCAGCGGTCCGCGCGACACACTCACCGAAGATGCACGCGTAGCGACTGAGAAGTATCACCAATTCCTCGGGAAACTTTTCGGCGGCAACGATCTTGCGATCACCAACATCGACGCGGTCCTTGCAGACTCTGGCGCCGAACTGCAGCGCTTGCTGCATCCTGCACAAATCGAAGAACTGCTTGGAATGGATCACTTTTTCCATAGCCCGCATGACAGCTCCATGCGCATCGCGCTTCTTGCCCCTCGCACTTGATGTCACAGCGCGCGATTCAACCTCTGCTGCTTGAACGCTGGGAGAAAATTCTTCCCAAGGAATCTCTCGCGTGCGCGCTCGACGCGAATCCATCCGCTTTGCCGACATCGATTCGGCTCAATCCTCTGCGCGCTCCTCCCAGCGAAACGCTCGCACAACTTCGTGCGAGTGGCATCGCACTCGACACCGTCGATTGGTGCGATGTTGCATACAAGACCCCGACCACGCCGCGCGAAATGCAATCGCATCCAACGCACGCGCAAGGTTGCTTTTATATTCAATCCCTTTCAAGCATCGCCGCATCATTGGCTCTTCATCCGCAACCGGGCGAATCTGTGCTCGATTTGTGTGCCGCGCCTGGCAGTAAAACATCTCATCTCGCAGCGATGATGAAAAACAGTGGACATCTTGTAGCAGTCGATGCCAGTCGTCCTCGTCAATACAAACTGCGTGAAGTTCTGCGCATTCTTGGGGCAACGGCTGAATGCATTTGCGCCCACGGCGAGCGTTGGGCGCGCGGTCATCCTGCGATGTTCGACCGTGTGTTGGTCGATGCTCCTTGCAGCGGCGAAGGCAGAATTCATTTGGGCGATTTTGCGGCGAATGAAGATTGGACACTCGGAAAAGTCCGCAGACTTGCGTCACTTCAAAAGGCACTCTTGCATTCTGCGATCGATGCGCTTCGACCTGGAGGAACACTGGTCTATTCCACGTGCACATTCGCGCCAGAAGAAAACGAACTCGTTCTTGCACGCGCGCTCGAACGATACGCCGGCCGCATCGAAATCATCCCACTCCCCTTCGATTTGCCACATGCACAACCCGCGCTGACAGAGTGGAATCAAAAACAACTCGACTCATCCATTGCCAACGCACGGCGAATCTTTCCACCTTTCGAAGGATTTTTTATTGCACGTCTGCGAAAGCTCGTCAATCCAACTCTATAGAACACTCCGCAGCATCACTCAAAATACTTTTCAGTTTCCCACGTCCGCCGGAACTTCGATAAACACATCCACAAGCTGCCCCGGCAAGAGCGACATCGTCGAAGGATTATCCAGTTCATATTCCACTTCCATCACGCGAACATCAACGCGCTCGGTCGAATCTCCGCTCAGAAGATGCTTTGGAATGATCAACGGAATCATCCGCAGATATCGCAGCGGAAACTCTCCCTTTGCTCCACCGCGCGGCATTGCAATCGCCTTCGCCTCTGGACGAAATCTCCATGCATCCATCTCGTCGATCTGCACTCGTATATGCAGTGGGTCAAGTTTTCCCAGCGCAACCATCTGCTGAACCGATCCTGGAACAACATGTTCGCCAAGATCAATATCCACATAAAGCACAGTCCCTTCGATTGGCGCTCGGACAGACTCGCGTTCGAGTTGCACTTGAAGTCGCGCCACTTCTGCTTGCGCGACAAGAACCTCGGACTTGGCAACATCCACATCTTCCGCCCACGCGCCTTGCTTGACTTCTTCCAACTGCGCCTGCGCGCGGTCAAATCCCGCCTGTGCTGCAGCGAGTTCGTATATCAATCGCGGTTCTTCGTTTCGACTTGTTGCTGCTTCCAAGCCCAAATCTTCCAATCGTTTCAATCGTCCTTGCGCATCAACCAATTGCGCATTTGCCGAAGCGACGACTGCCTGCGCCTCGCGCAAAGTTGTTGCGCGTGGCAACGCCTTCACGCCAGAAAATTTTCCCTGCGCAACAGCCACTCTCGCATTTGCAACTGCCAAATCAGCTTGCGTCTGTCTTCCGTCAATTCGAAAAAGAAGATCCCCCACTTTGACTTGTTGTCCTTCTGTCACTGCAACTTCCAGCACAACTCCCGCAATCGCAGTACCGACACTGACCACATCCGAAGATGGCAGCACCGTTCCGATACCTGCGATCCGTAAATCAAATGGACTCTTCGGTGGTGCAACAATGATCGCCGCAACTGGAACTCTTGGCACTTGCTTGAAAACAGTCACGATCACCAACACGATGCCAACGATTGCGATCGTGGGGATCAGGACATAACGCAGCGGCGGGAATTTGCGAGAAGTTAAAGTGGGCTTAAGCATGTGCATTTCTCAATGAAGCAGGCGTTTCGATTCGATCAATTCTTCCATCATCCATATGAATGATTCGGTCAGCGAGGTGATAAATACGATCATCGTGCGAGACAACAATAACAGCGCGTCCCGGCATGCGCCCGACTTGCGCAACAAGTTCCATAACGCGTAAACCTGTTGCTCCATCGAGCGCGCTCGTCGGCTCATCGCACACCAATATCTTTGGACTATTCACCAGTGCGCGTGCAATCGCGACGCGCTGCTGTTGGCCTCCAGAAAGTCGAACTGGGCTCGATTGCTCGCGTCCACCTAATCCCACCTGATTCAAAAGTTCACGCGCCTTCACGCACGCGCTTCGCCGATCCATCCCTTGCAAGATCAGCGGTATCGCCGCATTTTCTGCAATCGAAAGCGTTGGAATCAAGTTGAATTGTTGAAAGACGAATCCCACCGTGCGCAATCTCCATGCAGTGCGCGCTTCAGTCGAAAGCGCCTGCGGATCTTCCCCCATCACTTCCAATTTTCCACCATCACGCGCAAGTAATCCCGCGATGATCGAGATGAACGAAGTCTTGCCGCAACCCGATGGTCCCGCAAGTATCACCACTTCCCCGCAGTGCACTTCCAAATCGGCACCACGCAACGCGACAACATTCGTATCTCCCGAGACATAGACCTTCTCAACGCCTGAAGCGCGTACTGCAATTTCTGGAGTGGTGATGGGAGTCATGTTTGATTCAACCTTTGAAAACATCCGCAGGATCCAGCCGCAGCACACGCCACATTCCAATCGCCGCACTCGCCGTGCAGATAATGATCACTGCCCCAGCCGCAATCAGCGGAATATGCCAAGTCATCCGAAATGCAAGTCGCTCGCCAGGAACAGTCAATCCAAATGCGCTGGTCATTCCGATTCCCAAACCAAATCCCAATACAGCGATCGTCGAGGCTTGCAAGAAAACCATGCCAAGAAGAGTCTTGCGCGACGCGCCCATCGCCTTCATCGCTCCAAAGTATTTCAGATTGTCCAAGACGAAGTTGTAAAACATCTGCCCTGCCACTGCGACTCCGACAAAGAATCCCAAGACGATCGCCGTTCCGAAATTGATCGGGATACCAGTCTCGCGCATCCAATATCCCACCGTCTTGTCTGCGAACTCTTCTCCATTGAAGGCAGACAATCCCGTCCGATCTGCGATTGACTTGATGATCTGCGCTTCGTCCACTCCTGGCGCAAGTCCAGCCAAGACCATCGTCACCATTCTTCTTTCCATCGGCGCATACTGAGTGGCACGGCTATACGTCGTATAGATCACCGGCTGACTCTGGAATGTTTGCGTCGCCTTGCAAATGCCGACGACTTCCGCCCGTCGATCGTTCAATTCCAAAGTATCGCCCACCCGCAGTGGCCGTGGCTCTCCACCTTCGGGCGGATTGATCATCTTGAACTCTCGCCGGGTTGCTCTTTCGTCCACGATGATCGCGTCGGGTTTGCGCAAATCCGTCAACGCACCTTCAAGCATGAACGGCGGACCTGCGATCAAACTCGCATCGTCTATGCCGATGACCTGCGACATCTGCCGTTTGCCGTCGGGTAAGTTGACAACCAGTAAACCCTTGAAAAGTGGCACGGCCCATTCAATCCCCTCGATGGATCGCACCCTCTGAACAGCGGTCGACCTGAGTGGTTTGTTGTCATCCAAAAACCGCTGCGCTGGATCGACGATCCAAAGATCAGGCTGTGGCGTGTCAGTCACGAAACCAAAGGTCCGCGACATAAGTCCCACGAAGATCGACGCTTGTTGCGAGATCAGCAGAGTGGAAAACGCTAACCCAAGCAACATCCCATAAAAACGGGCTGAATCTCCAAAGAGCATCTTGAGTGCGAAGATCGGCATGGCAGTGGTCGGCTATGCCGAGGAGGGATTCTAGATCAAAACTGTCCCAATACGCTGCCAGAGGGCGAAGTAAATAAAATCCCATACTTTTTTGCCAAAGGATCGGGAGCACGAACTTTTTCAATTCACCCCAATGCGCGCAGAAGGTCTCTTCGACATCCTCGTTCGACAACACGCTGAAATGCTCAACGCTTTCATTCATTCGTTCGCTTTCGAAAAATCAACCGTGGACGATGTCTTCCAAGAAACGATCATCACTGCGTGGAAGCGCATTGACGAATTTGATCGCAGTCGTCCATTTGGACCGTGGCTTCGTGGCATAGCGCGCAATCACATTCTCAGTTCGGCTCGCAAGAATCGCAGATATCGCACGCATCTGACAGAACTTATGCAACAGCGGATTGCCCTTCAATTTGACAAAGTTGACCAAGCTGCGGGCGACTCCTTTTCGCAGCGGATCTCGGAATTGCACGATTGCATCGCACGATTGAAAGAAGACGCGCACGAAGCGATCGATCTGGTCTATGTCCGAGGTCTTGATGCGGCGGCTGCAGCAAAGGCGCTGGGAACCACCGACGAGACTTTCAGAAAGCGCCTTTATCGCGCTCGACTTGCACTGGCAGAGTGCCTCAGAACCAAGTCAATTTTCGCCCCTGCAACAGAACTTCCACCCACAGGACTTTCACCAACAGGACTTTCACAATGAACGAACCTTTCGACTTCGATCCATTCGCCAGAGATGATTCTGCGATTTCCAACCCAACCGATCTTGCTTGTGACCAGTCTGATTCCGCAGATGGCATGACGGTGCATGGTTTGCTCGCGACGCTTTTGCCTGGCGAAGATGCGCGTGTTCAAGAAAGAGTTGGCCGTGCGATCGCTACGATTCGCCAAGAAAACAAGCATTTTCAGCTCAATTTCCGCAAGCGTCTCGCTTGGATTGGCGGATCCGTCTCAATCGCTGCGGCGCTTGCATTGGCTGTCCTCTATGTTCCATCTTCTTCAAACTCCAACGCATTCGCTGCGTTGCAATCGATCCGAAGTTCGTCAAAGCAAAGTGAACGCACCTATTCGGTGCGAATGGAAATAGAGCCTGCTGCCTTTGAAACATCAACGAAACAAGATCGAGCGCAACCTGCTCAACGACCTCAAATGCAAACTCGCACTGGCGAGCTTGTCTTGGGAACTGGCGGTCGGTGGACCCTCAGCATCTTTGGAATGATGCCTCCTCGAGCAATTCTTGACGCACTGGAAAAAAGAAATGCAGCAGATCCACAAGATGGCGCGGACCGCCGATCGCCTCGCACGAAGGGCGTCTTCGGATTTGATGGGACAACATATTGGGCGATCGATCCAACAGGCACGATCCGCACCGCTGCTTCTCTGCGCGAACTTCGCACGCCAATGATCTCGATGATCGAATCTGGTTGGGCTCAGTCCGACGATGAGATCGAACCGCTCACGCTCGAATCGATGCTCAATCGACTCGATCGAGGATATGTGATCACCTTCGAGCCTTCGGCGACCAATATTGCTGCCGATGGCCGACCAGTCACAATCGTTACCGCGCAACGTGATTCGAGTTTTCCAAAAATGCGCGGGCCAAAGAATGTCAAAATCATTGCCGATGCGCAAAATTATGATGTTCTCAAGGCCGAATGGGAATGGGCGGAAATCGCCAAGCCCTTTGCAAACTCCTCTGGAGGTCCTGCCCTAAAAGAGGGCGGCGTTAGCGGTGAAGCACCAAGCAAGCGCCAACTTCCTGGCAAGCCAATTGGCAAGGCCCCTATGACAGGAATGCCTGTAACCAAGCGGATTTTTCTTGATTTGATAGACAATCCAATGGGAAAGTCCAAGCGCACTGCTTCCTCAAAAGGTCAATCCACCACTGATGCGATCGACCCATTGTGGTTTCAACCCTCGTTCCATGTTGAAGCGGTATTGAATGGGCAGCTGCCACCAAACGGCACAGAGACTTTGCCAACCACTCGGTAAACATCTGGATAAACAAGATTGTCAAAGATTTATTTTGCATATGCAAAAACTTAGAATTATTAAATTATTGATAGCAAAATTTGCAATATGCGAAAGTGGCTTCATTATGTAGGCGTCTTTGGTTGTACGTCCAAGGACCATCATGGAGAACCTTCCCTAAAAAGGCTAACCCTGATGAGCAGAATTCTGTCCCTCTTTATTGGAGAAATGAAAAAATGAGTATTTCAAATCGTCTAGCAAATCACTTTGCTCTTGCTGCTGTCGCAACTGCGGCAGTCGCAGCAACATCAAATGCCGCCGTTGTTTACAGTGGCGTCATCAACTTCGCTTGCGCCGTCGACATCGATGGTTGCTACATCAACGTCCAGACCAACCTCCTGAGCAACGGCCCAGGCTCTGGTGTTCCAGGATGGGACGTCAACCCCTACTCCTCCGGTGGCGGCATGAACTTCTTCAACTCAACCGGTGGCGGCCAGATGCGCTATCCAGGCGTGACGGCCGGCCCCGCAGGCAACCTTGCCCTCGGCACCTCGATCGGCTCCACTGGCTCCTTCAACACCTCCACCACCGGCGTGGTGTTCGGTGCCGCTGCTGGTAATTGGCAATACAGCGCAGAGAACGTTATTGGTTTCCGCTTCGTCGCTGCTGCGGGCACCACCCACTACGGCTGGATGCGCTTCCTCATGGGCGCCGCTGGCAGCTCGGGCACCTCGATGACCCGCACCGTGGTTGACTACGGTTACGAGTCGACCGCTGCTACTTCGATCGTCGCTGGTGCAGGCGCAGTGCCAGCCCCAGGAGCGCTCGCGCTTCTTGGACTTGCAGGTCTCGCGACACGACGTCGACGAGCCTAAGGCTTGTGGGTTTAGTCACTCGCCTTCGCGGGTGAATGGACTAGTCACCCGCCTCCGCGGGTGAATGGACTCGGTTTACGATTTGAAATACCATCGGCGGTCCCGTGACCGCCGATGTTTTTCTTTTTGGCAATGGCTTTGTGTGCATACCTCTGCATAGTTGCCATTTTTGGCAAAAAATCGCGCCCCTTCACTGAATTGCTGACTGACAGCACTTTAAATATTATCGGAATTTTGCAAACGTAATTTGCATTTGCAAAAAATAGGGTTAGGTTAAGAATGTGTTTGGCGGTACGCGCAAGCACTATCACGGAAACCCTTCCCTAAAAAGGTTGACCCTGATATTCCAGTTAGGTCCTTTATTCTTGTGGAGAAAAAAATGAGTATTTCAAATCGTCTCGAAAAACATTTCGCAGTCTGCGCTGCAGCAGTTGCGACAGTTGCATGCGTTGGCACGGCCAATGCAGCACTTGTGACCTGGAATGCCAATCTGGTCATTCCAAACAACATCGATGGTCAGTACATCAATGTTGAAACACAGACTGCCGGCAGCGCCGCAGGTAATGTTGCTGGTTGGGATCTTAATCCCTATGGAACATCGACCACAGCCATGAGCTGGTTCGCCGCAGCTGCTCCAAGTGGTTGCGTCATGGGTCTCGGTCAGGGTGGAGCAACCGCTGCGGTTGCAAGCCTGTCCGGTGGAACCTTGGTCAGTAGCGCTTCGACCTTCGGCAACACGGCATCAAGCGTCACCGCTGGTGGTTGGAAGTTGAATCAAGCCAACTACTTCGGCTTCCGCTTCCTTGGTGCAGACGCACTGACCCACTACGGCTTCGGACAAATGACGATTGGCGCAACGATGGGTGTTCGCACTCTCAATTACGTCAGCTTCGAGACGACCGCAGGAGCTAGCGTCACTGTTGCTCCAGCCCCAGGAGCGCTTGCGCTTCTCGGACTCGCTGGTATCGCGACACGACGTCGACGAGCCTAAGGCTTGGTTGGAACGGTTTGAAACTCCATCGGCGGTCCCGTGACCGCCGATGTTTTTCTTTTTGGCAATATGCAGTATCTGTATGTGCCTGCATAGTTGCTTTTTTTGCAAAAATGGCGCCCCATCGAAAAAATAGGGAAAACAGCAAAAATATCGTAAATTTTTCTAAAGAAATCGGCAACTTAATTTGCAAAACCAAAAAACTGGAGTACTTATTCCTATGCAGGTGAAGGTCGAAAAGGGCGTTTAAAATTTTGCGGGAATATAAGGGAAAAATATTAATGCTATTTACAAATGCGAAAAATAGGACTGAGGTTCTTAACAAACATTTTTCCTGCAGCTCGGCCGCCATTGCAATGGCAGTTGTGGTGAGCGGGGCAAATGCCTCCCTGATTTCTTGGAGTCCAAACATCGAAATCCCCAATACAAGCGGCGGAATGTATTTCAACGTCGAGACCAAAACTACAGGTAACAATTCTTCACTCGTCTATGGCTGGGACCTTAACCCGTTCGGCACTTCAACCACAGAACTCAAATGGTATGCACCATCGCAAGGCGGGAGTGTTGTTGGGCTTGGTTCCAATGGGGTAAATTTTGGCGTGGCTAACTTGCCCAGCTTCACATCCATTGGTGCTACATCTTTTTTTGGAATTTCTGCCTCGAGCGTTCAATCTGGTGGGTGGGAACTGAATGCTAGGAACTATTTTGGATTTAAATTTAAAAACAATGCCTATGAAACCAATTATGGATACGGAATCATTTTGATTGGCGCCAACATGGGAATCAGAAAAATGGTCTCTCTCGTTTACGAGAGTAATGGCAGCACAATTCAACTTCCTCCTGGGATCCCAACTCCTAGCGCAATGCCTCTGCTGGCGCTTTGGGGATTTGTCAAACGCAGGCGACGATCCTGAAAAAACTGATCTTGTGCAGTTCAGAGATATACAGAATCCCATTGACACAAGTTTGTTTAATAAATCCTGCTTGCCTCCACTGCGCTTCCTTGATCCGTGATGCATTCGTGTTCCACAGTTGATGATCTGAGGATCGGTGATTTGTTGCGCGTGGAATATTCCAAACTGTGAAGATGCGCCAATCTGGATCGCGCTCTTTCATGCCTTTTTGTCCGGCAGCGAGAAATTCATTGCGCCCCTTGTCGATCCGCATTGCATCTGGGGCCCTCCAGTCCAAATTTGCCCTCCTTGCGAGCCAGATGCGTTTTTCAACGAATCGTGCACCAGACCATCGTGCACTGGGCCAGAATTCGTCAAAAATTACCTGTAAAAATTTTGGAAAAACTAGGGGGTTTTTTTGCAATATTAAAAATCTGATGTATCTATAAAGATGTAGGTCGAAAAGGGATTCGTCTGGAGGGGCGAAGTTCGCTTGTGTAAGTGATTTCCTTATTCTGACCGAACGAGACTGGGAGAAAATGGGAAGTTGATTCTTTTTTGCTCATAATGCGAAAAAGAAATTTGGAAAAGGGAAAAAATGAAAATTCCAATGAACCGAAATGATCGTCTTTATTCGCACTTTGCTATTTGCGCTGCCGTACTCGCAACAGGAGCTGCCGTTGAATCGGCGAATGCTGCGGTCATCTATAGCGCAATACTCAATTATTCTGTGCCTACAACGAGCACTGGACATTATCTCAATGTGCAATCCACAGTCGGAGGCGCATCAGGCTCAGTTTCGGGTTGGGATGTCAATATCTACGGCAATTCAACAGCTGCCATTTCGCTCTACGCAGCGTCTGGAACTGGATACATGCGCAATCCAGGTGCGGGATTTGCTACTGCTGCAACGAGACTAGATGACGGAACAGAGGTCGGATCGAGCGCCTACTTTTATGGCGGAACGAGTGCGACCATTGGAACCGGAATAGGAAAGTGGTCGGCGAACTCAACTGGATATCTCGGGTTCAAGTTTACGGCAGCAGATAATTTGACCCATTATGGTTGGATGCAACTTTCAATCGGCGCCAACGCAGGAACAAGATCTATTGTTCGATATGCGTGGGAAAGCACCGCTGGAGCATCAATCGTCATACCCGCCCCAGGCGCAATGGCTCTCTTGGGCCTTGCTGGATTCGCAAAACGCCGCCGAAGGTCATAAAACCTTCTGCACCCTTGGAAAAAGCGGCACAAACCAATCATCGGTGGTCGAAAGATCGCCGATTTTCATTGTCGCATATTGCATACAGAAATCTATGTAAATGCGGAAAATTATTTGCATTTGAATAAATTGGGGTTATTTTCTATTTGTTGACTGAATTGAAACATTCGCCCATTTGGGGATGTTTGTGTCTCGTGACAGATTTGTTCAATTCTGCCCACATGAACTCGTCAGGGGAATCAAATTGAAATGCTTGGCAAAGATCAAGCAGAAAACTTTCTAGTAAAAAACTTTCAAGCAAAGAAGGAAGCAAACATGAAAACAAATCGTCTACACAAACATCTCGCACTCGCTGCTGTCGCAACAGCTGCTGTTGTGGCAACATCAAACGCATCGGTCGTCACTTGGAATGCCAATCTGGTCATTCCAAACAACATTGATGGTAAGTACATCAATGTTGAAACCCAAGTTTACGGCAGCGCCGCAGGTCTCGTCACTGGTTGGGATCTTAATCCCTACGGAACATCGACCACTGCCATGAGCTGGTTCGCCGCAGCAGCGCCGAGCGGTTGCGTTACGGGTCTCGGTCAGGGTGGAACGACCACTGCGGTTGCAAGTCTGACCGCTGGAACCGTGGTCAGTGCTGCTTCGACCTTCGGCAACACGGCATGCAGCGTCACCGCTGGTGGTTGGAAGTTGAATCAAGCCAACTACTTCGGCTTCCGTTTCCTTGCTGGAGACGGCACGACCCACTACGGATTCGGAGTCATGACTATTGGAGCAACCATGGGCGTTCGAACGCTCACTTCGCTCTCGTATGAATCAGTCGCTGGATTGGCAATCACTGCTGGTCCAGATGGTCCTCCAGCAGATTACGACCCATGTGCAACATTCAATCCAACCGCATCAGTTGGCATCAACAATTTGTCGATGAACTCGACAACAGCAGCAAACCTTGTGACATCATGTGGTACTGCCTACAAGGCGAACTACTTCAAATTCACCGCACCAGTTGATGGGGCATACGGATTCAATGCGTGTGCGAGCAACGGCGTAAAGCTTGCGGTTCTGAGTGGTTGCTCTGCAGGTTCGAGTGAGTTGTCCTGCGCTCCATGCGAAGTTTCTGGGCTCAGCCTGACTGCAGGGCAGATCGTTTATTGCGTTGCAGGTGGTGATACCGCAGCCACTGTTCTTCCATCGCCACTGAACATCGTTGTTTCTGCACCACAACTCCCAGCTTGCGTCAGCGCATCTGCTGCTGTGTTCGGAACCAATGTGTTCGACGACACTGCTTCGACAACCGCGCAAGTGGTCCAGAGCAATGCCGCTGGCACAACAACTGCGACAATCAATAAAGTCGTTTGGTACGCGTTCACCGCCGGAGCAACTGGTGCTTATAGCTTCAGTCTTTGCGGATCTACTGGCGACACCATGATGGCGATCGGCGCTGTTTGTCCAACTTTCGGATCCACCTTCCAGACACTCGCTTATAACGACGATGCTCCGGTGTGTTCAAGCGGTGGAACTACAAACCTTGCAAGCATCATCGACGCGACCAATGGTGGTGCAACAGGAACCTTCGCAGGCTTCCCGTTGACGCAGGATTTGGTCTCTGGCACGACGTATTACATCGTGGCTGGCTCATATAGTGCGACGGTCAGCGTCACGAGCAATTTGGTGATTGACGGACCGCCACAGGGTCTGCCATGTCCAGGTGATTACAACGGCGACGGACTCCGAGACGGATCCGATTTGGCGACTCTCCTTTCAGCGTGGGGTACAGCAGGTGGCGACATCGATGGCGATAGCACAACCAACGGCGCAGATCTCGCAATCTTGCTCAGTGGTTGGGGAACTTGCCCGCAATAAGTTTGCATTTCTTGTCTCGCTCGATTCTGAAATGAATTGATTTGAAAGTTGAATCCAAAGCCCCTCGGTCACAGGACCGAGGGGTTTTTCTTTCAATCAAGTCGATAGGATTCCTTGCAATGCTCAATCGCCAAGCCAAGAAATTACTGATCATCGGGTGGGACGCGGCGGATTGGATCATCATCGATCGACTCTTTTCGCAGGGGAAAATGCCTCATCTTCGAAGGCTTGTCGACAACGGAGTGCGTGCGGATCTTTCAACTCTTGATCCAAAACTTTCGCCGCTGCTCTGGTCGTCGATCGCAACTGGCAAGACCGCAGACAAGCATGGAATCTTAAACTTCGTCGAGCCCAACCCGGCCGGCGATGGGCTTCGCATCAGCGCAAGCACCACGCGTCGAACGAAGGCGCTTTGGAACATCATCACGCAGTCACAAATGAAAGTGAATGCTGTTTCTTGGTACGCCTCGCATCCTGCGGAAGCGATCACGGGAGTATGCGTGACAAATCTGTTTCAAGAAGGCGAACCCACTGCGATTGGTGCGCCATGGCCGATGCAGAGTGGCACCGTGCATCCGCCATCGTGGGAAGAAAAGTTGGCTCCGCAAAGAACCGCGGCGAAGGAGATCACCAAAGCAGAACTCTTGTCGATGATCCCCCGCTTGCACGAAACCAAGCCAAAGGATGACCGCCCGCGAACGCTCGCGAAGCAACTTGCTCGTATGTCTTCGGTGCATCACGCTGCGACATCCATCTTGAAAGAGTCACAGCAGTGGGATTGCACGATGGTTTTTTATGAAACCATCGACACCATCGGCCATCACTTCATGCAGTTTCTGCCGCCGAAAATGCCACATGTTTCCAAAGATGATCTTCGGCTGTACGGCGATGTCATGCTGAAGGTCTATGAGCATCACGATCGCACGCTTGGAGAATTGTTGCAGCATGCTGGACCGGACACGACAGTGATGTTGCTCTCGGATCATGGTTTTCATTCTGGAGATCAGCGACCTGTGATCACGCAAACAAATCCCGATGATCGTGCGGCAGTCGAAGCAAGTTGGCACCGACCGCTGGGAGTGCTTGTGATGTCGGGTGCTGGCATCAAGTGCGGCGAGAAAATGACTGCGGCAAGTTTGTTGGATATCGCCCCGACAGCGCTCGCATTACTCGGCCTGCCCGTTGGCGCAGATATGGACGGACGTGTGCTCGCCGAAGCGTTTACACAACCGTATGTAGTGGAGTCGATCGAGAGTTGGGACACAAAGCCAGGCGAAGCGGGAATGCATCCAGACGAACTTCGCAATAATCCATTCGAGTCGCAGGATGCGCTCAATCAATTGATCGACTTGGGATATATGCCAGCGCTCGGCGATGACATCAAAGCGCGGCTCGATCTTGTTCGTAGCGAAAGCGATTTCAATCTTGCTGTTGTGTATATGTCAACTGGACGCGCGAAATTGGCAGAGCCTTTGTTTGCGCAACTTTCATTGCAGAAACCAGATGAAAGTCGCTTCACGACAAATCTGGCGAACTGCCAATTTAATACTCGCAATTTTGTCGGATGCGCGCAGACTGCCTCGGCATATTTTCAGAAGCATCCGACGAATGCAGAGGCGGGACTTCTGCTGACTGGTTCGTTTGCCAATCTTGGAAAGATCGATGAAGCAAAGCAGTTGCTGAGACGACTTGAATGCGACTTCGCTGATCGCCCAGATCTTGTTCTGTCGATTGGTGATATGCACGGAATTCTTGGTCAGTGGGATGATGCCGCACGACTCTATCGCCGCAGCGAAAAAGATGATCCACAGAATGTGAGAGTGCAACTCGCACTCGCTCGAATGTCTCTTGCGACTGAGAAGTGGGACGATGCGGTCGATTTTTGTTTGAACGCATGCGAGATTCGGCAGATCACTCCGCAAGCGCATTTTGCTCTGGGAATTGCTCTTGCATGGCTTGGAGATTTTCCCCATGCAATTCAATCTTTCGAAAATGCATTGAACTTACAGCCTGGCTTGATCGAAGCGCACCGATTCATGGTGATCTTGAGCGAGCTTGCCGCCGACGAATCGAAGGCGCAAAAGCATCGAGATGAAGTCAAACGATTGCTTGGAACTTTGAAAACGACTGATGGAGTGATTGACCAACCGCCGCCAGAATCTTGGGGACCGAACGCGTGGGCGAAAAGTATCGGGCGAACGATTGCGGAGTGAGTTGCGCAGATTCGATTTGGAAAGTGACTTATGACTTATTGCGGTGAAGCGATGGATCGACTGCTTTGACCATTGCCAATTCATCAAGCGTGCCGCCAAGAAATGCGTTGATCGACTTGGCTTGTTGAGCAGCGTTGGCGATGAAGTCCGCGTGATCTAACTGCAAGACTTGAAAGTTAGGACGTGCAGCGAGCCAAGATTCGATTGCCTTCAGTTGGCCCTCAAACAATGCGATCAATCTTTCTGGCGGTATCGCAGCCCCCTTGCGACCGCTTCGTTCGAGCATCACGGCCTGCGATCGGACGACCTCGCTCAAGTTTCGGCGCAGAAAAATGACGCGATACTCGCGGTCGGTCGGCAATTCCATCAAGAGCAAATGGATGATCTTGACGGCTTTTCCTGCGGCGTCATCCAACCACGACTTGTCGGTTTTCAATTGTTTGACTCGCTCAAATTCCAAATATCCGTGAGGGTTATCTGCGTCGGCGGTGCGGATTGCGTCGGTCATCACGGACATTCCGCCGGCGTGGAGCATTTGCATCGCCATGCTTGTCCCAGAGCGCGGGAGACCAGAGACGATGACGATTGGTGCGCGTGTGATCATTGCATTGTGAAGTCTAACGGTTTGAATTTACTCAAATATGGTTCGTGCAGATTTTGGCAGCGAACTGATTCGCCCCCGGGCTCAAACATGCTGCGCCGAGCTGCGCAGACTTGCTCGGCTTGCAAACTCGCCGGGGTTCAAATCATTCCGCTGCCCACGTTAGCGAATCAAATTCTCGCTCGAACGCTTTTCAGATTCCGTCACGCTTTCGTTTGCGTGCCCAGCCGTTGAAAAATTCTGCCGGGCGAGTTCCGCAGGCGGCCGACG
>CAMAXY010000011.1 GCA_945862215.1 Singulisphaera sp. GP187 | reverse complement strand
CGTGATATGCAAGAGATCAATCCCATCATTTGTGGCATCAATTGAGATATCAAGCTCGCCAGTTGCAGACTGGACATAGGAGCCGGTGAGGTCAGTTGTATAACTGGTTGTGGTGTCTCCCAATGAGAGGCTTCCACGATTGGTGAAGAACTGATCTGCTCCATCGCCGATGAAGAGCGTGTTGCCGGAATAAACCGAAGCACCATCTGCACTCGTCAGCGAATTGCTGCCGGTTCCAAGATCGACATTGCCATAGAAGGTTCCATTGTTGGTGATCGTCTCATTGCCTTCGGATCCTCTGACGGCAATTCCATCTGGACTTCCAAGCGTCGTCGCCGCATAAACAATTCCATCGTTGACAAAACTATTGTCATTTCCGCCTGAGATCTCAACGCCCACGCCGCTGTCGCCAACGATAATCCGCTTGTCGGCTGCGAATTGGATATCGATATTTCCTTGCGACGTTGCGCCGCGTGACTGCGCAAAGATTCCCACGCCATTTTCACCTGTTGCAGCGACATCACCATTCACATTCAAATTGATCGCGCCAGAAGTACCCGCACCGCCTGCGGTATCCATGAAGATCCTGTTGATGAATCCACCACCGCCACCGAGACTCTGCGCAAGAATTCCGATTGAGCCGTCGCCGAGTGCGATCACATCACCAGTCTGCGCAAAGTTGATGTCTCCACCGTTACCGCTATTGTCAGCATTGGCTGCAACGGAAATGTCTGATGAATCGCTCAAGAAAGCGCCACCACCGCCACCAATGGTCTGCAGGATCACACCATGCGAAAGCGCGCCATCAGTTTCGATTGAACCAACATTACTCACATTAATGTTGTCGCCATTTCCAGACGCGCCGTTCAGACCGCCGATGCCAACATCGATCGAATCAAAGCCGACCATGGTCGCTTGGCCACCACCTGCGCCGATGCTTTGCAGCAACAGTCCAGGCGAGCGATCGCCAAGCGTGAGGAGATCTCCCGAGTAGGTCGAGTCGATCGTTCCACCGTCGCTGCCAATCGTTGTGTCTCCACCCATGATGCTCGACGCCACCGCGTATCCGCCCGTGTGCCCTGGAAGCAGAATTGTGTCCACTTCAATGATTGCGCTTCCACCGCCGCCGCCGATGGATTGAAGAATGGCTCCCATCGAATCGCCTCCGAGAGTCGTCACATTTCCATCACGAACATCGACGATCTTTCCACCATCTCCGTTTTCAACATGCGATCCGCCAACCTCGAGTTGGAAGTCGCCCTCTGCAAGAGTGTCGGCGATAATCACTTCATTCGCTGTTCCACCGCCACCGCCGACGGACTGAAGTTGACTCGCGGTTGAACCATTGCCAGTGGTTGCAACTGATCCTTCATACGTGTTCGTGACACTGCCCGCCGTAGTACCAGTCAGAGGATCGGAGGCCTCGGCGGTACCCAAGAGGCTTGAGAATTCGAAATCCGCTCCCAATCCAAGCAAGATGAACCAACTCGCAATTGCAGGATTGGTCGGAATAATGATTCCGTCTTGGCCAATCCTGACGGCTTGCTTACTGGCATCAAGGAGCAAATCAACATTGCCGCCACCGCCAGCGAGGCTCTGAGTAAACACGGCATTGCTCCTGGCACCCGACATAACGATGTTGCCCTGGCCCGTTACATTCACCTCGCCTCCGACGCCCAAACTCCCGCCGCCGATTGTTTGCTGTAACGCAAAATTGGCGAGCGTCCAAGCTGGCGAACCGACCGCCCATCCCATTGTTCCACCACCGCCGCCAACAGACTGTGCGTAAACACCATACGAATCGTCTCCGTGGGAGTAGATCGTTCCGGCGGTGTTGTCGACTGTGACATTGCCACCATTACCACCACTGCCACCAACCCCACCGAGCCCGATAGTTGTCAGCATTTTGTATGGATTGAGCGTCAGCATGTTCGGTGTCGCCGCAACCGCGAAGTTGCCATCTCCACCGCCGCCTCCAACACTCTGTGCATAAATGCCGAACGAAGAATCGCCAAAGACTTCAATGGCGCCGGTGTTTGTCACGGTCACTGACGATGCTCGATTGCCCGAACCACCTCGGCCACCGACCGCAACCACGAGCGATGAAACGTCATCTCCAAATGCCTCGCCGCCCAACTGAACGTTGCCAGTAACTGCATATCCACCATTTCCACCACCACCACCGACGCTCTGCGCGACGATGCCGTGCGCACGATTTCCTTGTGTTTCAATCGTTCCTGCGTTGCTCACATCGATGAGGCCAGCGATGCCACCATCACCGCCATTGCCGCCAAGACCAAGAGTGATTCCCGCTTCGATCGATGTATCACTCGATGGGTCGTAGCCAAGATTTGCGGTCACAGTGTTGCTTCCAATTCCGCCGCCGCCACCGATGCTCATTGCGTAGATGCCGTGCGAAGCGTCGCCGATTGTGATTATTTCTGAAGAGGCTGACTGATTCGCCACAACCACATCGCCGCCAACCCCACCTTCGCCGCCACTTCCGCCGATGGCGAACGAAAGGACCGTGGTCTGTGATGTTCGAGTGATGATGCCCGAATACACATTGCCGGCGTTTCCACCACCGCCGCCAATGGACTGAGCCAACATTCCAATTGAGTTTGCCTCTCTCGTCACAATGCTTCCCGTGTTTGTCACGTTGACTGCGTTAGAGGTTGCACCAACTCCACCATCACCACCGACTTGAACTGCGAAAATGGTTGCGCCATCAGCGACGGTTGGTTTGGTGACTGGAAACCGAATCGGTACCACAAAGTTGATCGCCATCCCACCGTTTCCACCGCCTCCACCAATGCTCTGCGCGAGAATGCCGTGTGAAAATTGGCCGTCGGTATCAATGAGTCCGCCGCTTGTGACGTCGACAATGCCGCCGGCATTTCCCTCTCCACCATTTCCGCCAACAGCAACGCTGAGAGTTCCCTTGCCATATCCAGCACCGCCCGTCACGGCATAGCCACCGTTTCCGCCGCCACCGCCGACTGATTGCGCGAGAATTCCGATTGAGTTGTCGGCTGCCGTGATCAACTCAGCGGTACTGAGAACATCGACCCTTCCGCCCACGCCGCCAATTCCACCGTCGCCTCCAACCGCAACACCCATGGTTGGTTGATTGCTCAAAAAATTGCCGGCGATAGTTCCGCCGCCACTTCCGCCACCTCCGCCAACGCTTTGAGCGAATATGGCGTGCGCAACTTTTCCATTCGTGTGTACTTGACCGATTGCGTCGACGCTCACATCACCAGCGCTACCGCCAGTTCCACCGGTGCGACCGATCGAGACACTGCCCTCGTAGGTTGTCGCTTTTCCGTCCGAAGTCGTTTGTGAAGAAAGTGAAACTGATGTTGTCGAACTTGTTCCACCGCCTGCGCCGATTGACTGAGCCAACAATCCAAATGATCCATCTGCGTGGGTGACAACCGATCCCTCTGAAGACAGTGTGACGTTTCCGCTTTCTCCTCCAGATCCTCCGACCTTTCCAAGGGTGATGCCAAGCGTCACCTTATTTTTCACGCCGGGGTTCACCGTCTTGTTGAAATCCAGTCCGACATTTCCACCGCCACCGCCAATGGACTGCGCAAGAACTCCGAATGAGTTAAGGCCAAACGTCTCGACATTTCCAACCTGTGTCACGTCGACAGTCGTGGCAACTCCGCCATCGCCGGGTTGACCTCCAACCGTCACAGATGCGACCAATCCATTGTCGGCACCGGGCGCGTAAGAACCCGTCACACCCATGTTGTAATTTCCGTTGCCGCCACCGGCTCCGATCGACTGCGCAAGAATTCCGTGACTACTCGCGAGGTACGTTTGAATATCGCTGTAGTTTTTTACGGTCACGGCTTCTGCGCTGCCCGCGTTCCCTCCTGATCCACCGATCACAAATGAGCCGACGACCGAGATGTCTTTGACACCCGCCGCGCCTCCCACAACGAAGTTCATTCCCGCGTCGCCGCCGCCGCCGCCAATGCTCGAGGCTTCAATGCCGATAGCGCCGACACCAGTTGTTGTCACCTTTCCTGTCTGTAACCCTGCACTGCCCCGCGTGACGTTGACAGCTCCAGATGTTCCACCCGCATCGCCGCCACTACCGCCAACCCCAACTGTGATTGGAGTAGCGCCATAACTCAGTAACGCTGTGATATTCATGCCGCCAAGTCCACCGCCACCAGCAACACTCTGTGCGAAGACTCCACGAGCGTTGTCGCCGAACGTTGTGATGGAGCCATTCTGGATGACATCGACTCGACCCGAATCTGCGCCATCGCCTCCGTTGCCGCCAACTCCAGCGACGATCGCGACATCCTTTCCACCGCCGTGAGTAATTTGCCCGGTGACGTTCAGCCCGCCGTTGCCGCCGCCGCCACCAATGCTCTGCGCCAAGATGCCGTGCACATATTCTCCCCTTGTGTTGGCAGCACCAACTGAGGTGACATCAACATCGCCAGCAGCTGCACCAGTACCACCGAAACCGCCGAGACCGAACGTAATGGAACTTGCATCCCCTGCGAATGCGATTCCACCTGTGACATTCATTCCACCATTACCGCCACCACCGCCGATGCTTTGAGCGAGAACTCCAGCGGCGGTGTACATGGACTTTGTCGTTTCGTCGGGGTCAACCGGTGCAAGAGATTCCCTCTGATAGACCGTGACATCTGTTGCCGCATTGACTGTGACCTTCTTGGATGTGCCGGCATCGCCTGCAAAGCCGCCGAATCCGAAGAGCAGCGAAGAATTGGATGTGATGCCCGCCGAGATATTGAGACCACCATCACCGCCACCACCGCCGAGACTTTGTGCGAAGATTGCTGACTTGCCCTGCCCATAGGTGGTGATGCTCTCGCCACCCGTCACGGTGACGTCGACCGTTTCAGCGTTGCCGCCAGCGCCACCGAATCCGCCCAAACCAAAGACGGCACCGTACGCCGATCCACTTCCTCCTGATCCACCGGTATCCGCCGTGATCGAAACACCCGCGCTCACATTCATTCCGCCGATTCCGCCGCCGCCGCCAAGCGATTGAGCAGCAATTCCGTGCGAGCCTGCTCCAGTCGCGCCGAGTAGCGCAAGGTTGTTCGCTGCGATCACTGTTCCCTCATAATTCAGCGTGACTGCGCCGGCGTTTCCGCCATCACCACCAAAGCCTCCGATACCGATCGACACCGCTGCAGCGGTTCCAGTGGTCTGAGCTGCGACTGCAAGCGATCCAGTGACGTTCAATCCGCCAGCGCCGCCTGAACCACCGACAGACTGTGCCATCAATCCATGAGAATCGTTGCCGCGAGTGAAGACGTTGCCGGTGACATCAAGCAGCACGCTGCTGGCATCACCGCCGCCACCACCAAAGCCGCCAAGTCCAATGCCAACACCCACGGCCGCTCCGCCAGTCAACGCAACCGATCCCGTGACATTTAAGCCGCCAACACCGCCAGCGCCGCCGACTGATTGCGCAACGATTGCCGTGGATTCTTCGCCAGAAGTCATGAAATACTGTGCGGCATCCGTGATGGTGACGGTGCTCTCAACTGCGCCCGCGTTGCCACCCCCGCCACCGAATCCGCCCATTCCAAATCCAAGTGTTCCCCCTCCGCCACTTTTCGAAAGATTGACTGAGCCCGTCACATTCATTCCGCCTGCACCGCCCGAACCGCCAACGCTCTGCGAAAGAACTGCTTGGGAGTTTGCGCCTTCGGTCACCACGCCGGCCGTGACATGATTCACAACATTCTTTCCGCCGCCGCCGCCGCCGCCGAAACCGCCCAGACCCATTCCAACGCCGCCGCTGCTTGTGCTGGACGCCGTGATGTTGACGGTGCCATTCCATCCACCGGCTCCGCCGCCACCGCCCACGCTCTGTGCGAGAACTCCAACTGCGTTCTTTCCTTTGGTGTGCACAAAGCCGGAGCCAGCATTCACTGTGTTGTCCACTTCGCCAGCGTCACCGCCGCCGCCGCCAAAGCCGCCCATACCAAATGCGACTGCTCCACTTCCAGTGCCAGCGACCGTGATACTTCCCGTGAAATTCATGCCGCCAATTCCACCCGAGCCACCGAGCGACTGTGCCGCGATGCCGAATCCACCATCGTAAAACGTGTCGACTGTTCCTGTGAAACTGCTCGTGACGTTCGAAGCGGATCCGCCGTCGCCTCCACTGCCGCCGATACCGACAGCGACTGCGCCAGCGCCAGACCCTGCGAACGTGAGAGCTCCGGTGACATTGAATCCGCCCGATCCTCCACCACCTCCGACGCTCTGTGCGAGAAGTCCACCCGACGCAGTTTTATAATCAATTGGTTCGTCAGCATCGGATGCGCCTGCAGATGAGAGGAATCCGATTGCATCTGGATTGTTGACGATGTTTGCGAAGACTGTCGAGTTGACCACGCCGCCATTTCCACCAGCGCCACCACTGCCACCCAGACCAATACCGGCTCCGCCTGCACCAGTGCCGCCCCCAAAGAGTGCAGCAGTGACATTGAATCCGCCGTTACCGCCACCGCCACCAATTGACTGCGCGACGATTCCCATGGAACCCAATCCGCTGATTGTGACTGTGTTGGCAAGAAGTTCTGTGCCGACAAATAGCGTGACATTGTCACCGTTGCCACCTCCGCCCGCACTGCCACCAAGCCCAACGCTCGCTCCTCCGCCAGCTGTGACCCCATATGCCCCAGCGACGCTCACATTAAATCCTCCATCGCCGCCGGCGCCGCCAACGGATTGCGCGAGAATGCCAATTGAATTCTGACCCTCGGTCCAGACGTCGCCAGTCACGTTCGCTTCGACGACACCGCCGTGACCCGCAACCGCGCCCGAACCGCCAAGACCGACGCTGACTGCTCCGTTGGCAACCCCGCCCAAACTTGCCGCGACTGAGACATTGAATCCACCGCTGCCACCACCTCCACCGACTGATTGCGCAGTGAATCCGTTGGACTTGTCTCCAACAGTATGGATGAGCCCAGTTGATGTTGCAGTCACTTTGCCGCCGTTGCCGCCACCGGCACCCGAGCCGCCAAGACCAACGGCGACGCCACCACCATTCCCAAGATTTCCCGCAACCGAAACATTAAATCCGCCAGCACCACCGCCCTTGCCAACGCTCTGTGCGACGACGCCTGCGGAGTTTGCTCCACTTGTCTCGACATTGTTGCCAACCGTGAGACGAACTTCGCCACCATCGCCGCCGCCGCCGCCATTTCCACCAAGGCCAACTCCCACACCAGCACTGCCAACACCAGCACCAGTCCCGGCAACGACAACGTTGTATCCGCCGTCTCCGCCGCCGCCGCCCACGCTTTGGGCTAACACTCCAATCGAGTCCGCGCCGAGCGTTGAGATGAGTCCGCCCGATGACTCTGCGATGACAACTCCACCGTTACTTGCAACTCCACCAGATCCGCCGAGTCCGACAGCGAGAGCTCCACTTCCCACGCCGGCTCCAGCGCCGCCAACGGCGATGTTGAATCCGCCTGTACCGCCGCCGCCGCCAATCGATTGTGCTGTCAATCCGTTGGATTTAAATCCTTCGGTAGAAATTGAACCGACGGATGTGAGCGTGACCGCCCCACCAGATCCGCCATTGCCGCCAGTACCGCCAAGCCCAACTTGAACTGAGGCTGCAATCCCGGCCGCTCCTGCACCAGCAATAGCAACATTGAAGCCGCCGATTCCACCACCACCACCTTGGGACTGCGCGATAATGCCCGCAGAAGTGTCACCCAGCGTGATGACATCCGATTGCAAGTTGGCGATCACATTTCCGCCGACTCCACCGGAGCCTCCCGAGCCACCAACACCAATACTGAGCGCGCCACTTCCCACGATTGCTCCAGCACCTGCGCCAGCAACCGTGTAACCACCGGTGCCTCCGCCGCCGCCTTCAGACTGAATTACGATTCCTGCAGAATCACTTCCGCGCGTCTCGATGCGACTTGACCGAGTTGCAAGCGTGACATCACCACCGTCGCCACCGCCTCCGCCACTTCCGCCCATTGCAATTGACACCGCGGCTGAGTAGCCGACAGCTCCTGCAAAAGACGCGGCGATCGAAGCGCCACCATTTCCACCGGCGCCACCAACAGATTGCGCAAGCAAAGCGATCGACTTGTCTTGAAGCGTCGTGATGTTGCCGTCCATACCAATCTGCACAATTCCACCGTGACCCGCGCCGCCACCCTCGCCACCAAGAGCGATCGAGAGCGCTCCGGCGAAGCCCACTCCTCCAGCTGCTGCCGCGCTGACGGCCAGGCCACCATTTCCACCACCGCCACCGGTGCTCTGTGCAAGGAATCCAGTTGAGAATTCGCCATCGGTCAGAATGTTGCCGTTAAAACCTGTTGAGATCAGATTGCCAAAGGCGTCGAACTCTCCGGCGCGCACGATTCCGGCTGAGCCTCCAAGTCCGCCCTTTCCGCCTTGTGAAAAGCTGACTGATCCAGCCACAGGCCCGCCGGCGACCGCGACGGATATCGCGTAACCGCCATCGCCACCAGTGCCGCCAACGCTCTGGAGCACTATTCCCTGGGAATACATGCCCTGGGTTTCAATATTCGTCCGCCCAAGTCCGCTGGCGAGTGTCACATTTCCACCTTGCGCCGCTGTTCCTCCAGAGCCGCCAATACTGACGGCACCAGCACCCCAAGCACCAACAGCCACCGCGACCGTGCCGCCTCCTACACCTCCACCTCCACCGACACTTTGTGCGAAAAGACCTCGTGAGTTTCCGCCATTCGTTGAGATGATTACTGGCGAACTAACGCCATTCCCTTGCAGTGTGACATTGACATCTCCACCATCGCCGCCGCCGCCACCATTGCCGCCAATAGCCATTCCTGCAAAGGCATGAAAACCAACCGAAGTTCCACCGATGCCGCCACCGCCACCCACCGACTCTGCGAAGATGGCGTTCGAGTTAAGTCCGTTGGTGGTGATATTGCCCCCGTTGGTAACTTGAACCAGCGAACTGCTTCCGCCCGCCCCTCCCCGTCCTCCGATTGAAGACAGTCCAACACTCGTCCCGCCGTCGCCGCCAGCTCCACCAACGCTCTGCGCGAAGATCCCCATCGATCCTGATTGGGCTGTCAGAATTGTTCCATAGTTTTCAACCGTGACTGCTCCACCATTTCCGGCGACCGCGCCGTTTCCGCCAAGGGCGACTACGCCTGCTGAATCGCTGGAGCTGCCTCCGCTGCCACCAACGGATTGTGCGTACAGAGCAGTAGAATTTGCGCCTTGTGTTTCAATCCGTCCCGTGCTGCTATTGGTAATGGTGACAGATCCGCCGCTACCTCCTGCGCCGCTCTGTCCACCGAGAGCGATGAGACCAAAACTTCCGCCTTGATCGCCGCCACCGCCGCCGTTGCTCAATCCCTGAATGCCGCGCGAGGCAGATCCTTCTGTCAAAATGGATCCGGAGTTCAGTACGGTTACGCTTCCGCCATTACCGCCTGCCTGACCTTGCGAAGGAAGTGCGAGGAGAAGGTTCCCTGATGTTCCAGCGGATCCGCCTGTACCACCGATGCTCTGCGCATTTATTCCCGTGCTATAAGCACGCTTCGTAACGACAAAACTATTCTGAGTATTTGTTATATCAACGGCTCCGCCGTTACCCGCCAGTCCACCCGAGCCCGCTGCGCCGACTAGACCCCAACTGCTGCCGCCGCCGCCCGCATTACTACTGACGCTTAAACCGTAGATTCCATTTCCACCCACACTGTTTGTTTGAATAAAGCCGTTGTTTGTAACGGTGACATTGCCGCCATCGGGCGAAGCTCCGCCAGAACCTCCTACTGGAGCGATAAACCCGGTACCGCCTTGGCCGCCCAATCCGCTTTGGCTAAAAGAAAAAATTCCATGGAGCTCATTTATGGTCAAACTGTCCGTTGCAATCTGCTGATTGTTCGTCAAAACAACAGTTCCGCCGCGTCCTCCATTACCACCATCGCCTGCCCCAAAGACATTAAAAGTTGAATTACCACCCGAACCGCCATTACCGCCTTGACTGCCCACTCGAAAGCCGACTCTGTCGGTTGCCAAAATATTCTCGTTGTTGTTCAAAACAAGGTCCCGTCCAGCTTGACCCTCTTGGCCGTTGGTCGGCCTCCAAAACAAAGTCGCCGACCGTCCGCCACGACCGGCGGTACCAGTAAATACAACGGTTCTCCCATTGACACCGCCTTGGATATCTGGAGGCACGTCTGCACCAGATTCGGCTTCGTGAAAATTCCATTCGAGGTCCCAGGTGCTACGTGTTACCCAAAGAGTTAAGTCCATGACATCTCCATCTTCGTTGCGGATGGATGCGATTGGGGATGTGTATGGATCCGCGCTTGGAGTGATACTGAGGATGTCAAAGAAAAATGTTGAATCCTTATAAACCCTTGTTAAATTCCCCACCCCGACCGGTTGGACCATGAAGGACCAATCATCTGCAGTAAACACAAATTCTGTAAGCGTGACTCCCGAGAGATCGGAAGTGAGTAACTCATTTACTATTGTGATATTCGAACCTGTGGCAGGATTTATCGCAGGATTCGTGACGACCTGAGTTACGAACGATGTGTCCGATGGCGGAGGCGGCGGAGGCGGATCTTGCGCGAAAGAAATCGCTGCAGATGCGAGCAGTGATGCGACGAACGCGAAACGTACGAGATTATTAATCGGTTGTTGGGGCAAATTTTTCTCCAAAAGGATTCTATTTCAAGCCTCAAAAAAAACCAGTAACGAGCGACAACTTTTCCGCATTTCGCCTCTGGAGACACTTGTGAGTCGCGTGCTATTGGGATGGCGGTTCGGGCAACTTCCAGCGAACCATCAAAAGAGTGATTTGATTGGCGGATAGGAAATCGCGAAGCGATGAAATCGATAGTCAGCGATTGTCGTGCGGAGTTCTGCTTCGGTTCGAATGCGCAGATCGACCATCAGTTGATCGCTGTTCGCAAGTCGACCATCGTGGACGCACTCGTACCATTTTGCTCCAGAGCCGCGATGATCTTCGCCCATGCGCGTGGTCCGGGAATGTGCTTGACAGCATCCTCATCATCAACAGAAAACGCGAGCTGAAAAACTTTCCACCCGAGGGTCTTGTCGAGACCGAGTTTGCGTGCTGCTTCTCGTCCACCGAGTCGCTCTTTCACGCATGGCGAGATCGCGACGTGCAGTGCCTGTCGAAGCGCAGTGATTCTGCTTCGCAATTCTCTTGTATTGGAATTGCTTGATATGTTGTCGTCCGACATGTAGGGACGATCAAGTTACGGCACGGCGAGAGATGCGCGAAGCAGAAATCTTTTTTATGGCGATGCCTTCAAACAAACAGAAAATGGTTTTGTATGCCCATCGGTTGCGGGCGGAAATCGAGTTCTAGCGGTGGGTTTTTGCCCGCGAGACCACATGGTTGCACATTTTCCCAGAGCGTAAAAAAACCCGCAAACTCCTTCGAAGAAGCCTGCGGGAATTTATCTTTCAGTGGACCTGATCGGTCTCGAACCGACGACCTCTTCCATGCCATGGAAGCGCTCTACCAATTGAGCTACAGGCCCTATGAAACAAAGCGTATCAGACAGATCACATCGCGGAATCAAGCGCGCCAGCCAAGACTGTTTTGGAAACTAATCCAACCATCTTCTTGTGAACCTGTCCGTTTTTCATAATGAGCAATGTTGGAATGGACTGAATGCCGAATTGCAGCGCGACTTCGCGACTGTTGTCAACATTCACCTTGCCCACTTTCGCCTTGCCCTTGTAATCATTTGCGAGTTCGTCAATGGCTGGACCAAGCGCGCGACATGGTCCGCACCATTCCGCCCAAAAATCGACCAAGACTGGAACTGTTGATTCCATCACGTCAGCCTTGAAGTTTCCATCAGTGAATTCGAGCGTGTTCTGACCAGCCATAAAAATCGTCTCCAAAAAAGTTCCAGAAAAAGTGCGAGGGGGAAAATGCGAATCGAAATAGTATCACCGCTTGGTTGTCGAAGTATGCGGCATTTTCTTGCTGATTTCTCAGAGAATTTGAAGGTTGATCGCCGCCCGAATCCGAAAAGCGTCGGCATGAGCTCGAATGTCATGCGCCCGAACGACCGCGACCCCTGCTTGCGCCATTTCAAGCGCTGCTGCAACGCTCGCCACAACCCGAGCCGATGGTTGCGACTCCCCCGTCGCTGCACCAAGAAATGATTTGCGACTTGCAGACACGACAACTGGATATCCAAGCGCAACGATTTCATTCATCCGAGCGATGAGTGAAAAGTTTTGCTCGACTGTTTTTCCAAATCCCAATCCAGGATCGACGGCAATGAAGTCGCGCGCAATGCCTGCGGCTTCAGCCAAATGCGCGCGTTCTTGCAACCAAGCGCAGACTTGCGAAACAACATCAGAATAATTTGGCGCGTCTGTGTATTGATCGCTATACGAATCTTTGCTTGGCTCGCAAAGACGGTGCATCAGCACATATCCACACTTGCGCCGAGCGACGAGTGCGAACATGTTTGGATCATCTTGGCCTGCGCTGACATCGTTAATGATCGTTGCGCCAGCATCAAGCGCTGCTTCGGCGACGATTGCGTGGGTGGTGTCAATTGAAATTGCAAGAGTTGATGGAAGATCCTTTGCCAGCCGAGCAATGACTGGCTGGGTTCGCGCGATCTGCTCGTCAACAAAGACGGGCGCTGCACCGGGACGCGTGCTTTCTCCACCGATATCAAGAATGTGCGCGCCGTCGTCAATACAAAGTTGCGCAAATGCACATGCGCGGTGAAGATCATTGTGCTGAGCGCCATCTGAAAAAGAATCTGGCGTCACATTGATGATCGCCATGATGAGGGCGTGCGCCGAAGGAATCGAAGCGCGGGAGTTGCTCGACGACAATTGAAGAATGCGATCAGGCGAGATGCGCCATGAAATCGCTGATTGACTTTCAGGGGGCGATCTTGACATTCCCGCCGTCTGTTTCCGCTTTGTTTGCATCGGTCTGCTTTGTCCGTCCACCACCAAGCGCACTGCTCAATATCTGGTCGTATCCAGCCGCGAGCACCGCAGTTGGAATCATCACTGCTGCTTCGAATGATTGCGGATCAGATCGAAGTGCGATCGCGATTGGAGGACTGCGCGAAGGAATCGAAGGCAGTGCCATACCGCCACCGCCGAAGGAATCAGCGATTTGCTTGACGACTTTGAGAATCTGTCCAACAGAAATGAACGCCTCGATTTGAGCGCCAGGAACAAGCCATGGGCGCATTGCGACCAACACACTTTCATCTTTGAGAGAATCTCCGCCAGTTGCAGCGGCAATCGCGCGATCGAGAACATCAGGTCGCTGACTGAAAGTGATCAGCACTGACTTGGGCATCATCTTGAAGAATCCATGCATGCCGCGCGAACCAAAGATCGCCTGGCGAGTGATTTGACGCATTGCAACTCCGCTGAGATCTGCCCCTTCCGCTTCACTTGCGCCAAGCGGAGTCTCCTTTAACTCGAATGCATCCGCGACCGTTCCATTTTTCAGAGTGCGACCATCTTCCCACGCCGGTTCTTTTCGAACGCCTTCCGATTTTCCAGCCTGCGCCATCAAAGAAGACTTGAAGAGATCGCGAATCACTTGCGGTTGGTCGGTTTCGATCAGTAATGCACAATCATTCAATGCACCACCAGCGAGAATTCCAAGCTTGGATGGATACGCCGCAAATCGAATGGATCGCACGCCTTCCTTTGCTTGCGATAACCAGGCAGGTACAAATTCAGAAACTCCCAGTTCTGAAAATCCCAGCGCTGCAGTCAACGCATCGAGTTTATTTGCGCCACCAAGCGCCTGCGCGTCGATTGCAGCGGCGAGATAGAAAGAAGATTTCGGTAATCCAGACAACGTCGCTGCGCCACCGCCCTCAACAGGCTTCGCGCCCGAAGCAATCTTCGTCAATTCGCTCTCAGGGGAATAGGTCGAGTATGCACGAATGGAAAGTCCAAGTGCGTCGGCATCAAGAACCAACAAACCATCAGAAACTCCCGCAAATAATCCGCGGAATTTCTCTGTGCGACTAGCGAAACCAGCGGCAATTCCTTCTGGCATCTGTCCGCTTTGCTGCGCTCGATCGGTTGCTGCGGCTTGCGATTCTGCCAGCGCGATCGCGCTTGCCCATGCCACAAGATCGCCGCCACGTGCCAGCGTCATGCCTCGCTCGCCGATTTTCTTCGAGAGCACTTCGCCGATTCCGCCAGCCGCGTCATATCCATCGATCGCAGACTTTGATGTGGACACGATGACATGCTTTGCCAGAGTGCGCGAATAGACCTTCTCGTTTCGAAAGGTTCCAACACCATCATCGCTTGGCGCAAGATTTGCTTTGACAAACGCAGCAGGATCTTCGCTTGGAATGAGCAATACAAATGGTCGGGCGAGAACTTCGCCAGGTTTCACATCGCCGCTGGGAAGACTCGTTGTCCACGCAGCCATCGATCCGCGCTCGTCGAATGATTCGCGAATGCCAAGCATGCCGCGCAACTGGTCCACGGGCCGACCTGCGATCACCGTCTCCTTACGATCCATTCCAGCAACGCACGCATCGATATCACCAGAAATTTTCGCGAGACTTGGAATAACAATCAAACTCGCCGCATCTTTAGGAATGAAAGCAAGAACATCATCGAGCGCGTCTCCACTCGACGAAGCGCATGCAATGAAAGTCAACGCGATTGCGCCAGCAATGGACGATTTGCGCGATTGACGCAAATGGCTGGATAGCAAGGCAAATTTCATGGATTTGATGGTTGTGGCGTTGCAGTTGGGCTTGTCGCTGCAAGAGCAGTGTCAATACACTTCTTCAACTCTGCGCTATCAGGCTTTGTTGAACTTCCAAAAAATTCGATCGGCTTTCCATCTTTACCGATCACATACTTTGAAAAGTTCCAGCCTGGCAACTTGCCAGTGCTCGTTCCAAGAAATTCATAAATCTGCGATTGACCTTCACCAGCTTTGGTCTGCGACTTTTCCATCATTGGAAAGGTCACGCCATAATTTTTACTGCAGAAGGATTGAATCTCCTGTGCCGAACCTGGTTCTTGTCCACCGAAGTCGTTGCTTGGAATTCCAATGACAACAACACCTTTGCTCTTCATGTCGTCATACAACTTTTGCATTCCCGCATACTGCGGTGTGTATCCACACTTACTTGCGACATTCACAATCACCACAACTTTGCCCTTGAACTGAGCGAGGTCATATGATTTGCCTTCGAGATCTTTGATTGGAATTGTGTACATAGTTTTATCTTTCCACTTCTCTGTAAGTGCTGGAGTTTGCGGAGCAGTCTGCGCGCATGCGATACCAGTGGCGAGCAGGATGGCAGAGACGACGGTGTGACGAATGACTGAGATCATTTTTTCCCTTATTAAAAAAGACGGTTACGCAACCATCACTCGACAGTTACGCTCTTGGCAAGATTGCGTGGCTTATCCACATCTTTCCCGCGAAGAACTGCGGCATGATAGGCAAGCAATTGCAGCGGAATGACAGAAACAAGCGGCTGCAACTGTTCGATGACATCAGGCACATAGAAAACTTCTTCCGCAACAGTGCGAATGTGTTCGTCACCCTCGGTCGCAACAGCAATCACATGACCACCACGACTGCGCACTTCAGAAATATTTGCAAGCACTTTTTCATATTGCGAATTTCTGGTCGCCACAAACACAACCGGCATCCCGTTGTCGATCAAGGCAATCGGACCATGCTTCATCTCCGCTGCAGGCATTCCTTCTGCGTGGATGTATGAAATTTCTTTCAACTTCAATGCGCCTTCGAGTGCAACGGGATAGTTGACACCGCGACCAAGAAAGAGCCAATTCTCGCGCTCAACATATTTCGCAGTCGCCTTGCGAATCGCGTCGGTTGTTTCCAACACGCGCTGAATCTTCTGCGGAATCTCAATCATCTCTTTCAAGAACGATGTGACATAATCCTGACTGAGATATCGACGGCGACCTATATAAAGAGACAACATCGCCAATGCCAGAATCTGTCCCGTGAACGCCTTCGTGCTTGCGACTCCGATTTCCGGCCCGACGCGCAGATAGACGCCAGCATCAGATTCACGCGCGATGGTGGAGCCAACAACATTCACAACGCCAAGTGTCAACGCGCCGCGCTGTTTCGCTTCTTGAAGTGCCGCAAGTGTGTCGGCAGTTTCGCCAGACTGGCTGACGGCAATAACGCAAGTTCCAAAGTCGACGATGGGATTGCGATATCGAAACTCGCTGGCGAAATCGTTTTCCGCAGCAATTTTCGCAAGATCTTCCATCAGATATTTTCCAACCATGCTTGCGTGCAAAGCTGTTCCCTGCCCAACCATCACGATGCGCTTGGCATTGGCGAGCGTGCGCGCGTGGTCAGCGATGCCACCAAGCACAATCGATCCTGTTCGCGTATCGACTCGACCTTGCATCGTCATGCGAAGTGATCGAGGCTGCTCAAAAATTTCCTTGAGCATGTAATGCTCGTATGGTCCTAAGTCGATTTCGGCTAACTCGAATTCCAACTCGCGGACTTCCGTGGTGATTGGCACATCATCAATCGTCGCGGTTCGGAAGGAGTCACGAGTCAACTTGGCAACCGTGAAATCTGGCAGGGTGAACGCTTGCGTGGTGTGAGCGACGATCGCGCTCGAATCACTCGCAACGATGTACTCGCCGTTGCCAACGCCAACCATCAGCGGAGAACCCTTGCGAGCAACCACAAGCGTGTCAGGTTCCTCTGCGCACATCACGGCGATGGCATACGCGCCAGTGACTTCCCGAAGAGCTGCCTGAACTGCTTTCTCCAAATCACCGTGATAGAGCTCACCAATAAGGTGCGCGAGCACTTCCGTGTCAGTCTCGCTGTTGAACGTATGTCCCTTTTCTTCCAAATACTTCTTTAATGTCGCGTAATTCTCGATGATCCCGTTATGGATGATCGCGATCCCATGTCCTTGCTTGACATCGTCTTGGTGAGGATGAGCGTTTGCTTCTGTCACACCTCCATGAGTTGCCCAGCGCGTGTGAGCAATGCCGATGGTTCCACTCAGGCCTTCTGTCACCTGCGTCTTTTCTTCAAGCACGCGAACCCGACCAACCGCCTTGCAAATATGCAATCCATGATTCATCAAACCAATTCCTGCGGAGTCATAGCCTCGATACTCCAAGCGCTTCAAACCTTCCAGAAGGATTGGCATTGCTTGCTTTCGACCGATGTAGGCGACGATTCCACACATGATTGATAACTCCTTGAATGAAAGTTCTTACAACAAATCCATCCATAAGGTAGCGTATATGTTCGAGAGGTTGCACGCGTGTGCGGCCGATTGGCAGGACGCCTTCTTCGAGGTCTTTGACGCATGGATGCGTCGCATACTCCTCACGACATCACCGATCGCAAGAACGCGATTCGATCCGACATGCGCACGCGCCTCGCGACGCTAACGACGGATCAACGCGCTGAGTGGTCCACTGCAGCATGCGCGAGATTGATTCGGTCGGTTGCATTTGCCCGCGCGAGTCGTGTCATGCTTTACATGCCGATGCGAAGCGAGGTCGACGTGATTTCTGTTGCGCTTGAAGCATTTCGTTTGGGGAAATCTGTATGCGTGCCGCGTGTAGATAGTTCGCGCAAGACCATGAATGCCGTCGAAACAACTTCATTTGATGATGAGTCGATGGATTCTGACTCGCTCGGAGTCCGCGCACCGAAAGTCGGCCAAGAAATCCTGCAGGAAGAGATTGACTTGGTCATCGTTCCGGGCGTTGCATTCGACATACATGGATTTCGCTTGGGCCGCGGAGGCGGATATTACGATCGATACCTTGCGCGATTTTCTCGCAACACTGCGACGATCGGA
The DNA here is from genome assembly GCA_945862215.1 of Singulisphaera sp. GP187. GTDB lineage: Bacteria > Planctomycetota > Phycisphaerae > Phycisphaerales > SM1A02 > F1-60-MAGs104. Next base: position 43,747 of record CAMAXY010000011.1, on the reverse strand, counting down.
GTTTGCTTTGACATCCAATTCGTCGAAGAGATCCCAACAGAACCAACAGACATCGCCGTCCATGCAGTCGTGAGTGATCGTCGCGCCGTCCAACGCGATCCATCGCTTGCATTACTCGCAATCCAAGATCGAAATCACATTTAGAACTCATTCAAAGGAATCCAACATGACACTCGATAGCCAACAACCACGATCCTCTTCCGCAACTCTCTTCGGTACAAATCGCCGCAAGTTGATTCCCATCGCGCTTGCATTGGTTGCAGCTGCTGGAGTTGCAGGCGGAACATTTTATTTCACGGGAAATGACAAAACGCCAACAACAGATCGCGTGTCGACAAACGCCGTGCCGCCAACGACTGCGACACCTTCCGTTGCGCCGATCGTCGTACAAAAAACGCCTGAAATGCCAGTCATTACTGCAAACTCTGGCCGGCAGCCTGTTGCGATGACCGCGCCTGTTGCAGTGACTGCTTCTGCTGCGATCCAACCTGTCACGCCATCAGCACCAAGCACAACGAATCTTGCAACAACGCTTGCGATGACTCAGGCCGATCCAGTCGGCGCACGACTTGCATTGACGCACTTGCTCGATCGCCGCGAATTGAATGCGGCTGAAGAATTTGCTGCGATGACATCACTGCGAGAGTTGAACGCAAAACTATTTTTCTCGCCCGCAATGAGTGTCAGTGATCCATTCATTCGCGTCTATACGGTGCAGCCCGGCGACACTCTTTCCAAGGTCGCAAAGAAAAATGATGTGCAGACCGATTGGAGAATCATCCAGCGCATGAATGGCATGAAGAGCGAAAAGTCGCTGCGTGTCGGACAGAAGTTAAAGCTTCCGGTCGGTGCGTTTCACGCGGAGGTTTCTAAGAGCAACTATCAAATGAAGATCTATGCAGGCGAAGGTCCAAGCCGCGTGCTGATCGCAATCTTCCCAGTGGGGCTTGGCGAGTTGAACTCGACACCAACTGGTGCATTCATGGTGCGACCAAAAAGCAAACTCATCAATCCAGAATGGAATAACCCGCGAACAGGCGAGCATTTTGCATCTGACGATCCGAAAAATCCAATCGGCGAACGATGGATTGGATTGATCGGCGTTGAAGCGCACAATCAAGGATTCAAGGGGTATGGAATTCACGGAACTGTTGATCAAACTTCGATCGGCAAACAAGCATCGATGGGATGCGTTCGCATGAGCGATGCAGATGTTGAATTGGTGTATGAATTTCTCACCGAGCCAAACAGCACGATTGTTATTGCTCCGTAAATTAAATTTGTGGATGGGCGCCGCGGGACGCATGCATGGACTCAAAAGTGATTCGTGCAGGATTTGGCAGCGGACTGATTTGCCCCCGGGCTTAAACATGCTGCGCACTGAAATCCAGCGCGCCCTCCGGCGCGCGCCAAGACAACTACGCGGACTCCGGCTCGGCTTGCAAACTCGCCGGGGTTCAAATCATTCCACTGCCCACGTTGGCGAATCAAATTCTCGCTCGAACGTTTTTCAGATCCGTCGCGAATCTGTTTGCGTGCCTAGCCGTTGGAAAGTTCTCTCGGGCGAGTTCCGCAGGCGGCCGACTGCACTTGCAATAAAAATTTCGCAAACCAGATCGTGTCGGTCGCCGAGGACTGTCTGAGCCCCGAGAGGACTTTTCACGGCTGAACACTAATGCATTTCTGTGGCTGTATCTGCGGTTAAATCTTCGGCTGTTCCCGCGACTCGACTCAGCCTGTCCACGGTCCGCTTGATGACCACTCGCCGCGCGCTGGTCCATCTGGATGATTGCCGCTTGATCGCGTCGCTCCAGATGATCGAGGTGCTCGCGCCAACTTCGCAGCCAACAGCATCGCTTCACGCATCGCACTCGGGTCTGCTTTGCCTTCGCCCGCAATGCCGAATGCGGTTCCGTGATCGGGACTGGTTCGAACGATTGAAATACCAAGCGTCACATTCACAGCGGATTCAAATGCAACCATCTTCAGCGGAATCAATCCCTGATCGTGATACATCGCCACAACCAAGTCATATCGCCCATTGAGCGCGTCACGGAAAATCGTATCCGCTGCCCACGGACCCGATGCATCAATGCCTGCGCTACAAGCCATATCGATTGCGGGTCGAATGATTCGTTCTTCTTCATCGCCGAATAATCCGTGTTCGCCGGCGTGCGGATTCAGCCCGCACACTGCGATTCTCGGCGACGCAACTCCCATGTCTTTACAAAATCGATTTCCCAAATCAATCGGATCAAAGACTCGACCAATGGTCAGCAAATCTCGAATCGTCATAAGTGGGACGTGTGTTGTCGCCAATGCAACGCGCAAATTCGGCGCTGAAAATGCCATGCAATGACGGCGCGCGCGCGTGCGAAAGGCAAACAATTCTGTGTGCCCAGGCCAGCGATAACCTGCAAGCGACCAAGACTCTTTACTAATCGGCGCAGTCACAACTGCGTCAACCCGCCGAGGGTCCCCTTGAGCACGCATCGCGTCCGTGATCGCTGCTTCGACATAAGCCTTGCTTGCCAATCCGCCAACCTTCGAAGGCTCTCGCCCATCAAAAAGTCCAAGCACTTGTCCGTGATCGAGCACAACATAATCCGCATCAATTTCATGCTGAGCGCGCTCACTCTCCACAGCAACCCGAAGCCAATTCACTGGGATTCCGCTTCGCTCTGCTGCGATATGCATCAAATGATTGGAACCATGCACGACCCATTTCGCAGCGCGCCTGACGATTGGATCGTGAAGGGCCTTGACGGTGACTTCGGCTCCGATGCCGCAAGGATCACCCAAAGAGATTGCGACCGTTGGTCGGTCCATGTTCATATATGGAATGCTAGCGAAGTAAATGTGCAGATTTATGGTCGTTTCGACCGATTCGGCACAGTACAGTAATTCTTTCCGCTGGAGCGAAAACCAGCACTTCCGCCTCTGCTTCTGCACAGTCCAGACATACAAACACCATCTTCGAACAAGCTATGAACGATCCCGATCCCCGCTACTGCCCGCACATGGACCTCAACGATCATCGTTGCACGTCGCGGTTTGCGCTTGGCGAGGTCGAACAATTGTTCACATATTGTTGCGGTGGATTTCATGGATGCGCGCTTTATCACCGAATCAATATGGAAGCGCGATTTCGCGAAACAGTTGGCGACAATCAAAAAGGAATCCTTCAGAAAAATCTAGTTCCCGCACTCATGCAACCCACAGTCCATGGAAGTTCTTACCGTAGCCGCCCGAAGACGCCGTGACTTTCTGGCGTTCTGCCGGATCGAATGCGGACTTGCGACTCTGACTTTGGAGGCGTACGGTCGCGATTTGGATCTCTTGGCTTCATATCTCAATGAACGCGGCAATGAAGACCCTTCGACAGCGACGATGGCGGATCTGACAAACCATATTCGTTGGCTTTCCAAAGAGCGGGAATATCAAGCGACAACTGTCACGCGTCATCTTGCAACGATACGAGTCTTTTTTCGCTGGCTTCGTGCGATGGGAACGATCACGCGTGATCCCGCACGATTGCTTGAACGACCAACGGCATGGAAGCGTTTACCTGGTGCGATGACAGCAAAGCAGATGAAGACACTCGTCGAGTTTCCATCACCAGCACAAGGAAAATTATGGCTGAGAGATCGTGCGATGTTGGAACTTCTGTACGGTGGCGGATTGCGCGCGAGCGAAGTCTGCACCGTGAAGGTGAATGATTTTCACGAGACGATTGGTTCGCTCGCGGTCACTGGCAAAGGCGGCAAGATGCGCATTGTGCCCATTGGGGTTCCAGCAATTCGCTGGACGCTGAAATATCTTGCGGAGTGTCGCCCTGCGCTGGCGAAAGTCGGTGGAGGGAAAGATGGTTTCCGATTGCTTCTCTCGTTTTCTGGAAGACCACTCGACCGCGTTGCCATCTGGCAGTTGGTCAAGAAAAATGCGGCGCTTGCAGGATTGAACGATGTGCATCCGCACACACTTCGACATTCATTCGCGACGCACTTGGTCAACGGTGGCGCGGACTTGCGCGTCGTACAAGAGTTACTCGGACATTCCAGCATCACAACCACGCAGATTTATACCCATGTCACGCGAGAACATTTGAAGGAAGTGATCGCGAACTGTCACCCGCGCGAAATGAAGATGCGCAAAGTGAATGTAAAGCCGCTTCAACCCAGTGTCAGTCGACGCGGGAAATAAGATAGTTTCGCTGCGTCCTTCACCATCGCAAGGGTTTCTTCGGCAACTCGATTTGCGCGCACACATCCATCTCGAAGAATGTCAATGATCGCATCATCACTACCTTCGTATTGCTTGCGACGCTCTCGCATCGGTTCGAGCAAACGATTGAGAGCCTCCGCAACTTCTTGTTTCACATGACCATCACCAAGATTGTCACCGCGTGCATATCGATCTTTCAATTCTGCGACTCTCGCTGCATCAGGGATGAAAGCATCAACATATTGAAATAGCGCGTTGGTGATATCGCCTGGCTCGGTGGGACTTTGTCGACCTGTGAATATCTTCCCCATCTTTTTCTGCACTTCTTTGGGAGGATCTGCAATGAAGATCGCGTTCCCAAGGCTCTTGCTCATCTTGTTCACGCCATCGATTCCCATCAAACGTCCAACCACTCCAACATCTGCATGAGGAATTGGGAAAGTTCCACCCAATTTTTCGTGGTCAGAATCTTCTGCATGTTCAGAGACTCCACAAAAAATCTGATTGAACCTGCGTGCAACTTCGCGCGTCATCTCGAGATGCGGAACTTGGTCCTCACCAACAGGCACGCCCGTTGGGCGAAACGCCAAGATGTCTGCGGTTTGGCCAACGGCATAGAGCGGAAAGCCGAATGAATAAGTCTCGCCGAGATTCTTGATCTTAATCTCGTCCTTCAGAGTTGGATTGCGCATCACACGATTGAACGGCAACAGCATTGCGAATAGAAAAGTCAATTCTGCGATCGCCGGCACTTCGCTCTGCAAGAAAATCGCCGACAACTTTGGATCGATTCCCATCGCAAGATAATCCCGCACAATCTCGATCGAATCGCGGCGAATATCAGCGGCATGATCGACACGCGTCGTGAATGCATGCATATTGGCGATCAGAAAATAGCACTCGTGAGTTGATTGCAATTCGACGCGCCGCTTGACGCTGCCGACCCAATGTCCTAAATGCAATGTTCCAGTTGGCGTGTCGCCAGTCAGAATGCGCGGCTTGGAATTTGGTGCGTTGTTCGAAGGCATGCTGTTGTTGATCCTACGAAACTCTCGGCTGCTTCGCCGCCATCAACCAAACCAGAAGATCATCAGATTGACAAGATTGAAAAGCGAGTGCGCAGCAATTGGCGCTGCGATTCGTCCTGTGCGCTGCATCAGCCAACCAAGAATGAGCGCGAGTAAAAATAGAGTCGCCAGTCCAGATGCCATTGCCCCTGCTGCAAGGACGGGGATATGGACTGCAGCGAAAAATGCACTGGTGATGATGATCGCCCACCACGGCGAAAATCCTGAACCGCGAATCCCCATTTGCATCGCTCCACGAAATGTGAATTCTTCAGTGAGCGGCGCACAAAGAATGACGATAGCGACCATCGCACTCTTCAGCATCATGTCTGGCGAATTGCGCAGAAGATCAAAAGTGGTATGCCCCTCCACTGGCGGCTCAACACCTCCGAGATAAAGTTGGATCGACGCAATAATGCTGCCGACCGCTTGCAGTGGAAACCATGCGATCAACAAAATGAATGCGCCAAAGAAGATCGACCGAAGAATTCCCCAAGGCGCAGCAGTGGTTGGCGTGGAGAGAACAGGTGGATCGATTGAAATCGATTTGCTGCTGCGAAGGACGAAAAAGAGCAAGAGGGCTTGCACGATAAACGCGCCAAATCCAGCAACGACCTTGGCCTTCATCGAATCATCGCTTGGGAGCAAACCGCAGACCGCCGACAAAGCAGTGCTACCAAGTGAACCGATCAAATACAAACCAGCAAAGAGTAAAAATGAACCGCCAGCATTCAATTTCCAAACCGTAACTGGAGCATGAGTCAATCGCATCGCTCGAGTCGCGACAACCAAGATAATGATTCCTGCACCGAGTCCCAAAGAGATGATCGGCCAATTTGACGCGGTCTCGGCATTCGACGGATCGCCGACTTCCGATCTACTCTCTGTTGCCAGAATCCCAAGTGCGACTATGACTGATGTACTCAAGACAATTGTTCGGCGCAAACGTAAGGAAGTGGCCGCTGCAAAAATCGCCGTTCCATTGGAAGAACTTCGCGAGCGAATTTCCGAACTTGGTAGGACGCGCAATTTTTTCCAGGCGGTTTTCGACCATGGAAACACTTTGCGCACTCGACTGATAGCGGAAGTCAAACGCAAAAGTCCATCTGCGGGATTGATCCGCGAAGATTTCGATCCAGTCGCCATCGCACGACAATATCACGCGGGTGGTGCGACTGCGATCTCCTGCCTGACCGATTCGGAAGATTTCGGCGGGAAGTTGGAATACATCCACGCAATCCGCGATGCGATACCCCTCCCTGTGCTGCGCAAAGATTTCATAATCGATACCTATCAAATCTGGGAATCAAGAGCTGCCGGCGCTGATGCCGTCTTGCTGATCGCCGAATGTCTGCGCGAAAGCGAAATCATCGACTTTCAGATTCTCTGCGTCGAACTTGGAATGACCATTCTGTTGGAAGTGCACGACGCAGAAAATCTTTGCCGCGTATTGAATCATCTTGGGTTTCCACATGCGGGCTATTCGCTCTTAGGGATCAACAATAGAAATCTTCGGACGATGAAAACGGATATCAATCACTCGCTTCGGATGGCAGACTTGATCGAAGATCCGCGGATCCTCGTCAGCGAATCCGGAATCACAACTCCCGAAGATCTGAAGCGACTGCGATCTCATGGCATCAACATTGTTCTTGTTGGCGAACATTTAATGCGCCAGCCAAATGTAGAACAAGCGACGCGCGATCTACTGGCGTGATTGCGGTGAAACGCGTTGGCGCCAAACTCTCGCGCCCAAATCACTGACCGATCCGCGCGGCGATCAACTCTGCAATATTCCACCCCGTCAACGCTGCGCCAATTCGAATCTGATCTCCTGCGACAAACATTTGCAGGCCCATTCCTGATGGCAAACTCCAATCCGCACGAATTCGCCCCACAAGCACAGGATCCCGCCCAGCTGCATTGAGCGGTTCAGGGAAACGATTATTGATTCGATCATCGACCAATTCCACGCCAGGAGCAGCACCAAGAATTTCGCGCGCACGCACTTCAGAAAGCGGCGTCTCAAATTCCAAACCGATCGCTTCGCAGTGGGCTCTCAGAACTGGCACACGAACGCATGTCGCAGTAATTTTCACCGTGTCATCGGACCAAATCTTGCGCGTCTCGTGCAGCAACTTCGCTTCTTCTTCGTTGTAACCCTCGGGTCCGATCGCTGAGTTATGGCTGAAACAATTGAAGAGATATTGCCTGCCAAAAATTTCGGTTTGCATCGGAGTTTTTCCCGCAAATGCATGCGCTTGCGATTCCAACTCTCGCATCGCAGCTGCGCCAGCACCGCTTGCGGCTTGATATGTCGCAACAGTCATTCGCCGAACTTTCGCCACGCGGTGCAGCGGCGTTGCGGCGACAAGCGCGACAATCGTCGAACAATTCGGCACTGCAACAATTGAAGGACCTTTGCATGCGTCCAGCGCATTGGCATTCACTTCTGGAATGATGAGCGGGACTTCAACATTCATGCGGAAGGCACTCGAATTGTCGACGACCCACGCTCCAGATGCAACTGCCTGCGCCGCCCAAGACTTGGAAATTCCCTTGCTCGCAGAGAAGAATGCGATGCCTACTTCGGCAAAACAACCTGACTTAAGAGCTTCGACAACCACAGATTTTCCCCCAACCAAGATTGATCGACCAGCCGATCTCTCGCTTGCAAAAAGCCTGACTCTGTCGGCAGAAACGCCGTTTATGACTAGTAATTCGATAAATTCGGCTCCAACGGCTCCAGTTGCTCCGACCACGGCGATCGTGAAGTTCTTTGACTTTATAAAATTTTTCACAAGAAATCAGCCTCTGTATTTGCCATTATAAAAATGTATCGTACTTTATTCATATCTGAGACTTTCGATTGCGTAGATCGTAAGCCTTCAGCCAACGGAAAGAAATCTTCATGTCAACAAAGCCAGCGAATACGTCCAAGACCTCAAAGACCAATACGAAGTCCGTAAAACTGTCCGATGCGGATCTTGCTAAAGCAAGCGGAGGCGGCGCAAGCCGTGTCGCTCGCAATACAACTGCAGCTCGCCAGTCTCGGACGCCGAAACGCTAAAAGCGTTGTCTGCGCCAGACGCTCGACCGCTTTGTGTGATTGAATGCATTGCAGTCGGCGCCCGTTCTTGCTCCTGAACGGACGCCGACTGCTTTTTAAATTCCATCGCTCTTCAAATCTGAAATTCATCCTTCGCATCGATCATCTGACGACGAGCCATTTCTTTGAACGGCCCCTCGACTGCCAGAAGTTCTATGAAGTTGCCGGATTGAACAATCCGTCCCTTTTCCATGACATAAATTTTGTCGACCATTCGAACCGTGCTCAGCCGATGCGCGATGATGATTCGCGTCGACTTCAACCTCTCGAGACTTTGCACGACCTGCGCCTGAGAAATTTCGTCAAGTGCGCTGGTGGCTTCATCGAAAATTAAGATGCGCGGACGAGTGACGAGCGCTCTTGCAATCATCAACTTCTGTACTTGACCGCCAGAGAGAGTTTGATCTGTGACATACGTCTGAACGCCCATTGGCATTTTCGCGACTTCATCTCCAAACCCAGCTGCAACGATCGCTGCTTGCGCATCTTTTGGAGTAAAGAGCGTGCTTCCAACGATATTGTCCAAGATGCTTCCAGGAACAACTCGCGTGTTTTGAATCACCGCTCCGATTTGGCGTCGAACCGACACAACATCCAATCTCCCAAGAGCTTTGCCGTCGAAAACAATTTCGCCCAAGCTTGGCTGACGCATTCCAAGTATCAGCTGAGTCAATGTTGACTTGCCGCTACCCGATGCGCCGACGATGGCGATGCTCTCGCCTTCTGCGATATGCATAGTGACTCCAGAGAGCACCTCATTTGCAGTTCCAGGATATGAGAATCGCACATCTTCAATATCGATTCGGCCTGAAAGCACTCCAGGCTGCTCGCGATTCGCAGTTCGTTCTGATGGCGCTGCCAAAATCGGTGCGATGCGGCGCAAGATTGATCGAAGTGATGCGAGATCGCCCAATCTCTCACCAAATTCAAGGACTGAATAGAGCGCTGCGACAAATGCACTATTAAAGACGAGGTATTGCGCCACGCGTTCTGTCGCACCAAACTGATTCAGTTGCAGTACACCACCAGAGTCCGCTGGAAGGAAGAGAATCCAGAAAATCATCAGGCATATCAATGGAAAGCCTGTGGCAAATATGTCAAAGATTCGTTCGAGGCGGCGAATTCGCATCGTGGCTGACCGAACGCCTCGGAAGCGATTGAGCCAGCGAAGCATGGCAAATTGCTCTGCAGAAGCGCTGCGAATCGTGTCGATGCCGCCAATAAATTGCAGCAGCATTGTGGAAAGTTTTCCCTGTCCCTCCAAAATCACCGTCGAGAGTTGAGATCGACCGGCACTAAGCAACACACTGAAGAGAACAGCCACAGTCAGCAGACCTGCTCCAATCAGTGCGGCAGTTGTGTTGACATACAACATCACCGCGAGATACATCACAGAGAAAACGCCAGCCATAATCGCGGAAATTGCCGCTCCAGACAGTATGGCTTGCAAATCACCCACAGACAAAATGCGATCCGCAAGGTCTCCGCTTGTGAATGTGCGGAAGAATTCAGTCGGCATACGCAAGCAGCGATCCAAGATTGCACCAAGCGCTCGACTTGCAATTCGAGTCTCTGCACGCAGCAGTAGATTTGAGACGACATAACCACATGCCGCAGCGGTGAGAGTTGTTCCTAAAAGAATGCAACCGAGGAAAACAAGCCCCATTTTATTCCCACTCGGCAAGACGCTTGCGACCAGAACTCCAGTTGCAATTGGAATTGCAAGATTGACCAGAGAACCGAGACCAGAAATCACAAATGCGCGAATGAAATCTCTCTCGGACCCTTGAATTACAAAACTCAAAAATTTGGGGATGGTTGATTGGTGGTTAGAGAGAGTTGGATGAAACTGCGAAGCAACGCGAGACAATCCATCTGCAAAATTTTTGTCAACGACGATCGGCCCATTCGTCGCCCCCGCCGAATGGACATACGCCACCATTCCCTTCGCGAATGGCAGAATTGCAACGGGCGATTGATCGTCGGATTTGAAAGCCAAGAGTGCGCCAACTCCAGAATTCCACCAACCTGAATCAAGAAAGACTGGACGGATTCCAAGACCAGAAACATGGGCAAAAATCTGTTCTGGTTTTCTTGTGTTATCCCTTGGGATTCTGCTTGGAATTGTTGAAAGGTCGCAGCCGATGCTCTGGGCGATCTGCGTGCACGCGCGCACGATTGGTGGAAGTCGCGAATCGGGAAGTTCAGTCGACTCACCCGACTTCTGCGCAATCATTGATTTCAATTCACTCGAAAATGCCAAACGGGCACTTGCGACATTCACAAGTCGACGCATATGCCGAGCAAATGATGTTTCAATCACCGAAGCGCCTCGACGCGTCAGTTCCGTGGCGCATCGACTTCGTGCAATCGCCAATGTTGCCTTCGCAGGCAATGCAGATCCGCAAGCGGCAAGGGTCGAGCCGATTCCAGCACACAGCGCGACTTCGAATCGAGAACCCGCTGGCAAACTTTCAACTTTGGAGAATGGAATTCGTATCGCCTCAGCTTCAGTCACTGGAACAATTTCCACTCCTGGAGCAAGACCAACCAGTACAGCTCCTGGCAAGACGATGCCAATTCTGTGGCGGCGTTTTTGCGAAGAACTACGAGCGAAAAGCACGACGGAACCCTTCACGATCACGATGACATCTTTGAGATTTCCCAAGTCAATATGACTTCGCCGATCGATGTAGAGACTCTCGCCTCCAAGCATGGTCGCCGCTTCGATTGCAGAAATGGATTCACCGCTCATGAATTCTCCCCTGCAATCAGATTCTGATACACGCCACCGAGCGTCAATAGTTGGTCGTGAGTACCGCGCTCCACAACGATGCCACCATCAAGCACGATGATTTCGTCCGCATCCCTGATCGTGCTCAATCGGTGTGCGACAACAAGACATGTGACTCCTCGCCGACGAAGCGCCGCATCCAGCGCAAGTTCTGTGACAGGATCCAACGCGCTGGTTGCCTCATCCATAATCAATATTGCTGGTCGCCTCGAAAGTGCGCGGGCGATGTCCAAGCGTTGCGCTTCGCCTCCAGAAAAATTCGACCCGCCTTCAGAAATAATTTGATCGAGTCCGCCACGACTCGAGACTAATTCTAAAAGCTGCGCATCTTCAAGGGCCTCGACGATCCATGCGTCTGGAATATCCACATTCCACAGAGAAAGGTTTTCTCGGATTGTCCCTTCGAAAAATGCAGCGCGCTGAAAAACAGTACCGATACTTGCAGCACGAACATGCCGCGGAATATCCCCAATGAATTGACCGTCGATCAGGATCTCACCTTCCCACGGATCGATCAATCCTGCTGCGAGACGCGCGACAGTTGATTTACCAGATCCAGTTCCTCCGACAATCGCGACGCGACCTCCCGAAGCGACCTTGAGTGAAAAATTCGCAAGGAGCGGTTCCTGTCCGTGACCATAACCGAAGGTGATATTGCGCAACTCTAAGTTGCCATCTGCATATTCAATCTGACGTGCGTCATCAACGCTTGGATCACATGCAAGTCGATCAACAGCATGACACATCACATCATCAAGTCGCCCAAGATCCGCTCGAACAGTCTGTATTTCTCGAATCAGTTCAGCCAACTGAGTTACAGGTGTCATAAATCCAAGCAAAAGAATTTGCAAGCCAAGCAACATCCCAATTGTCAAATCTCCTTGCATTACTTGCCATCCACCAAAGGAGAGAACGAGAACGGTCACGACCAATGCCTGAAACCAAGCTGGGATAATGCTGACCGCATTCGAAAGGATGCTGGCGCGCTGGCGTGCAGCGCTCACGCGCTCTGCAAATCCCATTGAACGACCGAAGAAATCTGCTTCACGTCCACTTGCTTTGAGTGACTCCAGAGTCAGCAGTCCAGCGATGATCGCGCCTTGCTTCATGCCTTCTTGCTGTTGGAGTGATTGCGCCTGATCGACTCGGGATCGAGCAACGAAGAACAGCAGAGACAAAGTCGCGCTCACCGCAAGAAAAGAGATGATTCCCATCGGAATATTGATCCAAGAAATCGCAGCGAGAAAAGTAAGAAGCGTAAATATCTGAATAATCGCAGGCGCAAACTTGGATGCGAGCAACCCCGCAACTCCATCATTGCTTGAAACGCGTTCTGCGATATCACCAGGATATCGCTGTGCAAAGAATGTCGTTGGCATACGGAACAGTTGCTGAAGAAAGTCGGATGTGCGTTCCAACGATAATTGCTGTTCGAGTCGCGCAAGAATCAGTTGCTGAATCACGATCAAGCCCGATTGAAGAATCAGCGCGATGATTGCACCACCGAGAATCCATTTCATCCAATCGGCGCGCTCTTCGGCGAGAACAGTGTCAACGAATGTTGCGGCAATTCCAGGAATTGCCACCATTGGTACAGCAAGCAGCAGACCAACAAATACCGTCAACCACACTGCAACCCCAGCGCCGCACATCCAACCCATAACCAAACTGAGAGATGAAGGCGGACTGCCAGTTTGTACGAAATGTTCCCCAGGCTCCATCTTCAACACGACGCCAGTGAAATCTGAATTGAATTCTTCGGCCGAAACTAAGCGCCGACCGAGTGCAGGATCCATAATGCAATAACCGCTCTTGGTCCATCCTTCTAAGACCACAAAATGATTCGTCCCCCAGTACAGAATCGCAGGCAACGTGATTTCATCAAAGTTTTCTGGCTCGCATCGCACTCCTTCTGCTTCAAGTCCAAAGTGTATTGCCGCACGCATTATGCGAAGTGCATTTGATCCATCACGATCAACGCCAACGGCTTCGCGGACTTCTTCGAGCGGTCGATATGCACGAAAATGCCCAAGAATGCTGGCCAAACTTGCTGCCCCGCATTCGGCTGCAACCACTTGCATTGTCGTGGGCACGCGAGCCATGCGAGACTTTCCTGGGGGAACTGCAGGAGGAATTTCTTCTGAATCAATTGGCTCTTCGGCACTCAATGCACTCATGGCGACAAGCCATCATCTTGGCCGAAGCCAGGCAAGATAAGCGACGCTGGGCGAATCTCACGCACGATGATCTCGATGTCACACGGAGTTCCACTCGTTACTGTGCTTGGTCCAGACAAACGAGAAGACCATTGAAGTCCAGCTTTGCCCTGCGGATCCAGTTCGAGCGCAACAACAATTGAAGTGACGTTTCCAAATCGTTCCTGTATTGAAGCGACAAGCGTTTGACTCGGCACGCGTCCAAACATCTGATCTGGACTCGTGACGAAATCGTCGATTGATTCCACTCGTCCAATCGCTTGGGCATCACCGTATGAATCGCCGTGACTGAACGCAATTCGAACCTGCATTCCTGCAACGACACGCTTTCCTTCCGCTAAAGAAACAAATCCGATACAAATTGGAGCCACATTTCCCGTGGCAATCACAGCGATAATTTGCCCGCTTGTGACAAAGTCCCAATCTTCCGCTTCGAGCGATACAACCACTCCATCCGCAGAGGCCAGAACTTGTGAGAGTTCTTCTGTAGAACTTGCGCTCTTGCAAATTGTGGCGATGCACTCTCCTGCCTTGACCAGATCACCGGTGTGCTTATTCATCTTGCGAATCAGTCCTTCGCATGGCGAATTCACCGAATCCAATCGCTCTCCACGCACAAAAATTCCTTGGCCTTGGACTGTTAAAGGAATACGCCCTGCGAATCCCCAGACCACTACCGCCAACAGAAGAAATCCAAGTGCAGACGTCAGCACCCACATCTGAGGCGTGATCATCGGACTGAGAGAATTGAGGCGGTTTTGTCGACCCACCGATTCGATCGCTTGCGTTCTAACAAACTTTGTTTCACCTTCGGCGCCAATGTCCATTGAAGACAAGAATACCGCTCGAAAAAGATTTCGTCGAATACAGAATGCACGCAACAGGCTGGGTCAAGTCGTCGGAGCGGCGAAATAGAAACGAGCGACCTGCGCTTCGAATGTTGACTTGTCTTCGCGTTCGAAAAGAAAGTGTCCTTCCATCGTTCCCCATGCTGTGGGCAATGGACAAAAACTGGAATACTCGAACGTTTCACCGGCTGCCAAGTCTGGGTGTTGGCCAACAACGCCTGGCCCGTTGACTTCATTATTCGTTCCGTCTGCATCAACGATTTTCCAAGCGCGGCTGACCAGTCGAACACGCTCGGTACCTTCGTTGGCTATAAGAATCTTGTATGAGAAAATGAAACGACCTCTTTCGATATCCGAATGAGAGTCCATGAAACTCGGGACAACTTGAATACGAATGCCGTGGGTCGTCGCTTCAGATCCGAGAGGTTTAGTTGCACTACCGATCATTACCAGAGAATAGGCAAAGTGATCCTTCGAGTCGAGGCTTCAATTCACAGAAAATTTATTGTGCTGCGTCCATGCGCCCATCCATGCGCAAACCGGCGCGAATATCCTCGCGCTGCTCGGCGCTTTCCACATATGCCGCCGTGACAATATCGCCCATGACATTCACAACCGTCCTGCCCATATCGAGCAATCTGTCAACGCCAAGCACAATGGCAATGCCAGCTGGAGGAACTCCGACTTGAGCCATCACAATCATCAAGAGTGGTAGCGAACCTCCGGGAACTCCTGCAACGCCAATCGAACTGATCACGCATAACAAAAGAATGATCCCTTGTTTGGCAATGGGAAGTTCGATACCGAAGACTTGCGCAACGAACAAAACCACGCAGCCTTCGAAGAGTGCGGTGCCATTCATATTGATCGTTGCTCCTAGCGGCAACACGAATCCAGCCACAGCTGGACGAATTCCCAAATCGCGTTGGCTGACTTGCATCGATGTCGGCAATGTTGCGTTGCTCGATGAAGTTGAAAATGCTGTGACCATTATTGGGATTGATCGACGAAAAAAGTCGATGGGATTTCGCCTGGCGGTTGTTCGCAGCAATATTGGATACAGGATGAATAACTGAATCAGATAGCAGCCGATCACGATCAATACATAGAACGAGAGTTTGACCAGCAACTGTGCGCCAAACTTGCTCATCACCACGAAAATCAGGCAAAAGACAGCGTACGGTGCTATGCGCATTGCAAAGCCAACGATGGTGACCATTGCATCCGAGATGGTGTCAAGCCATGACGTCATCTCATCTCGACGCGGAGGAGATTGCAAACTCAGAGCAACGCCAAACAAAATTCCAAACACAATCAATGGCAACATCTGCATCTGAGTGATCGCGCCAATGATGTTGCGTGGCAAGAACATGTCAAGAATCTGATTGATGCGCATGATGGTGGTTTCAACCTCCTGCGCCGAGGCTGTTATGGCCAGCTTCGCTGAGTCTTGTTCGAATGTTGTCATCAACTCGGCGCGTGTTTCAGGATTGAAACCGTTTCCTGGTCGAAAAAGATTCATTGCTACAAGACCGATCACCACGGAGAAAGTTGTTGTCAGCAGAAAGAAAGCAAGAGCGCGTCCCCCAATGCGTCCTAATTTGGAAAGATCCCCAAGTCGAGCAACTCCTGCAGCAAGCGATGCGAAGACCAATGGCACGACCACAATAAAAAGCAAGCGCAGAAAAATCTGCCCAATCGGATATGCGATCGTATCCGTGGCAAAGGTCAACCAACCTTTCAAAAATTGCGATCGATCCGCAATTTCATGACTGACGATCCCCACAATCGCTCCAAGAATCAGACCGATCAAAATATTCCAATGATTCGGCTTGAATGATCGCATAACTGAGAGAATAAACGATTGAGCGATTCACCCGCTCATCGCATGCGATGGATTATTTGCGATCGAGTTCGATCTCCACTGGCTTCTTGACATCAACTGCCTGCCAAACCAGTACTCGCCGACGCATCAGATATTTTTCTGCGGATGCTGTCACAATCAACTCCGAAAAATCTGGTATTGGAACTTGCGGCGTGCAGCCATTGACGTCGGTCTTGACTGTCCAACCATTGGGATCACAAGGGATTCCGTCGAATTGCTTGCCGAGTTCCACATCAGCGCCTGCGATCGGTGCGCCGCTCTTGCCGTCTATCAAGCGAATGACCGCTGACTTGGATGCGATCGATCGAAGAGTGATATCGATGTTCTTGCGATCGGCGAGTCGTTCGAATGCGACGCGCTGACTTTCACGACCAAGCATCCGCACATATATATAGTTTCGCAGTCCGATGTGCACAGTCACCACTGCGACTCCTGAAGTGTCGGTGACGATTCGCTCAATCGGTGGGCGACCCCATTCTTCTTCGACCCCATCCTTGGGAAGAAAGAGTCCAGTCTCGAGAATGACATCGACATTTGCGAGTGGCACGCCCTGTTCGTCACGAACAGATATGCGGACTTTTTCTTGAATGATTGGAGCCAACCGAACTTCGACGACTGCAAGATCTGCGAGCGATTCGAATTCGACGCAGTTGATCGGCGAGATATCAGCAACAAGCAAAGTTGGCTTCAATTTCGGCAGGCGTCCCTCAGGCTCCGGCACGATCGAAACTTGCGTCGGTACATATCCCGGACGCAACACCGCCAGACATGTCGAGCGAGAATTCAATACGAGATCAAGCTGACCATCTGCATTTGTCTTGGGAGCCTTACCCTTCTTAGGGAAAAAACTGAACCAACGCACTCCGTGTTGACGAATGTCAACATCGGCGACTGGTGCGCCCGTAACCGCATCAAGTGTGCGAATTTGGATGGGCTTTGAGACGCATCCAGGAGCAAGCAGAAGTGCGAATAGGATGCAAATTCCAGCCAAATTTGGCGATGTTCTGCGGCAGGACCAATGATTGAGGATTGAGATCATCGAAAGAAGAATGTGTGAAATGAAGAGGACTTCGCTATTATTCAAAGCCAGTCACTTTGGGGATTGGTGTAACGGTAGCACAACTGACTCTGACTCAGTTTGTCCTAGTTCGAATCTAGGATCCCCAGTTCATCTGACGTTCGCTTGCCTGCGCTTCAGCCCGTCCACGCAGACAACAATGTTGCAAGATCAATGCCGTCAATCTGACCATCTTGATTGATATCTGCGGGACAATTTGCGCATGTCCCCCACGCACTCAACACCGCAGCAAGATCGTTCCCGTTGACCAGACCATCATGGTTGATGTCCGCCGGAATTGGAAGCCCAAGATTTCCTTCGACAGTCAGCGTCAGCGCCGCGCCGCTTCCTCCAGGTTGCCAAGTGATCCCATTCTGCAATGTAATTGCGCTGAATGTATTGCCGACCGATGCATAATTCCATACCGCATTCGCTCCGCTGAAACTGTTTGATTGTGCGACGATCCAATATTTTTGGCCCGCTTGCAAACCAACTCCACCAGTTGAAACAAAGACTTCCTGCACGGGATTCCAACCAAGCGCTTGGATATTAATGTTCCACTCAGCCAAAATTGTGTTGCTTGGAATGCTCACACTTCCAGAGGCTTGATCGGTGCGCAGCGTGACCTTTACGGCGGGGTGGACCGAATCACTATTGTTCATAAACCAAATCTTGACTTGGGTCAGCGTGTAGTCAGAAGTCGTGCTGAACCGTGCGCCAACGGATTGCTGATTAGAAACATCGGGACCCCACAAACCAAAGAAGCCGCCAAATGGATTCGCCGTGGTGTGAATGATTGCTGCGGCGACGCTTGAGGCGATTGCGAGCGACAGAAGACATGCGGTTGTTTTATGGCGTATCGCAAGCATTCAGAGTGAATTGTGACACAAGCGGAAGAAAAGTCAAAATCGATTTTTGAGATTGATCGCAAGCCAATTCTGCGCGAATTCGCTGTCCCCGCTATGGTTCATGCCCATGCGAGTCATCAGCCTGCTTCCAAGCGCCACTGAAATTCTCTGCCGAATCGGCGGTGAAGATCTTTTAGTTGGTCGAAGCCACGAATGCGACTGGCCGCCACAAATCAAAGATCGTCCGGTGCTGACTGGACAGCGCACGCCGTCACCAACTGGAATTGGCGCGAGCGCTGAGATTGATCAAGCTGTTCGCGAAGCACTCGGCGCAGGAAAATCTGCAAATCAATCTTTGTACACGCTCGATGCAGATGCACTGCGCAACCTTCGACCCGATGTGATTCTGACTCAAGATTTGTGCAATGTCTGTTCGATCGATCTCGAAACTGTTCGCGCAGTCGCAGCGAAGATGAATCCGTCGCCGACCATCATCAGCCTTGACCCGAAATCGATTTGGGATGTGCTTGATGATTGCTTGAAAGTCGGTGAGGCGATTGGTCGACCACAGCAAGCCGAGCGTGCGATGGTTGAAATGCGCGAAGGATGGTGGACTGCAGTCGATCATGTCAATCCATTTATCGAAGGGCCTGAAGTGCTTTTTTTAGAATGGATGGATCCTCCATTTGTTGGTGGACATTGGACTCCAGAGATGATCATCGCAGCAGGTGGCAGGCATTCGCTCAATCTCGCAGGAGCGAAAAGTCGCGTGGCATCGCCGGAGGAAATAATTGAAGTTGCGCCGCAGCGCATCATCATTTGTCCATGCGGATATGGATTGCCCGCAATTCGATCCGAGATGGCGACACTGCGCTCGCAAAAATGGTGGCCCCTCCTTCCTGCGAATATGGATGGCCCCGGCCGCGTCGTGATGGTCGATGGCAATCAGATGTTCAATCGCCCCGGTCCGAGATTGATCGATGCATTTCGGTGGATGACAGGATGGCTGAATGACCGTCCCGAACTCATCCCGGACGGCTTTCCAGTCGAGCATGTCTGAATTTGTGCCGTTTTTATGAAAATTTCGCGGTCGTACGGGTCGCTCGTTTCGGCACGGGAATTGCTATGAATATTTCCTATGAACTTCGAAAAATTCACAACACTCGCCCAGCAAGCCTTGTCGCAAGCTCAAGCCAACGCCGTTCGTGATCAACATGGCGAAGTTGGATCGCTGCAACTGCTCGTTGCATTGTTGAGCGAGAAGGATGGACCAGCGTCAAGCGTTCTTACGAAGGCGGGACTCGACCCTGCACGTATTTCTTCAACAGCCATTGCACAATTATCGCGCCAACCGCGTGTCCAAGGTGCGACTGCGAATGCTGGACGCGAGTTGATGGAAGTGATTGGTGCTGCAGAGCGACTCGCGCTTAAGATGAAGGACACATATGTCTCCAGCGATCACTTGCTGATTGCGATTGCACAGACGCGCGGTGCAGGACAAGATGTTCTCGCCGCTGTTGGTGCGAATGCGAAGGATCTTGAAACGGCAGCACGCGACATTCGCAAAGCAAGTGGAGTGCAAGGCATTCACGATCCTGGTGCAGAGAGCACATATGAAGCGCTCAAGAAATATGGAAAAGACCTGAACGAACTTGCAGCCAGCGGAAAGCTTGATCCTGTCATCGGCCGTGATGAAGAAATCCGAAGATGCATGCAGGTCTTGTCGAGGAGAACGAAGAATAATCCCGTGCTGATTGGCGAGCCTGGCGTGGGCAAGACTGCGATCGCAGAAGGACTCGCGCAGCGCATCATGAATGGTGACTGTCCAGAGTCAATGCGCACCTCGCGGATCATTGCGCTTGATGTTGGTGCATTACTGGCAGGAGCGAAATTCCGCGGTGAATTTGAGGAAAGACTCAAAGCAGTTCTGCGTGAGGTTGCTTCGAGCGAAGGTCGCATTATTCTTTTTATTGATGAACTCCACACAATTGTTGGCGCGGGCCAAGGCGAAGGTGCTGTCGGCGCGGGCCAACTGTTGAAGCCAGCGCTCGCGCGCGGCGAGTTGCACTGTATCGGTGCGACAACGCTTGACGAATATCGCAAGCATGTCGAGAAAGATGCGGCATTCGAGCGGCGTTTCAGTCCTGTTTTCATTGGAGAACCGAGCGTCGAAGATGCGATTGCAATTTTGCGTGGGCTGAAGGAACGGTACGAAGCGCATCACGGGGTCCGCATCCAAGATGCAGCACTGGTGACGGCGGCGAATCTTTCGGATCGATACATCAGCGATCGATTCCTTCCTGACAAAGCGATTGACTTGCTCGACGAAGCCGCCAGTCGCTTGCGCATCGAAAATGATTCGATGCCAGTAGAACTTGATGCAATTCGAAGGCACATCACGAAACTTGAAATTGAAAAAGCAGCGCTGCAGATTGAGAAGGATCCACAGAGTGCTCAACGACTTGCTGCCGTCGATCAGGAATTGGCAGGCGAGCGCGAACAAGATCGCACAATGACTGCGCAGTGGACGATTGAAAAGAAAGAGCTTGACGCTATCAAGGACATTACTCGGCAGATCGAAACTAAGCGGGTTGAATTCGATCAGGCCCAGCGGCGTGGAGATTTCGAGCGCGCTGCACGCATTCAACATGGAGAAATCCGAGACTTGGAACTTCGCCGTGGGGAAGCAGAAATTGCACTGCGAAAGCGCATTGAATCTGGAAATGCGCTCGTAAAAGAAGAAGTCGATCCTGAAGCCGTTGCAGAAGTTGTCGCCAAATGGACGGGCATTCCAATGTCAAAGTTGATCGAAAGCGAGCGCGAGAAGCTTTTGCATATCGAAGACGCGCTGCGTCGCAGAGTGGTCGGACAATCCGAAGCAGTGCGTGCGGTCTCCGAAGCGGTACGACGCAATCGAGCTGGACTCGGCGAAGCGAATCGCCCTATTGGATCGTTTCTCTTTCTTGGACCAACTGGCGTTGGCAAGACCGAACTATGCAAGGCGCTTGCAGAATTGCTTTTCGATTCGCAAGATGCGATGGTGCGTATCGACATGAGCGAGTACATGGAGCGTCACTCAGTTGCGCGATTGATCGGCGCACCTCCTGGCTATGTTGGATATGACGAAGGCGGTCGATTGACTGAGGCAGTTCGGCGACGGCCATACTGTGTGGTGCTCTTTGATGAATTCGAAAAAGCGCATCCAGATGTCAGCAATATTCTGCTGCAAGTTCTCGACGATGGCCGACTGACCGATGGTCAAGGGCGCACAGTCAATTTTGCGAACACCATTATTGTGATGACCAGCAATATTGGTTCGTCTGCGATTCTTGAAATGTCTGAAGCGCATCAGCCTGAGGAATTGATTCAGGATCATGTGCGTAAATTGCTGAAGGCTTCGATGCGGCCAGAACTCTTGAATCGAATCGATGAAACCGTGGTCTTTCACCAACTCGATCGAGAGGAACTTGCCAAAATTGCGGAGATTCAAATCGGAAATCTACGACGACGACTTGTGCAGCGTGGCCTCGGATTGGAAGTTTCTGCAGCGGCGCGTGATGCGCTTGCAGCCGAGGGCTATGACCCACAGTTTGGCGCTCGGCCATTGAAGCGAGTCGTGCAGCATCGCATCGAAAATGCCATTGCATCTGGAATTCTTGGCGGAACGTTTCAGGATGGCGACACAGTTCGCGTGGATTATCAAGGGAAGACATTTACATTCACCAACGATTCGAAAAGGAAACCGCACTCGGTCTAGTACGGTTTGTTTTTGTTGTGCGTGCATATTTTGGCAGCGGCCGCTGCCCACGTTGGCGAATCAAATTTTCGCTCGAACGTTTTTCAGTTCCGTCGCACTTCAACTTGCGTGCCCAGCCGTTAAAAAATTCTGCCGGGCGAGTTCCGCAGGCGGCCGACTGAACTTGCAACAAAATTTCGTAAATCAGATCGTGTCGGTCGCCGAGGACTGTCTGAGCCCGGCGGGATCTTTTCACGGCTGCTCACTTAAGCATTTCCGCGGCTGTTTCCGTCGCACTTCAACTTGCGTGCCCAGCCGTTGAAAAATTCTGCCGGGCGAGTTCCGCAGGCGGCCGACTGAACTTGCAATAAAATTTCGTAAATCAGATCGTGTCGGTCGCCGAGGACTGTCTGAGCCCGGCGGGATCTTTTCACGGCTGCTCACTTAAGCATTTCCGCGGCTGTATCCGCCGCTGTATCCGCCGAGCAAAGTCAACTCAGCGATGCACCAAAATCAAAGTTCACCCCACGTCGATCCTCCCTCACCCACTCAACAGCATTCTTAAAAATCCTCAGTCCAAGCGGATCATGTTTTCGCACTGCCGACGCTTGAAGGTCCATGCGCGTCCACTGCGGATGCTGTGTCCACCGAGTGTATCGCTCAGGGTGCGGCATCAATCCAAAAACCATTCCAGATGCATCGCAAATTCCCGCAATCGCACCAACCGATCCATTGAAATTATCGCTCGCCCCATATCGAATGGCGATTTGTCCGCCAGCACTCAAGCGTTCAACCACCGCAGCGGGCGCAACGAATCGTCCTTCTCCATGCGCGCTCGGAAGAACATCATCGGGTTGATCGCACGCCACCCCTTTCGTCCATACACACACCGTGTCTGTTGGAATTTCGACTCGTGTCCATCGATCCGTAAACCGCGCTGAAAGATTATTCGCAAGTGCAACCGATGCGTGCGCAGGATCCTCTGGCCATAAATCTCCTGCAGAATCGGGACCTGGCAGCAAACCAGCTTGCACCGCAATCTGAAATCCATTGCATGGGCAGATCATCGCAACGCCGCGCGAAATTGCGTCGCGAAGTGCAGGATAAATCGTCCGCGCCATCAACGATCCCATAATTCTCCCTGCAGCGATGTCATCTCCATAACTGAAACCGCCTGGCAAACCAATCAAGTCGTATCCGGCAATTCGAGATGGCTCACGCACCAGCGTTTGCAACAATTCGCTGTGAGGCTCTGCTCCTGCTGCAGCGAAAGCATTGCCAAGTTCCAGATCGCAATTGATCCCTGGGGCAGTGATGATGAGTGCTTTGGGCGAGTTGAGTTTCATAACGATGTCAACAAATTACCAACCAGAACTTCCAGAAGACCACGCCGCACGCAACTTTTCCAGAGACTCGAATCCAAGATCAATGTCACCGTGGCAGACTCGCAACTCACTCGATGAATCTGTTTGCCCGATGATCGCGCTTGGAATTCCTGCCGCCGCAAATCGCGCGCAAAGCGCATGCGCATCGCTCGGCTTCACTTCTAAAATGTAACGCGATGGGTCTTCCGCAAATGCCAGTGCATAAGGATCAAACGCATCACCCGCAGCGCTGATAGCCGCACTTTTTTCTACTTGCGCAATCGGCATCTTTGCAAGATCAACCTGCGCGCCAATCCCTCCTGCGAAAGCCATTTCAGCAACTGCGACAAGAAGACCGCCTTCGCTGCAATCATGCGCGCTGCGAATCCCACCACTTGCGATTTCATTTGCTACTGTCGCAGCAATGCGGGGTCCTTGCGTCAAGTCCACGCACGGCATCTCGAGCGAAGATGATTCATCAATCCCTGCCAAAAGCGCCCAGTGCGATCCACCAAGACGCTTTGAGGTGGAACCAACCAACACAATGGAATTGCCAGCACCCTTCAAATCCATCGTGCAAGATTTATGAATGTCATTGACGATCGCAAAGCCACTGATCAAGAGCGTTGGAGGAATCTGAATTGTCTGACCATCTTCGGTAACAAATTGATTGTTCAGACTGTCCTTGCCAGAAATGAAGGGTGTGCGATATGCCTTCGCCGCGTCATAACAAGCCCACGCAGCACGAACGAGTGCGCCCATATTGTGAGGGTCTTTGCATGATGGCCAACAGAAATTATCGAGTATCGCAATGCGCGATGGATCTGCGCCAACGCAAACAAGATTGCGAACGCATTCATCAACTGCAGCGAGTCCCATGATGTATGGATCGCTTGCCAGCCCACTTGCCAATCCACTTCCAATTGCAAGGCCGCGCGAACTTCCGACGACAGGCGCAATCACCGCCGCATCTCCTGGACCGCCTTCGCCAATTCCAACAAGCGGCTTCACGACCGAAGTCCCTTGAACTTCGTGGTCATACTGTCGAATGATCCACGCTTTGCTTGCGATATTTGGATGCGATAAAAGCGCACAAATTGCCTGCGAAATCGAGCGCGATGGGATCGCTCCAGACTGCGCCCGCGATCCCGAAAACCCAGCGTTTTTCTTCGACCAATTCGGATCCCATATCGCTTCGCGCACAGGCGAAGGAATGCCCGCATGCATAAAGTGTGTGTCAAGCCGACCAACTTCAGTTCCATTCCATCGCAACACAATGCTCTGATCCGCAGTGCCGAATGTCCCAAGCTCTGACATCTCGACTGCATGATCTGAGCAGATTGCGCGCAGCACATCAAGATTTTCTACTGGGACTGCAAGCACTAAGCGCTCCTGCGCTTCGCTGATCCAAACTTCCGTCGGCGAGAGTCCAGAATATTTCACAGGCGCTCGATCAAGATGCACATCTGCACCGATGGTCGCACCCATTTCGCCGACGGCACTGGAAAATCCACCCGCGCCACAATCCGTCAACCCGTGATAGAGACATCCTTGCGCGTGATCACGTGCCGCAAGAATTGCATCGAGCGCGCTTTTCTCTGTGATCGCATTCCCGATTTGCACCGCATGGCTGAATTCATCTGCGTGCGTGTCAGTCAACTCCGCGCTAGAAAAAGTTGCGCCATGAATTCCATCGCGACCAGTACGACCTCCAATTGCGACGATGACATCACCCATCTGCACCGTGCCATGCGTGCGATTGCGCGGCATCATGCCAATACAACCAGCAAAAACAAGTGGATTACCGACGTATCGATCATCGAACCACACTGTTCCATTGAGAGTTGGAATGCCCATGCGATTTCCATAATCGCGAATTCCAGAAACGACTTGCGACAGCACGCGCTTTGGAGCGATGCAACCGCGCGGAATCGGCGAAAGATCTGTGTTGGCGACGCAAAAAATATCCGTGGATGCGATCGGCTTCGCCCCCTGCCCTGTTGCGATGATGTCGCGTATGCAACCACCGATTCCAGTTGCCGCGCCGCCATAAGGTTCGATTGCACTTGGATGATTGTGCGTTTCAACCTTAAAGCAAATCGCATTCTGGTCATCGAATGCGATCACTCCAGAATTATCAACGAAAACAGAAAGGCACCAATCAATTGGAGCAACACCCAGTCGCACACCAGGACCTTCGAGAAAATTATTCTTCCCCATCAATTCATGTGTCGCACCCGCGACCGTCGTCTTGAGCAAATTATGAATCATCACCGTTCCATCTGACTGCGCCACATGACCAGGTCTTTGATGATCGCCGCAACGCTCGCCGCTATATCGAATTGTTGACTTGAGCGTCTTGTGAACACAGTGCTCGCTCCAAGTTTGCGCCAGCGTTTCAAGTTCAATTTCGCGCGGATCTCGACCAAGTCGAAGATATTCCGCTTGAATTGCTTTCATTTCATCGCGCGAAAGAAATAAATGTGCATCACGCGATAACCGATCCAGCGCTTCATCACCAATATCGCGCATCGCAACTTCTCGAATCTTCAATTCGTACGCGCTTCCATGAGGGAATGATTCTGGGTGATACGGCTCGTCAAAGATTGCGTGAATCACTGGGTTCGCTGCGTGCTGTTCGACAATCGCACGTGCTTGCGCTTTGGACACTCCCCAGAAATCGAAACGCGCTCCAGTTCGAACTTCGACATCACTCCCAAGCAATGCCTGCGCTGCAATTTTTACACTGTCGGCCGCAGGATCCATTACGCCAGGCAAAGGATGAACCTCGACGATTGCATCTGGCAATGTTCCAGCTGTCGACAAAATCTCACCAGATGCTGGACCAGATGCAGATCCGTGCATTCGCTTCCAAGTCCACGACTGCGTCACAGGATCAGCGAGTAATTCGCGCGCAAGTTGATTGCAAGCGTTTGCATCAAGCGTTCCTCCGATGAGATAGACCGCGGAATGCACCAAACGCGTTGGTGCATTTGCGCCGGCGCTTCGTGCAAGCGCATCGCCACGAGGATCGCGATCGGCGCCAATCGAGCGAACCTCGAATCGAATAATTTCTCCTGTCCAGAGCAATGACATCTGTTTGATACTAGCGAATTGTCGTCGAATTCTGAGATCAGAAGAGCAACTGCATTTGCGCGCGCACGACGAATTCGTCGGATTCCGAAGCGCGCCAGCCAGTTGATGGAGTTGCAGCTGATGGATAAATCGGCGTAAATCCATAACCAAAATCGGCAGTCACTTTCGCGTCCTGACCGTCAATGTAATAATTCAATCCAGTCGTCAAGATGGAAACATGACCTTGATCTACAAGAAAGTTTCCGACTTGTGTGTCTGTAAGTGCGTCAGCATTTGAGGCCGTCAAGTGCATGTATTCGTACCGCGAAAAAACTTCCCACTTCGGTGCGAGATACACAGATGCTTGCAAGGTAAAACCGAGCGCATTGACACCACCAGCATTGACCGTCTGGGTCGAAGCAGAGTTCGTGTTCACGCTGTTGCGGTAATACGCTGCATTCGATTCGACATAGTTGTAATACGCACTTGCGAAAAGCGATGCGCCTCCGAACTGCATGGTGAAATCCGTCGTGAGCCCAACCCATGTATTCGTGTCGGAACTATTCGAAAGTGCAACATTTTGTTGTTGGCCATTGACCTCGCTGGGCTTGGTCCCTTGGGCATTCACAGCAACTCCCCATAACCAACCAGGCTCTGATCCGTCTGGACTTGTGAACTGATCGAATTGCGCCCAGCCACCAGAACCCTTCCAATCGAATCGAGTGGTCACACCCCAAATATTTTGTTGCTCATACCAAGGTGAATTCAGCGGATGAGATCCAACAACTTGCCCCGCCCCTGCAATAGCGTCATTCCCTCCATCATTGACAGAGAACCGCCAGCGGGCTTCGTTCGATAGCCATTCCAATTCCAATCCCTGTGTGTACCCCATTCCATAATGTAATGAGACAAGAGATCGATCAACTGCCATCTGATATTGCTCGAGTACCAAAAATTCTCGCCCATATGGCGCACGAAATTGTCCAACACGAACCGACCAATCATCCGTCAAATTGACGCGAACCCACGCATCGAGCAATTGAAAACTTCCCGAAGTGGAATCACCAACAAACCCACCAACATTTGTTCCATTCGATGACGGCTGTTGGGCATTATCTGAATTATTGGAAAAAATCCCCTTCAGCATGTATTGAATGTCAGGTGAAATCACATGCCCCTGCGCCCAAAGTTCGATGTTGTGAACATCGAAGCCAGATCGATTGAGGGTTTGGTCGTATGTCAATTGCGATGCAGATGGAACAATTCCATCCGCTGTATATGGTGCTCGCTGCGAACTCCACACCCAACGCGCTTGCACTAAACCGCCAATTTCCAAACGAAATCTATTGTCTGGACTTGCGATGAAGAATCCATTATCCCAACCCGCTGTCGCACCATTCGACTGGAGCGATGTTCGTGTCGCACTATCGGCTAAGACATCCTTGACCAGTTCGCGCACTTCTGCTGCCCGTTCTTCAGTCAACCACTGCTCGCCATTCTGCGATTTCAACTCAACAACTTGTCCCTGCAATTCTGCGTTGCGCTTTTCCAGAGCATCGAGGCGTCGCGCCATGTCGTCGATCTGACGACTGTTCTGATCCGTCGCGCTTTGCGTTGGTGTCCCGCTTGATTGAGCGAGCATCGAACTGAGCAGAATCGGACCGAGAATTGCTTCAGCAAGCAGCATTGAATTGGGGCAAGTCTAACAAAGATAAAAGTTGCGTGAATGTGGGAGGCAAGTTCGGTGGCGGCGCTCCTCGGTGGTGGCGCGATTCCGATCGCCGCCACCGAAATAAAAAAAGAAGCCGACCCTTTCGGATCGGCCCTTTGTATTTCTATAACCGTGCGTCTCTATCAAACAGTATCAACTCAGAACATAATCTGAAGCTGAGAAATAACATTCATCTGATCGGAGTTCGATGTGTTGGCATCTTGGTTCCAACCAGCGCCAGTGAGGTCTGCTCCAATCGGCGAGTTTCCGATATCTGACAATGAGATCCCGAACTGAGTTGTCCACTTCATGTTGGTTCCCGCATAGACATTCACACCGAAGGTGAGAATATTGTTGACATCGGTTACTGTTCCGCCGTAGGGACCGCTTGGGACTGCAGCACCATTCTCAACATTCATCCATTCCCAGCGCCCGAAAGCTTCCAGAGAATCAGTGAAGCGGTAACCACCCTGAACAACCATGCCGTAACTTGTAAGCCCTCCTTCTTGTTCTCCTCCTACGCCATCAATTTGGTAATCGGAATTTACACCAACGAATGCAGCACTCAGGCTCAATCCGCCGGACTTGAATGCCGCATCAACTGTCCAGTTCACTGCTCCAGTTGTACTGATTGCGTCCGTTCCAGAATCAAGGACAATCGGATTCAGTGGATCCGTCTCATCCACGATTTGGTAATTAAAACTTCCACCATAAATCGCAGAGTTCACTGCTGGGTTATAACGACCATCCACCGACATGCCGCGATTGTTGTAATACTGAATCGCTGCACCGATGACAAGGCCTGATTCATCGCTCTTCAGGGACGATTCGGTGTCAAACTGTGACCAACTTCCCATGGCCTTGAACTCAACACGCCCTGCGAGGGAAATGCTGTTGTTGCTGTTGGTTGACCATGTGCCATTCTGCGCACGAGGACCGTTGTTGTATGAACCCATCGCACGGAACATGTCCTGCGAGTAGTTCAACATGATCCCCTGGGTATAACCACCCGAGAAGTAGTAATCAACAACCGAACGCTCAGCTGTCAGCTGTGCGCCGTCATTGCGGAGCGATTCTGCCATGAATGGAGACTTGAACTGTCCGACCTTCAGGCCGACTCCATTGCCGAAGTCCTTGTTCACCCAAGCGTCTTGGAGAACAAGTGCTCCAGCCTCTGGGGTGTAAGGATCAATAGCAGATCCGTAGTTCAAACGAGTCATATATGTCCAACTTGGATCTACGATGTTTCCTGCGAATGCCATCTGGGTTCGACGATTTTCGAATGCCCATGTTGAAACGCCATCGCCGGTTCCAGAGACGGTTCCCGTACCTTCAACCTGAGCGTAAATGTTTCCACCAAGGTTTCTACCCAACGATTCAGTTCCGATATTCTCGCCTGGCTGATAGTTCCAAGTGAAGCGAGCTTGCGTGAGCAAGCTGAGGTTCAACTTGAAATTGCCATCAGCGCTGGAGATGAAGAATCCATTGTTGTAACCCGAAGTCGCGCCCGAGCCTTGAAGGCTGGTGCGGGTTTCGGAGTCAGCAAGGACATCCTTCACGAGCGACTTGATTTCGGCGGCGCGCTCTTCGGTGAGCCACTTGTCGCCATTTTGAGACTTGAGAGTTGCAACTTCAGCCTTGAGTTGAGCGATCTCGCTCATGGCGTCAGTTCCTTGCGCAGATGCTGCGCCAGTAAGGGCGAGACCACTCGCGAGAATTCCAACATACTTAGTAAGAGTCATAATTTCCTGTGCTCCTGTTTTGAATTTTCCGTGCTTGAAAAATGAGTTTAAAACTTTGAAATAATTTTAACGCATTTAAAAAGCTTGTCAACTTTGCTGGGACGGTGGCGGCGCGATTCCAACCGCCGCCACCGAAATAAAATGCAGCGCTCCTCGGTGGCGGCGCGATTCCGATCGCCGCCACCGAAATAAAAAAAAGGGCCGACCCTTGCGGATCGGCCCCTTGCGTCTCTATCAAGTTGAACGAAGACTTCTTCGAACAACATTAAATTTTGAATCACGAAACTCGAAACCTGTCAGATGATTCCTAACTCAGAACATGATCTGAAGCTGAGAAATGACATTCATCTGATCGGAGTTCGATGTGTTGGCATCGGCGTTCCAACCAGCTCCACCGAAGTCTGCTTCCGTGCTTCCAATATCAGAAAGCGAGATGCCGAACTGAGTTGTCCACTTCATGTTGGTACCGGCATAGACATTCACACCGAAGGTGAGGATGTTGTTGACGTCGGTTGCGGAAAAAGCACCTTCGCCTGGAGTTGCCGCACCATTGTCAATGTTCATCCATTCCCAGCGACCGAATGCTTCGAGGGAATCTGTGAAGCGGTAGCCACCTTGGACGACCATTCCGTAACTTGAGAAACTTTCGTTTGTAGAAACGCCAAACACATCATAACTTGCGTTTGATCCAACGAATGCCGCACTCAAATTCATTCCACCAGACTTGAATGTTGCGTCAACAGTCCAGTCAACTGCTCCAGTCGTTGTAATAAGCCCATCTGATAACCCGTACACAATCGATGTGACGCTTGGGTTCCATTGACCATCAACACTCGTACCACGATTGTTGTAATACTGAATCGCAGCACCGATGACGAGACCTGATTCATCACTCTTGAGTGATGTCTCGTTGTCGAACTGTGACCAACTTCCCATGGCCTTGAACTCAACACGTCCTGCGAGAGAAATGCTGTTGTTGCTGTTGGTTGACCATGTGCCATTCTGAGCACGAGGACCGTTGTTGTATGAACCCATCGCGCGGAACATGTCCTGCGTGTAGTTCAACATAATTCCCTGGGTATAACCACCGGAGAAGATGTAATCAATAGTTGATCGCTCAGCGGTCAGCTGTGCGCCGTCATTGCGGAGCGATTCTGCCATGAATGGGGACTTGAACTGTCCAACCTTCACGCCGAATCCGTTGCCGAAGTCCTTGTTCACCCAAGCGTCTTGGAGAACAACTTCTCCAGCATATGGGGTGTAAGGATCAATGGCAGATCCGTAGTTCATACGAGCCATATATGTCCAACTTGGATCAACGACGTTGCCCGAGAATGCCATCTGGGTGCGACGATTTTCGAATGCCCATGTTGAGACGCCATCGCCGGTTCCGTTGTTGGAGTCGGGTGAAATATTCTCACCTGGCTGATAATTCCAAGTGAAGCGGGCTTGCGCGAGCAAGCTGAGGTTCAACTTGAAGTTTCCGTCAGCGCTGGAGATGAAGAATCCATTGTTGTAACCCGAAGTCGCGCCAGTACCTTGAAGGCTGGTGCGGGTTTCGGAGTCAGCAAGGACATCCTTCACGAGCGACTTGATTTCGGCGGCGCGCTCTTCTGTGAGCCACTTGTCGCCATTCTGGGACTTGAGAGTTGCAACTTCAGCCTTGAGTTGAGCGATCTCGCTCATGGCGTCAGTTCCTTGCGCAGATGCCGCGCCGGTAAGGGCGAGACCACTAGCGAGAATTCCAACATACTTAGTAAGAGTCATAATTTCCTGTGCTCCTGGTTTTGAATTCACCGTTCTTGATACGAGACGCGATTGGTGAACCGTTTTGTGACACCTGAAATCGGAACTCCCCGCCACGTTGACGGGGACCGATTCAGGTTTTTTCAGTATCGACCATTTACAGTCGAAACCTGAAGGCGGAACTATAGGGACGAAGGGTGCGATTGTCCACCTGTCAAGTTGAAATAGAGGCGCAAACTGCATTTTATCGCTAAAAAAGGGCATAGTCCGAAAATCGACATCCCATAATCAGCCAAAAACTTTTCAGAATTATCTAATTTTTCCGCTGGAGAACGAATCCGAGAGCAAAACGCAGAGGCCTGCGAGGGCTCGTTCTGGGTCTGGTGCGCCGCCAGATTTCATTTGAAAATCCGTTTGAATCGCTTGGTGCAAGAGCGCAGCCGCGCGAATTTCGCCAATTTTTCTCGCTGCTCGCAGGATCGGAATCGTAGATTCTCCCCATAAACGAAGGTCTTTTGCGATCTGGCCATCAGAAACTCCTTGGGCGGCAAGCGCAGCCGCAGCGTGAATTTTGCGGGCAAGATCGATTGCAGACCAAGAGATCATCACCTCTGGAGCCTTGGAAATACGCAGCAATTCCGTCAATTTTGCAGCGGCGCGCCCAGAATCTCCGCTAAGAATTGCGTCTTGAATCTCCCAAGCTTGCTCTTCTCGGCTTGCTCCGACAAGTTCTCGAACTGTGAAAAGGTCTATTTTCTTGCGCCCAGAAGCCAGCGCGCCCACCGCCAACTTGCCGATTTCCGAGTCCAACCGAGCGAGATCTGCGCCAACTCGCTCGACTAATAATGTTGCGGCATCCATATCCATCGGTATTTTGTGTTGTTTTTCGCTGCGAGCGACGCACCAACGCGCAGCATCTGCATCGCCAGGAGATTCGCATTTCAAAATAATCCCGATCTTTGACACAATTTTGTCAAAGTTTCCAGGGCGCCAATTCTGTGATCGAAGCAGCAAAGTTGCTTCTTTCATAGGGTCTTCTGCATATCGCTCCATGGCACGGCGACGATCTTCGGCGCCGAAGAAAGCGTCCGCGTTATCGACTATGACCAATTTGTGCGAGGACATCAATCCATATGAACGCAATTCGTCCAAGACGGTTGCGAGCGTGGCGGTCGACCCGTCAAATGTGAATTCGTCGACTCCACCAAAGTCGGTTTCTAGGCTGGTTCGCAGTCGCCGCG
This sequence comes from Singulisphaera sp. GP187, assembly GCA_945862215.1. Taxonomy (GTDB): domain Bacteria; phylum Planctomycetota; class Phycisphaerae; order Phycisphaerales; family SM1A02; genus F1-60-MAGs104. Next base: position 11,084 of record CAMAXY010000011.1, on the reverse strand, counting down.
ACCATTCAACTCGCAAAAAAGAATCCTTACCGTGCAAGATCACGATGCGGTGCTGTGAGTCTGGTCCTCGAGTGGTCACCGAGGCATCCTAGTCCCCCGTCAATTCGATCCATCCCCCCCTTCCGCGAACTTCTCTCTATCCTTGCGCGCCTTATGCAGATTCCATCTGATCCGTACGGCTTGGGCGCTCTTGGCGAACGCACCGCTTCCCGTGAAACCCTCTCCGCCGCGGGATTGCCCATCGACCCGCGCATTTCCACCAGCTATCAGCGCACACGCGAAATGACCATCGACGAACTGCTCTTAGAAAATCGCGTGGTCTTCTTGGTTGGCGAAATCAATCACGCATCCGGTGCGCGCGTGCTGATGCAAATGCTCTATCTGGAAAATCAAAAAAAGGGGCAAGATATAAATTTCTATATCAACAGCCCAGGTGGATCTGTTGATGACACGCTTGCAATTTATGACACGATGCAATTCATCAGCAGCGAAGTTGCGACGACTTGTATTGGCCGCGCATATTCAGGCGGCGCAGTTTTGTTGTGCTGCGGACATCCAGGCAAGCGCACGATTCTTCCGCACGCAAAGGTGATGATCCATCAACCATACGGCGGTGTCACTGGACAAACCACCGACATTCAAATTCAAGCGGATCAAATCATCAAAGCGAAGCGCTTGTTGAACGAGATCATCGCTCGACATTGCAAGCAGCCATACGAACAAGTCGCGAAGGACGGCGAGCGCGATAAATATTTCGACGCGCAAGAAGCGAAGGCGTATGGACTCGTCGACGAAGTGGCTTCGTTTCCTGACAAGAGCAAGAAATAATCGCCCATCGTGGACGCTGTGCAAACAACTTTGTTGACGATGGAAGACGAACCTCTATTGGTTCCCTATGTCATCGACGCTTCGGGATATTCCCAGCGCGAATTCGACATCGTTTCTCGATTGCTTGCGGATCGCATTGTGCTTTGTTCGGGCGAGGTCGAATCCGAAATGGCAAATTCGATTGTTGCGCAATTGCTTTTTCTTGCCAATGACAAGCCTGATGCGCCAGTGAGCATCTATATCAATGGACAAGGCGGCAGCGTGAACGACGGGCTTGCGATCATCGACACGATGCGCATGATGCCATACCCCGTTGCGACATACATCGTTGGCTCTGCGCCAAGCATGATGAGCGTCATCGCATGCTGCGGAACAAAGGGGCAGCGATTTGCAATGCCGCACGCGTGGAACTTGATGCATCAAGGTCGATACTTCGATGCGATCGAAGGTCAAGCGACAGATCTTGAAATTGAAGCGCGTCGAATGTTGCGACTCGAAGAACAATGCAATGTGCTGTATGCAGATGCCACGGGAAAGTCCACCGAACAAATCGGGCGTGACTGCGATCGTGATCTCTGGCTGAATGCTTCCGAAATGTTGGCTTATGGCCTCATCGATCGGATCGTGAATCGACTTCCAACTCCATCTCTTTCTAAGGATTGAATTATGAGCATCATCCCAATCGTGATTGAAAAAACCGGCCGAGGCGAACGCGCATACGACATCTATTCGCGACTTCTCAACGATCGCGTTGTCTTTGTTGGCGGACAAGTCTCTGACGGAATGGCGAACTTGATCGTCGCTCAACTCTTGTTCTTGGCCAACGACAATCCCAAGGGCGAAATTTCGCTCTATGTCAACAGTCCTGGCGGCAGCGTGACCGCGGGACTTGGCATCGTCGACACGATGCGATTTGTTCCATGTCCAGTGGCGACATACATCATCGGACAAGCTGCAAGTATGGGCAGCGTGATCGCATGCTGCGGTACAAAAGGACGACGATTTGCCCTTCCAAATGCCGAAAACCTGATGCATCAACCTCTGCTCGGCGGAGTCTTGGAAGGTCAGGCCACCGATCTTGAAATCGAGGCCCGACACATTCTTCGACTGCGCGATCAGATCTATCAGATCTATGCGACCGAATCAGGACAAACCAAAGAACGCATCGCTGAAGATTGCGAACGCAATAAATGGCTTAGTGCGCCAGAGATGCTTTCGTATGGTTTGATCGACGGCGTCTTGGACAAACTGCAATTGAAAAAATCGTGAGCGCGATTGCTCCAGGAGCTGGAACGCTCTGCGGAACGATCGATGATCCAAAGACCCACGCATCTGATGCGCCGTTGAAGAGAACGCGATCAGATGCGCCGAACGCTGCTTGATCCCAACTTCCAATGTCTTGCAACCAGAGGTGCCAATAGTTTTCGATCGGCCAGAGATCGCCTTGGCCATAATTTGTATCGCCGTCGATGGTGATGCCTGTCAAAAAGATTCCCCACGAATAGGTGTCGTATGTCATCGAAAATATTGGCAGAGCAGCATCGATGTCGACAAGAGCATCCCAACTTGTGTAATTCGCACTGTCCCATCGAACATTGAATAGATAGCCATCGCCATCTTCTTGATCAATCTGAATCGATGCAAGATTTGCGCCGATCCCGATATCGAAATCAGCAATGATTGCTGCGGACGCTTGCCACGAAGCGAAGAATGTGAATGCAACGAAAACAACAAGCGCGCGAGCGCTTACGAAGAGCGAAGAGATGGACATAAAATTCCTTGAAATGCGGAGTGCCTGTTTCGCGCAGGATCCAAAAAGGGAGGGAACCGAAGGACGAGCAGATCAAGTTGGTCGACCCGACTTACGCAAAGTGGGTTCTCCACTCGTCGTTCACGGTGACGCGATCGCTGCCGAATTGCACGGCATTCCTCCAACTTGAAACGCACTACCGATACTTCGGCAGTGCGTTCAGAATACCAAATTGTATTGGTGTCGACAGATGGCGATACGATATTTGGATGAGCGACACTCCAAGCGCAACCATCGAACAACACGCCGCGCGATTTCAAAAAGATTTCGCCCGTGTACGCACCGAAATTCAGAAAGCCGTCGTCGGGCATAAAGATGTTGTCGACGGCGTGCTTGTTGCGCTTTTCGCTAATGGTCACGCTCTGCTCGAAGGCGTTCCAGGACTGGGGAAAACTCTTTTGGTGCGATCTTTGTCGCAGGCGCTGTCGCTGAACTTCAATCGCATTCAGTTCACTCCAGACTTGATGCCAGCAGACGTGACTGGAACAACGATCGTTGTGGAACGCGACGGTGGTCGAGATTTTCAGTTTCGCAAAGGTCCAGTCTTTACGCAAATTCTGCTCGCGGATGAAATCAATCGTGCGACCCCTAAGACGCAATCATCTCTCTTGGAAGCAATGCAAGAACGCAGCGTCACCGTTGGAGGAACGACTCATATTCTGGAGAAACCATTTCTTGTCATGGCGACCCAGAATCCAATCGAGCAAGAAGGAACATATCCACTTCCCGAAGCGCAGCTTGATCGATTCTTTTTTAAACTGGAAGTTGGATATTCAACTCGTGAAGAACTTGCCGAAATTTTGAATCGCACGACTGCGGGCGAAACGCCAGCAATCGAACAAGTGATCGATGCGGCGACAATTCTCTCCCATCAGAAGTTGGTGCGGCATGTCAAGATCGCTGCGCATGTTCAGGATTATGCCGTGCGACTTGTGCTTTCGACGCATCCGCAAGGGCAGTTCGCAACGCCGATGGCCAATCGATATCTGAGATTCGGAGCAAGCCCGCGCGCGGCGCAAACTCTTGCGCTTGGAGCGAAGGTTTATGCATTGCTTGCAGGACGAGGTCACGTTGCCGTTGAAGACATTCAAAAATGCGCACTTCCCGCGCTTCGGCATCGAATGCTGATCAACTTCGAAGGCGAAGCCGAAGGAATCAATCCTGACACCATCGTTCAGAATGCACTTGAAACGCTTTCTGCAGATGCTCGTGTGACGGTCTAGATTCTTAATCCAATTTAAACCCAAAATTGAACCCAAAATTGAACCCAAGCTTTGCCCCCAAACCGGGGCTGGCCATATGATTTTTTAGGTGAAAATCATATTTTTGGCTATTCCATTTGCAATATCGGAACCAAATCCGATCGTATTGAATAGGAGGCATTATGAAAAATTCTGAAACTGGGACAGGAAAAGGGACAGGAATTGGGACAGGAACTGGTGCGAAACGCGAAACAATTCGCGCGACCAACTGGGCATCAAAGTTGCGCCTCGGTGCCAACAGCGATCTGCTCGATGATGGAATCTGCGCCGATCTTGATCAAGATTCCCGACAAGATCGACCGACTATCCCGCAGGCTTTTCCACAGGCGCCTCACTTTGGCCTGCCAAGTGTTGGCGAGAGTGGAATGCCTTCGATTGCTGGTGAAATTCTTGCTGTTGTACGAACGCTCATGCCAAGAGCCGAGAGCGCAGACATCAGAATTCGCGTTGAAATCGACCAATTTGTGAGTGGCTTGACCGCAGGCCCCATCGGAACAATTCTCTTTGGCATGCTTCGCCGTGCGATCGATGCATATGGGTTGGCGAGCGCTCAAGGTGAAAGCTGTGCGAATGCCCCCGAAATCACGCTTTGCGCAAGGTTGGACGGCGGGCTCGTTCGCCTGCATGTTCTTGATGGCGCACAGAAGAGGAATGTCCCAAGCGCCGATGCGGCAATCGGACTTTCTGCGGCAACTGCAGAGTCCCTCGGTGGTAGCCTAGAAATCTGCACTGTTCCATTTGGCCACGAAACACTGCTAACTGCGACGATTCCTGCTTCTCGACTCGCCTATAACAATGAAAATGCGGCTTGAACTTTTTGAACTTTTACCCCTAGAAATCCGTATAACAATGAAGATGAAGAACTACACAACACAGTCCAATTTGGCGCTGCGCACTCTTTGCTTGACGAGCGGAATTGCTGCGTCGCTTTTGTTCGCTGCGACTCAATCAGCAAGTGCGCAAACCTCTTCCAACCGTGCGGGGAAAACTATCCAGCGCGGCCAAGTAACACCTGATGTACGAACTGGCGAAAAAGGAACATCAACAGTCAGCCCGCTCGTGGGCGACGAATGGCAAGTTGCACCGCAAATATTGTCTGCGATTCCTTCTGTCGTCGGCGACGGCTTCGGATGTGCAGTTGCAATGAATGAAGCTGGAACGATTCTCGTCGTCGGTGCATCCGACGCCAAAGTTGACGACGTCAACGCTGTTGGAGCGGTACATATCTATGTATATTCAAAATTACTGAATGCATGGGAACACGTGCAGTTGCTTGAATGTCCACAGAACCTTTTGGGCGGAGTGCCGATTGGCTCTTCTGCACTCGCGCTCTTCGGATGGTCCGTTGCAATCAGCGAAACGACAATTGTCGTCGGCGCACCCATCGGCGCACCCCTCTTTGGTCCACCATTGCCAGGACGAGCCTATGTTTTTCAGCAGAGCGCTGATGATAATTTGTGGGGCAAAGTTGTTGAAGGCGAACGCGTTGCGAACAAAATCCTTGCCCCAACTGATCCAGAATTGATTGGATACTTTGGTGGATCTGTTGCAATCGATATTGATCCTGCCTTCGGTGCCGATGACACTCGAATCGCCGTAGGTTCACCATTCCGCGGTACGGCCAATCAAGGCGGCGTTTATATTTTCGAAGGCACTGGATCTACATTTACGCAGAAAAAATTCTTACTTCCAGAAGATGTCATCGCACAGGATCAATTTGGATCGAAAGTCGCGATGGACGGCAATCTGCTCGTCGTTGGAGCGCAATTGGCGGACATCGACGATCTCGTGAACAGCGGCGCGGCGTATGTCTATCGACGCACTCCCAATGCCGGCGAAACGTTTGGAACGTGGAGTTCAATACCCGAAGCAACGTTGATAAATGCTGGAGGTGCGAGCGAAGATGGATTTGGAAGTTCTGTATCGATTGTGGGCAACACAATCGCTGTGGGCGCGCCTGGAACTGATCGTGGAGTTGTGAGTGCTGCATCATTTGTAGTTGGAACGCGATACACAATTCAAGTTGTCGGCACAACGGACTTCACGCTGATCGGAGCTGCGAGTAATAGTGTCGGCACAATTTTCACAGCAACTGCTGCCGGCATCGGAACTGGAACGGCGTACGTTGCATCTTCAAGCAACGGATCCGCATTTGTCTATCGATTCACTGGTGGATTGTGGACTGTCGAAAGTGAAGTCTTCCCACGAGAAACAAATGCAGCAAATGCATTTGGATATTCACTGGGCTTGGCAATGAACGGCGACCAATTGCTCGTTGGATGCCCTGGATACGAAACCACTTCTCCGGATGGGATCAATGTTGGTGCTGGATTTGCATTCACGCGAGATCGAACAACAAATTCTTGGAACCTTCAAAGGACGGACATCTGGACTCCAAGCGGACGCCCAAGCGAAGGAATCGGCGAGCAGTGCGCTTTCAGCCAAGATGGCCAGAAAGCTGTGCTGGGAAGTCGGCATAATGTCAGTTCTGGCGCATTTTCCACCCAGATTGCAAGCAATATGTTTGCTTCAACATTTGGCAATACACCCAGCGGAGTCAACACTGCAGTGGGAACAGTTCCGCCGACTCCCGATGCGCCTGGACCCGACGGCTTCGCAGCAACTGTCCCCACAACTGGAACTGGAACTGGCGGAACGACTCCAACAACTGGTGGATTTGGTGGATCGACTGCTGCAACTCCAGCCATACCAACCATTGAAGATTGGGGACCAGTACGTGCGTCGGTGATCGCCGTCAACCGCAGTGAAAAACGAGTGTCGATTCTTACCACTGATGGAAATGGACAAATTGAAACTGCCGGCAAATCAAACCGTCCGTTGGGTTTTTATGACCGAACTTGGGAAGTGCTTGGCGTTGGCGATGTGAATGGTGATGGTTCAACCGATGTTTTGTTTTATGTTCCTGCGACTCGAAAAGTGAAAGCGTGGATCCGACTGGGATACACCATTGCAGAAACAGTGACAGTTGGAACTGCGTCTGTGGGAGATCGATGTATTGGAATCAGTGATTGGACTGGAACTGGATTTGATGGGCCTTGCTTCTTACATGCAGACGGGATTTCTATGTCCTTCTGGGTCATCCAAGGTGGAGCAGTCACAAGCAAGATCGAATGGGCACCAGAAGAATTACTTGAAGGAAGTTGGACTTTCTTTACGGGCGAAGTCACTGGAGATGACCGCCAAGACTTGGTTATGTTCAAGGACAAAGGAAGTTCAGTGCTGAAAGTGGAAGTGAATAGTGCGGACAGCGTTACAACTTCAGCGATCCCAAGTCCAGGGGCAGGCTACAAAATTGCATCCGCGCAAGACCTTGACGGTGATGGATCTACTGATTTCCTATGGGAAGATCAGTCTTCGAACAAACTGCGTTTCTTTTTCTTGAATTCTGACGGGACAGTTCGATTTGATACTCCTTGGGATTCCAATCTTTCTGGTTGGAAAATTGATCAAGCTGCGAACTTCACAACGAGTGGTGGAACTGGAATCATGTTCTCCAAAGGTGGAGGCGAAGTTCTTGTGCTGACCGTTCGATTTGAACCGCTGCAAACATTGCCTGCGGGTCGTGGAAACATCCGGGTTGATTACTCACGAATAATCGGCGAACTCGAACAGGGATATTCGGTTCTTGGCCCCGCAAAAGAGCCTGGCAACTGACGATTCTTCAGCGAGACATTGTCTCTTCAAGAATGCATGAAAGAGTGATGCTTATATAGTGCGAGCATGTTGATGCTGGCGTTGATTCTCTGGCTGGGAGCATTTGGACTTTCTTGGATTCTCGTGCGAGTGACTCGCAATGTCGCACGGACGCGTGGATGGGTCGCGCCTGTGCGCGGGGATAGATGGCACGCGCATGCAACTCCCCTCTTTGGTGGAGTCGGAATTGCAGTTGCATTTCTTGTCGCGATTGCGATGGCTCGGGGAATATCTGACGAATTTCGAGAAGCGACAAGTGCGAATCCCGCGCTTGCGATCGCACTTATTGTTGGTGCAATCGGCGCGGCATTCACCGGCTTGTGCGATGACATCTTTCACTTTCGTCCTGGTGCGAAGTTGGCCGCACAGTGTGGATGCGCGTGTGCGTTTCTGTGGATTTGCGGGGGCGTGGAAATCACCGGAAGTGCGCCATTCGATTCGGTAATCGCGCTGTTGTGGCTCGTCAGCGTGATGAATGCGGTCAACATGCTCGACAACATGGATGGCACCGCGGCAGCGGCGGTGAGCGTTGGATTCGTTGGGATTGCTGGGATGAGTTGGTTTTTCGCGCCGGGATCATTTGTGTTTGGCGTTGCTCTCGTTGCTGCGGGTGCGACAGTTGGATTTCTAACGCAGAACTTGCCACGTGCGAGGATTTTTATGGGCGATGCAGGATCGCTCTTTCTTGGATTCTTGCTTGCGGCGCTTGTGTTGATCTGCGCGCGGCCTGTGGCGATCGATGAGAATACAAATGGATTGCTTGAGTCATCGCAAGGATGGCTGGTGACGATTGTCGCCGCAACTGGATTCGTATTCGTACCGCTTGCGGATATGACCGTCGTCTCGATCGCGCGCATTCGCAGAGGGCAGAGTCCGATGGTCGGCGGACGCGATCACACAACACACCGCTTGAGTCAGATGGGTTTTTCTGGAGGCGCAATCGTGTTGATCATTGTGGCGACTGCGACTGTGAGTGCTGGGATTGCAGTTGCTGCGGCGACGGGAGTGGTGGCGATGACTTTGGCGATTGTCGTGCTTTGTGCCTGTTTTGCAGTGATTGTTGGTGGAATGCTGAGAGTGTGCGTGCGTATGGACGATGCAGCTGTTGGGGGAACATCTCGCCAACTTGCAGCGTTCGCTCCATTTGCAAAGGGCGTGATCGACGTCATCACGATCGCTGTTGCAGTCAACGTTGGATATTTAATTCGCTGGGACTTTACGATTCCACCAGAGCTGACGAATTCGGTTGCGTGGTCGCTGCCTGTCGCTATGGCGTGCTGCGTGAGCGTCAACGCATTCGCTGGCACGTACTGGAAACCGTGGAGCGGCAATCGATGGAGAGATGTCGGGGAGGGATTTTTGAAAGCGCTGCTTGGCGCAGTGATCGCCGTGATTTTGATCGCGGCGCTGTGGAGTCCCGAGAGATTATTTTCCAGAGTCGCTCTGGGATTGTTCGTGGTGATCTATCCAGTGTTGACCGCAGCGATACGCATGTTTTTTTGGCGCAAGGCGTGAGGGGTGGTGCTGGGTTCCGCGTTCAAATGAGGGAACGGCAGTGGTGCGGGATGGTTTACGATTATGGACAGATGCCCCAGCCGCTGAAGACCACTGTGATATCGGCTCCGCCCACGATGCCATCGTTGGTGATATCTGCGTCGAATTCACCTCCGGTGCCGTCGGTGCCCCACGATGTGAGAACCATTGCAAGGTCCACTGCATCGACAATACTGTTGAGATTGATGTCGCCGGGGCAAACCGAGCTGATTGGCTCTTTAGCCATCGCAAGGGTGAAATATCCACCAGCATTGACCTCTACCACTGGACCCAAGTTGGCCGGAACTGTTGATTGGCCAAAGTTTGGCCAACCAGATGATCCAGGAACACCCGCGCCCCACGCGCGAACAGTTCCATTAGGCAAAATGGCCACCGTACTAAATGATCCGGTCGTAACTGCACGTGCAACTCCAAGATTTCCAGGAACATTGCATTGCCCTGCATTGTTGTAGCCCCAGCACATGATTGATCCATCAGTACGAAGCGCCGCAACGTGCCCGTAACTTGCATCGGCGTCGATGACAGTTCCAAGCGTTGCTGGAATGTTCGTCCCGCCATGTGGAGAGTTGCCCCAAACGGATAGTGCTCCGTCAAGATGAATTGCTAAACCGAGACCCCATCCAGCGCCAATGCGCTTCGCAAGGCCGAGCCCTGGTGGCACTGCTGCGCCACCAGCACCCCAAGAGCGAACAACACCAGCCGCCGTAAGAGCAATGGAATCATCAGCGCCAGCAGCGATGTCTTTAACAACTCCCAATCCTGCAGGTACGTTCAATTGTCCATTTTGATTGGCGCCCCACGTAACCAATTGGCCAGAGAGTTGGATCGCAAGTGAATGTCCGTAGCCGCAGGCAATCTTTCGCACGATGCCAACAGAAGTCGGAACATTGCACTGTCCAAGTTCATTTGCGCCCCAGCCTTTGACTAGGCCATTTGCGCGAATCGCAAGGCTGAAGTTTTCACCCGCGGCTATGCCGAAGACCTTGCCGAGGTCGGCAGGAACAACGGCTGGTGAATCTGCACCTGAATCTGCACCCGAGATGCCAAAGGCAACGCAGGTGCCGAGTTCACATACATCGGGGATGCCATTTACGTTGACGTCTGCAGCACCATTGGCGATTTCAATTACATCGGGAATAGCATTTGAATCGCAATCGTTAGAGAGAGCAGGGATTGTGCCCCCAGGAACCTGTTGTCCTGGGAAGAGACCAAGATTTTGGGGTGAAAAATCTTTCCATGGATTTGGCCCTTCAAATGTAACTAACAGCTGCGTACTGGAATCAGAAATCAAACTGCTTTCGGCAGGAGGACTGAAGTTGCCGGAATACCTTGCCGTAGTTGAAATTCGGACCCAATCAATAGCAACTGGGGCTGCCGCTACATAAAATTGTTCCCAACCCCAATAAACGAACGCACCAATAGAACTATAGCTACCGGCTCCTTCGAGCACGGGACACGTGCCGACGAATGTTCCAGAGTTGAGTCCGTTTATGTACAGAGTTGTTACAGATCCTTGCCGAACCATTGCGCAATGAATGCTTGGTGTCGAAGATGCGCCGTGGAGCGGTACCGTCGGTTGGCAATTTTGATTGATAGCACATTGCAGGGCATCATCGATCAAAATCCCCATTGACTTATCTTCGATGTGACCATCTTGTTCACTCCAGATTCGAGCCGACTGAACGTCAGGCAAGGTTCCTAATGGAATCGGTTGGTTCAAACGATATCCCGACCATTCAATTGTGTAATCGCCATTTCCTAGCGTTGTGTTGCCACCGATTCTTATCGTGTCAGTAGGGCGATTGAAGACTGCACAGCGACCTGATTGCGCCGTCACTCCCGAACAAATGGAACCAGCGGCGACCGCCACGCTCAAGGCTTGTGTGAACTTCATATCTTTCTCCTGGATGGGGGAT
>CAMAXY010000010.1 GCA_945862215.1 Singulisphaera sp. GP187 | reverse complement strand
ATTGTGGTGGTTTTTCCCGCGCCATTTGGGCCTAAAAAACCACAAACCGATCCAGCGGGAACCGAAAACGAGAGGTCGGAAACCGCCTTAAACGCGCCGTATGACTTGTGAACATGGTCAACGATGATCATTGTGAAGAATCGAGAGTGTAATCGAACCGTACACTCTCCTATCTATGGCTGAGTCTGCGCCACATCCTTTCCGCCACGATTCTGGAGACTTCTTCGACAACGTCGGAGCAGGAGTTGGCGTCGTTGATCACGCAGGTGAAATTGTCTGGATGAGTTCGCGTCTCGCAGAACATTCGCCCGAAACTCTTCGAGTTTTTACCGAACTCTGCTCTGAAGCAATTGTGCAATTCAAGAGTTCTCCAACTTTGCATGTGCGCAAGCGTTTTGCATCTGGTCCAAAGTTTTTCGAAGTGATGATCTCGCCTGCATCCGATCGACGCGCGACTGGGATTCTCTTTGATGTCACGAATCGCACACGACTGAGCGAACGACTCGAAGCGATCGATCTTGCTGGAGCGGACCTCTTAGATCTCGATGCTCAGATCGTCAATCCTCTCAATGTCGCCGAACGACTCGCACTGCTTGAAGGCAAGATTGCCAACACGATGCGTACGCAATTTGCGGATCAACCATTTGAAGTGCGGCTTCGCAATCGAAAAACAGAACAGTTGGAACTTGTGATCGGCCACGGTATCGATCCGCTTCGAATTGGCGAATCGATCTTTGCGCGTGGAACTGGCAACGGCATTTCTGGACTTGTTGCCTCGACGGGTGAGAGTTATATCGGGCGCAATCTTGATGCGGATCCACTGTATATCCCTGGACTTCCTGGAGCGCGTTCGAGTTTGACTGTTCCACTACTTCTGCGCGATCGTGTCATTGGTGTTGTCAATGTGGAATCAATTCAAGCTGATGCATTCTCCGATGAAGATCGGATGGCACTTGAAACGTATGGACGCTATCAAGCGATGGCGCTCAATATTCTTGACATGCTGATTGTCGAGCGATCCACGACGAGTGCTCGGGTCTCACTGACACTGCGCGAAGAAATGATTGTGCCGCAGCAACGTCTGCGCGACGCAACGCGCGATCTTGCTGCAGGAAAACTAGGTGCGTATGAAAATCTCGAAGCTGCGCTTGAAACCCTTGGCGCACGCATCCGAGGCGCAACATCTGGACCGCAATCTGTGCTGGGAATCGATCGACTTCCGCGCGACCGCAGCGTTGATCCGTACATCAAAGGCAAACGCATTCTTGTCGCAGATGATGATGCGAATGTTCGAGAGACTATTCAAGGACTTCTGCAGGAAGCAGGCGGAATTGTGGAAAATCGCGCTGATGGCGGCGCAACTCTCGAACTCGTCCGACGCGCGAAAGATGAAGGCCGTCCATTCGAACTCGTCATCTCGGATGTTCGAATGCCCGATCGCAACGGGTATGAAGTTTTTCGCGGTACTCGAGAATGCACGCCGAATTGTGCATTCCTGATGATGACCGGATTTGGATATGACCCAAATCATTCCATCGTCAGATCCACGCAAGATGGGCTGAATAATTTTCTTTTCAAACCATTTCAGGCAAGCGTTTTATTGGAAGAAGTACGCAAAGCCTTTGGCGCACCGGAATAAAAGACCAAGCGCAATTTTGATATCTAGCTTGGCCGAATCGCCGCCAAGATTCTTTGATGCCCTTCTAAATCTGGAAGTATGCGAATCGATCGATATCCAAGATCCGCAGCAATTGCAGTTGCTGATTTGCCTTGACTCGAACTGATCTCAATAAGAATTGATCCGCTTGGCTTCAACCACTTGGGTGCCGCGCCGACAATTCTGCGAACGAAATCTAATCCATCGCGTCCGCCACGCAGTGCCGTCGAAGGCTCGAATTCACGGACATTCTTGGGGACTTCAGCCCATTCTGCATCGCTGATGTACGGCGGATTCGCACAGAGCAGATCGAATGATCCCTCAAGATCACGACCAACGAGTGGCGCATCAAGATCTCCTTCAAGAATTTCTATGGCCGCATCCAATCCCAGCGACTTCACATTTCGGCGCGCCATTTCGCAGGCTTCCCGAACGATCTCGGTTGCGTAAATGCGAACGGGCGCGGTTTGAGTCAATGCCTCCGCCGCAGACTCTGTATCCTCCTTGCGCCACGATAATTGCTTGCGCCCACCACGCGCAGCAAGAAGCGATTTTGCGATTGCAATCGCCACGCATCCAGAACCTGTGCAGAGATCGGCAATGCGAATCTCATCAGCAAGCAGAACGCCGTCATTGCCACGCACGAGTCGTAGTGCTTCTTCAACGAGCGATTCGGTTGCAGGACGAGGAATGAGAGTCGCCGGCCCGACTTCGATTTCGCACCCAAAGAAACTCCAAGTTCCCACAAGATATTGCACGGGCTCATGCCGCCCAGCGCGCTGCACAAGTCCACGCAACTTCGCAAGTTCTTCTGCATTCGCAGGTCGGTCAGGATCCATATACAGGCGCATTCGATCGCATCCCAGCACATGCGCAAGCAGTAAATCGGCGCAAACTGTGGGCGAATCGATCGCTTTCTCCGTCAAAAAAGTATTGATCCAACTGCGCAACCGCCGAACCGTCCATGTTTCAGCCATCACACAATCCTAACGGTTTCTGACGTACTATCGCCCCCCCGGCACATTATGACTTCGACCCAACCACAACAGACTCTTCGCTCGCTCCATGACCACGCAAAAGAAGTGTCGATTTTCGCATCTGTTGCACTTACTGGGGAACGTTTGGAATGCGAAGCGAAAGACTCTGCAGCGAAGGCGCAGTACCGCATCGAAGCCGCTTCAGATGGTTGGCGCCTTTCGCTTGGGACTGCAGATCGTTGGCTAAGCGAATCAATCGAATCGCAACTCGTTGAGTCACGAGACTCGATGGAAGATTTGCTCCGCGAAGAACTGGTTGATCTTGATTGCTTAGAGGCTCCTCCTAAGATTCGACATTTTCGGGACGAATCGAAGCGATATGTTTTTGAATGCACAGTTCCATTCGGCGCTGATCTTGTCGATGACTTGCAAAGGGCACAATTATTTCTCTTTGCCTTCGAGTCGATGTTTCGACAACTTGGAGACATGTCTGGCGCGGAGAGCGAAGAATGACCCCTCCACGAGTTCTGATGCTTGGCTGGGAATTCCCACCATTCATCACCGGCGGATTGGGAACTGCATGCTATGGATTGACTCGTGGGCTGACTTCGGCTGGATGCGATATCACCTTTGCGCTTCCACGTGCAATTTCTCGATCCCATTCTTCACACGTCCGATTGCTTTCGCCTGCAAGTGAAGTTGCAGAGGTCTCGGCGTGGGTTGCTCCTCCAGAAGGAACGATCACAGAATCCACTGATTTATCAGAGATTTTAGAATCGACGCGAATTGCCAGCATCGAGAAAGTCCGAACCGAATCTCTGCAACGTGGGACACCAGAACGGATCAAGATTCTCGATTTGCCAATGATGGCGCAGAGTTCTTATGCATCTGGTTCTGCGCGCGGTCGATTAATCACGACGCCGCGTGATGCGCTCAAAGAAATCGGCGGGATAGATGTCCTGGGCGAAGAGCTTCAATCGCTCACCGATGAACAATTTGAGCACATTGTCCAGACAGTCACTCACAGAAAGTTAAGCGGGGAATTGGATGGAGTATCAATTGCTGATCTCGTGATTGAACGCGCCCTTCCTGAAGCAGGACGAGGCGGTTCGAATAATCACAGTCCAACGCCAGACACTCTCGGTGGATACGACGGCGATCTGATTCTTGCAGCCGAGCGATACGCGCACTTCTGCGTTCGTGCTGCGCAACATTTGCCATTCGACATCATTCATGCGCATGACTGGCTGACATATCCCGCTGGTATCGCACTTGCACGATTGACTGGGCGACCACTTGTTGTGCATGTTCATGCAACAGAATTTGATCGTTCAGGCGAACATGTCAACCAAGCCGTATACAACATTGAACGTCGAGGAATGCACGCCGCAGTCCGCGTCCTTGCTGTCAGCATGCTGACTCGAAATCTGCTTGTGAACCGTTACGGCATCTCTCCTGACAAAATCGATGTTGTTTATAACGGAGTTGATATCGAGCCTTCGACATATGGCATCAAGCGCATCGAGCGTTCCGAGCGAATCGTGCTCTATTTTGGGCGAATCACGATGCAAAAGGGACCCGAATATTTCGTACGCGCCGCGAAACGAGTTCTCGAAGTTGAACAAAACGTACGCTTCGTTGTGGCAGGATCTGGCGATCAAGCAACAGCAATGATCGAGATGGCCGCGGAACTAGGGATTGGAAGTCGCATGACCTTCACAGGCTTTTTGCGCGGCAAAGATATTCAGCGAGTTTTCTCGCTCGCAGATCTCTATGTCATGCCGAGCGTTTCCGAACCATTTGGTATCGCTCCCCTCGAAGCAATGGGCCATCGAGTTCCAGTAATCATCAGTAAGAACTCTGGCGTATCTGAAGTTTTGACGCATGCTTTGAAAGTCAACTTCTGGGATGTCGACGATATGGCAAACAAGATCGTCGCAGTACTGCGGCATCCCCCGCTTCGTGCGGAACTGCGCGATCGAGGATTGTTTGAAGTGCGCGGAATTACTTGGGATGGCGCTGCGAAGCGCTGCATCGATAGTTACGAAAAAGCACTTGCAGTCGTTGGTCGATCTGCCGTCGGTTTGCGCAGAAAATAAAGCTGATTTATCGCTTTTCTGGACAAAGGTTCATAAAAGAGACACGCAGATTCGACCGACGAAATCGTCTCGCACCGAGATCGTGCTCTCATTCCTATACTCAATGACCTCTATGGGTTTGTTCACTCGATCGAAGTCATCCGCCGCACAAAAAAAAGCGTCGATATCCGCATCCGTACGAACGCCTGCACCAGCGCAACCCGTCGTTGAAACAGTGGACACCCCACCAACACCTGTTGATGGCGATCCCAAGTTAGAACACGAAACGCAAGTCCATGCGCTGTCCATCTTGAACGCTGCGCGTGATGATCGAGCTGGCGTGATGAGCGCCGCATTCTGGTCTGACAAATTAATGGCGTGGTCGATGAAAGATCCAGACTTCAAAGTCCAACTCTTTCACTTCGTCGATTGCTTCCCAGCACTTCGAACTTCGGACGCAATCTATGAACACTTGGTCGACTTCATGTCCAAACCTGGATTGAATCTTCCGCCAGGACTGGACATGGGACTTCGCGCAGGTGGGCTTGCAAAGGGTTTAGTCGCCAAGACAATGGCCGGCCAAATCGAATCGATGGCGAGCAAATTTATTGCAGGTCGCGATGCGAAGAGCGCACTTCCAACATTGAAAAAACTTTGGTCTGACAATATGGCGTTCAGCGTCGATCTTCTCGGCGAAGCCTGCCTGAGTGATTCCGAAGCGCAGATGTACCGCGATAAATATCTTGATCTCATTGCGAATCTTCCTGGTGAAGTTGCGACATGGAAGCCAAATGCGCGACTTGAGAGCGATCATCTTGGCGCGATTCCACGCACCAATGTCTCGATCAAGATTTCATCCCTCTTTGCACGAACAGATCCAATCGATTTCGCTGGGTCACTCAATGGATTGGTCGATGCACTCACGCCGATTCTTGTTGCGGCGCAGAAGAATGGCGTCTTTGTGAATTTCGATATGGAACAGTTTTCGCTCAAAGACCTGACGCTTGAACTCTTCATGCGATGCTGCGAAAAAGTGCCATTTTCAGCAGGAATAGCGATGCAATCTTATCTTCGCAGTGGCGAGAATGACGCGCAGCGAATCATCGATTGGTCCAAGAAAACTGGACGCGTTGTCACCGTTCGATTGGTCAAGGGTGCGTACTGGGATTCGCAAACGATTCAGTCGGAACAATTTGGCTGGACTTCACCCGTTTGGGGAGTGAAGCGAGATACGGACGCGTGCTTCGAACGGATGGCAAGTCGATTCATTCGATCCACTCCTCAGCGTGCGGGCGTGGGTGGTGTGAAACTCGCACTTGGATCGCACAACGCACGATCGATCGGCGCTGCTCTTGCCATGGTTGAGAAGGCTGGACTTCCGATGAACGCCATCGAATTGCAAATGCTGCACGGCATGGGCGATGCAATGAAGTCTGCAACGATTGCACGTGGTTTGCGACTTCGTGAATACCTGCCCGTCGGCGAAATGATTCCGGGAATGGCATATCTCGTGCGCAGACTTCTGGAGAACACGAGCAATGAAAGTTGGTTGCGATCTGGATTTGCAGAAGGCGCGGACTCTGCGATTCTGGTTGCATCTCCACATCGAGCAACTGGCTCTGGATCTGGATCGGATAATGGGCGAAAGAGGCTTGATCATGCAGCTGAGAGACATGCGCTAGGGCGAAGCCATCCAAACATTGCAGATGGCAGACCATTTTTTACCGAAAGTCTTCGCGATTTTTCAGATGGTGCGCAGCGAGAAGCATTTGCAAGTGCAATCTCTCGAGCAATCGTTGCAAACATCGCCAATGATGGCACTGCGCAAATGGCCAATGCGACGGTCGATCGACTACACCGTGCTTTTCCAGCGTGGCGCGATACGCCATTTCTCGAACGCGCTGCTGTGCTGGTGCGTGCTGCAGCAGCGATGCGCGCGCGGCGTGACGAACTCTGCGGAATCATCATTCGCGAAGCAGGGAAAACGTGGCGTGAGGCTGATGGCGACATCTGCGAGGCAATCGATTTCTGCGAGTATTACGCTCGAGAAGTTGCTCAATTGTTCGACCCCCGCCGACTTGGTTTGTTCACAGGCGAATTGAACGAAGAATGGTTTCAACCGCGCGGTGTCGCTGCTGTCATCAGTCCGTGGAATTTTCCACTTGCCATTTGTTGCGGTATGACCGTCGCTGCGCTTGTCACTGGAAACACTGTCATCGTGAAGCCTGCCGAACAGACCCCTGCCATTGCAAAGTTGATGTGCGAAATTCTCTGGGCCGCGGGTGCGCCAAAAGATGCGCTCGCATTCTTGCCAGGTCCTGGCGAAACTGTGGGCGCAGCGCTCGTACGCGATCCTCGAATTGCACTCATCGCATTCACAGGATCGAAAGGTGTTGGACTGGACATTGTTGAAGCATCGGGTCGAACGCTTGCGAATCAGGAGTGCGTCAAGAAAGTGGTCTGCGAAATGGGCGGCAAAAATGCGATCATTATCGATGAAAGCGCAGATTTGGACGAGGCGGTTCTTGGCGTGCGCCAATCTGCATTTGGATTCTCTGGACAGAAATGTTCTGCGTGCAGTCGAGTGATCGTCGTGGGAAATGCACACGATGCTTTTCTGTATCGACTTGTCGAAGCGACGCGGACACTCACTGTCGGCGA
This sequence comes from Singulisphaera sp. GP187, assembly GCA_945862215.1. GTDB lineage: Bacteria > Planctomycetota > Phycisphaerae > Phycisphaerales > SM1A02 > F1-60-MAGs104. The sequence continues at coordinate 54,399 of CAMAXY010000010.1, read as the reverse complement.
TCCCATGCTTCCTGGAACTGATGTTGGTCCCGTCATCGATAACGATGCTGCGAAGAAGATTCGTGAATACATCGAGATCGGATCGAAGGAAGGTCGTTTGGAGATTCAACTGAAAGTGCCCGATGGACTGGAGAGCCGAGTTGGCAAACCTTTCGTTGGACCAACAATTTTCTCTGGCATTCGACCCGAACATCGACTTGCCAACGAAGAAATCTTCGGCCCAGTTCTTGCTGTGATTCATGTCAAAGATTTCGACGAAGCGCTGCGAGTCGCCAATGCGACACAATACAAATTGACTGGCGGAGTTTTCAGCCGTCGACCATCGCACTTAGAAAAAGCCCGACGCGAATTCCGCGTGGGCAATCTCTATCTGAATCGTTCGATCACTGGCGCGCTCGTCGGTCGACAACCCTTCGGCGGGTTTGGAATGAGCGGCGTGGGCAGCAAGGCTGGCGGCGCGCAATATCTCTTGCAATTCGTCGAGCCTCGCGCGGTCTGCGAGAACACGATGCGCCGTGGATTTGCTCCTGGGCTGGATTGAACTTTCATCGTTTCAGAGCCATTTCAATTGCAATAAATGACCAAAGAGACTGGGATTTCGATCTTTTGGGATTTCGATCTTTAATTGATTCCACCAGATTCGCTGTCCGAGGAATCCTTGGGCTGGTCAACGTGTGCAGTTGCGCTGCGCTTTACGTGACACATTGAAACAGAAGTAAACAATTCCCCATGCTGAAAAATTACACATTACCGATCATCGTCGCCGCCCTTGCAGTGACCAACACTGCATTCGCTCAGTGGCATCAATCGACAGGTACGGCGTCGCTGAATATGCAGTCGCTGATCTCACGAGAGAATTATGTGTTTGCAGGTGGCGCCACTGGCGCTTATCGATCGGATACGAGCGCAATAATTTTCAACAGTTCCAACTCGGGCAACGATTCAGTAGGACCAACAAGAGGGTTCACCTCCGACGCCTCGTACATTTACACATGCACAAGCCAGGGTGTCTTTCGCAGCGCCAACAATGGTGCGACGTGGATTTCCAAGAGCGCAGGCATGACGAATACGCTTACAAGCGGCATCATCCAAGTTCAGTCGCACCTCTTTGTTGTTGGACCGACGGGTGTTTTTCGTTCGGACAACCAAGGCGACAATTGGGCCGCTGCGGGGATGGTTGGAGTTGATGTCAGGTGCGTGACCGCAGTGGATTCGACTGTATTCGTCGGAACGAACGGCTCTGGTGTCTACATGAGCACGAATTGGGGAACGACTTGGACCGCTGTCAACACCGGTCTCGCATCGACGAATATCCGAGCAATCGAGACGAAAGGCACATCACTTTTCGCCGGCGGGCAAATTGGAACCGGCGTCTACCGATCGACCAATCTCGGTACGAGTTGGACATTGCTTGGTGGCGGCTTGACCTCCGGCAGTTACAGAGGGTTTGCGCATGATGATCGAATGATTGTTGCAGGTTCATTCGGTGGAGGCGTCTTTTACTCTGTCGACAATGGCGACCACTGGATCGCCATCAATTCAGGATTGACCGATCTGACAATCTTTGATCTTGAGATCCATCAGGGAATGCTTGTTGCCGCGACCAACACGCAAGGAGTTTTTCGATTCGCGATATCAAACACATTTGACCTAACAGGTGATAGCTGCATCGACGGTTCTGATCTGAGCTCATTCCTGAGTGCATGGGGAACTTGCACAGACTGTGCTGCAGATTTCAACGGCGATAATTCAGTTGACGGAAACGACTTCAGTTTCCTGCTGTCGAATTGGGGCGCGTGCGGTTCTTAATCGGCGGTGTCGAGCAGTTGACTTCGGGGGAAACACATTCCAGAACTTACTTTGCTCCAGCGATCCGCTGGCGCCCCCACAAAATCCAACTGGAATCTGGCAGCGTATGACCCATGCTGCGAAACATGAAAGAAATCTGCGCATTGTGATAAAGCGCGTGCGTTGGCACTTGCATGATTGAATCGATGGCTCTTTGACGATATTCGATTCCGTCTCGAACGCGAACCACGACTCGATCGCACTCTGCGGGTGTCAGCCGTGCGAGATATCCATCCCAGCGCGCACGAACCTTCGCAAACTCAGCGCGAATCGATGCGATATCTGGCAGTTCGCTCGTTGGAGGCATTGTCACTGTCGCATCGCCCTCAAGCACACCAATCCAAATTCTTTCCGCACCAACGAGATGCACGATGGTTGCATGCACAGATCCCATTCCAATTGGAAACTCTCGGCGGAAATCTGCGTCGGGAATTATTGCGGCAGCATCGAGTGTGCGTCCAGTCATCCATCGCAGCCAATCATGCGCATCACATGCAATCGTGTTTGAATTCATAGTGCAAATCCTTATTGTTTGATTTCTGTCACTGCGCTGGCAACAATTTCGCCCTGTGCATCTCGTGCAACTGTCTCGACAATGACCATGCCATTTATGCGCTTTGATTGAACGGCGAAATCCATACTCTTTGCGCCATCTTCGACCTTGACAGTGGCCAACTGCCCAATGACCGCCACCACTTTGGGCGCAGAGAGCAACGATCCATCTGCGCTGTGCAATTTAATATTGACTGTGACCGAATCTGCCCCTTGGCCCAAAGAAGAAATCGAAGCATTCACGATCAAAGAGCTGACCGCTGGATGAGCGCATCCGCAGAGCGCGAGGAGGAGAAGACTTCCAGTGATTTTGAAAACGAACTTCATCGTATTTATTCCTTTGATTATGAAACTTGCAATTCTTGTGAGTGATTGCGAAGCGTAACAAATCATCTATGCGATCGCATACCGTATGTGGCGTGACCGCTGCGAATCAAACTGGAATACCCACTGCAACAGAAGCCAACTTTGATGGGCTCGTTGGCATGACCCACAATTACGCTGGACTTGCTGCGGGAAATATGGCAAGCCAGAATAATGCGGGTCGGATTTCAAACCCAAAGGCTGCGGCACTGCAAGGCATTGCGAAAATGGAGGCGGTTGCGGCGCTTGGTGTGATGCAATGTTTTCTTCCGCCTCAAGAGCGACCAGCAATATGGGTGCTGCGTCAAAACGGCTTCACTGGCGACGACGCGAAAGTTCTCGCCGATGCACACGCCAACAAGCCGCATCTGCTGGCGCAATGTTGCAGTTCAAGTTTTATGTGGAGTGCAAACGCTGCCACTGTCGCGCCAGCACAAGATGCGCGCGATCAACGAACGCATTTGGTCGTGGCAAATTTGAAGTCCATGCCGCACCGCGCAATCGAGCCGCCATGCACGCATGCGATTCTGAGTGCTGTCTTTGCGGATCGCGAACGATTCGTTGTTCACCAGGCGCTTCCAAGCAGTGCGCAGATGGGCGACGAGGGTGCAGCCAACCACACACGTTTATTCGACGCAACAAACTCTCAACATCCCGCGACGCATTTCTTTGTATACGGAATTGACACAGCAAATCCGCAGCGGCAACCAAAGATTCATCCTGCGCGGCAAACGCTGCAAGCCAGTCAGAGCGTTGCCAATTTATTGCAACTCGATCTTGCGCAGTGCGTCTTTGCGCAGCAACACCCTGACGCCATTGACCAAGGTGTTTTTCACAACGATGTCGTTGCGGTTGGAAATGCATCCACCCTGCTCTATCACCAAGATGCTTGGCTTGATCATGATCGGGTCATGGATGCGCTTACTGAGCGCGTTGGCAATTCATTTTGCCCTCTCGCGGTCAGTCGCGATGAACTGACGATGGCCGAAGCAGTCTCGACATATTTATTTAATTCGCAACTTGTCACGACAACCGACGGAACTATGACTTTGGTATGTCCCAGCGAAGTTGAACACCATGCTCGCGCGCGCGCAGTGGCGCAGCGTATTCAACAGGATCGCCGCAATTCAATCTCGCGTGTGGTGTATCTCGATGTGCGAGAAAGCATGCGAAATGGTGGTGGACCAGCGTGCCTGAGATTGCGCGTGCCGCTCGCACCTCATTCTGATTCCGATCCTTCCACGAATACTTTGCAGGGCATTCACCCTGGTTGTATTTTCAATTCGCAGCGTGCCGCACAATTGCGAGCATGGGTTGAAACGTGGTACCCAGACCAACTCACTCCAGAAGATCTTGCCGATCCGATGCTGCTCAAGCGCAATCGTGATGCACTCGATGCGCTCACGAAACAACTTGCCCTCCCTGCAATCTATCCATTTCAAGGCTGATTTCTATATAAACCGGACTTCAGGCTTTGGTGTGTGCGAAGGCCCCGTTGTTCCTCTATGAGTGGAAGGGTTCCACGCAATGCAGACCGCAGGGCTCTCCTGCGCACTCGTCCGATACCCAACGTTCCAATCACCGAGCCCATCCGTCGAGAATTCAATTCGCTCGCGGTAGTCGCCATCGGGTGGTGACGGCCACCGAACAGTGCGCATCACGCCGTGCAGGATCACTGGACCTCCCCACTTTCAGTGGACACCAAAGTACACCAGGGCAGGCGTGCGCTCGCCCTCAATTCTTTTCGTGTTGGTTGCGATGAGATGCGAAGAACGCGCCTCTGAAATGGGCGCCTCGTGTCGTTTTTCGACACTCGTTGCCCATTTCAAGCAGTTTCGCGGGCGCTCGACAAATCCACTGTCAGGTGGTGTTTGGGTGGATGAAGTCTGACCACAGCGCTGCAATGGGTGCGCTGAGAAATTGCTGGTCAAAGTGAACGATTGCATCGCCATCGTGAAGCACAATGCCGCGCAAAAACTTCTTGCCCGCAATATCACGCAGCGCACGAAGCCCGCGAAAGTCATCGGCAGTGACTGACTTCGACGACTTCACTTCAATGCCAACAACTCTGCCCGCTTGATCCTCAAGAACAACATCCACCTCTTGGCCGCTGGCGCTGCGAAAGTGGTGCGCGGATGGACGGGTCTTGCTCCAACCAATTTGCTTGAGCAATTCCATGGTCACAAAATTTTCCAGCAACATTCCGCGAACACGGCCATCGGTGCGTATGGTGTTGGAGTCTGCACCAAGCAGATGAGCGGCAAGCCCCGTATCCGAAATGAATATCTTTGAGGCCTTTGTCTGGCGCAACCCGCGGTTGGTCGTCCAAGCAGGAAGCGTGACCACAAGAAACGACGCGTGAAGCAACGTGAAATACCTTTTCAGCGTTGTCTGGGGAATTGCAACTCCACGCGACAAATCAGCGAAGTTGAGTAAGCCGCTGGTGCGATGTGAAATGAGTGAAAGCAACCGCGGCAGCTCAAGCAAACTGTCAATGTTGGCCAAATCTCGAATATCGCGGCGCAGCGTTGTCTCGAGATAGGACGCATACCAAGCGCGGCGGCGCGAAACATCGGAGCGTGTCATTGGTTCTGGAAATCCACCGCGAACTATGCGCTCAATGAGTGGCCGCGACTTGCCCGCGGGCGCTTGCCACCGAAGGCGCGACGCGCTAAAAACTTTATCAAGAAACGTTTCAACCGTTCCTTCTATTTCTCCTTGCGAGAACGGCCACAAAGTGATCACTTCTATCCGCCCCGCGAGCGATTCTGACAAGCGCGGCATCAACATGATATTGGCCGAGCCGGTCAACAGATATCGACCGGCGGTTCGGTTGCGATCGACGGCAGCCTTGATTGTGCGAAATAATTCTGGCGCGCGCTGAACTTCATCGAGAACCACTGGGTTCGCAAGTCCGCGCAAATATCCTTCGGGGTCGGCCAAGGCCGCGGAGAGTTCAGATCCTTCATCAAGGGATTTATATTCGCGGCGCGGACGCCCATTCGCAATCGCGTGCACAAGCGTTGTCTTGCCAACTTGTCTGGCGCCATGCAGAAGCACTACTGGCGTGTCGGCCAACGCCGCTTTGACCGCGGGAAGAATGTTTCGCGAGAGCATGCCAAAATTCTACCCAAGGCGTGGCTGCAAATCAACCACTTAATGGACGAATATCATCCACTTAACTTGGGGATATTGGTCTTGACCCCAAATCAGGCCTATTTTCAGGTGTATAAAATTTGGTCCCCAAGCAAATCAATGTGACCGAGTTCCTCTGACTTGATGCAGCGAATTTCGAAGGTGAACCTCCCCAGATTTGGTGGACACAATTTTCCAGCGAGGCTGCAAGCCGAGCAACCTTGCCCACATGGCAAAGAGTGAACTTCACCGCATTTCTGGATCGCTCCGTCTGGGTCGGACCGACGCGGCGAGCGTGCTCAATTTCGCTTGCGTATTTGAAGTGAGTCTATGAGGCGATCGAGAGTTACTTGGATTCATGCGGTTGTGGACTCAAGAGCCTCCTCAAGTCGGGACCGCACTTGCCCGTCGTACACGCCGAGACAAACTTTAAATCTCTCTTACGCACTGGCGAAGGGTTGTCACCGCGGGCTATTCAGACGCTTACAGAGCAACAGGATCGCGTCCTCGTTTGTTGATCCTGGATTCTGGAGGTAGAGATTCGCTTCAGAAAATGCGATTCGAAGTCGTTCGCATTCTCCGTCGGAAAGAATTCGATCGGACATGCGAATGATTTGCGCCGCATTTGCCAAGCGATATGTCGGAACGATCATCCCGAATGAGTACCCGAGCACTGCGACAAAGCCAGTCCACGAGACAGCGAGTATCAACAGAGTCATTCTGCGCCGCTTCGGCATGAGCCAGAACAATACGACCCCAAGGATCAGCGCCGCGATGCAGATGATGTAGACGAGACCAGCCATTCTTTTCTCCTTGAATAACCCACTAGCAGACGACATACGGCAGGCAGGTGGACACCCCCCACTCCTCAGTAGACACCAAAGTACACCAGAGCAGGTGTGCGCTCGCCCTCAATTCATTTCGTGTTGGTGGCGCTGAGATGCGAAGTCTCTACTCCACACTCAGGGCAATGAGATGATTGCGAACCGCGAAGGTTATATCCACACGATTGGCAGTGCCGCTTCGCGTGCCTAGTTCGACACACACGAACAGCGCACCATCCAATCGCCACAAGCGGCAGACCGAGGATGACTGAATTCGCTAGAAACATTGGCCAAATCGGCTTCCACGCAATGCCGACCGCAGGGCTCTCCTGCGAACTCGTCCGATACCCAACATCCCAATCACCGAGCCCGTCCGTCCAGAATTCGATTCGCTCGTAGCGCTCGTTCTCGGGGGACCGCGGCCACTCAACAGTGCGCATCACGCCGTGCAGGATCACACTGCGAAGCGGCCAACCGAACGCGCGGAATTGTTGGATTTCACGCGAATTCGTGAAGGAGTTGTCGGTGAGTGATATTTCGTACTCGGTCTGTGGAAGCCAGTCGCCGTAACTAATCTTCACCCAGTCTTTTTTGTCGAACGACTCTTCGTGTCCTGGAAATGGGAATGGGACTGGGACTTCCATTGGCACTTTGATCATTTCGCGTCTGCGCCTGTCATCCCCAATTAATGTCATCCCACCAAACGGCACCTCGATTGATTGAAGCCACCACGAAGTGCCGAATACTTCTGGTATGGGGATTCCAAATGCCACTATGTCCGCAGGGGCATCGAGCCACGGGGGTGCCGGGAATTCGTGAGCAAGTTTGTCGTTATCCAACCAACTTCGCTGCAAATCAACATCCTGGGAAAACTCGACCCCCGACATCCGTTCGACAAACACTTCGTCAAAGAGTCCTCGACCAAACACCCAATGCACAATCGCACCGCCAACAAAGAACACTCCGAACACTTCCCCCTGCGACGCACTTTGCCACTCGTACATCCATTCGGAGAATCGCCAACTCAATGGGGTGATCGCTTTCCAACTAGCGAGTACTGGGTGGAGTGGATAGCCGCCACTTCCGAATAATCCCATCTTGGGGTTATAGGGAGAGGGATTCGACGCATCCCATGATCCCATTACCGCGATGAGCATCGTTGCTGTCGCCCCTGAGGCGAGGACGAGCGCAGCGAGTTTGAGACCAGGAAACCTTCGCATGAATGAACTTGATTAGTGGGGATTTGGACTGGCAGTTGGATGGCGGGACGAAGGCTGGGGTGTTGGCGCGGACGATGAAAGGCGAAGTCGCTCACTGATCATCCCAACGGCGTCATGCAGACTCCCGCCGCCTTCGGCGAAGCGGTTTGCTTCGCTGAACGCAGTGCGAACCTGCTCGCAATCGCCAACATCAAATGCGCGATTCGAATCACGTATGAGCCGATTGATCGCAATGTTGCCGCGATACTCCGGTGCGATGCCACCCAACTGGTAGCCCATGCTGAACGTAATCGCTGTGCATGCAATCGCAAAGCACGCAAGCCAGACCTGGCGGCGACGAGGCAGGCCACGAAGCAACTTTATCGCGAAAAAAATAGCGATAACGGGAAGGATGAAGAGAAGGGCGCCCATCAGTAGATCAGATAGGGCAAGTAACTGCCGTCAAGGTTGGTCGGAGGAAGTACGCGCACATCATTGATCGAGGCTGGCGGGAGCGCTTGAATCGAGAGTGGTAGACCAACTGACCTGCAAAGACTGAGCGTCATGCGACCGTTGACCGAGTGGGCAGTCAACTGGTCTGGTGCGCCATCGCCGTCAATGTCGATACTCAGCACCTGTGACGTTGCGACCGTCGCAAGCGATACAGCAAAGAGTGGGGCAAAGATGGTCGTTTGAAGCATCTTGGTTGTTCCTTGGATTCGAAGCGTTCGTACAGAGCCCGGGCGGATGATGAGATAGCACAAATAATATCACAAGTGGCCCTCCCCTGATTTGGTGGACAGCTTGACGAACAAAGTGCTGAAGGTCCATGGGTTGGGGCAGATCAATCCACCGCGCCGCAGCAGCTGCGACACACGCAATTTGAAATTTTTATAATATTTTGAATTGCGCGTCTGTCGCAATGGGAATTTCACGCAATGTCCCCCACGCGAACGTCGCTTCACGGTGAATTTGTCGGGCGCCCGCCTGCGATACTAGAAAAGCGAAGTCCGATCAAAATGAAGTGGATCAACTACCCAGACGGATCAAGCATGATCATGCATGAGCATGCTTAATAAGCTCGCGCCACGATCGCGATGGAATGCGCCGCGGCTTCGGTGCACGATGCTCGATTGGTACGAATTGGGACAGACGCTCCTCACCACCAGCCCGCAGCACGCAGGATGATTCAGGAGTCCTGATTCAAGAACCCAAATCGCACGCGATCAGTGTGACTATTGCGCCTTGTCGCATGATCCCCTCGCAGCGACCTGCGTCGCGAAGTGCTTCGAGAAGTTCATCATCGGTTTCGATGATTTCGACGTACGCGGGAAGCAATGCAACGACCGGAGTCACTGAAACCTGCGCGGTCTGCTCACCCTCGCGCGTCAGAATCACTGCGGCGGCGCAGATCAGAATGAGCGCGGCGGCACCGACACGCGATCGAACGCGACGCGCCACAATCGCGCGATCAAATTCGGCAAGCGTGCGCTGGCGCAAGCGATCTCGAATGTTTGATTCTTCGTTCACTGCTGGCCCTCGAGAGTCGCTCGCGCCTGCGCAGCGGCGCGCCTCAACTTGCTATCGAGTGCTGATGCTCCGATCCCCAGCGACTTTGCCAACTGCGCGACCGTGACCTCGGACCGTGTGCGCAACGCCAGAAGCAGTGCGCCATCGCTCGTATCGCGTTCGAGTGACATGAGGGCGATTCGCGCCTCTTCAAGTCGATCGTGATCATCGAGAAATCGAACCGCTTCGTCATTCGTTCTGCTGACGGCACGCTCGCGTACTCGTCGCGCGAGTTCGCTTCGAAGGAGATCGATCGATGCGCTCATTGCCACCTTTCGCAACCACGCTGCCAACTGCCCTGCGCTCGAACACTCAACGGGCCTGCGCGCAACACGCAGCCACGCCTCCTGCGCCGCGTCCTCAGCGAGTATCGAATTGGTCCCAGATGACTTGCGACATTCATTCAGCATCATTGTGTAGTACCTGTCGAAGAGTTGCCCAAGCGCTTCGCGATCTCCGCGAGTGATCGCGACCGTCAACGCATGTGCGTCGGTATCGACCGAATTCGAAACGGGCTGGACATCCTGCCCTCGGTTCGGCGATCCGTTCATGGAGATTCCTATGGACAGGGAGTTTGCCATTCATCAGACATTCTCGCATAAACGGACATGTCAAGGCTGAGGGTCTGTGAAAAAGACAGCACTGCCATTTGGGAGCGTTGCGAGCTCAACGACCTCACGCACCATCCGAATTTCCTCGGCAGACCCCTTCACGAAAATTGTTCCAGTCGGTCGATGCAGCTTGATTTGGAAATCCGGACTTCGCCCCATCACTTCGAGCCCCGTATCGATCGCAGCGAGAATGTTGTCTTGAGATTTTTCGAACTCCTTGACGAACTCGGGACTCGTATCTTGCGTTCCATCAATCTTGTAGACCGAGAATTGCGGAGCTGGGCGCACCGCCGGACTGGATGATTGATTCGGAAAGACGGTCCTCTCGATCAACATGACTAGGCTCTCAATGACTCGGCTCTCGGCATGAGACGACTGCGGTTGACTGCGCGAGGAATCGTCGGCAACTTCAACGCGGAACGACATAGCAGGTTGATCGACCATGAGCTTTGGAATCAACGTGGCGACTGCTATGAGACCGACTGCACGAAGTTTCGTTTTCACCATCCGCAACTTGAGCAATTCTGGGTCGGTCACTACAACATTCAGCACGAATCGTTCCGCGGCGAACGCGGCCTCGATACGTGCGAGCGTCTCGCCGAGTGTTGGGCCTATTTCCAGATCGAACGGAGGCATTCCCATTCGGATCCGACCCAGTTCGATATCTTCCGCAATCCTTCCCATGCGCTCCAAATCTAACTCTTGGACGTGATTCTCAATTAGAAGAACGCCGCCCGGTGGGCCCATGAGGATGATTGACCGATCGGTCGGCGTCATTGTTACGCCAACGCGACTCGCAACTTGGAACAATGCAGCTGCGATTGACTCCGCTTCCTCATTCAACTGAATTGTCTTGGTCTCGAGCTTGGAGAGTGGTGCGTTTGGCGGCGCTGGTGCGTTTGGCGGCGCAGGTGCGTTTGGCGGCGCAGGTGCGTTTGGCGGCGCTGGTGCGTTTGGCGGCACAGGTTCTTGGGCAAGGGATCGCTGGGATGAAAGTCCAAGAGCAAGAGCGAGTGCGAGCGAGAGAATTGTTTGAATGGTTGTGTGCATAGAAAGCCTCCAATAGAGAAACGGAGGAGATTTGGGTATTTCGTCGCATCAAGTCGGCATCACAGGAAGCCGCCGTGTCTGAATCAACCGAAAGTGGCAGACACCAACCTCAGTCAAGGTCTGAAATGCGGTCTGAAATCGAGGCGATGTTGTCGCACTTGGGCGAGGCAGATCAGAGTCTGCTTCGATTGCGGCTCGGAGGCATGCCGTGGGATGATGTCGCAGCGGCGACTGGCCTGACAGCCCAAGACTGTCGACAACGATGGGGTCGACTGATCCGTCAAATTCGTACGCGGCGCGTACGAATTTGCGATCAAACCCTACAAACCCTCCGCGAAGGTCGGGCTGCAGCGCGAAAGCGGACGAAATCTTCTTGAACAGTTACTAATACTTGAACGCGTAGCAACTGATGGCTGTGGCATAGAAGAAAAGTAGGTTGGCCACGAATACAACAGCACAACTCAAGACGAGAAATCCGATTCGGTGTCGCAGTTGCTTGTGACGCGCATACAGCAGGAGCAATGGGATCCATGCAAACGGTGCTGTGAACACTCCGATCACCGAAATGACGAGAGCCCAGCCGCTGCTTGGAAGTCCACCGATGTCACTGCAATCCCCAAAGAGTGAACCTGCACATAGAAGTGTTGGAGTCACCGCAAGCGCAAGTGCCGCGAATCCGACGTTGCGATGTTTCATGTGCGCTTGCCTTTCACTCGCCGCATCAAATGTGAGCTTACCTGCGTTTTGTGGACACACATTATGTTGGTTCATGGATGCTCCTTGGCAAAGAACTGCGCGACCACTTCAGTAGTCATTCAAAAAGTGCGCTCGATTTTGAGCATTCGATTTTTGGTGTTGTATGTTGGGCTTCAAGTTCGCGAAGTCAGCCCGCCCGTTCCGCGACGGGCACTTGCAACCCAACTGTGAATGGTGTGAATGGGGATGCCAAGATTTTCCGCCGCCTTGCGGGTGGACAAGCCTTCAACAAGAACAAGATTGACGGCGGACTGACGAAACTCGAGGGTGTATTGACGCATAGTGACCAAGCAGTAATTCCCAGCGACACTCTCCTTCTGGCGAGATCAAACTCGCCTGTTCTTAGTGTCCACCAAATCTGGGGAGGTCCAGTCTGAGGCAGAGGTGGTCTTCACCTCAAGCTTCATTCCACGGAGCCTTTTCGCGATGGCTTCGATCTCATCCGAAATTGCTTTAAGTGCCGCATCCCTCGGCGTCTCCCAAGAGGTGTAAGCCACGTCGATATCCACAGAGAGTCGCGGCATATCGCGCACGAAGAGGTTGATTGCGGTTCCGCCCTTCATGGCGAAGATGTCGCTCCGAAAAATTTCGGGTGCTACGGTGAGCAGCAGTCTGACTGTATCGGCGTAGACTTTATTCATTGGGCTTGAGTGTCAGCAGTGAACCGTCAGGGAGGCGGTTTATCCACCGCCGATTGCTGCCCACGCGGATGTCGAACTGTGCGTAGAGTTTTTCTACATCCAAGAGCCCAGTCTCACGGCTCCACTTGAGGAAGAGTCGAACCGCTTTGACGGCCGTGCAGCAGGCAAGCAGTTTGCCCGCTACGTCGGTCCGGAAATTTCTGAGCCCTTCAAAAACGTTTCGAGTCTCCTCAAGCATCTCGTAAGTGCCGACCTGGTAGAGCATCTCAAGAGTTGCTCGCTCAGGCGTTGAGACACGGAGACCTTCGGTTTCTCCGGGAGGTGTTGTCACTGTAGATTCGGCGAACTTCTCAGTTGGCCAGTCGAAGAGGTGGGCGGAGACATAGCGAGCAGGAGTCAACGAGGTGAACCACGCGGGAAGTACAAAGCGACCTTCGCCCCAGAGGACGAGCGTTTCTCGCAAGGCGAGGTTGTGCTGTACACCTTGGAGGGCGAGGGCCGTTTTCCCTCCGACATGGAGCCCCTTCACTTTCGTTTGAAGAAACTTGACAGCACCGTGTGGCGAAAGTTGGTCGCCAGGGAATGCATAGACCCCGTGCCCTAGACGGACGAGCCAGCCCTCTTTGGCGTAGTACGAAGCAGCTTTAGCACTTATGCCAAGGCGCTCCAGCGTGGCCACATCGAAGGGAGTTCCTCTATGAAGCCCTAACTGAAGCCGCTTGATTAAACTATGTCTATGACTTCGTTCCATATATGAAGTATATCGCCATTTCAAATCACTGTCCATACAAGTGTTTGGAATGCTCGTTAAAATATCCATATAGTCGGAATTTTCAAGCAGTTTCAAAGCACTATCAGAACAAAAAACAAGGTTCTGCCCTTTGCGGCACTCTGCCATTCCGCAAGTTATCGGTCAATATAGCCTGGTAAAAGACTGGGCGATGAGTGCCAGAACCTGCTCCGGGGTGTGCTCACGCCCAGATTTGGTGGACAGCTTGACGCAGAAAGTGCTGAAGGACCAATGGGTTCCTGCAGGTCAATCCATCTCGCTGAAGCCGCTGTGGCAAACGCAATTTGAAATATTTATAATATTTTAAATTGCGCGTCTGCCGCATGGAACTGTCGCGCAATGTCCCCCACGCGACCACCGCCAATGAACGGGAACGAGCAGAAACTACTTCGCGGCGATGGCGAAGGTTGCTAACGAGCCTGCCATTTGTATTTCAGCACCGAGGTGTTACATGAACAGTGCTACATGAAACGCACGAAACCGCCGCTTCGCAGTGGATTTGTCGGGAGCGCGCGCGACCGCGACACTTGAAAAGCGAAGTCCTATCAAATGCCAAGAGTTTCTGGAGTTGCGGGAAGTATCTCATCATTATTAGCACGGAGGGTTTGTGCCAATGGCACATTTGTTGTATAATTTATGTTTTGCGGGGTCCGGCGATTTATTTACAACTAGGAGTTTTCTTCATGTTCTTGATCAATCAAATTCTACTTTTGTCCTTGTACTGTTCCAGTGCGTGCTTTCAAAGCGAAGGAGTGCACACACCGCAAGACGCGATCCCAGCCAAAAGCGCGGCGGTCAATCCGACTCTCGCGCAGCTTGAACTCTGCCTCCAGAGATTTCGTGCTGCGGGATTCACGGCGGCGGACGCGAACCGCTTTGCACACATCGCGATTGGATTGGCTGATCCACTTGCGAAGACTGCGCTTCCGGGGTGCGGATATTATTTTGTTACAGCGCACTTCTGCGACAAAGTGACTCGGCGAAGCGAGACGTACTACATCGGCGCACTTTGTATCGAGGAGAAATTGCATCTTTGCGTCGCTCCAACCTGTCCAAAAGGACAGTCGGTGTATTACAAGCTGGTGACCTCTTCGACGTGCAAACCCGCGTCGACGTGCGTTTTCTTGGAAGTATATGGACCGCTATCCACCTCAGAGCCGTCTATTTGTAATGCGTTGCAGGACTGCAGTTGCTGGCCGACTCTCGCGTGCGATACAGCGGTATGTGTTACGAATATTCCTGGATTGGGAACTCCGCGCGAATGCCCGAAGTGCGAGTGAGTGAACCGGCGACACTTGCAAAGCGAATTCCTATCAATGCGCGCGCGAGCTCTAGGCTGAGGCGCGGAAGTTGACGCTCTAGAAATACATCCTTAAAAAAATATCTCGCTCGATTCTGAGAATTCGATTCTTGGAATTTGTTGTTGGGCTTCAAGTTCGCGAAGTCGTACGGTTGGCTCGCTCGCTGTTGCGTAGTCAGACCACCGGTTCCGCGACGAGCACTTGCAACACAACTGTGAGTGGTGTGAGTTGACGCACAGTGACCAAGAATAATTCCCAGCGACACGCTCCTTGATGCGAGATCAAACTCGCCGATTCTTAGTGTCCACCAAATCTGGGGAGGTTCATTTTGGATGGCGGCAGTCGGCTCACGTGGTTCGCCTGGCACACGGGATGAAGTCTCTCTCGCCGTTAAGTAGTGTCCATTGAAAGTGGGGAAGTCCAGTTCACGGCATAGTCAATCTGTCCACGAAATGCAGACAAAATCAATGGCCGGTTCACCATCGCGCGCCGCGTTGACAGACGCCGCAGGCGCTCTATACTGATGACTTCTATGGGGATCATAAAAATAATATTGTGGAGACTGTCCATGCATCAACGAAAATCGCAGGTTTTGTCGATGTTTATTCTCGCACCATTCATCTGCTTGAACTTTCAAATCGAAGCAGTTCCCCTCGGGGCGAGGAATCACCCAGCCTCAGTCGTGCCCGAATACGCGGTGCCAGTGTCGGAGTTTGCGGCAGAGTCAGCGTCGCAACTCCTCTGTTGGCGGACCGTGTTGAATGGGACATGTTGCGATGCCAATATTGTCCCTGCCAATTGTGTGGGATGTCTCTGTGTCTTGCAGGCTGAAACATCCAGCGACGGGAATGTTTTTCGGCTGACCCCAACCGACGGTGATGGCTGGGGAGCCCTCGAGTTCGGTCACGAGGACCAGAAATGTGTGTGGATCCCTGTGCTCTGCAACTACACCGGCCATGGTCCATGTTGCATTGCCAGGCCCGACCTCCAACGATCGGTCAAGTGCACAAGCTTTCTAAATCCAACGAAACCCACCACATGTCCGTGAGACGTGCGATCGCAGGCTGTCGAGCCGCAGTACTTATTCTCACGTACGCATCGTCCGCCCAATCGCCGCAGGTCGAACTTGATCCTTCTGTCACGGCATATGAGAGCGCCGTGCGCGACTGTAGAGAACTTGAACAGCGCACTCGCGAGTCTACGGATGTCGATGGGATTCAGTTGTTGTTTGTTCGACCGCCTCTCACGTGTGCAACTCTCGAACAACTAGTGAAGTCGCTCGAACTCAATCCGCAAGGGCAGTTGCTCTGCATCGAAGCATGTCGCTCGTACTGTCAGCAGACGACCGCGGTGCACACGGGACCGATCCAGTCCCTCCGATTGCGCATGGCGGAGTTATCTGCGGCGCTGAGTGCTGATGACAGCGATGCGATTTCAGAGCGGTGCGGTTCGATGCGTAGCGAACTCCTCCGACTCAATCGACTGTTGAAGTCGCATGAGGCTCGCTTGTTCGCGTCGATCGTCGCGCAAGAACAAACTCGTGGAGCCCGCGCAGCGGCGGTGCACGCCTACCAACAGGAGGTTCGACTTTCGCAGACGTGTCCATCTCGACTCAAGGGGGCGCTCGTTGATATCGTCGCCTTTCTTGCACTGTGTGAGCGTGATGGAGGAAAGGCCGATCCTGTTGCGGTGCGAGAGTGCGATGCGGCACTTGTCGCTGCACTGGATCAAGGGATTGCCCTTCACCGCGAGAGAATTGAAGTGACGAAGGATGCGCACTGCGAAATCGCTCGGGTGCAATCGAATGCACGCACACATGGAAGTGGGGAGCCAGACGCGTGGGAGGTGTGCCGTCAAGCGGGCAAGCGAGAGCATCGCGCAAATCTCGCGCTCGTGCAGTGGAATCGACTGGTCGTGGAGAAGTATGCCAGCGGGCTCTCCGCCGAGTGTGCGGCGTCGATTCGCGCGCGACTGTCCGAGATTCTTTTCCCAACCGTGTATCCCGACCCGACAACGCTTCATGATTTTCAGGCAAGACTCTTCGAAACAGAGGACGCATCGTTTGACCGTGAAGCAGTTCGTCTGATTCTTGCTGATGCAGAACGGCAGCGGCGAGAAATCTGTGCAGAGATGGAGAAGCAGGCTCAGTTGTGGAGCGAAACAAAGGCTTCAGAACTTGGTGGGAACGATTGGTGGCAGCAACACTGTGACACATTCGCAGCTCTCGCACTGCGGAGATGGACGAGTGCTTCAACGGCTCTCTTGCAAGTAAAAACACTGGTCGCTCCGAGTGAAACGAATCGCTCCGCGAACAGTCAGCTCGCTGCTCTCATTGCGCAGCGTGATGCCGAATTGTTCGAGTCCGCAACAATTCGACCCGATTCTGATATTCCAGTGACGCTGAAATTGACTCGCACGACGGTGAAGTCAGACGACCGAGCGAAGTAGAGATTCGCTTGTGACTGTTAGTGGCGTCTCGGTAAATGCTTCGAGAATGCAGCCACAGCATTCTGAACCCCAATGGGTATAGATCCACTGGGCACTTCTGGGATGGCATCGTTGATCTGCCGTCGACCGCGACACTGGAAATCTTGAGAAAGTTCTATGCGACAGATGCGCAATTTAAAATATCATCAAGATTTCAAATTGCGCGGCTGTCGCAATGGGAATTTCACGCAATGTCCCCCACGCGAACGAGGGTCCTGAGAACCGGCGGCGTTCGCTCTGTTTGGGGACTGGCCTTTCCCCTGATTTGGTGAACACACTTGACCGGCGAGTTTGATCTCGTCAGAAGGAGCGCACTGGATTTCGTTGGGTATTTTTTGGTGGACACCCCAGACGAGGGAGCACTTCGCGAAGTGATACTGAAAATTCTTCCTCAGGAAAATCTCGCAACCCGGCTCTCGCAGGCGGAGGCGAGGCTTTCTTTCCAATGCATTTGGGAAATGCTCCCAAATGCCTCAACCTTTCACCCATGTGCCCGAACACTTGTGTCACCTATGTGGTCGGTATATACCCCGCCGCCTCGACGATGCGCAACTTCTCGCTGTGACTGAAGCGCCGGCAAGTGGTGCGAGACGAGTTTGAAGCCGAATTGAGGGGATTCTTTTGGTTTTCTGCCATGATTGAGACTCCTGTTTGGCAAGAGTGTCTGGAGCGTAGGGAAGTGTCTCATCACTATTGGCACGGAGGGGCTCAACTTGAATTGCGTTGCCCGGGAGTAAGTCGAGACATGGTGCGGCGAGTACTTCAGGACCAGCAGAGTGCCGGCATGGTGGAATGCCAAGGCCGTGGACCAGCCTCTCAATGGCAAAAGAAGAGGTAATTACCCATTTATATAGGCAACAGAGGGGGTAATGTTTGGGGCGATAACTAATTTAAGATGCACATATTAGTTGCATGCAATTTTGCGCAATTTAAACCCACTCGTTGATAAACACTGCATCAGCACGCGGACCAAAGTTTGCTCTTGTGGCCGGCGGGAATTTCTATGAATGCTTTCTCCACCAAGCGGTTATAGGTTTATTTATACAACAACATACCGTTTATCGAAATTCAAATTACCAAATAACGCGACAGTAGAAATGAGAACTGTGTGAAATAAACTGGTCGCCCTAACGCGCCAGATCAAACCCGCAAGTATCCGCCACATGTGCATGTTGGGTCATCCAGTTGCCGAAAACCCAATCGACCAAATGTTTGGGCATATGAGTGACAGGTGGATGCATTTGACGGAAGTGGACTTCCACTCGAATCACGGACACCCCCAGTCGGCAGGATTGCACCCTTCCAAAAGGAGTGGACTTCCCCACTTTCAGTGGACAGTTTGACTCTACCGCAGATTTACGGGCAGATATCGCCGCACCTTACGCGACCCCCCTGTCTACGGGCAAAAAACGCTCGATTTCCAGCCCGATTTGCCCGTAAACCGGGGGGTGACGAATTGCAAGCTTGCGCCGATGATCAACTCAGAAAACTCAGCCCGCTCAGCCCTTGCGGCGCAGATGGTGCAAAAACCTGAAGGACGGAATCATCAACGCAATCGTGTTGAAGGCAACCAATGTCTTGGGCGAATCGATGAATGCGAAGATCCAGAAGATCAAGTCGCAGGTCTGCGGCTATCGCAATCGTCAACACTTCCGCAACGCAATCATGTTTCACGTGGGCGGACTTGATATGTACCCCAAAAAGTCACTTACCAACACAAATTCGTGAAGCGCCTAAAAACCCTGCGCCAACAATTCATTGACTTCCAAGCGTGCGATATTGCAGCGCTTCGGCCAAGAACACTGCATTGACTTCAACTTCGCCAGCAAGGTCTGCGATTGTCCTCGCAACTCTGCGAATCTTGTCATAGGCCCGCGCACTGAGCGCGAGTTCATCCAATCCTCGAGTCAACAAATCAGTCGCCGCTGCATCAAGGCGACAATGTCGATCAAGAACATCGACACCGAGCCGCGCATTTGGAATATTCCCTTGCCGATTCGCCGCGCGGCGACGTGCTTCGATGACTTGATCGCGCAGAGTCTCGCTGTCGACACCAGGCTTCACTCGCGCAAGATCTCGCGCACTCACTCTGCGCACTTCGACATGAAGATCGATGCGATCCAGCACTGGTCCAGAAACACGCCCGAGATATTCTGACATCATCCTCGCACCTCCTGCCCCTGCGACTCGATCTCCGCGCGCAGTTGGATTCATCGCCGCCACCAACATCGTGACTGCTGGCCAGCGCACTGACCCACTCGCGCGTGCGATCGCCACTTCACCGCCTTCGAGCGGTTCTCGCAAAGCTTCCAGCACATCTCTGCGAAACTCAGGCAATTCATCGAGAAACAAGACGCCGTGATGAGCAAGCGTGATTTCTCCAGGCCGCCCCATCGGACCTCCACCCACAATCGCAACTGCGCTTGCACCATGATGCGGCGCACGCACAGGTCGTGCAATGTCGAGTGTGCCGCGCGGAGTCTTTCGAAATTCGCACATGCCAACGCACGAACCGATTCGCATGACTTCCAGCGCTTCCTCCGCCAAGAGAGGCGGCAGAATCCCAGCGAGTGCGCGCGCCAACATGGTCTTTCCACATCCAGCCGGCCCAAGCAGCAGCGCATTATGCCCCCCCGCTGCAGCGATCAACATCGCACGCTTCGCAAGCACTTGCCCTTTGATATCTCGAAAGTTCACAGGCGCGAGTCCAGGCGCTGGAAGTTCGTGTTCGTCTGGCAAATTTGCATCGAACGATTTATCTGCGAGCAAAGCCGGCGCAGATGGAGCACCCTCGCCCCGAAAAAATGCGACGACTTCGCAGAGCGTCGATGCGCCGATCACTTTCACGCCAGGAACGAGCGATGCTTCGATCGCATTTTCTGTCGGCACGATGACTCCACGATTGTGATCACGCGCCATCAATGCAGCGCTGACAGATCCACGAATCGGACGCAATCGACCATCGAGTGCGAGTTCGCCAGCGATCAACCAATCCGCAGGTGATGGCGCATCTGCTCGCTTTGGCTCCGCAGTTCCAGCAGCGAATAGCAAACCCATTGCAATTGGCAAGTCATAGACGGGTCCCTCCTTACGCGTACCAGCAGGCGCAAGATTGACCAACACATGATGACGAGGGACTTCAAATCCAGAGACTTCGATCGCCCGCCGAACGCGTTCGACGGATTCACGAATCGCCGCATCTGGCAAGCCGACCACGCAAATCTGCGGCAATCCATGGGGCGAAAGATGAACTTCCACTTCGCACGGAAGTGCGTCGATTCCCCGCAACATAAAAGCATGAACAAGTGCGTGCACAGCGAGAACCTAGTTGCTTGCCGACGACGTCCGACAAATCTGCCCCTTTTTCTCTATCTTCAACCTTGCGAGCGCCACTTGGATTTCCCAACTCTCACACTCTCAATTCTGATCGGTACCGTTGGCGGTTTCCTTGGAGGGCTCTTTGGAATTGGCGGCGGAGTTGTGATCATCCCCCTGCTGACGATGGCGCAAGGAAGTAATCCGCATCTCTATCAAGCGGCAAGCCTTGTTGCGGCACTGCTCGTCAGCGCGGGCAGCATTCCGCAACACATTCGTGCACAGGCAATTCGCTGGGAATTCGCAGTTCGCACAATTCCATTTTCGATTGCAACTGTTGGCGTAGGCATTGCCATCGGCATTTATCTTCCCAGCACACAATGGCTCGAATGGATTTTTGCGGCGTTCTTAATCTGTGTAGCCATTTCTGAAATCACTCGCCGACTGCAAAATAATTCTGCAAATTCTAACTCTCCCGTGCTTGCCGAACGACTTGGGTGGGGACCAGCATCCATCATCGGATCGGTGATGGGAACGCTTTCTGGATTGCTTGGAATTGGCGGTGGCGTGATTGCGATGCCGTTGATGCGTGTCGTCAATCACTTCGACATTCGCACAACGATCGCAACAAGCGCATTTTTAGTTTTGCCAACGGTCATCGTTGCAGTGATCTTGAAATATTCCACGCTCTCATCTGTCAAGACACCAGCAGGCGATCCCGTCACTCTCAGTTCGGCACTCTGGCTTGCGGCAGCACTCGCTCCTGGCGCATTTGTTGGCGCAAACATTGGCGCGTCGCTCGTTCACAAACTTCCGATGCGCAAGCTTTCTTTCGCATTCGGATTGCTCTGCGCAATTCTTGCGATTCGCATGTCGGGGATCGTCACGTTCAAGTGATTGGCGCATTCAAGTGATAGGCTCAAGCAACAAATGAACTTGGAATCACAAAACCATACGGCCTCAAAGTTCCGGCGAAATCTGGTGATCGCACTTGGGATTTTGTGGATGTTGGTGCCCGCATTTCTGGGGATACTCCTTCTCACTGAAATTGGACCTGTTGGAGATTGGCTGCGAAGCCAACCAAATGGGAAGTTCTTTATTTTCGTTGGGATATTCGCAATCACCACTGGATTTGGACTTCTCCCGCCCTATGCACAAGCAATTCTCGGAGGCTGGGTCTTCGGCGCTGAGTATGGAACCATTGCCGTCATGTGCGGCCTACTCGGCGGCGCGACCATTGGTTTTTTCTTTGCACGCATCATCAGCGGCGCTTCCATCATTGGATTGATCGACCGCAATCCACGCGGCCGAGTTATCCGCACAGCGCTCGTTGAATCAAATCAACACCGAACTTTTTTCCTCATCCTGCTCCTTCGCCTTCCTCCCAATTCACCATTTGCGATCGCCAATCTAGCCATGGGCGCAGCAGGCGTAAGAGCACTTCCGCTTCTCGCAGGAACCGGGATCGGAATGCTTCCGCGAACATTTTTTATATGTGGAACTGCTGCGACTGCCGCAGCAACGGGAGCGCATGACTTGCAAGAGCTTCTCGCAAAGCAAGGATGGGGATGGATTGCCGTCGGCGTCGGCTGCCTCCTCGTCGCGCTATTCGCCATTCGCATGGTTTCCATCAGCGCGCTCAAGCGGGCAGGTTTGATGGAACAATCACCGCCCTCGCCGTAAAAATACAGCCGTGGAAAGACAGCTCAAGGACCAGTCAACGGCGGCTGCACTCCGGAAGGATTTGCAACTGCTGGCGCAGGACCAGGGATCGTCTGAGTTGAAGTGTCGAGGGCAGACGGCGCTTCCAATCCATTTGGATCGGCAACTTGCATCGTGGTTATCGCTGAAGCCGGCTTGCTCGAGTCCATCGGCAACTGCGCAAGTCGTGAATCGATCTCGCCAAAGAAATGATCCGCTTCGGTCAAGAAATTTGGAGGACGAATTGCCGCCCGTGAATTCAGAACAATTTTCGGTACTCGATCATCTGCGTCGACAAGAACAGAAAAAGTCCACGTTTCATTTTGGCGTCGAAGTGCTTCCCCTGGCTCGGCATAATCTCGCTTTAGTTCGCGGTAAATTTCTATGCGATTTGCGTTCGCATCGACAAACACACCGTTTTCCGTGACGAACCAGTTGGAATACTTTGGATTCCGAGCGGCACCAAGCGCAGCTTGCCAAAGTTCATCGTGACTGGCGCCGGGATAATCACGCGAGACGGTATTGCATCCTGCTGCAAGCAAGATTACGGCGCACATCATCACTGCATTCTTAATCGATAAAAATTGCATTTGAAAAAACTTTCTGCACATCATCGTGCTCTTCAAGGGCATCGATCAAACGAACAATCTGCGCCGAGTGTTCGCCTTCAACTTCGACTGTTGTGGAGGGTATCCACATAATCTGCGCTTCCGCAGCTGGCATTTGTGCAGCTTCGAGAGCGTCACGAATGGCCGCAAGAGCAGCAGGCGCACACGTGATTTGCCACATTTCTTCTTCGGCAGAAACATCGTCCGCTCCAGCCTCCAGAACGATCTCCATTAAACGATCTTCTTCGATGCGTGTGCGCTCGATGACCAACACTCCTGCATGATGTAGGTTGTAAGAAACCGAACCAAGAACACCAAGATTTCCGCCGTTCTTGTCAAAGATCATTCGGATGTCAGGAGCAGTGCGATTGACATTGGATGTCAAACATTCAGCGATGATGGCAACCCCTCCTGCGCCATATCCCTCATATCGAATCGCCTGAAAATTCTCACCATCAATTTCACCCGACCCCTTCTTGACTGCCTTTTCGATTGTCTCGCGAGGCATGTTGACGCTCTTGGCTTCATCAATAGCCATGCGCAGCGAAGAATTGAATCGGACATCTCCCCCGCCAAGTCTCGCAGCAACGATGATCGCACGAGATGCTTTGGACCACATCTTCCCGCGCTTCTTGTCCACCGCAGCTTTGCGGTGTTTCATATTTTTCCATGCGCTATGACCAGCCATGAGCTTTGTACCTATTTTTTGCGCCTATTTTGGGTGCCTATTTTGTGGCCTATTTTTTGCGCCTATTGATAAAAATAAATTTAACGGGATCGAGCCGTGGCTTTCGCCTTTGGCTTTGCTTTTACCTTCGGCTTTGTAATGGTTTTAGCACTGGTCTTAGTACTGGTCTTTGCACTCGGCTTTGCCACGGGCTTGGGATGCGTTTTGGCATGTTCGGCGGATGTTGCCGCTGCACCGCGTGGCTTCTTCGTTGCTTCGCGTTTGATGCGAGCCTCTTCAGCACGACCTGAAGTATGAAACGCATCCGCTGCGGCAACGAGTGCGAAATGCATCTGCCGTGCACGATCGCTCTTAAATTTCTTTGCAAAAAGTTCTGTCAGCGAACTGGGCTTCATATCTTCTGGAAGCACTTCATAATGCACCAACATATCAACTGTTGTCTGGTCGATCGGCACGAGGGCGACATCGAATCCAAGCAACATCATGCGGGAAACTGCATAGGTTCGCATTCCCTCAAGATTCTCAAGATAAATCCGAACGTCTTTTTTTGGCTTACCGACAAGTTGTTCCAAACTGACTCGGTGATGTCGACGGAAGAGGTCAAACAATGTCATCCGCAATCTGCGCATACGCCCGAAGCCATCTGGATATTTCAGCCCAATCGTCGTCACCATCTCTTCAACCAAGTTGACTCGAAACTCGTTGAAGTCAACATTGCGACTTCGCACGCGCTGCATCGCCGTATCGGCCATCTCGGTGGTTGCGTCATACAAGAGAGATGAATGAATCAGTAAAGCCGTCAAATCTGCGACATTTGGTTCTTCGGTACGCGCACGAGCGCTGTACTTCTTAATCAATGAATTCAGACGATTGATGTTGAACGCCGGTTTCTTCTCTGTCATGGGAGAGCCTCTTCAGTTGGTGGAATCAATTCGAATATCAATTGCGGCACGCGCCGCAGACTGGTGGTTTCGCGCAGCGAAGATCTAAAAAAACCGATCGCACTTCGCAAAGCAGCGAGCGAGAGCGGACCTCGATCTGCGGGAAGGACCGAGACCTTGATCCGAGCTGCCAATAAATCTGGACTGAGACGAACTTCTTGAATGGAAACCATTCCCTGCAAGCGAGGGTCGGAGAGTCCTCGTACGATTCGATCTTGGAGCGCGCGCTGCAAAACGCTTGCGACCTGAGCTGGACGCGAACTTGGCGCTTCATGCCGCGCAGTTCCATCCGAACTGAACGAAACTCCCGATGGAAGTTTCGGTCCTTTTCCTCGACGCTCACGCATTTCCGCCACCTAGCGGCCGAACCGTGATCGTGCGATAGCACTCCAACACGTCGCCCTCGCGGATGTCGTCATACCCATTGATCTTCATGCCGCATTCGTTTCCAGAGCGAACTTCTTTCGCATCTTCTTTGAATCGCTTGAGTTGCTCGAGACGGCGATCTTTTTCGACCACGATTCCATCGCGCGTCACGCGGATCTGGGCATTTCGCTCGATGACTCCGTCGGTGACATAACAACCTGCGATTGCGCCGACCTTCGTGATCTTGAAGACTGCACGAACATCTGCATGTCCAAGAACCTGCAACTTGATCTCTGGTTCCAAGAGTCCGCGAACAGCTTTGTCCATGTCATCTGTCAACTGATAAATCACTTCGTAAAGTCGAATATCAATCTTGCGCACTTCAGCCAGTTGCCGCGACTTTGCGTTGCTTGTCACATTGAAGCCCACGATGACTGCGCCAGTCGTTGCAGCGAGTTCGACATCACTTTCGTTGATTCCGCCGACGCCTGCATGCTTAATAGAAATGCTGACATCTTCTGCTTTGATGCGGCCAAGAACGACTTTGAGCGTCTCCACGGATCCTTGCACATCGCCTTTGACGATCAATGGCAATTCCTTCTTCTTCGATTTCGCCATCGTCTCGAAAATATTGTCCAGCGTCACCTTTGGAGCAGAAAGTTCTCGATCTCGCTCGAATGCGCGTCGCTCAATCGCAGCCTGTTCGGCCGCTGCGAGACTCTCAACAACATAGAACTTATCGCCAGCATCTGGAAGCATGTCGATGCCAGAAATTGCTACAGCTGCAGTCGGTTCCGCGGTAGTGATGCGCTCATTGCGATCGCTCACGATGTCGCGGACTCGACCAAAGGCTCGTCCGACCACTACGAAATCGCCTCGCTTGAGACAACCTTCTTGCACGAGCAATTGTGCGACGGGGCCACGGCCTTCTTCCATGCGCGCTTCCAGCACACTTCCTTGAGCGTGACCTCCCCAATCCGCCTTCAAGTCCAACACGTCTGCTTGCAGCGCAATCGTTTCTAAAAGTTCTGGAAGTCCAGTGCCCTTGAGTCCACTGACAAGAGCGATTTCGACTGAACCTCCCCATGGAACGGGATTCAAATCATTCTTGGCGAGCTCGCCATAAATGCGTTGCAGATTCTTCTCGTCGAATTCTGGACGATCAATCTTGTTGAGAGCGACAATCACGGAAACTTTCGCCGCTTTAATGTGATTGATGCTCTCGATGGTTTGTGGCATCAGCCCGTCAACAGCATCAATGACCAAGATGACGATGTCTGTCACTTTCGCACCGCGCGCACGCATTGCTGTGAAGGCTTCGTGACCTGGCGTGTCGATAAATGTGATCATGCGTGGCTGATCGCCAGCCTTGACTTCAACCTGAAATGCCCGAGTAGATTGGGTGATTCCACCCGCTTCGCCTGCTGCAACATTTGTGCTGCGGATTCGATCAAGAAGAGTCGTCTTGCCGTGATCGACATGCCCGAGAATCGTGACAACGGCTGGACGCGAACGTTCATCCACTCTGGTTCGCGCTGCGAATCGTTCTTCGATTTCATCCGATGCGGTCTTTGCTTCGTCGATTTCAATTTCAATATTGAATGCCATCATCAATTCCATCGATTGATCTCCATCAAGCGCTGTATTGATTGTGATTGGATTTCCGGCAAGCAGAGATTTCTTCATGAGCTCCGACATCTTCACACCAGTCAGCTCAGAAAGTTCCTTCACCGAAACTGGATTGGGAACATGGACTGGACCTTGTGGCTTGGCTACAACCGCTCGACCTTGCGGAGAATGCGAAGGCCGTGTGGAAGTTCGGTGCTTGCGAAAGAAACCATCTGCTTGGCCAATTCGACTTGCACGCTCTTCAATATCTTTGTTTGAACGCGAACCATCACGTGCTGGATCTGCTCGACCAGTTCGACCCGCATCCGATGGACGGCGCTTCGATGGAGGCAATGCACCTCGACGATTCGCGGGATCACCTGCGCCAGCGCCTGCGCCAGTGCCAATACTTGGACCACCAGTACGACCCATCGGAGGACGATTCGTACCGAATTGACCGCCCATTCGAGGGCGAGGCGCGGCGATGTTGTCGGCAGCTTCGACTCGAATGACTTTCGGTCCAGAAAGGCTTGTTTTCGTGGGTTGATCGAGCACTTGAGATGTCGGACGCGCCCGAACTGGACGCGTGGGAACATTCATCGGTGCAGGCACAAATGGTTTCGGCGGTGGAACAACAACAACAGGCTTGGGCGGCAGAACAGGAACAACCGGCTTTGGTGGCGCGACGGGAGCGTCAACAACTGAAGTTCCTCCATCAATTCCATCGCTCGATTGATCCTTCGCGTTCACAGATGAAGCCGCCGCAGATGAAACCATCACAGACGGCTGCTTTGCTGCAATATCAATCGAAGCAATTGGCTCTTCAATAGTGACAGCGCTTGCAGTCGCGGCAACAGAAGTTTCCGTGACCGATATTGGTTCATCAGATGGCGGCGCATCCCCCGCCACTTTCTTTTTCTTCGGTGCAGCCTTCTGGACACGCTCACGAATTCCAACAACATCAACACTGGCTGCGATCTCCGCTCCAGTCGTGGAACCTGATCCTCCGAACCATTCCTTGATTGTCTCAGCCAATCCAATTGGGATCGATGCTTGTGGCGACGTTACACCTTCAATGCCTTCGCTTATGCATTTCTCGATGATGTCCTTTGTGGGGATACCGAGATCTTTGGCGACCTGCGTGATTCGGATCTTCTTGACGGTCTTAGTTGCCACGATTTACTCCAATGGAAAGTGAAAAAACAAACGCGAATGAAACGTTCCATACTGAAGGATCAGTGTTGGAGTGATAGGTCATCACGATTTGGTGGGCTCCGATGAACCGAATCCAAGGATGTTGTCTGCGGCTGCTTCGCTGCGCTGATCCGTTGAAACAGGCATGTCTGAACCGCCGCCGAGCAATGCGTCAACCACTGCGCCCTCTTCAGCCTGCTTCAGTTCAGCTGCAGTCCGTTCGTTCTGCATTTCTTCTGCGACGACTTTGGCACGATCAGAACAAGCATCGACAACCTTGGTCGCCAACTCTTCCGTCATGCCGCAATCCGAAACCAAACTTGTCTCGCCGATTTCTTCAACATCGAAAACGCTGATCATGCCAAGAGCGCCCATGCGATCAAGCATTTCATCCGTTGCGCCTTCAACTGATTTCACCGCAGCCTGCAAGGTTTGCAATCCCTTTTCCAATTCAGGCGGAGTCAAAATATCGACGTCCCAACCAGTCAAACGCGCAGCAAGTCGCACGTTTTGTCCACGACGGCCGATTGCCAGCGACAACTGATCATCGCGAACGATGATCGTCGCTCGTCCGAGTTCGAAGCACAAACTGACTTCTTCAACTTCAGCAGGCTTGAGCGCGTTGGCGATCAACACTTGGCTGGATTCATTCCAACGAACGATGTCGATCTTCTCGCCGCCGAGTTCGTCAACAATATTTCGAATGCGCGAACCACGCACGCCGACGCATGCACCGACAGCATCGACCTTTGTATCAACAGACGAAACCGCCAATTTCGTGCGGAATCCAGGTTCGCGCGACATCGCCTTGATTTCGATCGTTCGCTCTGCGACTTCTGGAACTTCGGACTCAAAGAGTCGACGAATAAAATCGGGATGCGCACGGCTCATCACAATCTTAACCTGACTGCCTGCATCGCGGACATCAAGAAGAATGCAACGAACTCGATCACCTGCTTGAAATTGCTCGCCTGGAATCTGCTCACTCTTGGGCATGAATCCTTCGGTGCGTTCCAATTGCACGATCAATGCGTTACCTTCGTAACGCTGCGCCACACCTGTGACCAGTTCGCCTTGACGCTTCGAGAATTCATCAAGGAGGGAAATGCGCTCGTTTTCTCGGAATCTTTGGATCATCACCTGCTTGAAAGTTTGCGCTGGGATGCGTCCCAAACTCTCCAGTGGAATCACTTCACGAGTCTCATCTTCATTGTTACGCCAGAGCGAAATCCCACCAGCAAGGCGGTCGATCTCGCAACCAAATTCGTCTGGATCCTCAGAATTAAAATGTTTCCTCGCGGCACTCACCATGGCGAGTTCGAGGTCTTGAACCAAGAGTTCACGATCAATGTTTCGGTCACGGGCAACGGAGTCGAGCAGTCGGATGATGTCATTCATTTGAGAGGTCCTTTCGAATTGTCACCGCGAATAAAAAAGGTCATGATCGCCGCGGTAGCGTTCATGACCCGTCCGACTGCGCTCGGCTGGTCAATCAACCCATTCGGGTCTCCGACCAAACGATCGCCTTTGCCGAAACAAAACGCGGATGGACGCCAAAATGCGTCATAAGCGGTTTCGGTTTGCCGATTCGACACGATTCCAAAAAATACGATGAAAGAAATTCGTAGACATGGTCGTTCTCATAGTGCGACTGACAAAGGACGGACGGGCAACCGTGGAGGCCATCTCCACGGGAGGGGCTATTATAGCGTGACAACGCCTATTTTTCAAGTCCCTCCCATATTCAAGAGCCGATTCGCTCATAGGATGCTTGAAATGCGGCTTGCAATTTTCACTTTGATCACAGCGATTTTCATGGGAAACGCAGCGATGGCGCAGGGCGGGGCCAAGGATTCTGCAGATGTCGTAAAGGTTCAAGCGATTCCTGCGATGCAAACTGTCGCTGCAGGAGCTGACCTCCCCGTTGCAATCGTGCTAGAAATCAGCCCTGGTTGGCATATTTGGACGAACGATCGTCTTGGAAATGATGATGCTGCAAAAGGCATTGCCACATTTGATGGTGCCGTCTTTACTTCAATTCAGGCATCAAACGCATGGAAGGTTGTCCGTGCGGCAAGCGCGAGCAAACCCGAATGGTTGACAACCAAACCAATCGATTCATTCACAGATGTTCGCGCACAGTGGCCTGAGTTTCATCCTGTAAAAGCCGATGTTGGTGATGGCATTCAAACTTATCCAGTCTTTGAAGGACAGGCTGTCATCTTTGTGCCCTTTTCCATCGCCCCAGATGCTTCGCTTGGTCCGCAGACGATTGTTTTCAAGTTGGAGTTTCAGGCGTGTACAGCGACAAATTGCGTTGCGCCTTCGACTGTCGAAGTTTCGATGGAGGTTGAGGTCAAAGCTGGTTCAGCGAGCGGAGCGCCACCTGCAGTGTTTGCGCAGTTCGATTCCGAAATATTTTCTCAGATTCATTCGGGAATTGCCCCATCTACAAACATCCAATTTAATTTCTTTGGTTGGGATTTTTCTATCGATCCAAATGGGGGTGGCTTTTTCCTCGTCTTGATCATCGCTGCAACTGGCGGACTCTTGTTGAACTTCACACCATGTGTTTTGCCTGTGATTCCCCTGAAAATTATGGGTCTTTCGCGTATCGCCGGAAATCGCCGACGCTGCTTAGTTTTGGGTGCAGCGCTCTCGACTGGCGTGGTCGTCTTCTGGATCTGCTTGGGACTTGCTGTCTCTCTTCTCAGCGGATTCACGAGTGCGAGCCAACTCTTTCAATATCCACTCTTCACAGTGACTGTTGGATTGATTATTGCCGTGATGGCTGTGGGAATGTGCGGGTTCTTCGCGATTCAACTTCCGCAGTCCATCGCAGGAATTGATTTCCGACACGACACTTTCGTTGGCTCCATTGGATTCGGCTTAATGACCGCGGTGCTCTCGACTCCATGCACTGCGCCTCTGATGGGTGCGGCTGCCGCATGGGCAACGACTCAAAATCCGTTGATTGTGTTGATCGTTTTCGGCTCAATTGGATTTGGTATGGCGCTGCCCTATTTCATACTCAGCGCTTTTCCTCAACTCGTCAGTCACGTACCAAAGAGCGGACCACCGAGTGATGTTGTCAAGCAAACAATGGGATTGCTGCTCTTGGCGGCGGCGGCATATTTTGTCGGAGCTGGTCTCGCTGGATTTCTTGTTGATCCGCCAAGTCCTCCAACCAATGATTATTGGTGGATCGTTTCAGCACTGGGAACCATCGCAGGACTCTGGTTGTGCTGGCGCACGCTGAAACTGACAAAAAGCGCGAAATTCCGAGGCATTTTCTGCTCTCTTGGAATTGCGATTGCCGCCATCAGTGTCAGCGTCGGCTTTCAATTCAGTCACGATGGCATGATCAAATGGGTGTTCTATACCCCCGCTCGTCTGGACACGATTCTCAAGAGCGGGGACGCAGTCATGATCGATTTCACAGCGGAGTGGTGTTTGAATTGCAAGACACTCGAAAAGACTGTGCTGGAAAGTTCGAGCGTGCTTGCTCGATTGAAAGCTGGTGGAATTCAATCGGTCAAAGTCGATCTGACTGGAAACAACATAGATGGACGAACGCTGCTGAAGCAGTATGACCGCGTGACGATTCCGCTGCTCGTCATTCTCGATCCTGATGGCAAAGAGATTTTTAAAAGCGACGCCTATACCCCATCTGAAGTTGTGAATGCGATAAACGAGGCGACCAGCCAAATCAATAAGCCACTTTCGAAAATCAACTGATGTCTTTTCGATACACCGTCACCCTGACATTTACCGACCCATCCACCGCAGTGAAGTGGTTGGCTTGGATGCGCGACGAGCATGCAGCGCAGGTCGTGCAGGCGGGAGCGCAGAATGCAGAAATCATTAAAATTGACGGTGTTTTAATCCGCTGCGAAGCAAGATATTCTTTTGCTTGCCGCTCAGATTTTGAACGCTACGTTCGAGATCACGCCCCGCGACTGCGGGAAGAAGGGCTTCGCCATTTTCCAGCGACACACGAGATTCAATACGAGCGCAGTTGCGGTGACGTCATCGGTCGCGCTTGAATCATTTCACTTTCAACATTTGATTTTCAATCCATGCGCGTCGTTCGGCAGAAAACTGACGGAGTGGATCGAGCGAAAAAGTTTCGTTTACTTCAAGAGCTGTTTGCAATGCAGAATGTGCACCTGGACCATCACCCAACTGCTTCAGCACCTCGGCCAAGCGCAACCAACTTTCAGAATGGCGTGGATTCATTGCGAGCAATCTTCGCAGTGCATCCCGAGCTGCCTCCCACGAACCGCTTGATATTTCTGCTTCGCGCATTGCAATCGTCGAGATCAATAAACGCGCTGCGAATTGACATGACCTAATTGCTTCAACGCTTTGCGCCGATTCGCGCCCGCTGCGAAGCCACGAACCAGCCTCATTTGGCAGCGGATCGCACGACGCGGCCGCTTGCCACTGTTCCGCAGCACGGAGTGCATAGACCGTTCTTAGTGGCCAAATTTGAGAGACTCGAAAAAGAGATTCCCCTGCTTGCGCTCTTGCATTCGCAAGCAAATCACTCGAGCCTTTCTGTGCTTCATCGTTTAAATGAATCGCTGCCTGCAATGCGATTTGATCTTGCCGAACGAACGCGGGCGAAACAACGAAAACCATTCCCAGCGCACCCAAGAGAAAAAACAATGCGAATGCTGCAAGCGCGATGCGATTGACTCCAATGCGCTGGTTCATTTCTCCAGAATTTTTCGCAAGTGCATCGGCATCCGAATCGGAGCGATTCCACCATGCTGCGATACCCAAGACCAACCACGCCCACAGCGCACTTCCTGGAAGCCAGAACACCATATCGATTTGACCATGGGTCAAAACGACAGCGGCAATTCCACACAATCCAATTGCAACTGCACGATCCGCAGAAACTTTTCCAGTATCCATGATCTTGACGACTGCCCATGTGGTGACCGATCCTGCAGCAAGACCAGCGAATCTCCAAACATATCCAATTGAATCCAATGTTGGCGCTTCAAAGACAATCGAAACAATCGACGACAGAACCACCACCGCAATTGAAAGTTCGACCACTCCCACCATCGGCGTCGATCGCGATTCTTCGGATGAAATCCCAGACTTCGTAGGGAAAAATGGTGCCGAACACCACGCGAGAATGAGTTGCAAGAGAACAAGACCAATTCCAGCCAGACCAAATGCAATCATCCAGTCTGCAAATGCCCCATGAGCGCTCACCACTTCTTCGACGCATTCGATAGGACGAAATTGCACAAACGACGATTGAAATCCAGCGGGGCCTACGCCAATCCACGGCGATGAGAGCACGGTTTTTACAGCGCCCACGAAGTAATACCAGCGGAAAAGCAGGCTTTGCTCACCCCATTGTAAGCCGATCATTCCGCGCAGAATGATTCCACAAATTGCGATGATCGGCAATGCCACCACTAGCGGACGCGCCAATGCACTCCAACGGCGAGCGACAATACTGACAACCAATCCAAGAGCCAGTGCGCTCACTCCGCCCTTCGATCCGCTTGTGATGACCAGACCAGCACAAAGAACCATGCAGAACCACAACCAAGAACGAGCTGCAACAACTCCACGCCCAATCGCTATGTTCGCCATCAATACAGCAGATCCAGCGGCAACGGTTGCGAAGACATTTGCAAATCCAAGCCAACCTGTGGCTTCATTCTGAAAAAGCCGGCGCTCATAAGACAATGTTTGTGGCGAGTTGGGCAACCAACCTTGTGACCTTAAGAAAGCATCACGATTCGCCGTGTAATACTGCACATTCGAGATGTGCTCGCTCGTCAATTGAGCGATACCTCGTACACACAAAACCACTGCAATTCCTGCGAGTGATGCGACAATCATTCGCCTCAAAAAAGTTGCAGACATCCCGCCATTTTGTGCCATGAAGGAAAGAGCGATCGCAATTCCTGCGACCCAAGTCGACGCGCGCCAAAGTTGTTCCGCATCCGTTGCCCCATGGAACAATGCCACCATGATTGCGGGAATGCACGCAAGTGCAATCAAAATCCAATTCCAACCGATTGTCTTGGCAGAAAGCATTCGGCGAAGGAGCAACCACGATGCACTCCCAAAAGCCAACGCATCCAAGAGCACACTTTCAGCAGGAGTTGCGCCGATAAATGGCGACGCATCGATTGCAGGATCCATATCAAAAATCAACATAGGAGAAAATGCGATCAAGACTCTTGCGCTCGCTGCGACCACGATCGCACCGAAGGCAATTCGATCGACAAGAGGTACCGCATCTCGATTCATCGTCCACTATCGTATAGAAACCTATGGCTCCCCCTATGCAGCGTCCCGCCATCACCGTCTACTGTGCAAGCGCACGCGGAATCAATCAAGACTTTCTCGCCGCTGCGCGAATCTTCGGCGAAGCACTCGGCGAATCTGGCATGAATTTGGTGTATGGAGGCGGCGGCATTGGATTGATGGGCGAGTTGGCTCGAAGCGCTCAGAAGTCAGGTGCGCATGTCACGGGCATTATCACGGAACAATTTCTGCACCTCGAACAAGGTTGGACCGGGTGCGACGAAATGATTGTCGTTGATTCAATGCGAGAAAGAAAGCGTCAATTAGAGGAGCGCGGAGCGGGATTCGCAATCTTGGCTGGTGGCCTTGGAACATGGGAAGAGTTTTTCGAAACATTCGTTGGCCGTGTCATCGGCAGACATTCCAAACCAATTGGGTTGCTTAATACAAATGGATTTGCGGATCCGCTTTGGGATCTTGTCAGCCATGGAGTCGATCATGGATTTGTTCGCAGTGCAGCTCGTGAACTGATGTGGATGGAATCGGATCCTCATACGCTTGCTAAACGTTTGTATGTTGCAATGACCACGGCCGTTGCAGAAACACACGACCCAAAGATTTTTCTTCCAATGCACGGACCGCAAGGATGAACGGACAAGAGCGATGAACCGCGAACATGTACTTCCAATGCAAATCGGAATGATCGCAGGCAGCGGAATGCTTCCGATCTTGGTTGCAGATGGAATTCGCGCCACGGGTCGAAAAGTGGTGTGCATCGGCCTTCGCGATCAATTTGATGCTGCCCTTCCAGACCACTGCGATGTCTTTTCCACTGCTGGAGTGCTGCAAATCGGCAAATGGATCCGAATTCTTCGGCGGGCAAAAATCGAGGAAACCGTGATGGTTGGGCGAGTTGGCAAAGCGCGGATGTACGAGCCATTTCGAGTTCTTCGCCAACTGCCCGATCTTCGTGCCGCTCTGCTTTACTATCGACGTCTGAGGTTTGATCGACGAAGTCACGTGCTGCTCAGCGCGGTCGCCGATGAACTTGCAACAAGTGGAGTACGACTCATCGACTCGACCACATATATCCCAGAACATCTTGCAACCATCGGCTTGATGGGAAAAGTAAAATTGACCGCAGTTCAACAACGCGATGTGGACTTCGCATGGCCGATGTTGAGATCAATTGCAAATCTTGGAGTAGGCCAAGCGATCACTGTGCGTGAGTGCGATGTGATCGCTGTCGAAGCAATGGAAGGAACAGATGCGATGATCGATCGCTCTGCGCAACTTTGCAGAACTGGCGGATGGACTTTGTTGAAAACTGCACACGATTCTCATGACATGCGAGCGGATGTTCCAACTGTTGGCGTTCCAACACTCGAAAGGCTTGCGAGTGCGGGAGGACGCATGCTTGTGCTTGGAGCAGGACGAGTCATCATGCTTGAAAAACCTCGCATGATCGAAGTTGCAGATCGACTGGGAATCGCCCTACTTGGTGTATCTAAATAAGAGATGATGATGAAAGATGATGAAACGAAGCCGATGAAACGAAGAGCGTGAAATTGTGGAATATGTCTCCAGAGCTGGAATCAAGATGGCCCACGCGCTTGATGCGTTTCAGATCGATGTCACCGGGTTCGAATGCGCTGATTTCGGCTGCAATGCTGGCGGTTTCACAGATTGCCTATTGAAGCGAGGCGCAGCGAAAGTCATTGCCGTCGATACGGGATATGGCATGCTCGATTGGAAACTTCGCAATGATCCTCGCGTGGATGTTCGCGAAAGAACCAATGTGCTTTATTCTCCAGTTCCGCCCCAAGGGGTCGACATCGTCGTGCTCGATATGGCGTGGACTCGACAACGACATTCGATCCCCGTCGCATTGCGTTGGTTGCGCCCGACAGGCTGCATCGTGGCGCTTATCAAACCTCACTACGAGTCGCAAGGAGAAGAACGAAAAGCGCTTGTCAAAGGTTGCCTCCCTGCGCATATCGCAGCGGATGTTGTCAAGCGAGTCCTGGCAGAAATGACTGAATTTGGCGTGCAAGTGATCGCCGATTGCCCAAGTCCCCTCGAAGGAGGCGGCGGAAACAGCGAGCATTTGGCACTTCTTCGACTGACAAACAAGACTGCGGTTGCGCGATCGTAAATACTTGTAAAGGCGCTGTTTTTTGGATGGAAAAGTAGACGCCACAGTAGGCAAACTTTATCGAAAACGGGTATGATTTTTACTTCGCCGTGACCACTGTTCCACCTGCAACTCCAGATCCAAATTCGACTCTCGGTCATGTGATCGATAAGACGATCGACCGTGAATTGCACGAGTCATATCTCGTCTATGCAATGAGCACGATTATGGATCGTGCCCTTCCTGATGTTCGCGATGGACTCAAGCCATCGCAGCGCCGCATTCTTGTTGCGATGCATGATTTGAATCTTTCACCTGGTCGCAAGCAAATCAAATGCGCAAAGATTTGCGGCGACACAAGCGGAAATTATCACCCGCACGGCGAGTCCGTCATTTATCCAACGCTTGTGAATCTTGGTCAATCGTGGAAGACGCGCGCATTGTTGATCGACAAACAAGGAAACTTCGGATCGATTGAAGGTGATCCACCTGCAGCGATGCGATATACCGAAGCTCGAATGACTGGCGTTGCAGTTGCGATGCTGGAAGATCTCGACAAAGAAACCGTAGATTTTAAGCCAAATTATGATGACCGCTTGATGGAGCCGATGGTTCTTCCAGGCAAGTTTCCAAATCTTCTTGTGAACGGCTCGTCTGGAATTGCTGTGGGTATGGCAAGTGCAATGCCTCCGCACAATCTTGGCGAAATTGCCAATGCGATTGTGGCGACGATCGATAATCCAGACATTGGATTGGATGGACTTCTTGCGCTTGTGCCGGGACCTGATTTCCCAACGGGAGGTTCGATCATTGGACGTCGCGGTATCGCCGAGGCGTATGCCACAGGTCGTGGACGGTTGACTGTGCGTGGTCGTATTCGTCACGAGACGAAAGACGGACGCAACATGATCATCATCGAAGAGATTCCATATCAAGTAGTGCAGAGCATTCTCATCGAGCGCATTGTCGATGCGAAGAAAGACGATCGAATTCCAGACATCGTCGATGTGCGAAATCATTCGGGACGCGATGCACAAACGCGCATTCTGGTTGTGCTTCGAAAGGGAGCAGATCCAGCTGTCGTCGAACGCCAGTTGTACGAATTCACGCCGCTGCAAACGACATACAGCATCATGAATATTGCGCTGGTCAACGGCCAGCCTCGAACGCTCCCCTTCCGCAATCTGATTTCGTGCTACATCGATCATCGTTGCACAGTGATCCGTCGCCGCACGGAATTCCAACTTCGCCAAGCGCGACAGCAAGCGCATCGTCTCGAAGGACTTGTCTATGCAGTGTGCGACATCGATGCAGTCATTGCAATCATTCGAGCTTCGCGCACGCGTGAAGAAGCGATTCAGGCTCTCATGGAACGTGCGTTCCGGATCGCAGAAGATCATCCCAGCGCACACTTGGTTCCAGAGCGCATTGCGCTTGCAAGCCGAGTCGGTGCAGGCATCAAATTGACTCGCGTTCAAGCTGACGCGATCGGCGCACTGCGACTGATTCAGTTGGTTGGATTGGAAGTCGAAAAACTCGCCAGCGAATTCGCTGCACTTCTGCTCGAAATCGACGGCTTTGAAAAACTCCTTGGCGATCAATCGCTCGTCTTAAAAATTGTTCGCCAAGATGTGCTCGATATCGCTGAAAAATTTAGCGATCCGCGACGCACCACCATCGAGGCTGACGAGGCAGGCGACTTCGATCTCGCAGAACTCATCCAAGAACACGACGTGGCTGTCACCGTCAGCCACGAAGGTTTTGTGAAGCGACTTGCTGTCGACACATTCCGCACGCAAGGCCGTGGCGGCGTTGGCGTTCGCGGATCCGATGCGAAGGATGGCGATTACATTGAACGTGTTTTCATCGCCAGCACGCACGACGATCTTCTTTGTTTCACCAATACTGGACGCGTCTATCAAATAAAAGTTTGGCAGATCCCCGAAATGTCGCGAACTGCAAAAGGCCGCGCAATCAATAGCGTGGTCGAATTGAAGGACGGCGAAAGAATGGTCGCCTATCTGCCGATCAAGGACTTCGAACGCAGCGAGGATTATCTTTTCTTCGCATCATCAAGCGGACGCGTGAAGCGATCGTCCCTGAAGGATTTCCGAAATGTCAATCGAAGCGGAATCATTTCTGTAAAACTGAATGAAGGCGACCGCTTGGTGAATGTTGTGCAAACACGAGGCAATGATCACATCCTCTTAGCGACTGCCGAAGGAATGTCTATCCGCTTCGATGAAAATGATGCTCGCGTGATGGGTCGTGCCGCCGCCGGAGTTGCGGGAATCGATCTCGCTGAAAACGATGCCGTCGTTGGACTTGTTCGCTGCGACGATCAAGCCGCACTCTTCACATGCACAGAACATGGATTCGGCAAACGAACGTCGATGACCGAATACCTCGTCCATCAAGAAGATGGACAAACACGCGCGCAAGCCCGTGGCGGTAAAGGAAGAATCGACATTAAGACAGACGAGCGAAATGGACGCGTTGTCGCGGTGCATTCAACCCTCGAAGATGATGATTTGATGTTCATCTCTCGTGGGGGAATGATTGTCCGCATCCGCGCGAGCGAAGTCCGACTCGTAGGTCGAAATACTCTGGGTGTTCGAGTCGTCAAGCTGCAAGAAGACGACGCTCTTGTTGGTGCAGCCTGTTTTGAATCCGGCGAGGTCGCGGAATCAGAAGCAGCCATTGTGCCACCGACCGAGTGATAGGATCACAACATGCCACTAAGCGATTGGTCTGAAAATATTGTCATCGGCGAAATGACCGACGAACCCATACTGGGCGATGATCTGAAAATGTTGATCGCTCGCGCCGAAAAGAAACAGGCCGATTTACATTTCGTGCTCGATATGCGAGGGGTGACGTATCTCAATTCATCCAATATCGCACAACTTCTTCAACTACGAAAGACCATCGTCGCTGCAAAGGGAAGCCTGCATCTCTGCGGTGTGAATGACGCTGTTTGGAGCATCTTGCTGATGACTGGATTGGATCGCCTCTTCAAGTTCACGGACGATGTGCCCACAGCTTTGGCAGCGGCCCAGCTGGGACTTTAGAAATGTGGACTCTAGTAATGGGGACTCTAGTAATGGGGACTCTGGCCATCGGGTGAAAAACAAATGCGAATTCGCCGAACAACCCACGAACCTCGAATCGAATTGATCCCGCTGATCGACGTGATGATGTTCTTGCTTTCGTTCTTTATTTATTCTCAGGCTCTTGCCGTGCGTATCAGCGTGGTACCTATGGAACTGAGAAAGTTTCAAAGTGCCCAAGCAGCGAAACCAGCTCCCGCTGCAACGATCTCGATCACGCTTGACGGCAAGCTTTATTACAACCGAGTTCCATGTGAATTGCAGGATATTGCTGGTCGTGTCGCAGAATCCAAATCTGAAGATGCAAAGACGGTTGTGTATATCGCCGTCGCAGATGGTCAAGGAACAATTGATCGTGCGCCAATCATGCAAAGTGTTTGGGATAAATTGCGCGGATGCGGGCTTCAAGTCAACTTTGTAGGCCGGCCAATCGATAGTGACGAGAAGAAACCTTCGACTGCGCCAGCTGAGACTGCACCAGTACCAAATGCACCAGTACCAAATGCACCAGTACCAAATGCACCAGCAACAACTGCGCCGACGGCCACGCCGTGACGGAATCGCGTCAACAGAACGCTCCACTCTATTTTGGCGCTGTCATTGCATTGATCCTGCATTTGTTGATCGCGATTCCTGTTCTCAGTGGTGCGTGGGGAGTCGGAGGCGATAGCCCCCTTCATTCTTCGCTCGACGGAAAAAGTGAGAGCGAAAAACGGCAACGCGAAAGACTTGAAGAAGCGCTCAAGAAAGCGAGGGAAACTTCCCCAGAAAATGAGGACGAAGTCGTTCCTGGATTGGAGAATGGGTCCGATCAAGGCATGACTTGGATTGGATATGACGAATATAAAGAACAACTTGCGCAACATGCAGAAGTCGAACAAGCTGCATTCACTGATAAAGATGTTGCGGGTGGTGGCGCGCTTGCTCAGGGTGAAGTGAAGCAACTTCCTGCAGTCGCACCTGGACAAGAGGCGCAGGCTTCGCCGCCGCCTCCGCCACCAACTGCTCAGCCTTCGCCACCAACTCCGCCTACTCCTGCGACTCCGCAAACAATTGCTACGCCGCAAACCCCCGAGACTCCGCAGTCGCCGACGACTCCGCCAACTCCTCAAGAGATGAAACCTGTTGAAGCGGTTCGTGCAGTGAGTCCAACTGAAACTCCCCAACCAAGTGATATGAAAGGTGTCGCTCCGATGCCAGTGGAAACGGTGACACTTCCAACTGCTCCCGTTGGTCCAGATCCAAATCTGCCGCCTGCGATTGAGCGAGCAGAAGTGAAGCCTGATCCATCGAAGGAGGCGCCACCAACTGCGGCAGTGCAACCGATGAATACTCCAGAACCCGTTCCGCGCCCTGAAGTTCCACCAACGGAAAAGCCACAAGTTGAGATTCCAACAACTCCAAACTTGCAGCCCCCTTCTCCACAAACTCCACCATCGCCACCAACTCCGCAAACGCCGCAGAATCCAAACTCTGGTGCGAATGGAGCGACTTCACCAGTTGTTTCGCCAGTGACTGGCCCGCCTGGTGCACCTGGAAAGGGAACTGCAACTGGCGATAAATCTGATCGCGAATCTGATGCGACAAGTATTGTTGATGTTCCTCCTTCAATGTGGCGCAGTGGAAAGCCGCTTGCCCGAAAAGGGCTGGAAATCAAGACTAAAAAACCTGAACTTCCGATTCTGACCAGACTCACGACGTCTCCTGGAAATCCCGTTTGCGAAGTTCTTTTCGGCAAAGATGGTGTGCCAGTGTCGTGCAAGATTCTTCAATCGAGTGGGTTTGCAGATATTGATGGACCGGTCACAGATGCGTTGTATCGCTGGCGTGCAAAAGGTTCGCAACTTGAAAAACTTGCTCCAGGAAAAACTTTGACCTTTCGAATTCGTTTTATTCTCAACTGAGTCGCACGCAACACTCGCCGGGGTTCAAATCATCCCGCTGCCCACGTTGGCGAATCAAATTCTCCCTCGAACGTTTTTCAGATCAGTCGGACATCTGTTTGCGTACTCAGCCGTTGGAAAGTTCTCTCGGGCGAGTTCCGCAGGCGGCCGACGGCTCTTGCAATAAAATTTCCAAAACCAGATCGTGTCGGTCGCCGAGGACTGTCTGAGCCCCGAGAGGACTTTTCACGGCTGCCCACTTATGCATGGACTTAAATATGGTTCGTGCAGATTTTGGCAGCGGACTGATTTGCCCCCGGACTCAAACATGCATGGACTCAAAAGTGGTTCGCGCAGATTTTGGCAGCGGACTGATTTCCCCCCCGGGCTCAAACATGCTGCGCCTCGCCTACGCAGACTCCGGCTCGGCTTGCAAACTCGCCGGGGTTCAAATCATTCCACTGCCCACATTGGCGAATCAAATTCTCGCTCGAACGTTTTTCAGATCAGTCGAACATCTGTTTGCGTATCCAGCCGTTGTTTGCACTCTCTACTGCTTGAAATGGGCAACCAGTGTCGAAAAACGACACTAGTTGCCCATTTCAGAGTCTCGACGCTGCAGTTTTGCGCGGAGCCGCAAGATCTACGGAAGTCCACGCGTGTCTGCCGAGTTGTCATCGGATGGCGCCCACGTTGGCGAATCAAATTCTCGCTCGAACGTTTTTCAGATCAGTCGGACATCTGTTTGCGTATCCAGCCGTTGGAAAGTTCTCTCGGGCGAGTTCCGCAGGCGGCCGACGGCACTTGCAATTAAATTTCGTAAACCAGATCGTGTCGGTCGCCGAGGACTGTCTGAGCCCCGAGAGGACTTTTCACGGCTGCCCACTTATGCATTTCCGTGGCTCTTTCCGTGGCTCGATTCCGTCACTTGCGCTATGCGTGCAATCTCTTCTGCCACGCTGCAAGCGAAGCATCATCGGTCAAGTCGTACCACAGCGGCGTGATCGTGACATTGTGCGCCATAAGCGCTTCAACATCGCTCCCCTGCGCAGTATGAAAAAACTCCATGCCATTTCCATACGGCCAGTAATACGCCCTGCCTTCAGGAGACTCGCGTCGCTCATGCCGATCAACTCCCGCAGATGTATTCATTCGCACCACCCGCAGCGCGGGCATCGCAGCATCCGCTTTTTCAGTGCGCGGAACATTGATCGAAACAACACGGTGCGCATCAAGTGGATGTTCAATCACTCGATCAATCGCCGCGCGCGCAATTTCTGCTGCCCGTTGCCACTGAGTCCGTGGCGATTCTCCGATGTGCAAACTGACAGCGATCGCAGGCACTCCAAGAAATGCAGCTTCGATTGCGGCAGCGATTGTCCCCGAATAAATCACGTTGATACCGACATTTGCGCCACTATTCATTCCACTGATAACCAAATCAGGCTTCGTACCTGCTCCAAATCTTTCG
Source organism: Singulisphaera sp. GP187 (assembly GCA_945862215.1). Taxonomy (GTDB): domain Bacteria; phylum Planctomycetota; class Phycisphaerae; order Phycisphaerales; family SM1A02; genus F1-60-MAGs104. The sequence continues at coordinate 11,969 of CAMAXY010000010.1, read as the reverse complement.
GCCCAAATCGTCCGCAGTCCAAGTTTCACGCAGTCCGCAGGAGTTCCGTCAATCGAAGTCCCAAACATTTCGGCGTTCACCTGGAAATCCCGCGTCATCAACGGACGGTGGAAAGTAATTCCGTGGCTCATTGCAGATTGAACACCTGCGGGAGCAATCACCACCACTTCGCCAAGCGAACGAATCGCGTTATACAAAGCAGCAATTCCAGGGGCGGTGATTCCATCATCGTTTGTAAGTAAAATTTTCATAGGTGTGACAACATAGTTGAAGTGGTCGTGAAAGAGTGTTCAATTCGATTGTGGTTTCAAAACATATTTTCGCCCGCCCCAGCGCACCGGCTTTTGCGCGCGCAAATCCTTTGCGGCTCTCCATTGAATGCGAGTGACGGCCAATGATCCATATGCATAGGCAAGTGCCGCGATCGGCGGAACACCGATTAACTCAAAGATGCGGCGCAGCGTGATTTGCTGACAGATAAGTGCAAGAAATCCAGTCGTCACACCAGAAATACCAAGCGGTTGATCACCCAATGCCAACCCTGCAACCCCAGTGGCGATTGTCGCGAGGGCAATGATTGTCACTCCAGCTCCAACAACGACGCATTCAAGCCCATATCGAAACAGTCTCGATGGATTTCGATTGCACGCCTCTATAAAAATCCTCCGCCATCCTTCTCGAAATTGTTCATACGACTCGTACATCCGAACATGCAGCAATTCGTCGGCGACGAAAATCCCAGCCTTTCGGCGAAGAAACTGCACGATTCGACGCGCAAATGCGATGTCTTCCAAGAGATCGTCTTTGACTGCCGCATGACCTCCTGCGGCGTCATAAGCCTCACGAGTGAAAAGCATGAACTGTCCATTGGCGAATGCCCGTGGCTTCTCTTCATCGTTGACCTTTGAAATCGGATATATCTTCATCAACTGCATAATCGCAACAGGTTGCACAACTGCTTCAAAATTGCTGCGAACGCTCACTTTGGGAAGTGCAGAAAGAAGTGCAAGTTCTCGCTGTCGCAGCAACGCAACCGAAGCACGCACCAACGCTGGATCAAATGTTGTGTCGGCATCCGTAAAGAGCAAAAGTTCGCCAGTTGCAATCGCACTTCCTCGATTTGCAGCATTACATTTACCAGCCCAATCATCTGGACAATCGTGATTGTCGATCAAACGAACAAGTGATTGTCTTGCACCACCGCCCCCAAGCGCAAGTTCTTTCTCCAATGCAGCGCGGGTTCCATCCGTGCAACGATCTAGCACGAAGATGATCTCGATCGAGCCTGCATAAATCTGTGCAAGCAATGTGCGCAAAAGGTCAGGTGCATGTGCCTCTTCATTATGTGCGGGGATGATGATCGAAACACTTGGCCATAAAGGCATCGTGACTGTCAAACCTTCGCGCAAACTCGGCCGATTTCGACCATCGCGGTGCACGCGCCAACGCACAAGCAACCAATATGCGGCGCCTGCAAGCGATAGACCACTCAAAACCCAAACTGTCACAATCAAAACTGCCATCAGCACAGAGTATCGCCTCGATGCAATGTCATCGCGAACACGTCACACCGCTACGCTTGTGGAGTGAATGGTGCCCTTTCGCGATCTCAAGCAGCTCAGTACGACGAATCTTGCACAACGGACTTCGGCGTCTGCCCACTTGTCTTGATGACTCATGCCGCAGTCGAATGCGCGGCGATCATTCGAAATGAATTACCCAGCGATTCAATGGGCATTTCGATTCGTGTCATCGCGCTATGCGGTGGCGGCAATAATGGCGCAGATGGATATGCAATTGTTCGCACTCTGCACAGTCATGGAATCGATGCAGCCGCAATCGAAGTCGCGCAATGTCGCCCCGAATCGGATGCAAACATCATGCGCGAATCCGCACAGCGAATGGGATTGGTTCATGCTTGGTCGAATCTCTCTCGTATGGTCGATGGGCAAGAACGAATCGTGATCGTTGATGCCATATTCGGCACAGGGCTTTCACGCGCACCAACGGGTTCAGCTCTGGATGCAATTCACTGGATCAACGCACATGCATCCAAAGGAACATCTATCTACGCGATCGATCTTCCAAGCGGAATGGATTGCGACTCTGGAAAGGCGCTTGGCGCTGATGCGGACGTGGTCATCGCAACTCGAACCCTGACAATGGTTGCGAAAAAGACTGGATTTTCAGCATATTCAGCCCGTTCGTACCTTGGAATCATTACCGAAATCCCAATCGGTGGTCCGCCGATCACACGGCGAAGTCAAATCGTGGAATAATGGTGCGCTTTGTACGCCGCTCTCCTTTCCAATCGCTACCTGACTTCCCGACTGATCCCATTTATTGCCATCGCAGCCGTCGCGATGTGCGTTGCAATGGTTGTCACAGTTGTTTCTGTCATGACTGGCTTCTTGGACATGCTCAAGAATTCTGGGCGGCAAATCGTTGGTGATGTCATCGTTTCTTCTGGCATTGCAGGTTTGCCATACTCCGATGAATTTCTTGTCGACCTCAAGGGACTGAAAGACGTGCAAGGCGCGACACCGTTGATCGACACGATCGGACTTTTGCGCATGCCGTATCCGCGCGGCAATCAGAAAGAAGTCACACATGTGCAAGTTTGGGCCGTGGATCCAATCTCGCTTGCGACGGTCACGGATTATGCGAACGATCTTTATTGGAAGCCTGCTGAGAATGCCGCCGCAGCAAAAGAAATGGCAGAAGATGATCCTCGAAAAAATCTAAGCGAGAAAATTCTCACAGATGGCAAGACACTCATCCAATCGAAAACGGGAAATCCAGGCATTGCACTTGGAATACATGTGTCCATTGGAAATGAACGCCAACGTGATGGCTCATACCGACCTCGATATGGTTGGTTTATGCCTGAAAATGATGTGACTTTGACAGTTGTTCCAGTTTCGAGCCAAGGGAAAATTGCCGAGCCGCGCGAACAGATTTTTCCGGTCGTCAACGAAGTCCAAACTGGCATCTATGAAGTCGACCATAATCGAATCTATATCCCTTTGAAAGAGGGTCAACGATTGTTGCGACTTGACGAGGCTCCACTGTATGACCTGAATGCAGAACCAGATGGGCAAGGCCGCTATCCAGTCATTGGAACAACGCCAGCACGTGTCACCAAGATTCTTGTCCGTGCAAAGCAAGGTGTCTCTGCAAATTCACTACGCGCTCAAGTCGAAACAGCCTATGCATCATTTTCGAAACGAATCAATGCGGATCCAACTCGCAACGCGTCGATGCCAGACTTCGTCAATGTTCTGACTTGGGAACAACAGCTGCGTGACTTGATCGCACCGGTCGAAAAAGAACGGGAAATGATGCGTGTGCTCTTCTCGTTGATCTATCTCGTTTGCGCTGGATTGATCTTGTCGATCTTCTGGTCGATCGTTATCGAGAAGACCCGTGACATCGGAATCTTGCGCAGCGTCGGCGCATCGAGACTTGGAGTGATGTGGATTTTCCTGCGGTATGGCCTTGTCATCGGAGTCCTAGGCAGTGCACTCGGCGTTCTCTTGGCTTGGCTTGTTGTACGCAATATCAACGCAATTCACGAAGCAATTGGCAGCGATGCCCCACCAACAATCTGGATTGGCTCGTTCGTATTGACTGGATTCTTCGCCATCGGACTTCTGTATTCCATCTGGCGCGGCAAACTTTTGCGCATCTTGCTTTGGTTGCTTGCAACTCTCGTGATGGGATTGATCGCAACTTTTTTAGCCCTGCATCATGGAACTCTAATTTGGGATCCGAGTGTCTATTACTTCACAAGCGTTCCAGATCAAGTTGATTGGATTACCGCATGGACAACTGCAATCGGTGGCGTCGTATTCAGCGTGATCGGCGCTGCCATTCCAGCATCCAAGGCTGCTGATATTGATCCAGTGGAGGCATTGAGATATGGCTGATCACCAAAACAATCTCCAAAATCATTCTGACAAAACTTCCCCGCTGATCGAAGCACGAGGAGTGCGCAAAACATATTCATTCGGAGCAGTGCCGGTCGAAGTTCTCAGTGGCGCGGACCTGATCGTTCATCCGGGCGAATGGGTTGCAGTGCTTGGATCATCCGGATCAGGCAAGAGCACACTGCTTCATCTCTTGGGTGGTCTAGATCGTCCCGATAAAAACGGTGGGGAAATTTGCTTTGATGGGCAACCCATTTCCGTTTCGCATGGCAAGCGTTTGGATGGTTACCGCAATAAAGACATCGGATTCGTATTCCAGTTTTATCACTTACTCCCAGAACTTTCGGTCTTTGAAAATGCAATGCTGCCTGGAATGGTCGGAAATTGGCTGACCAACCGCAGCGAAGCTCGCAAATCTGCGAGCAAATTGCTTGATTCCTTCGGTCTTTCCCACCGTCTTGCACATCGACCTGGGCAACTTTCTGGCGGAGAGCGCCAACGGGTTGCAATCGCGCGCGCGTTGGTGAATTCTCCGCGCGTTTTACTTGCTGATGAGCCAACGGGAAATCTTGACGCAAAAACTGGCGAAGGAATTCTTGATCTACTCGCACAGAGACATGCAAACGGATTGACACTGATAATGGTCACTCACGATCCTGCTGTGGCTGCTCGGGCCACACGCGTTGTCAAGCTTGCCAACGGTTGTGTCGTACAGTCATCAGCAAGCGAATAAATTTTCACTCGATCGAGACAGCTTATGGGCATGGTCCCCATGAGCTCAACAATGTTGCCATATCTTGACCATCCACGAACAGATCCCGATTGATGTCTGCGACACCCCCAGTTGCACCCCAATTGCTCAGCAATACGGTGAGATCGCTGCCGTTGACAATTCGATCTCCGCCAAAAATATCAGCGATACAAACGACTGGGTGACTGGAAGCGTCTGCAGGATCTGTCCCCGCATCGATTTCGTCACGGTCGAATGCGCCATCTAAATCTCGGTCAATTCCCAGTCGTGTTTGAGAACCGACTCCAACGAGCGTGTATGTCAACTCGCTGCCACTTGCCGCAAGTGCAAGAAGTGCCGCTGGAGCAATGCTTTCAGCGGCTCTGTCACTCATGAATGTTCCGCTCACAAAAGTCCATCCACGTGCGATACCAGCGACTCTACCCTTCACAATGAGACCAACCTGATTCGCGGTCGCAAGTGTGATCATCTGCGCAATTCGCGCGGAATCATCGCCAGTTCCACCTGCATTGGATGCTGTGGATTGCGCTCCAACTCCGCCATGCGTGTCCGTGCCGAAGCTTAGTAAATATGCTTCGACATCTTTTTTCTGTTGGACACCAGTCGCTCCAGCGGAAAAAGTAAATCCTTCTGCGAGCACTTCTTGCAAAGTCGACTCTTCGCCGTCATGGTCGAAACCAAATCCACGGTTGGCAGTCAAGCTTGCACGATTCGCTCCAACATTGCGATACACATCCCGCAGCGGAGCGTTCTTACGATTCTGTTGTTCCGTTGGATTTGCACCACCAGGAATATCAACGAGGTGATTCGAACCACTTGTTCCTGAGTGACACGTGACGCACTTGAATGGACCACCAGGTGCACCAATGCCGAACGTATTTACATTCGTGAAGATGTTCAAGCCCGAAACAGCACTTCCCGTTCCAGTTGCGAGCGCGATAGATGTCTTGAGAGAAGAATCGATATTGCGATTTGGATTTGGAGGGAAGGTCAATGACGCAACATAGGTCGTCATTTTCGCCATCTCGTCAGTTGTGATTTGAGCGTCGCGACCTTGAAGATGGGTGTACGCTTCGTTGAAATCTGCAAGATCTTTCTTCTCGCCACGCCAGTGAAATGGCTCATTTCCGATGATTCCAAGCAATGTCTGCGATGTCATTGGACCCTTCATCGGATGCCAACTTTGACATCCTTGAACTTGGCATGTTTCATCAAAGAGCAACACTGAACCTTGCGGATTGCCAATGTCCCATGCAATCCGATCACTGCGTCCATCTGTATGACACGATGCGCAGGACGCTTGTCCAAGGCCAGATGTCATGTGCGTATCAAAGAGAAATGGACGACCTTGCTTGACTGCAATAGGTGTTGGATCGAAGAGTGGCAGTCGAGCAATTTCCGAATTGGAAGTTGTGTCAACGACAGATACTGCACCTTCAAAGCGATTGAGAACATACAGACGTTGGCCATTTGGAGAGAGCGCCAATCCTGTTGGACCTTCACCAACCAAGATTGTTGCAATGCGAGCGCCTGTCGACCCCATCGCAATCACATTGTTGCTGCCAAGGCCTGCGACATATGCAGTCGTCCCAGCTGCATTCCAGACAGCTCCGCGTGGATCACCAATTGATTGCAGACGAGTGATGAGCGGAACGCTTGCAGTGGCATAGGTCAAGTGTGGATTCAAATCAACAACAGTTCCTGGTCCAGCGCCACCGACAAGAAGCGCACCCTTTGATTGAATGAACACGCCGTTGACATTCTGCTCGAATCGAAGTTCATTTCGCGATTCCATACCAATGGCAAGCAATGTTCCATTTGGTGCCACAGCAAGTGCCGTGAGAGTGGTCATAAGCCCGTTGATATAAGAGATTCCAAGCGTATTTGCGTCGATGACTGCGATGTCGTGATCATGCACGTCCCATGTCACAAATGATGACCAGTTGCGAGCATTGCCGTCCATCCACTGACCTGCTGCATTCTTGCGAACAATCTGATTGACCCTTGGTGGAGTCGCTTGTCCCGCTGTGCGCGCTGGCGAAAAAAGATTGCCAGAATTCGGAGGCGGATTCTGCCCGCCATACGGACTGCTCGTAGAACTTACTGAAGAGCGCGGAACGATAGTCGAATGATTGCCACTTTCGAAAATTGCCAGATAGACCTTCGATCCATCGGGGCTGACTGCAAGCGCGCGAGGTGATGATCCAGCAATTGTCAGAATTGTCGCAGCAGCACTTGGAGTTGCGGGATTGATGACGGCCAACTGACTTGGTTGTGCGAGAGAGACAAATGCGCGCTGAAGTGAACCAGCGAAAATCACGTCGGCAGGTTCATCTCCAACATTGATCGTTCGAACAACGCGCATCGTTGCAAGATCGACAACGCTGACCGAATCAGAAATTTGATTGACGACCCACGCTTCCGTTTCCGTTCGAGCACGAACCGAAACTGGATCGAGACCAACGCTCACCGATCCGCGCTTCTGCAGCGCACCTTTTACAATGTCGAAAACTTCCAACTTTGCATCTGGGGTATTGACAACCAAAAGAAAATTGCCCGAGGGTGTCAATTCGACCGAATGAGTCTGTGGCGATTCCCAATTTGTGAAAGTCGACTGCCCCGCTGCCATCGTGGATGGGATGGCCAAAGCGCACACAAATGAGAGTGCTGAGATCGAAATTGCGCTGCGGAAGCTAAATCTTGTTTGCATTGAAAATTCTCCTACTGCCATTTGGAACATAAATTGGCATAGGGACTCGTTGTTTCAAATTTTTTGCAATTGGTCAAGATTTTATCGGACTATGAGGCCGACCAATCGCACATTTGGCTTTCACGCGCTTTTTTATATGTTTTGCTGCGAAAAATCTTGCTGCGAGTTATCAATCCGGAAGAAAAATTGGTCATTTCATTTGAGTGGCGATCATTCGTATCCGATTATTGAAGCAGTGGCACGCTGAATGCTCTAGGGTTGAGAGCGGCTTCTTCGCCGGCTCCGTACGATTCAGATCCACTTAAGGAGGTTTTCAATGTTTGAACGTTTAACCGACCGCGCACGAAAAGTAATGGCCCTTGCAAATCAAGAGGCTCAACGCTTTAACCACGAGTACATCGGAACCGAGCACATTCTGCTTGGCTTGGTGAAAGAGGCATCTGGCGTCGGCGCCAATGTCTTGAAGAATCTCGGCATTGATCTCCGCAAGGTTCGCCTTGAAGTTGAGAAGCTCGTCAAGAGCGGACCTGAAATGGTCACGATGGGAAAGTTGCCGCAAACTCCGCGTGCGAAAAAAGTTCTCGAATACGCAATCGAAGAAGCACGCAATCTCAATCATAATTATGTTGGTACCGAACATCTCTTGCTTGGACTACTTCGCGAACAAGATGGCGTTGCAGCACAAGTGCTCGTCAACCTTGGATTGAAATTGGAAGAAGTTCGTGAAGAAGTTCTCAACTTGCTCGGCGCAGGTGGCGACCCAGAAGAAGAACAACCACAGAATCCTGCAGAAGCTCAAGGCGAACAAGCGCCTGGTGCCGAGCGTGAAGGTGGTCCTCGACGAACAGCGAAAAGCAAGACCCCTGCTTTGGATTCATTCGGCCGCGACTTGACGGAATTGGCTCGCAATAACGAGCTTGATCCCGTCATCGGTCGTCACGCAGAAATCGAACGGCTCATTCAGATTCTCTGTCGCCGCACAAAGAACAATCCAGTTCTTCTCGGTGAAGCAGGCGTTGGAAAGACTGCAATTGCCGAAGGTCTTGCACAAGCGATCATCAATCAGGAAGTCCCAGACTTGCTTTATGACAAGCGACTTGTTGTGCTCGATCTTGCAGCAATGGTTGCAGGAACGAAATACCGTGGACAATTTGAAGAACGCATCAAGGCCGTGATGAACGAAGTTCGACGCGCGAAGAATGTCATCCTCTTCATTGATGAACTACACACGCTCGTTGGCGCTGGTGGAGCAGAAGGCGCAATCGATGCGTCCAATGTTCTCAAGCCTGCTCTCTCGCGCGGTGAAATCCAGTGCGTCGGCGCGACAACTTTCGATGAATACCGCAAGTACATCGAAAAAGATGCTGCGCTAGAACGAAGATTCCAATCCATCGCAGTCGAACCACCAAATGCGGTTCAGACGATTGAAATTCTCAAGGGACTTCGAGATCGATACGCGGCGCATCACCGTGTGAAATACACCGACGATGCTTTGCGCAGTGCGGTGGAATTGTCGGCTCGTTACATCACGGGTCGTGTGCAGCCAGATAAGTCGATCGACGTGATCGACGAAGCAGGCGCACGATTGCGACTGAAAAGCATGACCAAGCCACCGGACTTGACCGAACTCGAAGAAAAGGTCGAACGACTTGCAATCGAGAAGGACGAAGCTGTCAAAGGCGCCGACTATGAGAAGGCTGCAGAATTGCGAGATCAAGCGGAAAAACTGCGCAAAGAGAAGGAAAAAGTCCAACAGACTTGGCGTGACCGCATGAACGAAACCGAAGCAGTTGTGGACGAAGAAGTCATTCGCGAAGTTGTCGCAAAGATGACGGGCGTTCCGCTGACTCGTATGGCAAAGGGCGAATCAGAGCGATTGCTGCAACTCGAATCCGAGCTGCATCGCAAAGTCGTCAGCCAAGACGAAGCGGTCAAAGCTGTTTCGCGTGCGATCCGCAAGGCTCGTGCTGGACTGAAGGACCCGAAGCGTCCGATGGGATCGTTTCTGTTTGTCGGTCCATCTGGAGTTGGCAAGACTCTGTTAGCGAAGACGATCGCAGAATTTATGTTCGGCGATCCAGAAGCGATGATCTATCTCGACATGAGCGAGTACATGGAAAAGCACACGGTCTCTCGACTTGTGGGCGCACCTCCGGGATATGTGGGCTATGAAGAAGGCGGACAATTGACCGAAAAGATTCGTCGCCGTCCATATTCAGTCGTTTTGCTCGATGAAGTCGAGAAGGCGCATCCCGATGTGTTCAACATGCTCTTGCAGATCATGGAAGAAGGTCGATTGACCGATTCATTCGGCCGACAAGTCGACTTCAAGAATGCGATTGTGATCATGACATCCAATATCGGTGCAGACTTGATCAAGGGCGGATCTGCTTTCGGATTCACGAAACGAGCCGAGGTGCAGGATCATGACCGCATGAAGAAAGCACTTCTCGCCGAATCTGAAAAGTTCTTCCGACCAGAGTTCATCAATCGACTTGACGAAATCATCGTCTTCCGTCCACTGATCAAAGATGATTTGGTTCAGATCATCGATATCGAATTAGCGAAGGTTCGCGAGCGATTGACCGAGCGCCAAATGGCGCTTGAACTTGATCAACCTGCGAAAGACTTCCTGATCGACAAGGGATACAACCCAGACTTCGGAGCGCGACCTTTGCGCAGAGCAATTGGCTCGTACATTGAAGATCCACTTGCGGAAGCTCTGCTCTCAGGAGAGTTCAAGGCTGGCGATACGATCAAGGGAACTCGCCCAGAAGGCAAAGATCATCTTTCCTTCGTGATCAGTTCTTCAACGGAAACAGTGCCTACTTCTGCAGCACCCGTGGCTGAACCAGAACTCCCTCCAGCTTCTGCATAATCTGATTCATCGCGAATCTGATTCATCACTGATTGTTTTTACTCCCGACTGAAAAGTCGGGAGTTTTTTTGTTGAGGCGATCCATGTACTATTCGTTTTGCATGGCAATCCGCGTCATCGTTCTTCGCTCGATGCTTTTCATGCTCTTTATTGCATGCTCGACTGCGATTACTTCGATCTTCGCATCTTTCCAAAACGACCTTGGTTCGCGACTCGTTGGATCGAGCGTGCTGCTTGCAGTCGGATGTGCGGCACTCCTGCCGATGATGCCAAAGTCCGACACGCAGCGAATCTTGCTGACAGGACTCGTCTGGATCGGCGTCGTCGCATTCGAAGTTGTTGCTGGACTTTTCTTGATCTGGGAAGATCTGTTAAGCGTGGCATCATGGCTTCGTCCTGAGAACGTTTTCTGCGCAATGCTTGTTTCCTATGTGGGCTACAACGCTGCCTTTATGCCGATGCGACAACTTGAACGCGCATCTGGACCACACTTGAGAATTTCAAGATTTACGACTGTGCTGATTGGCTTGCTCACCATCGGTTTCGCTTTGGCGTTGCTCACGGCAAGCATCGGTTCAAATCAGATGCAACTCACTGGAAAACTTATGGGCTCGTGGTTCACGCTACTTTGCGGCAGCATCGTTCTGTCCTGCTGTGCATTTGGGTTGATTGCTGGATCTCTGCGCTGGCGAAAAGTGTTGGCGATCATTGGCGTTCTCGCGACGAGTATTGGAGTTGCATGTTGGATGTATCAAGTCCTTTCTGACTTCAGACCAGAAGACACATCGATACTTCGCTTGGCGCTTGTTTCGAGCGGAATTGCAGCAGGAATTGGCATATTGTCAATCGGCCAAGCGCTGCCTTTAGGACCCGTTGAACATCGGTTGCTGCCTGGGATCACGCTGCTTACGACCCTTGCGGGATGGCTCGCTGGAAGTTTGGCTACAAAAAACTCAGACGGTCAATTCTCTGAATTGACTGGGCGACTTCTTGCCGCGACTTTGGTCTTGGACGGGTGCTTGGTATTAACAGTCGTTATTTTCTATGTCATTGGTCGACGGGGTGCCCACAAAGAATGGATCGTCACAGGAGCAAGTCTTCATTGTCCGCGCTGCGGGAAGAAAGCAATTTTTTCTACTGGTGAGCATCCCTGCTCCCACTGCGGATTCCATGTGCTCGTTGCATTTCGCGATATCAAATGTGCAGGGTGCCAACACGATGTGCAACACCTTCCAGCGGGAAACCCTTGCCCAGAATGTGGGCTTGCCGTCGAGAATTCCGCAGCGAGTTATTTGTTGGCCGGAACGGCTGGCACGGTCGATGCGCCATCCTGACTTTCGTCTGGAGCCCAACGAGCGATAAGCGCATTGGTGGTCGTAATAAGTTCATCACGATTTGCAAGAACTTTCGGCGCAGAACCTTCTACTTTGACTGTAATACCTGCAACAATTCCAACGCGATCAGCTTCTTTCAACTCACTCTGCAATGCCTTTGCATCAACACTCTCTGGAAGTTTTGGCGAACCAAACCAAACGCGCAACCCTTGCGCGGTGCGATCATCCCTGCTCTTCTCTTGCGCAGTCGAAGGAATGAAACAGACTCTGTATCCAGAAATGAAACCGTGATTGAACCACTCCACGGATTCGATCCAAACCGAACCATCTGTGGCGGTTCCACTCGCGAGCAAGAGTGGCTCTGCGA
>CAMAXY010000009.1 GCA_945862215.1 Singulisphaera sp. GP187 | reverse complement strand
GGACCAGTTGGATTCAATATGAATGGATTTTCGATCATCGTGATCGGTGACAACAACACCACTGGCGCAGTCGATCTTGCAGGTTCCATCGAAAGCATCACGCCGCTCGATGGTGCGATCATTCCCGCTTCTGGTTATCTCTTGGTCGCAAAGTCCACGATGACAATTGCAGTTCCAGACTTCGTTGTTGCTGCGACTGCTATGAACTTCGAAAACAGCGACAATGTCACTTTCTTGTTGGTCTCTGGTTCCACTGCAGTACTGAATCAAGATGTGGATACTGACGGTAATTGCGTGATTGATGTCAATCCTTGGACAGCAATCATTGATTCTGTTTCGCTGACTGGTTTGGACACGACCTGCACCTATTCCAGTTCAATTGCTGGACCCGATGGCAATTACACCACTGGTCACGCCTTCCGCTGCTTCTCTGAAGGAACTTGGTCTGTCGGTGCATTCGACCAACTCGCTGGTGGCGATACCCCTGGCGCACAAAATCGCGCATGCGGTCTTGGACCAGTTCTGGAGTGCGGCGAACTCGCGGCTGGTGATTGCGACACTGCGCACGCAAACCCTTATTGCTCCGATTCACTCTGCTGCGCACTTGTGTGTACGACACAGCCAACTTGTTGCACGATCGCTTGGGATGCAGCATGTGCTGCAGCTGCGAGTACGAGTTGCGGACAAACAGGAAGTTCATCCTGCGTGAAAGGCGTGGTGGCTTTCAGTGAGATTCGCATAGATCAAACATCACTTGACACCGATGAGATGGTTGAACTTGTCGGAGCTCCTGGAACAAGCCTGAACGATATAACGCTGATTGTGATCGGAGACGGATCCGCGACAGCATTGAGCGGCGTAATCGAAGCAATTGTAAGTCTTGCTGGCCAGACCATCCCTGCAGACGGTCACTTTGCAATGTCCGAGTCAACATTCACCCAAGGAATTGCTGCAATCGATTATGTATTGCCAGGCACGAATCCGCTGAACTTTGAAAACTCTGACAATGTGACCTTCATGCTCGTTCGCAATTTCACGGGAGCAGACTTACAAGATTTGGACTCCGATGACAACGGCGTCTTCAATACAGTCGTTCCATGGACTGAAGTCGTCGACACAATTGCATTGATCAAGACGACCACGGTGCCACCGACTGGAACCGAGTGGTACTACGGACCAAACACAATTGGACCAGATGGAATATTTGTCCCAGGTCATATCTGGCGCTGCGAAGACACCGGATGTTGGAACATCGGTAGATTCGACCTTCTTGTTGACCCAACTGATACTCCTGGAGTTGCGAATTTGAACTGCGGTGCAGCATGTGCGGGTGATTACAACCTTGACGGTCTTCGAAATGGATCAGACTTGGCGACACTTCTCTCGGCTTGGGGTACCCAAGGCGGAGATATCACCGGCGACGGAACGACATCTGGTGCCGATCTCGCTGCTCTGCTCAGCGGTTGGGGCGTTTGCCCATAAGTTGATTTTCGATCAAAACACTCAATCCCTCAGTCGAAAGACTGAGGGGTTTTTATTTGTCCTTCCAAAGTTTTTACAATCGAATGAAAAGTGTTCATTCCTCTACAACGGACCCCTGATACCGTACGAACGTGGCTACTGCAGTACAAGAAATTTCGCGCTTTGGTTGGCTTGTCTATGACTCTGTGACCGAGTTTGGAAAGTTCGTCAAATTCGTATCGGATGTTTTGGTTCGATTCGCAGCCCATCCGATGCGATGTCTGAAGTGGACTTTGCTTGGGCCACAGTTTTATGCAGTTGGAATTGCAAGCATCCCCGTGGTGGCAATCACCGGAGCGTTCATCGGAATGATTCTTGCGCTCGAAGGATACGAACAGTTCGCATCATTTGGGCAAGAGTCCAGACTTGGAAGCGTAATCAATCTTTCTGTGACCAAGCAGATTGGACCAGTTCTTGCAGCGGTGATGGTTGCAGGTCGCGTTGGCTGCGCGCTCGCCGCAGAACTTGGAACAATGGCAGTGACTGAACAACTTGATGCAATGCGAGCAATGGATGCTGATCCTCTTCGCATCTTGGTTGCACCTCGTGTCGTTGCATGCATCATCATGACACCCCTGTTGACCATTTATTCCGATCTGCTTGGAGCATGGGGAGCCTGGTTTATTACTGTGCAAATCCACGGAGTTTCCAGCGAAAATTATTGGTACTTCACTGCTCAAGCCATTGATTGGTGGGATCCAACTTCGGGGTTGCTCAAGTCAGTTGCATTTGGAGCTGCGATTGGATTCATCTCATGTTTCAAAGGCTTTACATGTTCCGCAGGCGCTGCTGGTGTTGGACGTGCAGCAACGAATGCGTTTGTGGCAAGTTTCTTGGCGATCGTGTTGATCAATTTGGTGTTGGCGCAATTCTTTGGAACTTTCTACGAACTTGTGACAGGTCGAGTCTCAGGCTTGTTGCCATGAGAAGTCGGATGGCTATGTTGTTTGCGATCATCGCCATGTTGGGACTTTCGTCGATTGCTCCCGTTGCAGATCAGTCAATTGTTGAAACTGGAATCACTCCCCCACCTGATGGTCGACCACCCACGGGTGCACTTCAGCGAACTGATTCTCGCAAGTGGGAAATCACATTAAACATTGATCTTCCAGTCTTTCACAAAGATGATGCAGTGTCCGAATCGATTATCGTGCCAGTGAGCATTCTTGATACATGGTGGAAGGTTGATCCGCGATCATTTCGAACGCGCATGTCAACAGATTCTGTGCCACTGCCACCTGCGATGACAAATCTCACTGTCACGCAAAGTCGCTTGGGAGACTCTCGGGTCGAAATTTCGATTCCAAACTTTGTCGAATTTCGACTTGGGGTGGATTTAACTTGGATTGTCGAGACATGGTCATGCCAATTGGACGAGGCTGCTGCTGCGAAAGAACCCATGCCTGCAACATGGCCCGAAGAAGTAGAGAGATGGCGCCGTGCTAGTTCGGGGATTGATCCACAAGATCCACAAGTGCAGGAATTGCGACGACAAATACTTCAGCGTGTTTCTGCTGATACACCGCCAATTTATGTTGCAAAGGAGATCATTCGTACTGGAAGTCGGATTCTGAAAAGTGGCGATCATAAAGAAGGGAATCCATTTGGAAATTGGTCTCGAGGTCTGGAGATTCGTGGAAGTTCTCAGGCACTCGCCACACAAATTGGCAGTGAGTCGGATGTTGTTTGTATCTGCATTGCATTGCTTCGTGCAACAGGATTCCCTGCCCGCCCCGTCATTGGTCTGGTAGATCGAAAAAAGTATCTGGGAAATTCACTCTCCGCCAAAAAACTAGGGATGTGGGGAGAGGTTTATCTGCCCAATTGCGGATGGGTGCCATTCGATAGCGATTGGATTCGTGGAGGTATTTCGCCCTCGAACAGACTCGATCAGCGCTGGGATGGGTTCGGAAGCGACGACGATTTGAATGAACGCGTTCCAATCACTCATGAGTTGGACATCTATCTGCCGAAGGCTGGGGATGGAAATCGAGTTGCTTCTTATATCGCACTTTGCCGATTGAAAACCAAGTTAGATCAGCCTGGGCAAGGTCCCACCGACATTCTCGTTCAGACTGCGCTCATCAGCCGTGGCCGGGTACAACGATGATTCAAAGATCCACATTCAGCGCGATGGTTCCAGCAGATCGCGCGTAATGCTGGCGATTGTTGGAGAACCAGAGAGCGCCATCACGCGATCGAAATCTTGGGCAAGAATTTCGATCACTCGTTTCACTCCATTTTCTCCCCCCGCTGCAAGTCCCCACAGAATCGGCCGACCAATTTGAACAGCTGTAGCGCCAAGCGCTAAAGCCTTCAGGATGTCTCCGCCGTGACGAATCCCGCCATCGACGAGAACAGGAACGCGACTTGCAACCGCTTGCGTAATGCGCGGCAATGCCTCGGCTGTCGGCGGTGCGCCATCAAGTTGACGGCCGCCATGATTGCTGACCACGATCCCCTTCGCACCACATCGAACAGCGGTCAGCGCATCGTCGGCTCTGCAGATTCCCTTCACCATCACAGGAAGTTTCGTCAGTCCGCAGAGCCACTCCAGATCTTTCCAGCACAAACTCGGCGTGATTGTCCAACCCAAACTCTCACCAATACCAACACCTGTATGTCCTTTTGGCCCATCGCCTTTGCGCTCCAGATTGACGATGCTCATGTCTGGTGGAACACAAAATCCAGTTTTCATTTCTCGTTCACGCAGTCCCCAGACTGGAGTATCCACAGTCAATTGCAATGCAACGCAGCCAGATTGCTCAACACGCCGCACTAAATCGGTCAAAAAACCGCGGTCTTGACCGATGTACATTTGAAAAAGTATCGGCGAGCGAGCCGCAGCGCAAATTTCTTCGATCGATGTTGTCGAAAGACTGCTGACAACCATCGGAACTCCCAAAGCACCGCATGCTCGAGCAGTCGCAACTTCACCATCACGATGCGCCATTTTATGAAGTGCCGTCGGTGCAACAAGCAATGGGAATGACAAAGGCATATTCAACATCGTTGTTACAGGTAATCGCTTGGAGACATCAACCATCACTCGATACCAAATCGAGATTGCCTCCCATGCCGAACGATTGCGCGACAACGTGCGTTCGTCGCCAGCTCCGCCGGCGTAATAAGCGAATGTCATTTGTGAAAGGCGTTCGCGTGCGATTTCTTCGAAGTCGTCGATCCGGTACAGCTTCGAGAGTTCCTCGTTCGACAAATCTCTTTGAATGACACGATCACTTGGAGTCATGGTCATCGAAGGATAGTCGCTGAAAAGCGATTTGAATCATCCCACGCTCCTCTGCGTCGGCGCTGGCCAGCGACGAGAATTTCTCTTGCAACCAACAAGAGTGCCACTGGAATCCACAGGATCATCCACGGCAATGATGCGCGCCATGGTGGAGGTGCAGGATTTACAGATATCTCGAAGGATCTAAAATCTGCTTTGTTTTCCCCGACTTGAATAGAAATTCGCCAAGGTCCAGATGATCCCAGCGTCAACGAACATGCGCGAAGCAAACGATTTCCAGAGTCCGCATCGTGCATCTGACCTTCAGTCCACGCACCGTTTGGACCTTCGGCGCGAACATGCACTGGGACGCTCAGCTGAGGTTCACCGCTGCGAGAAAGCAAAATAGAAAAATCTATTGCGCCTGCACTTGGTGGAACTGGCGTGAGAAAAATCGTCGCATCATATGCACCGTATCGACCACGATCGACGACCGCACCACCATCCGCCTGCGCTTGCAAGCAGCACGCAACCGCAAGTCCGCATGCGATCCACGGGATTGAAGCGCGAAAGTTCATAGCGTCGAAGTCCCTCGCATTTGCATTGGTTGAAAGACAATCCAGACTCCAACAAACCACAAGATGAGTGAGAGTGTCCACCAAGGAATACTTGCCAAGATTGCACGGCGACCTGTCCGCTGAGCACTTCCCCGCCAGACCATCCAGCTAGAAACCACAAGCCCAAACTGCAGCAACACGAGTTCCAAAGGTAGCAACCATGATGGAACTGGTCCGCAGCAGGACTCTGCCCATTCTGGTTCACCAAACCAAGCAAGTCCTACATCGTTCAATGCTCGTTGCATCACAGGAATCGCGGTGGAAGCGCTGGTTGCAAGATGAAAAAACCAGTGAACGCACCACATGGATGCTCCAATAGGAACGATTGCGTGCGCACCGACACAGAGCGATTCGCGCAGTGAGAGTCTGGAAATGCGAGATGAAATCAAAGCCGCGCAAGACATCAGTATCACAGGCAGAATAATGATTGCCACGGATGTCATCGCTGCTTCAACTGCGACAGTCGATGTCAGTTCAAATGACGTTGTCACAGCAGCAACAAGATCAAGCCAAGGCCCAGTCATTCCAGCAGCATTCGCGAAAGCCCCGAATGATAAGAGCGCAAGCATCGCGGCGACATCGACACGAGAAGCGACGCGTCCAATAGAAGAACCCCATCGTCGATCAGTCAAAGCAACGCTTGGCGATTGCGTCAGGATTCCAACGTTGTCATGTGGACAAGCATCAACACAGTCCAAGCAGAATGTGCAATCCAAATTTCCGCGCTTGGCAGGTTGGAAAAGTTCTAATTCGCAACCGGGAACGGAAATGCTCAACGCGACACTCGCAGACTTCGCATGACCAGAATCCGATCCGCGAATGCACTCTCGTCCTATGCATGTTGCACACACCGCAGTATTACGCACGGATACAGAAAGTGGAGAAACCAAACTTTGCGTCATATGGAATTGCCCAATTGGGCAGACCCATTTGCAGAAACTTCCCCCTCGAAAGAGTCCATCTATCAGCAGAATTGCAGCAAAATATCCAACAAATATAAATGCAGTCGCCTTGGGATTTGACCAGAGATCAAAGGCTTCATATGTAATCAACCAGATTGCAACAAGCCCAACAGCAAGCCACTTCGATCGCAACGCGCTTGGCCAGCGAAAGCGAGGTTTCCACCAACGACGCATCAAATTGCGTGGAGCCATCAAAGGACAAGACATGCAAAGAAAATTGCCGCCGAATAAAAGTGCGATCACGACCAATCCACGCCAGTGAGTCCAAGGAAGTGTTCCCGCCATATTTGATGGCGCATCTGTTGGTCCAAAGAAACCGTCGATGACCAAGATCAATGCAATGAATGCCAAAGTCCATCGAATCGATTCTCTTGCAGCACGCTTGCGCAGAAAAGCGCCTATCAAAGAAACTCGAAGCAGATCAAAGGGTTCCGCCAGATGTGAAACTGTCGCCGGTCTCTCACGCGCAACGAACGGCTTCGGACGTACTATTTTTAACGCACGCAAGATCAGAAAGATCGCCGCCGGCAGCATGACCACTTGACCTGCGGTCCACATGAATGCACCAGCCATTCGCTGATCGCGAAGTGCATCCCAACCAAGTGCTGGCGCAGTTGCAAGATAGTTTGAATACAGCACGGAATCTGAAAAGGTGACGATTGCAGAAAAGATGGTGTTCTGCACATCTGCTGCCAGCAGATAGACCACCAATGCCGCATCTGACCAACGCGCTTTCCACGGCCACGGCGCAATGATTTGCCACCAAAACAGCATGGATCCTGCAAGAAATGAGGCGTGTTCGAATCGGTGTACCAGATTTGATTCAAGCGCTGCTCCATAGAAAATTGGATAGTGCCAAGTCCAATTAACAAGTGCAAACGCCATCCATCCTGTGAATGGATTCAACAGCAGCGCGAGACATCGTCGCACGAAAGGACTTGCGATAAATGGACCAAGCGCTTGTCTTCGCACAACCTTTGGCAACCCTCGAAGAATGGGGATTCCTGGAGAACCCAAGAGAATCAATGGCGCAGCGATCATGATCAACAACCAGTGTTGGACCATGTGCACCCACAGCAACATGTGACCGATCGAATCAATCGGCGAAGCCAGCGCAAGAAAGAGAACAATCACCCCCGCTGCAAAACACTTTGGTCTCCAAGTTGGAAATCCGCGGATACGTCCAACGATTCCGCGCACGCCGCGCAAATACAAAATTGATGAAAATGCAATCCCAACCACCAACCATGGATCGATGTTCCAACTACTGAAAATGGCTGTGGCCGCGCTCAGCGCGATGAAACGCCAGCTGAAATTTCCGCTGGCACTCCTGTTCCAGTGAATGGTGACTCAAGAACTAGAGGCGACTTGATCGGCAGTGGCAATTGTGCGCCAGGAATGGTCGAGTCAGCTTCATTTGCGGGGCGAAGCGTGCTGAGAAAGCCGACAATTGCAGTCATTTGCGCACTATTGAGATTCTTGCCGAAGGCTGGCATGTTGCCTCCTCCTTGCTGAACTTGTCGCACGATTTGATCTGGAGACATACGAGTTGCGATCTCATCAAGCGCAGGACCGCGCTTGCCACCAAATCCGCCAAGCTCATGACAGTTTCGGCACTGCGCGTATTGAAAGACAACTGCGCCTTGCATTTGAAGAGGAGTGCGACCCTTCACGAATTGCGTTGGAGTTGGAAGCGCAGACCAACCATCCATCACTGGCGACCATGGGCTTGTGACTCCCTCCCATGTCAATGCGACGATTGCCATAACGACGAAGACTGCCAGAAGCATCATTCCAGGGCGACGACTTGGAGCGCGCTCACCAGAGTTGGAAAGAAATGGAACTGCAACCAAGATGGCGATGCCCACAACTGGGGAAATCAACATGATGGCGGTCTCAGACGCAGGTGGAAGAAGACTGACCGCGCCAAAGATCCACATGAAGGGATAATCGGGTCGTGGATTTGTATTGATCAATGTCGGGTCTGGCATTCCACCGGGACCAAATGGACCGTAATACGCCGCCAAAAACACCAGAAGAATCAGGCAAACTCCGCAGAAAACCATGTCGCGCTGAGCTGCATCAGGAAAGAAAGGCACGCCCGATTTTTCCATGCGCTCTTCGAATCCTTTGCGATATGTCGAGGGCACAACAATCTCGCCAGGCTTAGGCATTTCGCTGATCCCGTTCTTCATGATCAGAGTCATGTGGACTCCAACAAGTCCAATTGCAGCACCTGGAAGAATGAAAACATGCAGAGCGAAGAATCGATTGAGAGTTTCACCGCCAATGATTGGTCCGCCCAACATCAATGCACGCATCTGATCGCCAAAGACCGGAACTCGGTCCACGATTGCTGCACCAATTCCAAGTCCCCAATATGCATCTTGATCCCACCGCATCACCTGTCCTGTGAAAGCCAACGCAAGCACGGTCAACAATAAAAAGACCCCTGTGATCCAGTTCAACTCACGCGGAAATTTAAATGATCCGTGCATAAAAACTTGCAACATATGGATTGCCATCATCACAACCATCGCACTACTGGACCATCCGTGCAAAGCACGCAACATCCAACCAAGAGGAATCTCCTCATCGATATATCGAAGACTTTCCCACGCATTTGAAGCACTTGGGGCATACATCGTTCCAAGACAAACACCTGTCACGATCTGAATCGTGAAGAACATCAGAGTTGCGCTGCCAAAGACGTACCACCATTTCGCACTGCGAGGAACATGGTGAGAAAGCAATGGAGTGCTGAACGCAATAACACCAGTGCGGTCTTCAATCCACTGCACAGGTTGCTTTACAATTTGGATGAGTGCTTCGCGGTTCATACCGATTCTTCCAAGCCTGGCAATCGTCCTGCATCGATCAAGAGTTTTCCGCCTTCGACTTTCCACTTGTACTCAAAGAGTCCACGTGGTGGTGGGCCGGCGGCACGAGTTCCATCTTGATAATAGACCCCTCCGTGACACGGGCACATAAAAAGTTTTGATTGTTCGAACCAACGAACAGGACATCCCAAGTGCGCGCAGTTGATTGCGAAGACTTGAAACTTTCCAGCTTCAACACAGCGAACCCAGCATGCAGTTTTCGCAGCATCGCCATCTGTCGGCTGTCGAATTGGATTGAGGAAAGTAGCGAAACGAGTTTGACCCGATGGGTAAAGAGTTGTTGCACCCAGATCGACCCATTCATTTCGGTATCGACTTCGTGCTGGGCCAATGATGTATCCAACAATTGGCACAGCCGCGAGAATCCCACCGATTCCCAGCAATCCAGCACCAAACTTGAACATGAATCCGCGGCGAGCATCTTGTGGTGCAACGGGAGGAAGACTTCCGCCAGCCCCACCTCCGCCACCGCAATCACATCCAGCGCATCCTTCTTTCTTTGCTTCACCTTTGCTGTCGTCGCTCATTTTGAATCACTCGCATTCTTATCTTTGGGTATTGACTTTACTTGTGCATTTGCCGAAGACATGGGTCTTGATTGCGCAATCCAACTCACAACATCTGCAACTTCTGTCGGCGTCAGTCCGTTTGGATGTTGAGGCATCGGTTGATTCCATGCAGGACTTCCAAGAGCAGCGCGGCCATACACGATGGCACTCCAAAGCCCTTGATTCGAAATCAGTTTGAGATACATCGGATCCGTCACGCTTCCTGCCGAACCTCCCGCTGCGTGGCACGACGCGCATGCTGAGGCGAAGACTTGCGATCCCGCAGAAGCATTTCCCGCAACAACAGTTCCAGAAATACCACCTTGACCTCCAGAGACACCGGCCCCCCACAGAGTTCTCATTCCTTTGACAAATTCAGCAATTTGATCGGAGCTCATTGGTCCACCATTGGAATCCAAATAACTCGGCATCAAAACTCCCTGCCCCTGTGCAATGACTTGGATCACTTGCGCATCAGTGGCAACTTTCCAATATCCAGCATCAATCAGTGGAATTGCAGCACCTTCTGCTCCCTGCGAATGACAGCCTCGGCAATTTGTGTTGAAAGTCGATTGAGTCCATGCCGTCGATCCGATGACAACAGGAGTCGCCTCTTTTGGTTTTCCGGGCATGCGATCACATCCAACGAACGCAAGGATGGACAGGCACGAAAGGAATGTTGCTATCTGCAACCTCATCACTTCTTACCTCCGCGCTCAATCCGAAGTCGCTGAGCAAGTGTCTTGCCGGTCATTGTCGAAACCATCTCTCCTCGACTAACCCACCAACCGCAAGCGATACCAAATGCAAATTGGCTTGCAATAAACCAAGGCCACGAAATATATTTTTCGAGTGCGGGATTAACGACTCGAAGCGTCGCCCATACCAACCCAGTCACAATCACAGGGACAAGCACGCCCCCAGCAAAGATTGGACGGCGAGGCATCATCGGAAGTGCAGTGGTGTACAGCGATCCAACGGCGACAGACATCGCAAGATGAATGCCGATTGCAATTGCGAGCCAACCTGGATGGATGACCTCAAGCGTTGCAAGGTCCGCAGTTCCTACATCTGGAACAATTGCTCCAGTGAGAAGATTGATTGGCAACCAAACACTTCCGTGCTTGACGATTCCCCACATGCATGCCACGATCGCCATCGCAACTCCGCCGACAAGTCCTCCAACGACTCCCGAGCGATATGGATGTACTTCTGACGGGAAAAGGGGTCTTTCCACCTTTTCTCCTTCGCCAGCGATTGCATAGTTTGGTCCCGACTTTGCCAAAAGTTCTGCCGGAATTTCCTCGAGACATTCATCCGGAAAAATGTCTTTGAACCAGACAACCATTCCAAAAATCACAACGAGTATTCCGACTGCCAAGACCCAGTAATCAGTGACCATGCTCGCACCAAGAAATGCGGCGCCGAGTGCGGTGACGATTGGTCCAGAAGTCGGTTTAGGAATCGCACGGCTGTATGGAGTTTCAATCCGACCGCCACTCACATTTGCGCTTTGATGATTTGTTTCGTTCTTGTTCATGGTTGCGTTTGAATTCTTTGTCAACGTCCAATCACATAGACGGTGGTGAAAACAACAATCCATACGGCGTCTACGAAATGCCAATACCAACTGAGTATGTCGAAGGAGTGTGCGTGGCGATCTCGTACAAAGCCCAACGCACCCAAGATCAACACAATCCCAAGCATTGTCAGACCAACGACGACATGAAGAAGATGCAGTCCGACAAGTGAATAAAAAGTTGTACCAAAAAGATTGGTCCCGATGTATAGACCATCTTGTTCCATCATCCCCTTCCACTCAGATGCAGTTCCGCCTACAAACCAAAGACCAAGCGCAATGGTCAAAGCAAGCCAACCGAGAAATGCGCTTCTTTTCTGGCGTTCAAGGGCTTTGACGGCAAAGACAACAGTGAAGGAACTTGAAATCAGCGCGATCGAATTGACGATCACCAACGGCATTTCGATCACGTCTTTCGGCTGAGGCCCAGTCGCACTCTTTCCGATATAAAAAAGATACGCAACAACAAATGTCAGGAAGATGCAACTCTCCGCTGCGATCAAACAGATCATGCCGACCTTACCGCGTGATGGTTGCCACTGTTTTGGCAAAGATGTTGTCGAAGATGCAACGCTCATTGGTTCTCCTCACCTTCCATCTCGTGCCGCGAATCTGGGTCATGCGGATTCGCAAGATCCCAAAGTGGTCGTGCAGAACCAACAGTCGGAACTTGATCGAAGTTCCATTCCGGTGGTGGGCTGGATGTTGCCCATTCGAGCGTCCAAGCATTCCATGGATTGTTTCCAGCAACCTTGCCGTTGCGCAGGGAGCGGATGATGTTCCAGATGAAAAACGCGACTGCAATCCCTTGGAATAGAACGCCGATCGATGAAAGCATATTCCACAATTCAAGGCCTCGATCTGGTTGGTACATATAGATTCGCCGCGGCATTCCAAGAATTCCTGAAATATGCATCGGTAAGAATGTGAGGTTGAATCCAAGGAACAAGAGCCAGAAGAACCATTTTCCAAGTCTTTCTGAGAGCATTCGACCTGTCGCTTTGGGGAACCAATAAAAGACAGCGCCGAAAATTCCAAAGACGGTTCCTCCGAAGAGCACATAGTGAAAATGTGCGACGACGAAATAACTGTCTGACAATTGCCAGTCGAATGGCACGACAGCCAACATCACGCCGGTCAGTCCGCCGAAGGTGAACATCGCAATGAAGCCCGTTGCGAAAAGCATTGGTGTCGCAAAGGTGATTTGACCACCGACCATTGTTCCCATCCAAGTAAAAATCTTGATCCCAGTTGGAACGGCGATCAAGAATGTCGTGGCTGCGAAGAATGAATTCAGTTCAGGCGACATTCCAATCGAGAACATGTGATGCGCCCACACGCTGAGAGATATAAAACCAATCGCCACAGTTGCAGCAACCATCAATGCGTATCCAAAGATCACTTTGCGACTGAAGACGGGAATGATTTCGTTGAGAAATCCAAACGCCGGCAAGACAAGAATGTAGACCTCTGGATGCCCAAAGAACCAGAAGAGATGCTGCCAAAGCACTGCCGATCCACCATTCTGCGTGTCAAAGAAATGAGCGCCTAAATAGCGATCCAAGAGCAACATCGCTTGCGCGCCAGTCAGAACGGGAATCGCAATAATCACCAGAATTCCCGTGACCAACATCATCCAGCAAAGCAGAGGCATTCTCATCAAAGTCATTCCTGGACAGCGCATGACCAAGATCGTCGCGACAAGATTGATTGCTGTCGTGATGCTCCCTAGGCCGCTGATCAAGATTCCAAGAATCCAATAATCCGTCGAGTTTCCTGGCGAAAAAGTTTTTGAAGTCAGCGGTGCATATGCGAACCATCCGACATCGGGAGCTGCTGAAGTTCCATAGAGACCCTGGGCGCCAACATAGGAGTAATACAGAAGGCATGCTCCGAAAACGAAAAGCCACAATCCGAAAGCGTTGAGCCGAGGAAACGCCATGTCTCGTGCACCAACCATCAGTGGGATCAGATAATTTCCCATGCCAAGCAAGATTGGCATGCCAACGAGGAAGACCATCGTCGTTCCATGCATTGTGAAGAGTTGATTGAATGTGGCTGGATCGATGATCTTGCCAGCTGCCTGCGCGAGTTGCGATCGCATTAACGCCGCTTCGATTCCTCCAATGACGAAGAAGAGCAAGCCAAATCCGACATACATCATTCCAAGTCGTTTGTGATCAACTGTGACGATCCACGAATGAACTCGAGATCCCAATGTGCGGCGCACTTCATCTGGAATTGCGTGAGGATGTGATGCGGTCGTCATGTGATTTTATTTCAGTGTCAAGAGATAGGCAACGATTGCGTCAAGTTGGTTGGGATCCAGTTCGAGACTTGGCATATTGCAACCGACTTTCAGGTTCTGTGGATCGTCGACCCACGCACGAAGTGTCGTTGGATTCAGAGGTGCAACTCCAGCGCCGATCGTCGTTCGGCTCATGATATGTGTCAAATTCGGGCCGAATGCTCCTTCGGAAACACCGTCGATCGAATGACAATTCATACAAGCGAGATTCAAGAACATGTTGCGTCCTTCTTCAACTGCTGGGTCGGAAACAACAGCGCTTGATTGATGGACGCACCACGCTTTGAATGCGGCATCATCGACTGCGGTCACTCTCAGCAACATATTCGCATGCTGTGTTCCGCAATACTCAGCACACTGCCCAAGAAAAATCCCAGCACGCTCCGCTTGAAACCAAGTGTGATTGACATGATTTGGAATGACGTCGGTCTTGCCGTTCAACTGAGGAATCCAGAAAGAATGAATGACATCAGCCGAATGCAGCGTCAACCAAATCGGCCTTCCAACAGGAACGACAAGTTCGTTCGCTGTGACAATCGTTCCATTTCCTTCAAGATTTGGGACCCGGTATTCCCACCACCATTGATGTGCAATCACATCCACATTCAGCGAACCTGCAGGAGGTTCAGTCAATTCCACTTCTCGAATGGTTCTCAGAGTCGCAAGCGCAAGTACAAACACGATGATCGTCGGAATGACTGTCCATGCAAGTTCGACGGGATTGCTGCCAAAGACTTGGACTGGTTCGCCCGCATCACGTGCGCGCTTGCGAAAGCGGATGATGGACCAGATCAAGACCCCTTCAACGACCACAAATATTGCCGCACAAATTCCAAGAACGAGCCATGCAATCTCACGGATTTTATGCGCGGGCGGGCTTACAGAATGAAAAATATTCAAATCACCTGCATTGATATTGTCGCTTGACGGAGCACAGACAACAGCATTTGCAGAGACATCGGTTGCTGCAATAGCATGCAACGAAGTGCTGCTAAAGAGAATCAGAAATAGAAATAAAAGATATTTCACTTTGATAAACATTTTAGTTTAGCGTACTTCGCATTTCTTGTTATCCTGCAAACAGTTCACACGCCGGCGTGGCGGAACTGGCAGACGCGATGGACTCAAAATCCATTGGGGCTAATACCTCGTGCAGGTTCGATTCCTGTCGCCGGCATTGCTTGCGAATGATTCCCCGTTTATTCCTGTAATCCTCGGGAATAATTCGGGGATTCTTTTGTAATTTGGATGTCGTGAGGATGATTCTCCACGACTGTCGCAGCACTCACACGAACAAATCTTGTGTCCCGGCGAAACTCTTCGATTGTTGTGCATCCGCAATATCCCATCGCACTTCGTAATCCACCGATCATCTGATAAACGAAATCTGAAAGTGTCCCTCTGTATGGAACGCGTCCTTCCACACCTTCGGGTACAAACTTTCTTGAGCCTGCTTGCGAATATCGATCTGCGCTCCCCGCATTCATCGCACCTTCGCTGCCCATTCCCCGATAGACCTTGAATCTTCGATTGCTGTGAAGCACAAGTTCTCCTGGGCTTTCGTCCAATCCCGCGAAGAGTCCTCCAAGCATCACGCTGTGCGCTCCTGCTGCAAGCGCTTTGGCGATATCCCCAGAAAGTCGAATGCCACCATCTGCAATGACTGGAATTCCAGCCTTCTCCGCAGCAGCGACAGCATTCATAATTGCAGTGATTTGCGGCATTCCAACGCCAGTCACCACGCGAGTTGTGCAGATTGATCCAGGGCCAATCCCAACCTTGATCGCATCAGCTCCCACATCAATGAGTGCCTTCGCTCCATCTGCGGTGCCAACATTTCCAGCGATCACTTCGATGGAATATCGCTTCTTCAATTCGCGCACAGTTTCCAACACATTCTGACTATGACCATGCGCTGTATCGACAACGATCACATCAACTTCCGCAGCGATAAGCGCTTCGACGCGGTCATATTGGTGGACACCAACGGATGCGCCAACTCGAAGTCTTCCACGCAAATCTCGACACGCACGTGGATGTCGTCGAGTGTTGTCGATGTCTCGCATCGTGACCAAACCGGTCAATCTTCCAGCATCATCAATCAGCGGCAATTTTTCAACGCGAGCACGAATCATGATTGCTTCAGCTTCTGCAAGAGGTGTATTCAATCGTCCAGTTGCAAGATTCTTGCTGGTCATCGAATCGCCAACTGTTGTTGTTCCAGCAATCTTCGATACGAACTTCATGTCGCGCCGAGTAAGGATCCCAACCAGTTTGCCTCCGCGTGTTCCGTCTTCAGTAACAGGAAATCCACTCACCCCCTGCTCCAACATTAAAGCCAATGCACGTGCAACCGATTCGTGTGGGCTCAAGATAATTGGATCGACAATAATCCCATTCTCGCTGCGTTTGACTTTGGCAACTTCGCTGGCCTGTTGTTCAGGCGTCATATTTTTGTGAATGATTCCGATTCCACCCTCTTGCGCAAGCGCACGAGCCAACGTCGCCTCAGTCACGGTGTCCATTGGTGCAGAAATCAGCGGCAATCCAATAGAAATGTTGCGGGTCAAACGAGTTGAAATATCCACGGAGTCGGGGGAGACGGAACTGAACCTCGGAATGAGAAGCACGTCGTCAAAGGTGATTCCGTCTTGAGAAATCTTGTCTTCCATTTGAAGATGTTCCGAAGAATTTTCAATCCCGTCAAGTACCCCCCTTCCGTGAAGGCTTTCCCCTGCTATTCTTTGGAATCACGAACAAATGTCACAGAAGGAATTGACTTGAGCCAATCACGAAGCGAACTCATCACACCAGTTGACACTGATACGCGTGGTACTCAACCAGGCGAAGGCCGTAAAGCTTGGAATTCGTGGCTGACTGCGATTATCAAGATTGAAGGAAGCGATTTGATCGTCAAATCGGGTCTCCCGCCACGCATTCGACATCGAGGCGCCCTTCGCGATCTTGCAACTCCACCAATCACTGAAGACTTGATGTTCCAAGTTGCAAAGGACATTCTTGACCCGAATCAACTGAATCACTTTCGGCGAAATGGTTCAATGGACTTTGCATTCGACTTCGACCAAGGTCGGCGATTCCGAGTCAATTTGTTTATGGCCCGAGGTCGCCCTGCAGTTGCTGCTCGACTCATCACGAGCAAGATCAAGACCTTTGAAGAACTTGGGCTTCGACCAAGTCTTGGCGAAATCGCCATGTTGGCGCAAGGGCTCATCCTGTTTTCTGGAGTCACTGGTTCTGGAAAGAGCACATCAATCGCAGCGATGCTCCAATATGTCAATGAGCGCAAGAAAGTGCACATTGTCACAATTGAAGATCCGATCGAATACATCTTTACCGACGTGAAGGCGACAATCAATCAGCGCGAAATCGGTATTGACTGCACAAATTTCGATGATGCCTTGCGTGCCCTCGTGCGAGAAAATCCCGACATCTGTCTCGTCGGCGAAATGCGCGATTATGAAACATTCGAAGCCGCAGTCCGCGCAGCAGAAACCGGACATTTGGTTTTCGGAACCATTCATGCTTCCAGCGCATGGCAAACATTCGGTCGTATTTATGATTTATTCCCAGAAAACGAACGAGATCAAATTCGCAAACTTCTTGCATACAACTTGCGAGCGATCGTCTATCAGAAACTCCTTCCAACATTGAAGCCCGAAGTCGCTCGTATTCCAGCGCTCGAAATTCTGCTCAACACGCCAGTTGTTCAGAAGTACATCCTGGATGCCCGCGAAGGCGATCTTCTTGAAGTGATCAAGGGTGCAAAGGACGAAGGCATGCTCGATTTCACTTCCGCACTTGTCGAACTTGTCGAGAGCGAAATGGTCCATCAGCGTGTGGCAATCGAATCCACCCCTCGCCCCGAAGAACTGAAGATGCGCTTGAAGGGCATCACGTAAGCGTTCTCTATGCTCAAAGCACATCTCCCATGATTTTCCAATCGAATTCTCTTCTTGCAATAGAACCAATCGCGATCAATCTGGTTTCGACTTACAAGCCGATCCTGATTTTCTTAACGATCTTGCCATATGCATGGGTCATATCAACCGTGATTGAGATGGACAGTCGCAAGCGACGATTCTTTCCCGAACGTTGGGGAGGCCTTGGATTGGTGGTGTTCATCTTTGGAATTTCTACGGTTTTATTTGTCCCAATCTTCTGGATCGGTTGGCCGTTGATGATTGCGATGTTCATGGCAGTTCCATACTCCTATTGGAAGTTTCGCGACAAACGCGTTGCCCCCGCTGAAAGATTTGACATCTTTGCAACCAAACTCGCCGCGTTCAAAGCGAAGCGAAAAATGAAGCAAGCATTCGACGAAGTGACTGCGTCTTATGGAACAGGCAAAGGAAAATTTGTCACTCCCCCAGAAAAAGGCGCTCTAGACTTCGAAACGCATCTCAACACCGAAAGGATGCTTGTGC
Organism: Singulisphaera sp. GP187; assembly: GCA_945862215.1. Taxonomy (GTDB): domain Bacteria; phylum Planctomycetota; class Phycisphaerae; order Phycisphaerales; family SM1A02; genus F1-60-MAGs104. The sequence continues at coordinate 45,164 of CAMAXY010000009.1, read as the reverse complement.
CATCGCTCCCAGCCCGTGCCAGTCGAGTCGAACTGACTCCTGTTGCAGGTGGATATCTCACAGTGCAAACGGTCGACACGATAAAGAGTCGACGAGAAACATATCAAGCGAGTGTTGCTATAAAAATGATTGATTTGCTGAAGGCCGCCGCAGGTTTGGACATCAAAGAACGACGTAAAAGACAATCTGCAATTCTTGGGATGAAAATTGGTGATGGAGAAGTCAAATTTCTTCTCACAACCTGGAGTTCCTCTGCAGGTCAGATTCTTCGCCTCGAACTTGACCGTGAAAAACAACTGACCATCAGCTTCGACAATTTGGGAATGCTGCCAATTCAAGCCCAAACACTGAAGGATGCACTGGAGAATGTTGTTGGCGGAGTTGTGCTGGTGCTTGTACCTCCCTCCCATGGATTGACCACTCTTGGATATACATTGCTGACACAGCACAACGCATACACGAGCGACATTAAGACGATCGAACGACAGGTTGATCGCAGACTTGAAGGCGTCACTCAATTGGCATGGATTGCGGGCGAGGCGACCAACGAATATTCAACGGCACTCCAGTCCATCGTGCGACGAGGTCCAAATGTCATGTTGGTTTCGGACATCACAGACGCTGGTACGGGCCCAATTTTGACTCACGCCAACAGCCAGAACACCCTGTTTTATGTGCTGATTCCTACTGACTCTGTCACAATTGGACTTTCAACTTATCTGAAAGCAGTTGGGGATCCCAAGTCCGCAGCAAATTCCCTCCGTGCTGTGGTTGCCGGAAGATTGGTCAGAAAACTTTGTCCAGAATGTCGGCAACCTTTTCAAGCTTCAGCAGACCAATCAAAACGTCTTGGTGCCACAGCAGCAAAGCCACTTCAACTCTTTCGTGCAAGCGGCAAGATTCAAGTTAAGAATGAAATCGTGAATTGTGGCCTGTGCCAAGGAACAGGATTTCTTGGAACGGTCGGAGTGTTTGAAGTTGTCCGTCCTGATGATCGAGGTCGAGAAATGCTTGTCGCTGGCGATATCGCAAATGCGTATCAGCAAATGCGCCGTGCGTTTCGAACTCCGCTGACACAGGAGTGCGCTCTCCTGAAAGTTCGAACTGGCGAAACAAGTTTGGAAGAAATCGCTCGAGTCTTCGCTCCAAAGTCACCTTCAACTGCCAAGCCAAACAGTGCAGCAATGACAGCTGTTCCAAATCCACCTCCTGCTGGAACAGTTGTCGCGAAGACCATAAAGAAGGAATCTTAATGAGCGTACTGTTCAACATCATCGTCACTGCTTTCATACTTCTGATTGCATACTGGTGGGCAAATCAAGGGTTGTTTAGTGCCGTCATGCACTGCATATGTGTGATTATTGCAGGAGCACTCGCATTTGCTTTTTGGGAACCAGTTGTCCTCGGTTATCTATTGAAAGGTGGAAGTTTTGATAACTATTGCTGGGGCATGGCTCTTGGCCTGCTGTTTTTTCTTTTCCTCGTCATCACGCGTGTCGCTTCAGATATTCTTGTTCCATTTGATATCCCATTGCCTTCCCTGGCGAATACGATCGGCGGCGGAATTGTCGGGTTCATCGCTGGTGTCTTGACGATTGGCATGGCTTCGATTTCATGTGGTTTTATCCAAGCTCCAACTGAATTGATGGGGTTTAAAGGGTGGGCACGCAGCCCTGATTCTCAAGGCGCGCCAAAGGAATTCGGCACGATGTGGATTCCCGCCGCAAACATAACTGAAAATTTTTATCGAAAGCTTTCGATTGGAGGAATGTCGCCAAGTGGAAAGTATTCGCTCGCGACTCACTATCCTCGTCTTGCAGATACAGCATTAAGTCTTCATCGCGATACATTTCGAAATGGAGACGGCCGAGTTGCAATTGCTCCCAAGGACATTACAGTCGGAAGTCTGTCATTTGATCCAAATTTCGCTGCTTCGGATGGTGCTGTTTTAGGTGCATACGCGATTGACGTGACAATCTCTACAGGAGGTTATGACAACGGCGAGCAGTTCATTCTGTCTTGTGCACAAGCGAAAATTTCGAATGCTCAACAAAAGCAAGGTGTTGAATTTCCCACAAAGTTTCGCCAACCCATTGAAGGCGGAATCTGGAAGACATACACATTTGAAGACATAGGGAATTATGCAACGAGTGTTCCCGCTGAGCAAGATGTGAAAATTGTGTTGATTTTTCCATCGAGTTCATTCCCCGATCCCACAAAACCTCCAAGCGTCTTTTTCATCAAAGGACTTCGATATCTCTTGGCTCCTCCGACGACAAATGACTTCGCAAAAGAATTTGCCAGTCAAGATGTGGGTGAAATTGTCGACCAAGACAATTCAAATCCAGATGGAGGCTTCCTGAAAGATTTTTCAAGCTTTGTCGCAGTTCAGAACTCGATTAAGCCGGTCATGATCAACATCAATAACGCACAATCATTTAATGTTGCGACCAGTGATGCTGGCAACTATCTCAGCAAAGGCAAAGATGTTTTCAAGAAAGGCACTTCCCTTAGCGTCTCCCGCTCACAACGAGTCAGTGGTTTCAGCCATCCAACGGGAACTGAAGTGGTCTTGGTCGATGCGTCTCGAATTGAGAATGGAATTGACATGTGGGGTGACCGATCCAAGACCTTCAAGGAATTGGGTTTAGATATTCCATTTGAATTAGTAGATTCGAGGGGGAAAGGTTATAAACCCGTCGGCTATGTATGGGAGCGCCAAGCTGATGTTGAGATTTGTTTCGATCCTGCGAAGCCCTTTCAGCGAATTGCGGACCTTCCCATGCAACCGAGTTCTGGCGAGCACAAGCTGAAACTCGTCTTCGTCCTTCCAGTGAACACAGAGATTGTGGGGATCCGCAAGGGAAAAGAAATCATTGCTACTTGCGCAGTAACGGCCAAAGGCGGCCGTTCAGATTGACTTGGTTTACCGCATGGGTTTACCGCATGGGTTTGCCGCATGGGTCTTTGAACCCTAAACCTTAAATTTACAAAAAAAGTGCTTTAGATTTGCAAAGCGAAAATGTAGTGTTATCTTCCCCTATAAGGTTGTATTGTTTGCAACTCTAATTGGGTAGCGTTTTTATTTCTCAGTTTGCTGAAGCATGACGCTGAACAAACCGAGATTGAAACATTGCCAAAGCCTTGTGGATCCGATTCTAGTTTAGAAACTTCCATGGAGAAATTTGATGCGTAATGAAACCTTAATGTTTGTGGCTGGAGCTTTGATCGCCACATGTACCACCGTCGGCGCTTATGCGCAGGGCGGACAAACCTGTGCTGCAGCTGTCACCGTTTCGGATGGTGTGACCGCATACAACAATGCTGGAGCGACTGTCGATATGGATTACACAGGTCTGTGCGATATGGGACAATTTGGAACCGATACAAATTTCCACACAGTCTGGTTCCAGTGGACCGCGACGACGACTGATACATACACATTTTCTACATGCAATACAGCTGGAGGCGTTGATACACGTCTCTCGGCTCAGACTGGCTGCGACGCGTCGACAGTCGTTGCATGCAATGACGACGGCGTTGGTTGCGCTACGTTTTCGAGCCTCATGACTTTGTCAGCGACACAAGGAACGCTCTATTACATCGCAGTCGGTGTTTATAGCGCTACAACAACTGGTGGAGCTGGAACCATGTCCATCACGGTAGGCGGCGGTGGCGGTGGTGGTGGTGGCGGCGGAGATTGCTGCGTTGCCAATCCTGGAACAACTTGCTGCGCAGACCAATCTTGCTGCGATGCGGTATGTGCTTCAGATGCATACTGCTGTACAACCGAATGGGATCAAATCTGCGCCGACATGGCAGCGACCCTCTGCCCAGCTTGCGGAGCTGGAAGTTGCACGATTCCACCTGCTGCGACTCCAGAAGCAGAAGCTTGCGGAGATGACACGAATGGTGGTTGCAACGGCGGCGGCGCAAATCAGGCTTTGTCTTCGCTCAACACTTCAATTGGCGGAACTTTCTATGCGAGCACGGCCACACGCGACACAGACTGGTACGGATTCACCGTGACAGCTGGAACAGAGATCACCCTGAATCTCTTCAGCAATATTCCATCGTTCTGCGCAATCATTGACAACCCTGGATGCACGATTGTTGGTGCAGTCAGCACGGGATCTTGCCCAAGCACGATGACCGCTTGCATTGGTCCTGGTAGTTACTACATCGTTGCGCTGCCAAGTCAGTTCATCGATCTCCCTTGCGGTGGTGCACTGGGAAATGATTACACCCTCCAGATTTCTTCGATAAGTTGCTCATTTGTGCCACCAGCAGGAGATGACTGCAGCTCACCAATAGTTGCTGTGGTGGGTTCCAACGATTTCACCAACATCAACGCTGGAACAAGTTTCGGCGAAGTGACTTGTGGTTTCGGCGGTGCACCATTCACGAAGGATGTCTTCTTCTCTTTCGTTGCTCCCGCAACGGATGGCTACACATTCGCAACCTGTGGTTCAAGCGCCGAGTTTGATACAGGAATCGAAGTATGGGATGGTTGTCCAGACGCAGGTGGAAATCAACTCGCCTGTAATGACGATTGTCCAGAATCAACTGCCTTTGCATCTCGTGTTTCAGCTGATTTGACAGCGGGAACAACGTACATCATTCGCGTTGGTGGATGGGACGGCGCAACCGGAACAACAGATTTGCTCATCTCGCAAGGTGCTCCTGTTGGTCCTGCAAATGACAATTGCGCTGACGCAACTGTCGCAATCGTTGGAAACAATCCATTTGATACAAATGGATCGTCGACTGACGGACCAAATCCAACGGATGCCTCTTGCGGTGCGTTCGGCGCTGCTTTCTTCAACGATGTCTGGTTTACTTTCACTGCGCCAACAACAGGGAACTTCCTCGTTTCGCTCTGTTCGGCCACGTGGGACACTCGATTGGACATTTATGACGGTTGCGGTGGCACCATTGTTGTGTGCAACGATGATGCAGATTCTGGTGCTTGCGGCCTCGCTTCCGAAGCCACGCTTGCTGCAACGGCTGGCACTTCGTATTCCATCCGCATCGGTGGTTACGGGGCTGCCAACTTCGGCGTCGGTGACATGGTCATCTCCTCCGATGGTGGCGGTGGTGGCGGCGGCGGTGCAGGATTGACCTGTGCAGAATCTGTCACGCTCCCTATGGGTGCGACAACATTCACCCGCGCTGGTGCAACTGTTGATTTGGATTACACAGGTCTCTGCGATATGGGCGCCTTTGGAACCGATATCAATTACAACTGCATTTTCTACAAGTTCACTCCGACCCAAGCCGGTCTATACACATTCTCAACTTGCAACACTGCAAATCATGACACCCGACTTTCGGCGCAGACAACCTGCGACGCAAGCAGTGTTATCGCTTGCAACGACGACGGAACGGGATGCACTGGCTTCTCTTCCATCATGGATGTGACGCTCAGTTGTGGCACTGAGTACACCATCGCATTGGGTGGATATTCCGCCACAACTGCACTGGGAACTGGAACGCTCACTGTGACCGTGGCTTCTCCTGTCAATTGTTCAGCACCATGCCCTGGTGATTTCAACAACGACGGGTTCCGAAATGGAGCTGATCTTGCCGTTCTGTTGACCGCTTGGGGAACGCCCGGAGGTGACTGCAATAATGATGGACTGACCAATGGTGGAGATCTTGCAGTCCTTCTAACCGGTTGGGGAGCTTGCCCATAAGAAGTGTGATTGAACTTCTGTTCAATCAGTGAATTGGATTCAAATAACCCCCCTCGGTCGAAAGACTGAGGGGGTTTTTCTTTGCGGAAATGTTTTTTGTTAAATTTACAATTTGATGATTGAAATCAGAGTTTTTCTCGTATTGTTGGCTATCTTGAAATCCTTCGCAAACATACCCAACTTCCTGTGCGGATTGATCGCTTTGGGTGCCTTTTCAAGCGGATACGCATGGGCGCAGACATGCCCCGTCGATGCGACTGGTTCATGCACCGTTTCTCATCCAACTCCGGGATGTGATACTCCAGTCTGTTGCGCTCTGGTTTGCGCAATTGATCAATTCTGTTGCTTGACTCAATGGGACAGTCAGTGCGCTTTCATTGCACAGGTCAACTGTTCAACTCCTCCGCCTGTGCCGTGTGGTTCTAGTTCTGCTGGTCTTTGCACGGTTGTTCACCCAACACCATCTTGTTCGGATGCTGCTTGCTGTGAGTCTGTTTGTGCCGTGTACGCATTCTGTTGTTCCGTCGCTTGGGATCAAACTTGCGTCTCTGCTGCATTTTCAATTTGTGGAACAAGTTGCACACCTCCCTGCCCCACATCTTCAATGGCGGAGAACGAGCCTTGCGCAACCACAGGTGTAGGAAATTCGCCATGCGTCAACGGGGCGGCGAACACCACTCTCTTGACGATTCAGAGTGGCAAGACTATTTGTGGAAGTTTTAGATTCGTTGATAGTGGTGATGGGAGTCAACAAGGCTTGCCCGATCTTGATGCGTACAAACTTGTTCTTCCAGATCCCAATGGGGATGGACTCTCACGGGTCACTATTGATATCCAAGCGGAATATGGAACACTTGAAAGTGGAACGCTCCCAGTTTTTGTTGCGCTCTTATCGCAGCCTTGCTTATCTCTATCTGGCGCAATGCTTTCACTCCAAACAAGTGGATGCTTGGTTCAAAGTCGCACTCAATGCATGACCGCAGGAACGTGGTACGTTGTTGTTGCTCGTGGCACTTTCCCCACCCCACAGCCGTTCATTTACGGATGTGAAGAGTTGCAAAATTACAATTTAAAAGTGAGTTGGGATGATGTCTGCTCGAACCCATGCGGTTCTTCTGGAGATTGCTTCGACACTCACAACACACCAGGCTGTCAAATTTCTACTTGCTGCAATTCCGTTTGCGCGATCGATCCAGTGTGTTGCCAAAAGTCATGGGATCAATCGTGCGTTGACATCGCCATCTCCCAATGCTCACCTCCAGTGCCTGCGAACGATCAATGTTCACAAGCGACGATTGTTTCGCTTGGCCAAGTTCCATTCACACTCGTCGCAGCAACGTCAGGCAGCAATCCAATTCCATTAGGTTGCATTGTCTCTCCCAATGTAGTTGGTAGAGATGTTTGGTATCGCTTGAAGAATGTCCGCGGTTCTGTGACTGTGCGGACATGCGGTATTGGAAGTCTGAATACAGCACTTGTGATTTACCCATACCCGTGCAGTGCAACTTCTGTAGCGATTGCTTGTAACGATAACACTGATTTATGTACGACCAATCCCTCAAGCGCACTCGTGAATTTCACTGCGCAATGCGGATCGGAGTACCTCATGCGTGTCGCAAGCATAAATGGTTCGGTCGGAGCTGGAATGCTTTCCGTCACATCTTCACTGACCATATGCCAACCATGCCCGGGTGATTACAACACAGATGGACTGCGCAGTGGCTCAGATCTTGCCGTCCTTCTTAGCGCATGGGGAACAACTGGTGCCGATATTAATGGTGACAACACCACGAATGGAAACGATCTCGCCATATTGCTAAGTGGTTGGGGTGTTTGCCCCTGAATTTGTTCGCAAAATCTTCGGTCTACCCAATCTTGAGCGACCTGCGCATGATCTTGCCCGTTGGATTGCGCGGCAGTGGATCGAGAAGGCGGATTTCTCTTGGTACTTTGAACTGCGCAAGATTCTCGCGGCACCAAGTTCGAAGCGCAAGCTCATCGAATGTCTCTCCCTCTTTCAATTCAATGAATGCAATTGGAAGTTCGCCGCGTGATTCGTCTGGCATACCAATGACTGCGCTCGCCTTGACTGACGGATGACGATCAAGGACTTCTTCGATTTCCCGCGGGAAAACATTTTCTCCAGAGATGATCATCATCTCTTTCATGCGTCCTGTGATAAAAAGATGACCATCGCTGTCGATGCGCCCTATGTCGCCTGTGCGAAAAAAACCTTTCTCGTCAAAGACTGCTTTGGTTTCTTGCGGCAGATTCCAATATCCCGCCATCACGTTGGGTCCTTGAATGCGAATTTCACCTTCACCGCCTGCTGCAACATCATTTCCATCGGTGTCCACGATTCGTTCAGTGACATCCTTAAGCGGGCGTCCGACACTGCGCCACTTCCATTCTTCTGGGAGGCACCAGTTGGTGACGGGAGCTGTCTCGGTCAAGCCATATCCCTCACTAATTCGGATGCCAAATCGTTCGGAAAAAGTGTCGGAAACTGCTTGCGGCAAGGGTTCTCCCCCACTGACCACATATCGAAGGCTGGCGAGATCTTCTTTCGTCGCTTCTTTGACCAGTCGCAATGCTCCATACATTGAAGGGATTGCGACAAGAACCGTTGGTCGATGGGTGCGTGCCAAAGCAATAAGTTTTCTTGGAACAAAGCGCGCGGTATAAATCGCAAGGCAGCCAATTGCCAGAGGAAGCAAAGTCAGAACCGTCAATCCAAATGTATGGAATTGCGGCAGCACGCCCAGCATCGTGTCGTGACGATCGAATTTTGCACGGTCCACGATCTGATCGATGTTCGCACTCAGATTGCCCGCGGTCAGCATGACTCCCTTTGGTCGACCACTCGTTCCAGAGGTGTACAGAAGTACCGCAAGATCGTCTTGTTTCATACGTTTTGAGATGCGAATTGGCGGAATTCCACCGAATTTCATTTGATCCATGCGGATTGGGGTCACTTCGCTTGGTAGACCCCCTATCAAATCAATCATGGGTCCAATAGTGATGCATGCATCGATTCCAGCATCTGCGCAGACATATTCCAAGTCAGACTTTGAAAGCAGATAGTTCAAAGGGACGATCGTTCGTCCAAGCGACCATCCTGCCATCACGGCTGGCGGAAAGAGACCTGACGTCGGGAGCATGATTCCAATGCGTGGTTTATCTGAAACCGCCATGATCTTCTTCGCAAGATGCCAAGCGACAAATTGCAGCTCGAATGCACGCCACGACCGCTGATCATCAATGACCGCGATACGCCAAGGGCGAAGCAACAAGTTGCGCTGAATGTTCTTGAGAAGTTTCATCGACTTGCGCCAGAGGGCGACTTGGAGATACGATACTGCACGTGCAAGGATGCAACCGACGCGAATATCGCGAAATCAATTTATCGATTTTGAGTGCGCTGATATTTTCTTGTGCCTCTTGTGAAAGCCAACCGAAAGCTGGCAACATGTCTTCTGCTGTTTCAAGATATGAAGAAGGTCGATACGCAGCCGCACTTTCCGAAAGTCAAAATCTTGTTCGCAGCGGTGATCGTACAACATCTACTCAAGGCGCTCTCATCGCAGCGATGAGTTCCTACAAACTTGGAAATATGGATCAAGCGCAGAAGTTTGCAATCCAAGCAAGCAGTGCGCAGGATGGAAACGTCTCTGGCGGCGCATTGGTTCTCCTTGGTGACATCAATTTGTCTCAGCATCATCCCCAAGAAGCCGCTGTTTTCTATTCTCAAGCTGCGGCGAAGCTTTCTGGATCTGACGCTGTTCGTGCGCGTGAATGCGCAGAGCGTGCGAGAAATATGTTGGAAGCTCCAGCAATTACAACTGTTGTTGTGCTTGGCAAAGAGCGAGATAAATCGGAGGATGCGGAAATCGCACCTGCTCCTGCATGGACACTCCAACCGAAGGCAACGAGTGCTGCTCCTCAGCGTGCCGCAACGAAAAGTGCAGTGGATCATCCTGCGGGAAATTCTGTTGCAGATCGTGAGTTCACCATTCGCGCTGGCAGTTACAGCACTCAGGCTGCGGCGAAGCAGCGCTCAAAAGATCTTGCAAGTGACTTGAAGCGTTCGAAAGCTCCCACCGCTCGCATTGACACGATTCATTCCGCCAAGGGAGAAGAACTTTTCGCAGTGCGCATTGGAACATGGCCAACGCGAGTAGCAGCGGAAAAAGTGCTCAATTTGATAGCGCGCCGCGATTTGATGGTCGGAGCGATCGACCCAGACTGAGTTACATTTTCTCGTCGCGTTTCGCGAGTGCAATCACTCATCACGGTTCATCAAGAAAGTTGCAGTGTTCGCAAAATAGCGATTCATGACTGTGCGGTCTGGTTGTGGGATTTTCGCATCTTCAAGCGCGCCTGTCATTGCCGCAACCCATGCATTTCGCTCTGCAACTCCGATCGAATACGGATGATGCCGCATTCGCAGACGAGGATGACCTTTGCGAATGCTGTATGTTTCTGGTCCACCGAAATATTGAATCAGAAATTCCGCTTGATTCCGAATTGGTTCTTCAAGGTCTTTGGGAAACATTGGTCGCAGAAGTTGATCGATAGCAATTCGCGCATAAAACGCACGCGCGATACGCCAGAACGATTCTTCGCCGAGTCGAGCAAAGAGTTCCCGTGGATCTGGCTCGCTGACGCTTGGAGATTCATTTGGATTGTTCGTCATCGGTGCTATCCTATGACGCATGCGAATTGCTATCACAGCCGCATGGATTGTGACCACTGTCTTACAAGCAGCGACTTTGATTCAATCAAATCCGTCGGCAACAATTCCGCCTTCATTGTTGCGACCGATCCCTTCGACAGGAGGGATTCCGCCAGCAGTTGATCCCGCGATTCTCAAACCAGCTGATCCAACGGCTGGGACTCCGCAATCATATGAGCGAAGTGCGAAGGATTTCGTACGTGCGAAGTTTGGAACGCATCGCGGGATAACGCGAACGCAGAACATCGCTCAAATCAGTCAGTGGAAAGATCCATCTTCATGGCAGGCACTTTGGGATGCGATGAAGGATGAAAAAGATGATGTGCGTTTGGCATTCTTTGATCACCTCGCAGGCCAAGGCGGGCTTGGGCAAGGGATGTTGGCAAAGATTGCGATTCGCAATGAAGAATCGACCATGCGACACGAAGCTTCCAGGCGAATTGTGCGTCCAGCGTGCGATGAAGTGATTGCAATAATCGAACTCGGACTGCGTGACCAAAGACACCTTGTCGTGAATCAATCTGGATTGCTTGCTGGAAAAGTTGACGCGTTTGCAGTCATTCCATCATTAATCTTTGCGCAAGTCACCGCAGACGAAAAGAAAACAAAGGGTGATTTGGCTTGGATCGCAATTGGCACGAATACCCGCTACATCGCAAATGTGACCGCTGTTGTTGGCGATAATGCCGGCGCATTTATTCCTGTGATTGGAACGCTTCAGACGGGCGTTTTGATGCAGGTTCAAGATGCAATGGTTTACAATTATCGATCTGATGCGCATCAATCTCTCATCGCGCTGACTTCGAGAGATTTCGGACAATCAACAGCGGATAATGGTTGGGACATGAAGCGTTGGTGGACTTGGTTCAACACTGAATATCTTCCTTTCAAGCAATCTCAGGCTGCGAGCCAAATTGCTCCGGCGATCCCTCCTGTCCCCCCCGCAGTCATCACCCCGCCAGCAGAAAAAACTTGATTTCAGCGCACAAGTGCTTCTGAACAGACTGCAGCGGAGAGTGCAAAATAGTCTTCTGGGAAGTTGTAAGCCTGCGCTGAAATTCGAGCGTGCCACGCTCCACCCCAATCAATAATTGGCACCTCGATTTTGTGTGTGTCGTAGAGGGTCGCCTGAAAGTCTGCTGCTGATGCGAATCGCTGTGCAATAGGAGGTGGGAGTGGAATCGTCGCCATCGATCCAATCATCGAACCATCGATTGGAGAAATTGAACGAGTTCCAAAGTCTTGACAGAGTTTTTTTTGCGCCCATGTCGCGAGCTGATGATTATGTTCGCGAATTCCCCCTGGAAATCCACCGCGAACAAATTCGATTGCTGCTGGAATTGTCAACCAAGGTGCGAAGTCGCGCGTTCCTTGCCAATCAAATTCTTCAGCAAATCCATGACCGTGCATATGGCTTGTTGTTTCAGGATGAGTCCAAGTTTCAGTCTGCGCAGAGGCAACAAGAAATGCGCAACCTTTGGGAGCACAAACCCATTTGTGCAAATTTCCGGTGTACCAGTCCGCACCAATTTCATCGATGTTCAGTGGAATCATTCCAGGAGCGTGAGCGCCATCCACCAAACAAAGAACTCCCTTGTCGCGACAAGCGCGCGCAATTTCTGCGACGGGCAAGATGATGGCGGTAGGACTGGTGATGTGATCGACAATGACCAAGCGTGTGTGCGTGTCGATAGCTTTCATGAAACGATCAAGAACAATTTGATGATCTTCAAGTGGAAGCGGAAGATCAAGGATGACCGCCTCACATCCAAATCGTTCGCAACAATATTGAATCGCTTGACGCACTGCGTTGTAACCCTGGTTGGTGATCAGGATTCGGTCGCCTTGCTTCCATGCGATGCTGCGAAGAACGGCACCGACACCAGTCGTAGCGTTGGTGATCAACCCGATTCGATGCGGCTCTGTACCGATGTACTCACCCAACACATGCTTGACTTCGCCAAGGTGCTGCTTCATCTTTCGAGCAATCATTTCGATCGGCCGTGCCTCGATCCGCGCACGCCAAGATTCAACAGCGAGTCGGATGGGTTCTGGTATGGCGCCGAAGGAACCGTGATTGAGGAATACGATCCCTTTTTCAAGCCTATAAGCCTCGCAGACCTCTTTGGCGCATCTCGGAGGGGGTTGGCAGTGGTCGGATTTGGCGGTCACAGGCATGGCAACCGCGATGTTAATTGAATCAAAGAAAAAAGGGCTTGAACCCTACCGGATGTCAGGCTAACATATACCGTACAAATGTAAAGGCGTCGAGGCAAAGCAACCGATGAGGTGAGCATCATGAAAAGAATCAATCAAATGAAATCGCTTTTGGGAAATCAGGCACTGCAGGGAGATCGGGCGCTGCAAGAACTCAGCGAGCCCATCATTTGTCTTGGACCTGGCGGTGATTTTGTCACTCAAATAGTTGCAGATGAAATGGGCGAAATGATCTTTGTTTCGCAGAATTCTGGCGACGCGACGGGGCAGAATCTCAGTTTCGTAGAGCAACCAATCGACTGGCTTGAAAGACTTTTCGGGATCGGTGCCAGATTGGTTGGGCACACGGTGCAAGAGTCCCCGCTTCAAGAGAATCCACTTCATATCAATTCAAGAGCATTTACCGATTCAATTTCGACAACACAAAATGTAACAACGCCAGCAAGAGTGCTCGGCATGATTCGAGATGGCATGATTCGAAAGGGCCGAGGTCGCACTGCTCCCCCACCAACTGTCTATGTATATCGCCGCGTCGCTGAGACGCTTTTGGAATCGCAAGAATCAATTCAAAAGATCGACACCCAAAGGATGAATCAACAAAATGAATCTGACACCCAAACAAATGCGGATCTTCAACTTCGTTCGCCAGTTCAGAGTGATGAACGGATACTCCCCGACTCTGCAGGAGATAGCGGACGAACTCGCCGTGAGCAAAGTCACCGTGTTCGAACATGTGGAGTCTCTCGTCGAGAAAGGCGCTCTGAAGCGCAACCCGAACAAGGCTCGCTCTTTATCTGAAGTCGAAGATGCAGTCCGTCCCGATGAGGGCTCTGGGCTTTCGATTCCTCTGCTTGGTCGGATTGCAGCAGGAATGCCGATCGAACGCTGCGCACAAGATGAAAAGCTTCAGCTTGAAGAGATTTTCGGTCGTACCACGGCACGGCGAGGCGAAATGTTCGCTCTTCAAGTCGAAGGCGAATCGATGCGCGATGAAGGGATTCTCGACGGTGATTATGTAATCGTTGAACGAAGGTCTACTGCACGAAATGGCGAGCGTGTTGTTGCTTTGCTCGAAGATGGCGAGACCACGCTCAAGTCCTATTTCAAAGAGCGAAACGGAACAATTCGCCTGCAACCTTCAAATCCAGCATTTGAACCAATCATTGTGCGTGAATGCACAATTCAAGGGGTCGTGATCGGCGTGATGCGTCGGTATTGATTTCGATCAGTAAACGCTGTTTGGAAAATAATAATCCTTCGCATTTTCTGGAAGAATCAAATCGACATCGATTACTAAGTGGTGAGGCATGAACTGCATTTTCTTTGCACGTTGTCCACCAACAAGAACAGTGGATGCCAATTCCATTCCTGTTGCGATCATCGACGGCGGATATGTGATGTCAGCTGGGAACATCGGATCCTTGTCCATCACGCGCTTGACAATGTCTTTCATTCCAGCTCCGCCGAGAATCCATACGCCAGTGATTCCCTTTTCAGCGAGCGCGTTTTCTGCGCCGAGGGCCATGTCATCGTCGGAGGCCCAGATTGCAGTGACTTTGGGAGATTTTGTCAGCAAAGTTTCCGTCACTTCAAGTGCTTTTTGACGACTCCAGTTTGCCGCTTGCTGTCCCACGATCTTGATGCCAGGCTCTGCCTTAAAAATCGCCATTGCGGCATTGACTCGCGCAGTGTTCACAGTGCAAGGAATACCTTCGAGAATGATGATTTCTCCCTTTGCCTTGCCTTTGCCACCAAGTTTTTCAACCATAAATTCAGCACTCTTGCGACCGAAAGCTGCGTTATCACCTTCGATAAAAATATCAGCGACAGGCTTGAGAAATCCTCGGTCGACATTGACGATCAGGATTCCACGATTATGCGCTTCTTCAGCAACTGGTGTCAGCGGCGCAGATTCTGTGGCAAGAATCACCAGCGCGTCGACCTTCTTTGCCATGAATGCTTCAATATCAGCGATTTGTTTTTCAGGAGTTTCGGCAGTCGCAATTGTCCACTCAATTTCTGGATGAAGCTTAGAACATTCTTTCGCCCACCACACAACTCCAGCAGTCCATCCATGATCTGCCGCAGGAATTGAAACGCCGACTTTTAATTTTGCGTTTGTTGCTTGCAGTGAAGACTTGGAGACTGCGGGCGAAACTATCGGTTGCGCTGCTGCGAAACCAAAGAGAGATAAACCCAAAATGGTTGAAGCAAGAAGAGATGAAAGGAAAACAATTTTTTTAGATGGGAGCATATTTAAGAAAGTACACTCTTTTTACCGTATCTGCGAGATGCAGAATTACTCCCGAGAACTGCGTTGAACGAGCACTGCAAGAACGATCACTGCGCCTTTCACTGCTCCCTGCCAGTAGGGACTGACTCCAGAAATTGTCAATATATTTGTGATCATTCCCAAAATCAGCACGCCGACGACAGTTCCCCAGACACGACCAAATCCGCCACGAAGAGTCGTGCCGCCGATCACAACCGCGGCGATCGCATCCAGTTCGCTACCAAGTCCAAGTTGTGCGGTCGAGACAGAATTCATTCGCGAACTTTGAACAAGAGCCGCAATGCCAGCGAGTAATCCCATGATCGAATACACGCGCAATCGAACCCATGAAACGGAAATGCCGGCATAACGCGCAGCAGTCTCATTTGCGCCAACTGCGACAAGTTGTCGGCCGAATCGAGAACGCGAAAGAAACCACTGTGCAATGATTGCGACGACGAAAAAAATCACAGTGCTGTATGAAAGTGTCAGAGGCTTGCCTGCAGCGTTGAGAAGCCCAGGAATCGGAACTCCTCCTCGACCAAGTGCACTGAACATCGTGGCGCTTTGCGATCGAATCTCACCTGCATCCGCGATGGCGAGCGACATTGACCTAAATGCAGCGAGCCCACCGAGCGTCGCGATGAACGGGGCGATGCGACCAAAGACAACGAGCACTCCATTGAATGTGCCAGCGACAGTTCCGGCAAAGATTGTGGCGGCTCCGCCGAGCATTACGGCGTTCAATTCGGAAGTCCCACTGTCAATCAGTGAATTCATTGTGGTCATTCCGATGGCGGCAGCGAGAACCACCATGCTCCCAACAGAAAGATCAATTCCTGCAGAAATTATGACGAGCGTCATGCCGACTGCCAGAATGCCAACTGGCGCATTCGAATTGAGCAACGCTCGGAAATTCTCTGGATTGAGAAAGTCGAAACCTTGGTTGAAAGTGCTGACTGCAAACAGAAT
Source organism: Singulisphaera sp. GP187 (assembly GCA_945862215.1). Lineage (GTDB taxonomy): Bacteria > Planctomycetota > Phycisphaerae > Phycisphaerales > SM1A02 > F1-60-MAGs104. The sequence goes on along the minus strand of CAMAXY010000009.1, from coordinate 29,272 downwards.
GACGAACGCAACAATGACCCCCCACATCTCAAGCCCACGCTGCGAAGCACGAAGCATGGAAGCAATGCGTCGGTTCATTTGCTTTCAACACTTTCTTCTGAGAGTCCCGATGCAATGCGAACAATCCGCTCTTGACAGTCTTTGAGCACGAGTCGTTCAGATGAGATTTCGCCTGCAATTGTTCCTTCGCGCATCACGATGACTCGGTGCGCGATACCGATCACTTCTGGAAGTTCCGAACTGATCACGATGCACGCGAGACCTTCGCGTGCAAGTTGGGTGATGATTCGATAAATCTCGCCGCGGGCGCCGACGTCGACGCCACGAGTTGGTTCGTCGATGATCAAGACTTTGGGGCGAGCTTCCAACCAGCGTGCAAGTGCGAATTTTTGTTGATTCCCACCTGAGAGAGAAGAAATTGCTTGCATTGGTCGAGCGCAACGAATTTGAAAAGCATCAATCCATTTCTTGGTCATCCGCTGTTCAGTGTGAGAATCAATCATGATGCCGCCAAACCGAGAGACTTTGTCCAGCGACGGAAGCATCATGTTGCAGATCGATGAAAGCGTGACATGCAAACCCCGATTCTTGCGGTCTTCGCTGACATACGCCACGCCTGAGCGCATCGCTGCGCGCGGATTTGAAAATCGGATTTCGCGACCTTCGACGCGAAGAACTCCTTCGCAAGGTCGAATCCCAACAAGCGCCTCAGCAGTTTCAGTCCGGCCGCTTCCAACAAGACCTGCGATACCAAGGATTTCACCAGCAGCGACAGAAAATGAAATGCCATGCGATTTCTTCTTTGCACCAAAGTTGACCAGTTCGATTGCCGAACTGGTGCAGGTTGGGTACACCTTTTCTGGATAGATCGACGAAAGTTCGTGACCAACCATCGCATGTGCGAGTCGACCTTCATCTGCGATCGAACCATCTTCGCTTTGAACTATTCCACTTGTATTACGGGAAAATACTTGCACCACTTTCCCGTCGCGTAGAACAGTGATTCTGTCCGCGATGGAAATGACTTCGTCAAGATGATGCGAGATAAATATGACGCAGCGCCCTTCGTCGCGCAAGCGCTTCATGACAGTAAAGAGACGATTGGCTTCGACTTCACCTAAGACTGCAGTTGGTTCGTCGAAGATCAGGACACGAGCATCGCTCGCAAGACACTTTGCGATCTCAACAAATTGCTGTTGGGCAATCGAGAGGTCGCACGCAAGAGTCGAAAGATCGAAGTCACTGCCGAGTTGCCGTAAAAGTGCACCAGCAACGACGTGTTGACGTTGGTGATCAACTGCAACGCCTAAGAATCGGGTGGGTTCTCGGCCAAGAAGAACATTTTCCGCAACATTGAGTGTTCCAACCAAATGCAGCTCTTGATGCACCATCGCAATTCCTGCGCGAATCGCATCGGAAGGTCGCGTGAATTGCCGTTGCATCCCCTTCAGCATGATCGTTCCAGAAGTCGGCCGTATCACTCCAGAGAGAACTTTCATCATCGTGCTCTTGCCTGCACCATTCTCTCCGACAATCGCATGAATTTCACCTGTACGAAATGCAAGTGAAACCGCATCAAGCGCCCGAACTCCTGGATAGTCAACTGTGACAGAGTTCACAACAAGAATTTCACGGTTCATATTTTCTTGACCTTTATGCCCGTACGCAGAAGAAAATATTTGAGTCGATCTTGCCACCATCGAAGGAAGAAGGATAGGGTCGAAACTCAATTTGAAAATGATGAGGCAGGCAATCCCGTTCTCAGGCCAGTTGCGAGGAGTCGAGTGAAGTCCGCAGCAGCAGAGACTGGATCGCCTTTGCCCATGCGCCGAACGAGGGCGCTTCCGACGATCGCCGCGTCCGCATATTTCGTGACAGCAGCGACATGCTCTGGACTTGAGATTCCAAATCCTGCTGCAATTGGAAGTTTACTGACTGCTCGAATGGCATTCACCGATCCTGAAATTTCTGGACTTGATTCCTGCTCGCCCGTCAATCCGGCTCGAGCCAAGAGATAGATAAAGCCTCTGCAAGATTCTGTGATTTGCGCCATACGAGCGGGCGAAGTCGTTGGAGCAACCAGCAATGCCAGCGCAATATCGCGACGTTCACAAAGATTGGAAAGTTCTCGAGCTTGTGAAAGATCCATGTCCGGCACGATCAATCCATCGAAGCCAGAATCAGCTGCCTGCGCAATAAAATTCTTCGCGCCGATTCTGGTGACAATCGAAACGCTGACCATTGCGACCAATCCGACCGAAGTCTTTGCACGCGCAGCACACACGGCGTTGAAGACACTGTGGGGATCTGCGCCATTTTGTAATGCATCGTGCATACTCGCAGCGATAACTGGACCATCTGCAATTGGATCGCTGAATGGAATGCCAACTTCAATGATCGAAGCACCCGCATGAGCAATCGCCTCGATCGCTGCAGTGGTCACATCCAAAGAGGGATAACCGCCAGTAATGAACGGCATCAACGCCGTTTTCTTTTCTGAACGAAGGGAATCGAAGATGCGAGTTATCTTTGTCGACACGTAACGAAGAGTAGCGCCGTTGCGCTGTGAAATGGGGCGGCTGGGATTCGAACCCAGGTCTCACCGATTATGAGTCAGGGGCTCTGGACCGCTGAGCTACCACCCCAAATAAAAGACCAAAGAAAGATGATTTCAAAGACGAATCGAAAAAGGATACAAGATTACTTGCCGAGACTATGATTTGGTGCCACAATAGCACGAACCGTGATTCCACTTCTGCACCCAACTCTCTTTGCTCTCCTCCTGACGCTTGCGGCGATCGCAACGCCACTTGTCTGTACTGGAAGTTCTATCGTTTTCGGTGGTTCCCAGATTGTTGCGATCGATTCGGATTTCATACATGGGAAGAGTGACAGTCGTGCAATTGCGAGAGCGATTCGGACTGGCAATATTTGCTTTCGAGCATCACAAAACAACAGAAAAGCTGCGCTGCAGGCCAATCTCTGGCCGCAGGTTTCGATCGACGCTTGTTTGGGAGCAGTGCCTCCGCCGTACGTTCAGGCTTGATGAGTCCTTCGCCCGCAAAGGCCGAATGGACTTAAAAGACGCTCCTTACGAGAGCCCTGCGTACAACTTTTTATTTTATGACATCTTGGCGGAATCTCCCGCCCCTTCTTGAAAGTTTTCTCAAATGCCAATTCCAGTCATCGACTTCTTTATCCGCAAAACATTCGGAACTCAAAATCAACGCATGGTGCGCCGTTATCTGCGCATCGTCGATAAAGTCAGCAGCCTCGAAACGAAATTCGCCGCGATGAGTGATTCAGAGATTCGCGGCATGATTCATGTTTTCCGTGAGCGTGTTCGCAACGGCGAAAAACCATACGACATGATTCCTGAAATCTTTGCGTGTGGACGAGAAGCAATGGACCGCTCCGTTGGGATTCGCAACATCTTTAATCCAGCACTTGGATTCGATCCTCAGCGCCTTCCAGAACCAGCTCGCAAAGCATTCTTAGAAACACAGGCAATCATGTCGGCGACTGCTCCTCGTGAGCCTTCGGGAGATCTTCGCGGTTGTCACGGAGATATTCCAGGTTGGCAGTTGATCGACATTCCAATCGTGGTCTACCAAGCAGTCCGCGAACTCCTTCCAGAAAGCCGACCACCCTTTCGTGCACGTCCATTCGATGTGCAAATTATCGGTGGAATTGTTCTCAGCGAAGGACGTATCGCCGAAATGAAAACCGGCGAAGGAAAAACAATTGTTGGTCCTATGGCGTGTTACTTGGCAGCTTCCGAGGACAAGCAAGTTCATGTCGTCACCGTGAATGACTATCTCGTTCAACGCGATCGCGATTGGACATTCCCATTCTTCTATGCAGTCGGTCTGACGGTCGGTGCGATTCATCCGATGCATATGCAGAGACCCAGCGAAAAGGGAACTGCATACTCCTGCGATGTGGTTTATGGAACTACAAGCGAATTTGGATTTGACTATCTGCGCGACAACATGAAGGTGCGAGCAGTCGATCAAGTGCAGCGTTCTCGTCACTTCGCAATCGTGGACGAAGTTGATTCGACCCTGATCGACGAAGCGCGAACTCCGTTGATTATTTCGGGACCTGCGTACAACTCTCAACCGAGATATGACTTGTCGAACCGTTTGGCGATTTATCTTGTTGGCAAGCAAAGAGAGTGGCAGGCTGCTGAGGACAAATTGCAACATTGTCGTGCGGCAATGGCTGGGGCAGAAGGTGACATTCGCAATGCTCGTGATAAAGCTTTAGTCCCTGCGATGAAGAAACGCTTCGAAGATGCGCGCAAGCAATTGCCTGTTCTTGAGCGTGAGCGAGATCGCTTCATTCAGTATTACGAACTTGAAATGGACAAGAAGCGTGCAACATTGACTCATGAAGGTGTGGAAGAAGCACAGAAAGAAGCGAAGATTGGTTCGTTTTATGTTGGCGAAAACATGGATATGCCCCACCTTCTCGAACAGTCTGTGCGAGCGCATACGGTCTATCAACTCGACCGTGACTATGTCGTCGCAGCCGACGAGGATGGTCAATTGGGAGTCGTGATCGTTGACCAGAACACCGGCCGAAAGATGGTTGGACGCCAATGGTCAGACGGTTTGCATCAAGCTGTCGAAGCGAAGGAAGGTGTGCGTATCAAAGAAGAGACGCAGACGATGGCAACCATCACAATTCAGAATTATTTCAAACTCTATAAGCGTCTCTCAGGAATGACCGGAACCGCAGATACTGAAGCGACAGAATTTCATGAAATCTATGGATTATCTGTTGTGTCGATTCCAACCAATGTTCCGATCGTTCGAATCGATCGACAAGACCTTGTGTTCTTGTCGCAGAAAGATAAATGGGAAAGAATCGTAGATGAGATCAAGCGCATTCATGACACGGGAGCACCTGTGCTTGTTGGAACGACCAGTGTGGAAAAAAGCGAAATGCTCAGTCGCATGCTGACAGAAAGGCATGGTATTCGTCACGAAGTTCTCAATGCAAAGCAACACGAACGCGAGGCGGAGATCATCATCGGGGCAGGTCAACTCGGAGCGGTGATGATTGCCACCAACATGGCGGGACGCGGTACGGACATTAAGTTGACTCCGCTGCAACCTACAGCATTGATTGAACATTGGAAGCGCCGAGATATCGCGCCACGCGAAGCAGATGCTGCTGCTGGCGAAGAAGCATGTTTGGTTCTTATTCATCGTCACATCGCCAGTCGATCCATGGGGTTGTCCGCGAAGGAAATCGAAGCGATGAGTGCCGAAGAGGTGCGACGAAAATTATTGCAATACTGGGTCACCGAAGCGCGTGATCTGCCACCCAAGAAGATCCAAACGATGTCGAATGCAGCGTTGGAATCGGAACTCGATCAAGCTGGATGGAGCATTCATCGATTGAAATTCTTCCCAACCGTCGACGAACTCGGAGGACTTCATATCGTCGGAACGGAACGACACGAGAGTCGCCGAATTGACAATCAACTTCGAGGCCGTTCTGGTCGGCAAGGTGACGAGGGGCAAACGCGTTTCTATCTCGCACTTGATGATGATTTGATGAAGATGTTCGCAGGACGAACAACACTCAACGTGCTCAGTCGAATGGGAATGAAAGAAGGCGATGCGATCGAAGCGCCAATGCTCTCTCGTGCAGTCGAAAAGGCTCAACGCAAAGTTGAAGAACGAAACTTTCAGATGCGCAAGAGCATCCTGGATTATGACGAACCGATGGAAGTTCAGCGCCGAAATTTCTATGGACGACGTCAGCCGATTCTCGAAGGTCGAGCCATCAAAGATGTTGTCTTGAAGTTTCTTGACGAAGCGGTTGCAGATGCAGTTGCAACGTATCTCTCACCGATGCATATTCCTGGAGCGATCTCGCAGTGGGTCTGGGAGGCATTTGGAGTCATGATCGATGCCGAACGTTTCAAGGGCAAAGACCGTGATCAGGTGATGAAAACGATTTTGACCGATGCACCTGAAGAGGCCGCATCGCAGATCAATGTCACCATTGGCGAATACATCCCCGAGGATTCTGATCCTTCCGAATGGGATCGTGCTGGAGTGATTGAATGGGCGCTCAACACGTATGGAGTCGTGATCACAGATGAGATCATCGATACAGAAGGACGACTTGGAGTTGTTCAACGACTCGAGGCGGCATCAAATGCAAAGTTTGCAACGATCGATCTCAGTCCGCTCGAACCATATCTCTTGCCTGGTTATGGCGTGAAAGATCTGATGCACTGGGCTGAGCGAATGATCGGTTCACCGCTTGATGTGGAAAAGATGGGCGCCATGCGCGAGCCAATCGAAGCAACTCGACGATTGCAAGAGGCTGTTCGAGAGGCATATCGCAAACGAGAGTTGGAGTATCCGATCGACTTTGCCATTGAATTCGTGAATATCAATATCCAAGCTTTTCCCGAAGCATCTCTGACTCAATTTTGTGGTTGGGCACGGGGTCGCTTCGAATTGAACTGGACTCCACAGGCACTTCCGTCTGCAGATCCGGCTGAACTTCGGCGAATCTTGTTGGTGGAAGCGCAAACATGGGATTCCAATCGCATCAACGATCGCGTGACGAGAATTCTTGCCGCACTCCGCACAGCAACACCTGCTGCTGCTGAAAACGCAGAACTCATGACGGATGCAGTCGATGGATGGTTGGTCCAGAACGTTTTCATTCGCATGACCGATTCTGAACGCGCGGAAGTCAAGAGCGATCCAGAAAGTTTCCTGCGACAAAGGCTCATGCGTTTGCTTCGAGAAGAACTCGAACAATTCGAACGCTTTGTGCTGCTCCAGATTCTTGATCAAGCTTGGAAAGATCACTTGCACAGTATGGATCAGATGCGCGATTCGATTTCCTTCCGTTCGTTCAGTCAAAAAGATCCGCGGATTGAATTCAAGAAGGAATCTTCCAGACTATTTGGCGAGATGTTGTCAAATGTGCGCGAAAGAGTGACCGACTTGGTATTCAAGGGAAAATTGTCGCCACAAGCCATGCGGCCTCCAACACCTCCTGTTGTCACCAACGAAACGGAAATCGATCAGACTTCAGAAAAGATCGCAGAACCAACCGCGAGCGCTCAAATTGCATCGGTCGTTCCAACTCAAGCACAAGAGCGAGACATCGCAATCGCCGAGCAAGCTGGTTCTCCAGCAGGTCGAACCGCTGCAGCAGTTGCTGCATCGGGAACGTCTATGAATCGAGCGCCGAAAGTCGTTGTGCCGATCGGCGGTCCGATGGCTGTAGGACGAAATGAGAACTGTCCTTGTGGATCTGGCAAGAAATACAAGCAGTGCTGCGGGAAGAAATGACCAAAGATTCACAAGACCGCTATACTTCCTGCCCGTATCGCGCCTCCTTAGCTCAGTTGGTAGAGCAGCTGACTCTTAATCAGCGGGTCGAAGGTTCGAATCCTTCAGGGGGCATTTTCTCTTTCCGGGGGGCTTTGCGATTTTGACCAATTTGCCGAGAAAATTCGGTGCTCCTGTGGTTGTTGGAGCCATCGCTTTCATTCTTCTCTTGGTCGTTGCAGTCCTTTTATTTCAACAAGGTCAACCGACGCTCTCTCTGTTGGTGATCGCTGCAGTCGTTGTGTTGAGTGCGGCGGTCTTGGGGCTTGCACACATTGTCCGTGAAGTCTTTCGACTTCCGGCCACTCTTCTTCAAGCTGGAAGCGACGCAGTTCGAGGGGTTTTTGATTGGCTTGGTGGAATTCTCAAACCCAAGGTCGAGATTCGCACAGCGATTTTGGCAGGAATCCGCCGCTTTGATGATCATGGAAAGCTTGTTGTGGGATCGCTGCGCGTTGATGTCTTGGCGCAGATCGTCGAAACATCCGCAGTGGGAACGGTGCTCGGGCAAGCATCTGCGCGTGAGGTTGGTGTTCAGTATTTCATCCCACTCGAAAAACTCACTATTGAAAATTTTCGCTGGAGCTTCACGGTGGATCAAGGAACCGGCGAACGCGGAATTGCTGTGTATTGCCACTTGCCATCGCCACAGGTTGACGAAGAGTTCATCGCAATCGACGAAGCAGGCATTGAAACACTTTCGCTGGGCAGCGGAATTCAAACGATCAATCCGTGGTCTGGGAAAGACGCTCTGACTGCGAAAGCGAAAAGCCAACTGAAACCACGTGCTCTCGAGATCGCCAAACGACCAGAATGCATGCTTGCTGCAGAGAGAATGGCCCGCGTTCATATCGAAAATCTTGTGCATTCAGTTGCAATGAGTTTGCTGCAACTTTCAGCTGGCAAATCTCCGCCGGTAGCAGTTCTTGTTCAATTTTCAAGTGCGGTTGATATCTCAGCGTTTGAAAAGCAACGCATCAGCGAAGCAGTACAGCCATGAGACCGCTCAGCGTGAGAATCAGAACAATTGTCAGCAAGATAAAGATTCCACGCATGCTTTGCATTTTTGACTTCTTATTCGCCTGAGGACCATCCCATAAAAATGAGTGACACTTGGGGCAGATATCTGCGTCTTCAATGACATGGTGGCCGCACTCTGGGCAACGACCAACAACTGGCGCCGAAAATCTCTCGATATCTTCGTCCGTTGGGTCTTCATCGCGAGCATCATCTGCTGGTCTCTGTGGCATCATTGATTAGTATGCCATCATCGTCGTACTTCGTGTTTGGCGCTCGGACATTTTCTTCAGGAGTCGCACAATGGCAGTCACCCCATCCACCATGATTCCACTTGGAACTTCATGTCCTTCATTCGGATTGATTGACACGATCACTGGCAAGACTTTTCGCAATACCGACTTCACTGGCAAACCACTGTTGGTGATGTTCATCTGCAATCACTGCCCATACGTCGTGCATATGCAAAACGAATTGGCGAAACTGGGATGCGAATATCTCTCTCGTGGAATCGCAGTCGTAGGAATCTGCTCGAACGACGCAGAGACATATCCCAGTGATTCACCAAGCAATATGATTGAAATGGCGAAGAAACAAGGATGGACTTTCCCATACTTGCACGATGCGACACAAGAAGTTGCGCGAGCATTCGACGCGGCATGCACTCCAGATTTTTTCCTCTTTGATGCGGGACATCAATTGGTGTATCGCGGTCAACTCGACGATAGCCGACCAAAAAGTGAAACACCCGTAAACGGCGCAGATTTGCGAGCGGCACTTGATGCGATTCTTGATGGTCGAGTTCCCGCTGCTTTTCAACGTCCTTCGATTGGATGCAATATTAAATGGCGTGCGCAAAGTCACTCAGAATCTTGACAGACTGAAGCGAAGAAATAAAAAAACCTCTGCATGCGAATCCGCGTGCAGAGGTTTGAGAAACGAGGCGGACGGGAATCGAACCCGCAACCACCGGCGTGACAAGCCGGTACTCTAACCAATTGAGCTACCGCCCCAAGTAACTCCGAAACCGTTAAACGATTCCGAATAGGTGATGTTATCGCAGAGCCGATGTTCGTCAACCGCAGCGATATCTACGGTCTTATCTTCAATGATTCTTGCTTGGTTTCTGCTCAACTCGCATCGAACCAATTCACCCCGTGCGATGATTCAACACGCAGCGGAACCCGCAAATTCGCAGCAGATTCCATGCGATTCACGATCCAAGGCTGAACTGCGCTTAAGTCCACTGCGGGAACTTCGAAGAGAAGTTCATCGTGAATTTGCAGCAACATTCGCACATTTGGAAATGCAGATGACAACTCTTTGTGGATATTGACCATTGCGATCTTGATCAGATCGGCGGCGGTCCCTTGGACAACGGTGTTGATCGCCATTCGCTCGCCAAGAGATCGCTCGCCAGCATTGGGCGACTGCACTTGCGGTACAGCTCTGCGACGACCATACAGTGTTGTCACGAATCCCTGGCTCTTGGCTTCTTCCACGCACTGAATGAGAAATGCGTCGATGCGTGAAAACCGTTGTCGATATCCATCGATGATCTCGCGTGCGCGCGAAGGAGTTGTTCCAGCACCGAGTCGACGCGCCAGTCCCCAAGGTGTGATCCCATAGATAATTCCAAAGTTGACCATCTTCGCACCGCTGCGTTGTTGATCGGTCACTTGTGAAGGATCTATACCGTTGACTTCCGCAGCGACTGCAGTGTGGATGTCAATACCTGCTTGAAAAGCGGCGATCATCGCAGGATCATTTGCCAAATGCGCGAGCACGCGAAGTTCGATCTGTGAATAGTCGCACGCAAGCAGTTCGTACTGAGGCGGAGCAACAAACGCACGCCGAATATCGCGGCCAACCTGCGTGCGAATGGGGATGTTCTGCATATTGGGATCGCTTGACGACAATCGTCCAGTCGCCGTGCCCGTTTGATGGAATGATGCGTGAATCCGCCCAGTCGCAGGTTCGATGGCGTGACGCAATGCCTCCAGATATGTCCCCACCAACTTTTTCAGCCGTCGATATTCGATCATCTGAGTTGGCAATTCGCTTTCGACCGTTGGATCCCCCGCCAATCTCTCGAGAACTTCAATTCCCGTACTCGGTCCGCCTTGCACTTTCTTCGAAGCCTTCAGCCCTAATCCTGGGGGTTGCGCAGTCGGCGCATTGAAGAGAACCGCCGCTAATTGTTTAGGGCTATCGGGATTGAACGCATGAGGAGCAAGCGCGATGATCGAGTTGCGAAAATCCTCGGTCGTGGCGGAAAGTCTCAGGCACTGCTTTTCCAACTCAGGTGCATCGACAAGAATGCCGTTGAATTCCAATTCTGCAAGAACATCAATCAAAGGCACTTCGATGTTTCTGTACAAAGCACCAAGTCCATCGGTATCAATTCGATTGGTCAAGATTCGATCGAGACGCAACGCGATATCCGCATCTTCTGCTGCATATGGCGCAGCAAGAGCGATTGGAACTTGATCGAATGTTCGCTGAAAATCACCGCGGCCAATCAAATCCTGAATTGGAACGCACGTGTAATCAAGCTGAGATTGTGCAAGAGAATCAAGCGAATGACTCACGCGCGTTGCGTCGACAACATACGACGCAACCATTGAATCGCCTACAAGACCACGAACGACGACACCGTGACGCCGTAGAACTTGAATGTCAAACTTTGCATTGTGCGCTACTTTGCCAACGGTCGCGTCTTCGAATAAAGATCGAAGAAGATCGAGGGCCTCGGTCGTCGAACAATGCGACGAAGGATCTGGCGAACGTGTTGGGATATACACGCCCTGCCCATCGCGCCAAGAGAGGCTCAATCCACAAAGTCGAGCGACCACCTTGTTGAGAGAATCCGTTTCAGTGTCGAACGCAATCGGCATTCCTTTCGCAGACGCCACACGAGCATCTGCGATCACCGCTTGAATTTCAGAGGCAGTACGAGCAAGTGTGTACTCCGCACTATGAACTGGATGCGAGAGCGCAATCGCTGCTCCCTCAGTCGCTGTTGATTGTTCAGTATCAATGAGTGCTGCAAAGAGCGGAGCATCTGCGGCATCGTCAGCGGATGTGCGACGTGCGACCTTTGGGGCAGGAGTGATTGCACGCGGAGTTTTTTGCGCTGGAGTGCGAGTATCCAAGGCAGGAATGGAGGACTTTCCAGTGAGCAGAGTTTCCACTTCACCTCGCAAGCGACCAAATCCAAGTACACCAAGCAGAGTCAAGATTGCAGGAACATTTGCACGTTTCAAATCCAAGCGAGCTGCGTCATAAGAAAAATCGATCTGGCAATCTTCCTTCAACGCGACGAGTTGTCGCGCAAGTGCCAACGTGCTCTGGGCGGCGACAATCGCATCACGACGCTTGGGAGAGAGCGCATCAAGATTGGCCAATAGACCGTCGATCGAACCATATGTTGTGATCAATTGAGCCGCAGTCTTGGGGCCGATGCCAGGGACTCCAGGAATGTTGTCAGATGTATCTCCCATGAGCGCGAGCATGTCTGCGACTTGATCGGCGCGAACGCCTTTGGTTTCGAAGAGTTGCTCTGGTCCAAGATCAATTCCAGTTTGAGGATCAAAGAGCGTTGTCTGTGCATCAACAAGCTGTGAAAGATCCTTGTCGCGAGAAACAATTCGCATTCGCATCGAAGACTTTTCGCGTTGCACTCGCCGTGCGATTGTTGCGATGACATCATCTGCTTCGACTTGCTCTATTGCAAAGACTGGAACCCCTAGAAGTTTGGTGAATTCAAGACACCTTTGCACTTGCCCATGAAAATCCAGCGGCGGCGGTGTTCGATTTGCCTTGTATTGAGCATAAATCTGTGAACGAAAAGTCCGCTGATCCCCCGCTGCGTCGATCACCAACGCAAGCGATGTCGGTCGCTGTTCACGAAGAAGACGCATCATCATCCCAACGAATCCATAGACCATGTGCGTCGGCTCGTTCGTTGTCGGACTGGTCATTCCTCCGCGGATTGCGTAATAGGCACGAAAAAACTGCGCGTGCCCATCAACAACATAGAAAATGTCATTGTTGTCGGACACGCGCAGAACTTTTCACTGAAAATAAATCAGAAACTGGATCAGCCTTTTGTACCGATTGCCTTGAGAATCTCGGCTTTCAAGTCGCCTACCAAATCGCTCTTTGGATCAAATCCTGTATGGACATTCACAACTTTTCCATCCATACCAATGATGACGGTTGCAGGAATGCCGTCGAAACCATATTGCTTCACGACATCGCCTGCATGATCGAGCAGTGTTGGGAAGACGAAAGCTTGCTTGGTCCAGAACTCCTTTGACTTCTCGACGGTGTTGTCTCCTCGTTCCCAGACATTGATTCCCAAGACAACAACTGGCTGCTTCGTTTCGGCAACCCATTGAGCGAGCGCATTGATCGATGGCAGGCCCTTGCGGCAAGGTCCACACCAAGTTGCCCAGAAATCAACAACAACAATTTTTCCACGCAGATCAGCAAGCGTGACAGTCTTTCCACTGAGATCCTGCAAAGAGAATCCTGGGGCCACTGCGCCGACTGCGATTGCTTCAGGACGAGTTGGAACCATTTCTTCTTGTGATGCAACAGCCTTACGGCCCGCAGTATCAAATGAAATTGCTGGCGTGAGTACATCCATTGTCTTGGGGTCGAGTGTGAAGTTGACTGCGAAACGGATCCCCGCAGGAGCTCCTGGAGGACTCATAACAAGTGCCATCGCAGAAAGAAGTTTTGTCTTTGGATTGACTGTAAGCATCATGTCGCTTTCGCCGCCGTCAAGAAGAATCTGCGCAGAGCCGTCTTTTTCTTGAAATCCAGAAACCTTCTCAAAGCTTGAACCGCCGAAGCCGAAGGAATCAACAGCCTTCCCTGGGGCAGCGCTGCGAAGTGCGAGATGCGGCACTGGAAATAACATTCCTGGAAACTTCTCCTTGATAGTGTTGAGAAGAGTTCCATCAAGTGGAACTTGAACAAACTTGTCTGCCATCGATTCTTCCGCAAAGTAGACAGATCCGTTGAGACACGTCAGATTCATAGTCGCAACTTTGATTTGCATATCTTGACCAGCGCCCATTGAAAGGCCGATTGATTCTTTTTGTTCGCCACCTGGAATCTTCACTGTATAAACCACAGTATCAGTCATTGCAGGAGCTGCCTTGTACGCAGCAGCCACTTGATCAAGCATCGCAACACCCTTCGCAATTGCTTCTGGAGATTTCGCTGCTGCATCGAACGACTCAGCGTTCATTGGCGACTTGGGAAACATTGCAGCCATCTGGGCTTCATCAATTGGTGCATTTGCAATGTCGTCTTCAGTTGGAGCCGCTTGTCCCGCAGCAGTTGGCGCTGTTGCTGGCGCAGTCGTTGGCTTTGCATCTTGAGCAAAGAGAGATGATCCGATGAAAAGGGTTGAAGCAGTCACAATTTGTTGAAGAATTTTCATGTCGTTTCCAATATTCCTATGCAACGGTGGGATTTGTACGGGTGCGCCACATGACAACACCATCGTTTCCTCGTTCTGCAGGGAGGAAAGATACTAGCAGATCACCTGTGCCGGGATGTCGCAAAGAGGCGTCCAATTCAAGGAGTGGGATGAGCACAAATGGTCTAATTCCAAGCCTTGGATGCGGTACTTCAAGATCTGAATCCATAAGGATTTTATTCCCAAAGAGAAGCAAGTCCAGATCAATCGTTCTTGGAGCATTTCGTTCTTGTGAGCGGCGAACTCGACCGAGTGATCGTTCGATTTCGAGTATTACGTTGAGAAAAACAGCTGGCTCCAATTCGGTTATGACCTCTGCAGCTGCATTGAGATATTTCGGCTGAGGCGGACCAACTGGTTCAGTCTCCCAGAGTGAACTGCACTGGATCACCGTGCAGTGTGGAACAAGTCCAAGAAGTACAAGTGCTCGATCAATTGTTCCAGCACGATCTCCAATGTTTGATCCGATACCGATAAAAACACGTTCGCTCATTTCGTGCGTCCTGAAAACTTTGGCACTTCCCAAAGTACTGGAACATCGGATTTCCCAAGCGCTGCGAGTCTGACAAGTTGCACGGCGACTCGAACAGTGCGTTCGCGAATTGTCGCGCGATCACCAGTAAAGAGAAAACATCTTGCGTTCACATTCTGAGATGGATTCTTTTCGCTTCGATCTGCAACAGCTATCCAAACTGTGCCGACAGGTTTGGTTTCTGTTCCACCATCGGGGCCGGCGATTCCAGTGACACTCACTGCGAAGCGAGTATTTGCGCGTTCTGCAGCACCGAGTGCCATCGAACATGCGACGGATTCGCTGACAGCACCATGGAGTTCAAATAATTCTGGAGGAACACCAAGCAAACGGCTTTTCATTTCATTGGAATAGGTGATCCATCCCCCGCCAAACCAAGAACTCGAACCTGCTGCGCTCGTCAAGAATGCGCCGATTCCACCACCTGTGCAACTTTCTGCAACAGCGATTTGATCTTTCGTTCGCAGCAAGATTTCGCCAAGTGCTTGCGCAAGCGTGGTCTCATCGCGACCGAATACATATGGAGCCCAGGCGTGTTCAACTTCTTGTGCTGCGCGTTCGAGCGAACCATCGCGCGCCGCAGAACCAAATGCACGAATTCTTGCGGTCACGATTGCTCCGCTTGCTGTTGTTCCAGCCAATGGATTCGCACTTCGATCCATCATTGGCCGAATGCGTTCAGCTGCGACGCTTTCTGGAAGTCCGCAACTATGTATGGCGCAAACATTGGCAGAGACTCCACCCGCAAGCGCAACCATCGAATCCACAACCGGAAGAATTGCCTCGCGCACCATGGGTTGCATTTCGTTGGGTGGGCCAGGCAAACAGAAAACGATCGCCTGCCCAATTCGTGCGCTCAATCCTGGTGCAGTCCCATTTGAATTCGCGATGCACTTGGCTCCAACGGGACAGAGTGCTTGCTTCGCATTCATCGGAGGCATCTGTCGCCCTCGCTCCTCAAATCGTTTTCGCAAAGACTCGCGTGCATCTGCATCTTCCACCAATGCGACTCCACCAAGCGCATCAGCCAAAGCCTCGCGGGTCAGATCATCATCTGTCGGTCCAAGTCCTCCAGTGATCACGACAATTGCTGCCTCTGTGACGAGTTGCGAAATCGCAGCGGAAATGGCATCTCGATCATCACTGACAGTCCGATGTTCCATCACCAAGATTCCACGGCGAAGGAATTCTTGCGCAATCCAGCCAGCATTTCGCTCGGAAATCTGACCGAGCGTCAGCTCATCACCAATTGAAAGAACGGCGGCACGGAACGACATGACATGAGCGTATCGTCGAAGCGTTACTATCTCACTCGTGACAAATGAAAAAATACATCCCGCTGATCGCCTTCTCGATGCAATCGATTTGATTGGGTCTCCAGTTTGTGTTGGCCTCGACCCAGTCGTTGACAAACTTCCACTTTCACTTCGTTCACTTTCTCCAATTGCAGCCATCTCCGCATTCAGTATTGGAGTTGTGAAGGCACTCAAGGGAATCGTCCCTTGTGTCAAAGTGCAATCAGCCTGCTATGAAAGATTTGGACCAGATGGAATGCGCGTTCTTGCAGAAACCATCACCGCCGCTGGCGAAGCTGGTCTTGTGACCATTTTGGATGGCAAGCGCGGAGACATCGGAATTTCAGCAGAACATTATTCCTCTGCAATGTATGAACAATATGGTGCGGATTGGTCGACCGTCAACGCATATCTTGGAATGGACGGCGTGACTCCTTTCTTGGCACACGGAGGTGCGTTCGCGCTTGTTCGCACATCGAATCCAGGCTCCGACGCATTGCAATCCATTCAAACGGTTGATGGGATTTCCATCGCAGAGAGTGTCGCGAAATTGGTTGCAGAAACAGGAAAAGCCAGCGTTGGCGTAAGGGGATTTAGTTCGCTTGGCGCGGTTGTCGGAGCGACAAAAGCTCGTGAAGCCGCATCACTGCGCAAACTGATGCCTCAGCAAATTTTTCTCGTGCCTGGATTTGGTGCGCAAGGTGGAACGGTCGAAGATGTGCGACCCTGCTTCCATCAAGACGGTCGCGGCGCAATTGTGACGGCAAGTCGCAGTGTCATCTTCGCCACGAGCGACAATCCTGCGGATTGGATTTCGCCTGTTCAGCGTGCAGCAGAATCGTTTGCAAAGGAAATTCGCATCGGCATTCTTCGCGGCGGAATCTCGCGTACTGAATCAACTTTTACTGAACGACGATGATTCGAATCCAACTCTTTTTCGCTCTCGCTGCAGTTGCGGTACTCACTGTCACACCAGTGTTGCTTTATCACGGGACACCAACGCAAACATCTGGACGAACGCTGATCATCATCACGCCAAACAGTGAACAGATGCGTCAGGAATTCTCTACGGGATTCATACGTTGGCATAAGAAAAAATATGGCGAACAAGTAGGTGTTGTTTGGAATACACCTGGAGGCGCCACGGAAATTCGCCGAATGTTGGTGGCGCAGTATGAATCAGCGCTACGTGCAAATCAACCTGTTGGTGGCGATGCCGACATCGTCTTCGGCGGAGGCTCGTATGAATATAAATCAATGAGTCGTTCGATTTATATTGGTTCTGGAGAGGCACGACGCGAGACAACCATTCTCCAACCTTGCGATTGGATGACACCCGAGAAACTGAGCGAGATTTATGGTCCCAATGAGATCGATGGCCATCCGCTTTATGACAAGCAATTGCACTGGTTCGGTGTCGCACTGAGCACATTTGGGATATTGTCGAATACAGAACAATTTCAGGCGCATGGGATCGAAATTCCAAAGGTGTGGGCAGATCTCGCCGATCCAAGACTCTTCGAAAGTGTTGCTCTGGTCAATCCATCTCAAAGTGGTTCGGTCGCAACTGCTTTCGAGACCATTCTTCAACGATTGGGATGGAAACGAGGCTGGCAAATTATGCGTCGTGCCGCTGCCAATACAAATCAGATTGTTGCTGCAGGTTCGACCATTCCAACAACAGTGGGCAATGGCGAATCATGGACTGGAATCGCCATAGATTTTTATGGCAGATACCAGGCTCAATCACTTGCAGATTCAGCGAATCAAACTGGAATCTCTTCGATCGATCGCCTTCAATTTTGCACCCCAAAGGGTCAAAGCGTTGTCGATGCTGATCCCGTTGCAATTCTGCGAGGTGCGCCGAATGCAGATCTTGCGCAACACTTTGTCGAATTCTGTCTGTCGCTTGATGCGCAGATGCTTTGGCAGTTGCCAAGCGGCGAGGGCGAAATGTGCGGCTATTCGCGACCTGAAAATTATTCGCTTCGCAGAATGCCGATTCTCCGCGCGGCTTATGAATGCTGCGAAAAATGCTTTGTCGATCAGATCAATCCATTTGATGACCAATCTGTTTTGGAGAGCGATCCAAATTTTCGCGACTTCGTTTCTCCAATCTTCGTTCCAATGGCGATCACCAGTACAGATTCTCTTCGCAAAGCGTGGCATGCGATCTTCACGCATCCTGCTTATCCACCTGGCAAAGAAATTGTCAGCGCAGAAGATGTGAGTGATCCGATTCTGAAGAGTTGGATTGAAGCCTTCGATGCACTGCCAACAATTTCAGGCCCCAATGGAGTTTTCTTTGACTTGAACGACCCTCAATGTTTGTCGGCGGTTCGAACTGGTTGGATCAAAGGAGGATTTGCACAGAGCGGTTTGTGGGACGAACGCGATCAGTCGCCCACGATCATGCGCCGCGAATTCAATGCATTCTTCGCGAATCAATATCGAAAGATCATCGATTCTGCGCAATCCCAAACGACTTCTCGCGGGATGTAAACACCACTGGTCAAGATTGCCGCGTGGGGTCTATACACTTCCATTGTGGAAAACAACGAATCACCTGAACATTTGGAACTTCGCCGCAGTGAAGGACTTGAAGTCCGCTGGCGTGGCGGGAAGGTTTCGTTTTTTCCAATTGCTTTCTTGAGGCGAATGTCGCCATCGGCTGACGCTCGCGCAATACGCGAATCTTTAGCAGTCAACCCTTTGACCGTTCTGACAAGTTCTCCCAGTCAACTTCCTCTGGAAGCATTGACCGCTGAGCTAGTTGGGAATTATGCGGTGCGAATCCGATTTAACGACGGACATGACACGGGATTATTTTCGTGGAAATATCTGCACGAGATTGATCCGACCTCGAATATATAATTATCAATGGCTGCCCACACGCGAATAAGCGACAGCGAATTTATGGTCGAGAAGTTGTCAGTACCAGTCTCGATCGAGAGCGCAATTCAAAATCCCTTCACCCTCTCGCTGGCTGTCTCGCAAGCAAATTTGGGTTCGACAATTGCACATGTCAGCAATGTTGAATATCTCCGCTGGATTGACTGCATCTCAGATTTGCATGGGATTTCTTGCGGACAATCACGCCAGCAGCTTCTTGCTCAAGAGCGAATGTGGTTTGTCTCCCGCCACGAAATCGACTATCTCGCCGAGGCATTTGCGGGCGATCGCCTTGGATGTGCGACATGGTTTTCAAGATTCGGGCGCACAACACTTCAACGCGAAACCCTGATCTGGAATCGCGATCGAGATGTCGCAGTCTGTCGAGCCTCGAGCCGTTGGGTGTTCATGGATCTCAAGTCACGCAAGCCGACTCGAATCGAAGATGCGCAAGTCAAGTCATTTCAACTACTTCCGCTTCGATCTGCCCAGGCATGAACAGTGGATGAGGTTGTGTCGAATGCAAGGTTGCATAGGCAATCTTTGCAGACAGTCTCCATGCAATCCGCCACTCCGAATGGTTTAATAAGAAATACGTTTTTTTGTATCGAAAGGATGCCTTCATGTCCGAAATAATATGGGTCATCTTGGCGAACGAGTCAACGTGACAAACAAGCATCTTTCTCCCCTCCGCCCCGCCGACCTAGTTTCATATGTCGGCGGGGTTTTTACTTACTTTTGCAGTAAAAATCGAACTTAATTCACCAAAAGTATTGACAATCATTATGCCCGCGTCTAAAATTATGTCATGAATAAAATATTTTATATCAGTATTTGTTCCGCAGCAGCTCTTCTTGTTGGCTGTGACGGAGGAACTGAATCAAGCAATGATCCTCAAGCTTCGCAAGCAAAGCCTGTCTTGAAGGAGCCTATTGCAGATAGTCCCAAATCGAAGATTGGTATTTCTTCCACAACGGATGTTCCGGCTGGCGTGAAGAAGAAGACAAAATAAGATTCATATCATTTTTTGATCTTGAAGAATGATCGTGATTTGATCGATCACACTTTTACTTAACTCATCATTCGCCGAATGACGCTCAGTCCTTCGGCGAGTTTTTGTTCTGGCGCCGCGAAACTGATGCGAATGTGCGTGTCGCGAGAACTGAACACTCCTCCTGGCACAACGATCAATTTCTCTGCGACTGCACGCTCGGCAAATTGGGCTCCATTGATTCCCATGTGCTTTGGAATTTCTATGAATGCATAGAACGCACCTTGCGACGGGGTGACGTTGGTGACATCAGAGAGAGCCTTGACCACCATATCGCGCCGCGCGACATAACGCTCGATGATCGGAGAGAGATCGACATGAAAACATTCGGCGGCAGCTGCTTGAAATGGCGTCGGTGCACAGACGAAAAGATATTGCTGCAACTTTGCCATCTGCTGAATGAGCGGTTTGGGACCCGCGGCATATCCAAGTCTCCACCCAGTACATCCATAACTTTTTCCAAAGCCACGCACCAGAAGCATCGACGACGAAAAACGCGCTGGACTTGGGCAACGACCATCATCGAGCGCTTCTGGGAATGTGAATGCGTCATAGATTTCATCCGAAACCAACAGCACGCCGCGATCGCGACAAAGCTCGACAATTTCCAAGAGTTCTGCTGAAGTCAAGACGACGCCACACGGATTGCTTGGACTATCAATGATGACCATCTTTGTTCGAGGCGTGATCAGCGGAGCAATACGCTTCGCAGTCATACGAAAATCAGGATATGTATCGCAGAGAACAGACTTCCCGCCAGCCATTTTTACGAATTGCGGATAGGCGACGAAATATGGATCTGGAATGATGACTTCATCACCATCTTCTACGAGGGCCAAAACCGCAAGAACCAAACCTCCGGTTGTTCCAACAGTCACCATCAGATCGCTGTCTTCGCTCGCCTTCCAACCAATATCTTTTTCAAGATGCGACCAAATTGCAGTTCGCAATTCGGGCAGGCCTTGCGTCAGCGAATATCCGTTGCGATCCTCTTCGATCGCTCGAATTGCAGCACGCTTGATTCGCATATCAACAGGGAAGTCCGGCTGACCAATTGAAAGATTGATCGGATCTTTGATCGATGCACCAAGATCGAATGCACGACGAATACCAGAGGCATCAATGGACCTCACACGGTCCGTGAAAAGCCTTTCGAGATCCAGTTCTCCCGCATTCTGCGAGGAGGTCATATCACTTTTTCTTAGCGGCTGGTGCTGCTGCTGCCTTCGCGCCTGCTGCTGGCTTCGCGCCGGCCTTGCCTGCTGCAGGTGCTGCACCATCAGCTGCTACTCCCGCAGCTTCCTTCTTCGGCTTCTTTGCAACTGCCGCCTTGATCGAGCGGACCTTTGGCAAAGAGAGTGCCGTGTTCTTGGATGGGTTGAAGAGATCGAGCTCCGTCAACTTCGCGATGCGTTCAGCTCGCGATAAGACATTGCGGTGTTGATTGAGTGCGCCGGACTTTTGTTTCAGACTTGGATGAATGCTCATGACTAACCTTTGAAGATTTTGTAATAACAATCGCGGAAGTCACTATTACCACGACCAAGCGCCTTCCACTTTGCGCCGACCGCACGAATTCTTGCTTCCAGTGCCTTCACTGGCTCCCCAGCTCGATCATCACGCCCGAAACCGGGAAGGACAATGACTTGGGACCGAGCATTATGACTTGAAATGGTCACGGCATCAAGCCCTAAGCCACGACAAAATGCAATCACTTCTCCAGCTCGGTCAGCTGATATCCCATCAACAATGATGAAATAATACAACCCTACCACTCTTGGATCGCTAATTGGAGGAGGTCCAAGGGGTGAGAGGCCCTCATTTGCCCCTGCAGAAGCTGTTGAATTGGCTGATTGTTGAATTTCTGGAGTTCGATCCCCTGCGGTTCTCTTGGGACCGTTGGAGCCTGAAGCCGTTGCAGGCGCAAGCAAAAGCGGGTCGCGTGTTTGGGCAAGACTTTGGCGAGCTTCAATCCCAACATTTTCTGCCGCAGAGAATCCTGATCGATATCCAAGGAAATAAATTCCAATCGCGATTGCAATGATGATCCCACCAACAACAACGGCAATTCCCATCGGAAGTCGCAGAGCTGGCGGAGCAGATGTGATGAGCGTTTCATCCACACTGTTCTTCGCTCGACGAGCTTCATACAGAGTTCTTGCGCCCTTGGTCATTGTGTATGCAGAGTATCAGTTGTTGGTGTGGGTGAAATTCCAATGACGCTTGCAATGGCAAATCCACCCGAGTGAGAAATTGAAATCAACCAACTTGCGATTTTTTGTTGCGCTGCAATTTCAGCGACACGGCCGCTCGTCGCGATCGTCGGAGATCCCGAAGGAAGGACTCGAACTTCGATGTCTGTCCAAGTCATACCTGTTCTTAAGCCAGTTCCGATTGCTTTGAGAACTGCTTCTTTCGCTGCGAATCGTGCGGCGAGGCGTTCAGCGCAGCGCACGCCTCCAGACTTTGCATACTCCTGTTCGGTCGATGTGAAGACTCGCTGAAGAAATCGATCGCCATGATCACTCAGTAATTGCTGAATGCGCTGGATGTCCACCAAATCAATTCCATGTGCAACCGCGTTCATTTCGTGACATCTCCTGTCCATCGTTCGATTGTCGCGCGAAGTCCCGCACGCGCGTCTGTCCATTGACGCGCATCTGCGACAGGCGATGTACGCAGTGGCAAACTTGCAAGTGTTGCGGCGTATGTTTGAAAATCAAGGCGAGAATTGCCGGGTTCATCGGGTGGACCACGCATGCCCGATCGCAGGAGATCAACGATGCGTGCCGAAACAATGGACGCGCCAAATCGCGCGACCAATGCTGAAACATCATGTCCAGCAGCCATCAGCATCGGTGGATCAATTCCGATACCAAGAAAACTCGATGCTTCGCAAGACCATTTCCCTGTTGCTGCATCAAGTCCATGATCTGCGATCCAAATGCCTTCGTGTTGTGCGGCAGTTTGAATTGCTTCTCGTACATCGCGAAGTTGATCTTTGTTCTGATCCGTTTGTTCCGGAAGAGCGATACTGACTGAACATCGACCAAGTGAAGCAGCGAGCATGATCGACTGCGTGACTGCATTCACAGCGCGATCGATAAATGCGGAATCGACAAAGTGCGAGGAAGGAATCCAAAGATCCAATCCTGCACACGCCAATCCAAGTTTGCGCATTTGAACCATCAAGTCTTTGCGACCACTGACATCCAGATCGCGTGGGCGAGTTCCGACTTGCGTCGCGGACAATTGCACCGCTCTGTATCCCATCTGCGAAAGTGCTTGCAGTGCCTCTGTCGCTTCGCCTGCGAGTGGCGCGATCGTTCCCGCAAGTGGCTGCAATTGTGATGCGATTTGGCTGAGCACAATTGGAGGTTATCGTCTTGCGGTTGAAACCTTCGTCTACAAATCCGTCGCAATCGCTGAAGCGAAAGTCCCCTTTGCAGATCGACCGCGCAAAGCGTTTATGGAAAGCTTTGTCTCTGCGATATCCAGATGCTCACTGTGCACTGAATTGGTCGCAGCCGCACGAGCTTTTGATTGCGACAATTCTCTCTGCACAGTCAACAGACGTGGGAGTGAATAAAGCGACGCCAGCGCTTTTCAAAGCTTTCCCATCAATTGAGGCATTCGCCAAGGGCGAGCCAAGCGATATCGAGCCATTTGTGAAGACACTCAACTTCTGGCGCAACAAAGCGAAGGCTGTCGTCGAATCGATGAAAATGATTCAAGAGGTTTATGGTGGAAAAGTTCCATCAACGATGGATGAATTGCTGCAACTTCGTGGAGTCGCACGTAAGACCGCAAATGTTGTGCTTGGAAATGCCTTCGATATGAACGAAGGAGTTGTGGTCGACACTCATGTCGGGCGCTTGTCGCAGCGATTCGCACTCACGCGCGAATCAGATCCCGTCAAAGTCGAGCAAGATTTGATGGCACTCTTTCCTCGAAAGAATTGGTGCCAATTGTCTCACCTGCTGATCGCACATGGCAGAGCCGTATGCAAGGCGCGTAGCAATTCTTGTTCTGACGATGCGATTTGCAAAGAGTTTTGCTGTGAGGCAAAGCGCAAGCGCTCAATTCGGTGATGGAGTTGTCGAAACAGATGCGACTGACGCATCTTCAATGGGTCGCCACAACACGACTCCCATTCCCCCATACAAACTGACCCAGCTTGCGCCGTCATTTGTTCTTCGCGGAAAAATGTTCATGATTGGTCCCTGAAGGCGAATCCGTCCCACCCGGATCATCTTTTCACTTTCGAGACGCCAAATGTCTATACCGTCGTCGTGACCGATCCAAAGATCACTCCCAACTGTTGCGATTGTTCGAGCAAATGCCCCTTGTGGCATTTGAATAGTTTGACTCGTTCCCTTTCCATTGACAATGACACGAGACGCACTTTCGACTGTGAACACATCGCTGTCCGCACCCTCAATAATGGCCTTGCCGAATTCTCCAAACGCAACTGCACTCGGAGGATTGACGGTTTGGATTGGATTTTTACTTGGCTCGCATAATCCGCCAGTAATGTAAATCCAATTTCCTTCGTCGCTTCCACCGACGATTCTGCGACCATCAGAAAGAATTCGCTCAAGCCTGCCAGCTTCTCTCGTTGTCGCAAAGAATTCATCGCCAGGTCCGCTCTCATCGGCTTCGAGGCGATAAAGCGCCCGACCAAAAGTTCCTGCAATTGCGTATGTATTTGGCCCCGCCATATCGATATCCAACGCACCTCGAACTCGAATCTTTTGTTCATCCGAAAGTCCCCCACTTGCGATCTTCCATGTCGTAATTCCACCCGGCGTGACAGCCCACAATCTGCCGTTGATTTCACGCAATCGAGTCACTTCTCCGCTCACAACAGTCACAGCGATTTCATGCATATTTTCGTCCAAGATTCCGATACGCGCAGAATCTTTTTCTTGGTCAACAAATGCGATCAGCTTTGATGAACCAGCCGATACAGAAATATTCTGAAGATCAGTCGCACGCCCAAGAATTGTTCCATCGGAAAGCCGAACGATCTCTCCGTGTCGAGTTGTCGCTCGTCCCACTGCAGTACCGACAACACGACCGCAGACTTCGGTCCCTGCAAGAAAGTGCTCGCCAGTGTCTAGGCGAATCACTCCACCAAGACCGCTGACATATAAATCTCCATCGACAACAGAAAGGCTCTCGGGGCGAATTCCAAGTGCTTTTTCTTTCATGGTTTCAACGACCATCATCACAAGTGGATTTGTTCGATCAATCCGAACGACTGCTGTTCGGTCGAGGACTCCAATCAACTCATTTTGATAAATGACAAGATCAACAAGCGCACCAGATTTGCCCACTGGGAAGCAGGCGAGTTTGTCTAAGACTGCCCCATTGGTTGTACTCAGCACGAGCAGATTTGGTCCAAATCCTTGAAACCATGTTCCATTATCAACGAAAGTGCGCCAATGTGTCCCACCGACAGAGTGGCTGACATAAGCCTCCTTCGGGCGTTCATCGGCTTTTGCGGTTGGGGTGTATGTCGTGATACATCCTCCGAGTGGGAGAATGGCACTGGCGGCAAGAATAAAAAAAACACGTGACAAAAACAGAAGCATGTTCAAAAGTCTAGCGCAGAGTGGTATTCTTTAGTGTATGAGCCAAGGACGGATCGAACTGCTGCAGAAAATGCTCGAAGAGGATCCAAAGGATGCATTCTGCCGATATGGAATGGCACAGGAATATTTGAAGGCAGGCGACTATGTCAACGCCGTACTTTGGTTTGACAAGACGATCGAATCCGATGTGGATTATTGCTATGCGTATTACCACAAGGCTCGCGCACTAGAGCAAGCAGGAAAAATTGGAGATGCTGCGGCCACTTTACGAACAGGTCTCGAACGTGCACGTGCATCAGGTGACACGCACGCGATTTCGGAAATTCAATCTCTCCTTGACCAAATCTCATGAGCAGACCGAGCACGACGACTTCTCGACCTCGAGCTCCCGCGAGCCGAAAGGTTGAAAGAATTGAGAGTGATTCCAAAGATCCGCGCTGGGCGAAAATTTTTGTTGATGGCGTGACTCGCGCAGTCGCACGATTGCCGCGAGAGTCTTTGACTGAACTTCGAATCCGAGATGGGATGGCGTGGACTGCAGCCGTTTCGAAACGCGTTGCACAATTTACAACTCGCCGAGAGGCGCGAGAATATTCGATGGGAATGCTGGCTCGAAGTTCTCAAAATGCAACGACAATCTCTCGACGCCTTGAGCGACGCGGATTCGATTCCGTGGTCATCAACGAAACAATCGCATTATTGAAATCAGATGGTTGGCTGAACGACGACACACATGCAGTGGTTCGCGCCGACAGTGTTGGTCGTTCAAGCCCTGGGTTGAGCGAAGATTTTCTTGCCCAGTCGCTTGAATGGGAAGGGATCGATTCTGCTCGCGCACAACGAGAATCGCGGCGCGTGGCTGGAAATCCAGATTCTCGAAAGCAAGCGCTTGAACTTGCACGCAAAGCAATTCGCCAGAGAGGACGCCGAACAGCACTTGCTGTCGCGGCATCCTTGCTTCGCAAGGGAATCGAGAGCGCTATAATCGAAGATGCGCTTCGTAAAGAAGGAATTGAATTCGATGAATAAAATTGTCCCCATCATCTCCACCACATCACTGCTCTTGATTGTGGGTTGCACCGGCAATCTCAATCAGGTGAACGGCGTGATGGGGACTTCACCCGATTCTCTTCCTGCGCTTGTCGCGAACCCTCCATCAAGCATCCGTCAAGTTGAAAAACCATCGCTGCAAGGTTTGGATCGCCGCAACTGGGAAGTTGTCATGGTCCCAGTTCCGCGAGGTCAAGTGGAAGTCCAGCCTACGTACGTAGATAATCTTGACCTTGCAACGGGAGTCGCTCGCGACAAGGGAACATATCCAACGATCTCAACTGCGCTTGAAGGAGACTCGACAACCAGTTCTGTATTCTTCGATGGAATCATCGAACCCTTTTGGCCAGTCGCTCTTTTTATCGCGGCACCTGTGCGAATGGTTGGCGGCGAATGGCCGATGCAAACAAAACGAGAGCCCAAAGCGAAATTCGAGTTGGTTCCTGCGAAAGAATCGCCTTCTCATGGTGTGAATTGGGAATGGGTCGAAGCACCAAATACAAAGTGAAATGGTTTAAATGTCTACTTTGTTCTCGCCTGTTTTAATCGGCGCAATTCAAGCATCCAATCGAATCATGATGGCTCCACTGACGCGCTGTCGTGCAATCGGTCACACTCCGACTGAGCTCATGGCAACGTATTACGCGCAGCGCGCAAGCGCTGGAATGATTATTGCAGAGGCGACGATGGTCATCGAAGGCAACTCTGCGTTTAACAGTGAGCCTGGGATTTATTCCCCCGCTCAAGTTGAAGGTTGGCGAAAAGTGACGAGTGCAGTCCATGCCAATGGCGGACGAATCGTTCTCCAGTTGTGGCATGGTGGGCGCGCGTGCCACCCGCTCATCAACGGCGGACAGCAACCCATTGCCCCGAGTGCGATTGCGATTTTAGATTCCAACTTCAAAACCCCCAATGGCGCAGTCCCCCACGCAATGCCCCGTGCACTGGAAGATGCCGAGATTCCAGGTGTCGTGGAAGGTTTCCGGCTTGCCGCGGTCAATGCAAAAAACGCTGGCTTTGACGGCGTTGAAGTGCACGGTGCGAATGGCTATCTAGTCGATCAGTTTCTGCGGGACGGCAGTAATAAACGAATAGGACCTTATGGTGGATCTGTACAAAATCGAGCGCGATTTCTGATGGAGATTCTCCAAGCTATCTGCGGTTCTTGGGATGCCGGTCGAGTCGGCCTGCGTATTTCGCCGCTCAATAGTTTTAATGATGTCATCGACAGCGATCCTGTTGGCACCTACACGTCACTTGCCGAAAATCTCAATGCATTCAACCTCGCATTTTTGCACGTCATGCGAGCAGACTTTGCAGGTCGGCAATCGGGCGACGTGCTGACACCGCTCCGCAAAGCCTTCAAGAGATCGATTATCGCCAACATGGGGTACACGGTTCAAGAAGCCGAGGACGCAATCAAGAATGGTTTGGTAGATGCCGTCGCATTTGGAAAGTTTTTCATCGCGAATCCAGACTTGCCTGCGCGCATCAAGGCTGGATCAGCATTCAACGAATTGAAGCCAGACAATTTCTATTCGCAAGGTCCAGCGGGATACACCGACTATCCAGCCCTCGATGCTCAAGTGAGTAGTACGCTTCACGCGTGATTGCTTTGAAACTCATATTCGTTCTGCTGCTTGCGACTGTGATTGCATGGCAGTCAGATCGACCAATTGATTCTGCACCGAAGGACTTTGCTGGTCTTTGCAATGTTGTCGCATTTCATGATGGCTTCTATTCCGGGAGTGCACCTGCTGGCGATGCGGGATTTGACAGTCTTTCCTCGCTTGGGATCAAGACGATTCTTTCGGTCGACGGTGCAATCCCAAGTGTGGCTCTCGCCCAGAAGCATGGCATGCGCTATGTACATCTTCCAATTGGATACGACGGATTTGACGATGCGCGCAAAGCTCAGTTGGTGCGAGCCGTGCGCGATCTTCCAAAGCCAATTTATTTGCACTGTCATCATGGAAAGCATCGAAGTGCTGGAGCTGCTGGGACGATTGCAGTTTCGCTCGGGTGGTTGACGAATGATGAAGCAGCGACGCGGATGAAAGTTTGCGGAACTGCTGCGGGATACAAAGGACTCTGGGCGTGTACCGCTGCTGCTGCGCCGATGACTGCAATTGCCATCGATGCTGCGACCAGCGATTTCCCCAAGATCACTAAGCCAGATTCATTCGTCGCATCCATGGTGGAGATCGACGAAACACTCGATCGTTTAAAACTCGCCGAGAAAAATGAATGGCTCGCGCCGAAAGATCATCCAGATCTTGCGCCCATCAGCGATGCAGGGAAACTCGCGGATCTTTTTCGACTGATCGGCGAACCTCCCGCAAAGCCAAATCAAAATCCGCAAGAACAAGCAGAAAGACTTGCTCAAATTCATCTATGGCTCAAGGCTGAGGGAATGAAAGCAAACGAACTGGAGCGCATGATGGAGAATCCAAGCGCAAAGACTGCGGAGATGTCACAAACTTTGGCTGCGATTGGCGCAAGTTGCAAGCAGTGTCATGTGAAGTATCGAGATTGATCTGCGACAGAGTTTGCTCGCTAGAATCTTGGCTGCAATGACAAACCTGCCCAATGATCCAAGCAAAGACGGCCTTCCCCGCGGCTATCCATTCAACTCCGAATGGGAAATCACGCCGCGAGATTTTCATCGCCGCCGCACTGCTGGTGAGATCATTGTGCTGATCGATTGCCGCACGATTTCCGAGCGAGATCTTGCACATATCGCAGGGTCGATTCATGTCCCGATGCAATCGCTTTCTCAACATATCGATTCTCTGCGAGAACACGAAACTGCTGCGATTGTCATCCACTGTCATCAGGGAATGCGGAGTTTGAAAGTCACCGAAGTTCTGAGGCAAGCGGGATTCGACGATGTCCGCAGTCTTGCTGGCGGAATTCACCTGTGGTCGATCGATATCGATCCGACGGTGCCGATGTATTGACGCCTGTT
>CAMAXY010000008.1 GCA_945862215.1 Singulisphaera sp. GP187 | reverse complement strand
GGACTTCATGGTGAGAGATTGCTCAAACAAACGCTGTGCATCAGTCAAACGACCGCATTCATCGTGCAGTTCTCCAAGTTCATGAAGTTCACGTGCGAGATTCCAACTATTCCCGGAACGAAGTCGCATGAACATTGTAATTGCTTGCTCGCAGTGCACTTGGGCTGCCACCCATTTCATTTGAGCGCGCTCGAGCTGCGCAAGATTGCTCAGAGATGCTGCGACAACAAGTTGATCGCCCCTGAAAAGTCGTTGATACATCGCAAGTGATTCTTGCGCGAGTGGTTCAGCACCTATCAAATCACCAAGTAAAATTCGAACCCTTGATGCATCACCGATTGCATCGGCGAGTTCGGCATTGTCTGTCTTGTGAATCGACCGTCGATATTGAAGGACCTGATCCAAGATCGGTTTGGCCTGAGAAAATTCTCCACCATCCATCAGAATCGTTGCAATCGTCGACTCAAGTTGTGACTTTGCATCAAGGTCGTCATCAAATCCACCGTTCTTCAGTTCATTCAATGCAGCTTTCATCACCCCATTCACAGTCGCATCAGATGGCCCAACAGTTGCAGGTGCAAAGGAATGAAATGCACCTTCCATGAATTCACGAACTCGATGGGAACGATTGGACATTTGCACAATTTCTGCCGCGACTCGATTGGCATTTCCTTGAGCATCTTGCAATTGTAAAGTAGTCTCTCCAAGTTTCCCCTCTGATTGATCGTTCTTCTGCTGCAATAAAGTTGCGCGCGTAGTCAGTTGGGCAATCTGAGATTCATCTGCTGACATTGAAGAAGTGGCTTTATCGGCCAAACGGAGAGCTTCGACAGTTTGGGTTTTCGATTCCGATGCAATTTCTGATGATTTGAGAGTTTTCTGAAGAGGCTCGAGAGTTGCCCGTGCTTCATCTCGTTCTCGTTCGACGAGTTCTATGCGTGATTGGATTCGCGAGTTCCATATTGCCAGGGTGCCACAGGCGACAAGTAAGAGCGCAACTGCAAGACCCAACAGAGTTGTAGGACGAACTTCACCACGACGTTCTTGGGTGTGGCGACAAAGAAATGATTTGGAATTCGAGTTCAACATCGCAGAAACAAATAGTAGCGAAGGAATAACCTCACATTATTAAGCGAGTAAATCATTTCTCGCACATTCAATCCAATCGCTATTTCAACATCCCTATTTCAACATCGCTTGTTGCCGACGCACCGCCTTGACCGCAAGCGGAGGGGCATTGAGAAGTGCTTGGTCAACCACAGCTTTTTCTCGACGAAACTCACCAAGTAATTTCAGCAGATGCGCATCGAGATTAAACATCCATTTTTTATACAGTTGCTCGAGTTCTTGGCGATTGAACCTTGCCATTGGATCATCGAGTCCACTCTGAGCAATAGACCATTCGACCAATCGGGCAGGGGTTCCATCAAATCGATAGAGCTTGATGGTCACTTCTAATCTGCGCTTTGGATGCGCGAATGGATCGGTCGCTTCGACTGGCAACGTAGTCATGAGATCGTTTGCGGTTTGCTTGGAAATCGAACCAAGCCATCCGCCACCTTGGGCAACATCGAAATCCGTTACCGATGGTCGTGAATAAACGGAGCTGGAAAAACTTTGGTCCTCAAGGATTTCAAGTGCAGCAGCACTGGCAAGTAATGTTTTTTCGCCAATCGAAGGAAAACGAACCCACACGCGTAAGTCCGTAGACGAGCCACGCGTGACGACTTCGATCTTTGAGACGACACCAATCCCCCATTCTGGACGGGAAGGATGACGAACACGATCGCCCTTTTTGTACGTTGCTTCAATCATTCAGCGGCGTTCGCGCAACAACCAACTCAGTCATGATTCGCGACGCCATGTAGAGTGTAACCATGCACGGCGGAATTGTTATTGCCTTTTTTGGAGATTGTGTCGGCCAACCCGGGAGGCGATCCCTTCAACACGCCATTCCAATTGTCCGCCAAACGACGGCCCCAAACGCAATCGTGATCAATGGCGAAAATCTGCGAAATGGCTCGGGAATCACGCCTGATTTGTATCGCGACCTTCGCAAGATGGGCGCCGATGCTGTCACTTTGGGTGACCATGTTTTTCGAGACGCTCGAATCACTCCAGTACTTGAAGATCCAACGGAGCCTATTTCTCGCCCGGCAAATCTTTCTTCCAAAGCGCCAGGAAAACGTTGGATTCGCATCCCAGCAACACCCCAACGTCCAAGAGATATTTTTGTTGTCACAGTCTTAGGCAGAGTCTTCATGTCATTACACGCAGACGATCCATTTGCGACTGTGGATGCTGTTCTTGCTTCACTTCCAGAAAAATCACCCATCGTGATCGTCGAAGCGCACATGGAAGCGACTTCAGAAAAAGCTGCACTTGCGCATCATTTGGACGGTCGTGTTGCAGCAGTGATCGGCACACACACGCATGTTCCCACTGCGGATGCTCGCATCTTGCCCGGCGGAACTGCGTTCATCACAGACGTTGGAATGTGCGGGCCATATGCAAGCATCATCGGCCGTGATGTGAAGGGTGTGTTGCGTGCGATGACGACAGGCGTGCACACGAATTTCGAAATGGGAGAAGGTGGGGAGCGCGCGTGCGGGTGCGTCGTTGAGATTGATCCGGTCAGCGGTCGAGCGATCCGCATCGAGCGAATTGATGTCCCACTCAATCAGCAAACTGCGCCAACTGGTGGTTGATTGGACAGACCTAGCGCGGAATCGCTGATAGAGATCGCATTCAAATCGAATAGAACGCTGCGCAAAACTGGAATTTCCGTCTTCCCGCGATCTAGAAAGATGGACCACGGAGTCTGTATATCTCCGACCGCGGGCATAAGAACAAAGTCCGTATCAGGCTGGCGACGCAAGATGCGACAGCAACGATCCAAGTTTTCAACATACGCAGTTGCAATTGGAAGATTGCTCGCCAGAGTTTGCGCTTCAGCGCTCTTCGAATCCAAGAGCAGCAAGAATTCTGTGCACAGTTGATGGGTGAGTGCGGCGGCACGCAAGCGAGTATCGATGCCAGCAACGGTGCAGTAGGACTCGAACTGCGCATCGTTTTGAAGTTTCATAAATCTTGCATATTCATCTTCGA
The DNA here is from genome assembly GCA_945862215.1 of Singulisphaera sp. GP187. Classification (GTDB taxonomy): domain Bacteria; phylum Planctomycetota; class Phycisphaerae; order Phycisphaerales; family SM1A02; genus F1-60-MAGs104. The sequence goes on along the minus strand of CAMAXY010000008.1, from coordinate 79,771 downwards.
TTTTAATTTCAGCCATGATCATCGTCTTGCGAGGGACGGGGCCTACCAAGCGCACTCGCATGACATTGGCAACAGTCTGCAGCATTTCGGCAAGACTTCCTGGAAGTCCGTCAACTGCTCGTGCGCGCCAAAGAAATCGGTAAACGCAAAATGAAACAAAGACACCCATGGTCACTGCAAGTGAGAAATTCATCGTGGGATATAAACTGATATCTGGTCGAAGTTCCTGGAGAAGAGAAAAGTCAAAGACAATCATGATTTGAAGCGCAGGGACATTGACCCGTTGTGATCCATGCATGCCATATCCGACGAAAAACAAAATCGGTGCGAAAATCATCAAGAAACCAGCCAGAGTTGTCACAACTGGCATCAAGAAAATAACTGTAAAAATTGCTAATGAAAAACCCATGAGGACACCAAGAAAGCGCAGGCTGCCAATCATGAGCGTTCCACCAAACGTTGTTTGAACGACCAACATGACCGTCTCGACGCATCCAATTCCTTTATCCCAATTCAAAGTGACACAAATGATTGCGCAAATCAAAATTGCAGTTGCACATTTTGCAGCATGCTTCAGTGCGGGGATGTTTGGAATCAAAATACTCTGGCGGAAAATGTTCGGAAGACTTTTGCGCAAATTCCCAATGAGCACACTTACGAAGTCTGGACGGTGGGATAAAATCGTAAAAGTACGCAGTGTCGCAATGGCAAGAGGAGCCTCTAAAGCAAGGTTGCAGATCGCTCGCAAGGAAGGGTCTGCATGAGGTTTACTTGCTGATTCTTGAAATCGCACAAGCGCTTCGTCAATACCAGCAAAATCCTTGAAGTTCTCGAACTTCAAAATCAATCGAGACAAGAAAAAGTCAAGCGAAGTCAAAAGTTCGATGGCTTCAGGAGTCGGTTCAAATTTATTGGAAGCCAGTCTTTGTGCCGCGAGATACAAACCCGCACTCACGCGCCGTTCAAACGCAAGAAAAGACAGCAGGTCTGGATGTTCGCGTTCATCGAATGCCGAATCTGTTTCTGCTTGATCGAGTAGTTGCATGTTCTCGATGATGTCGCCACGGTAATAATCTGGGAAGAGCTTTGCGACATCAATCTGTTCCTTGCTTCGCATGTGATCAATCAGAGATCGCAGCAGAAGTTGCGAGCGAACAAGTGATTTCGCAATACGCTCTCGCAGAGTGAAACTTGGATGTGACGGCCAGAGAAAAATCGTCACGAATGCCACAACACAAACCCCAACCAAGACCGACTTGTAAACAACAATCGCAATATGCTCTGCGTTTCCCTTGTCAAAGAACATCATGAAGTTGATGACAATAAATGGATATCCCATTATGAAAACAGCGCCCCGATACCGACTCGATCCCATGAAATACATGATCGCGACGATGTACAACCATAAAATGAAGAGCAGGAACCAAGGTTGCTGAATGAAAAGGGCACCCAAGGCAACCGCGGCTGCACAACCGAATGTTGCTGCGCACAGATTCAGCACAAATCGAGTGACCGAACCCGCACCGCGAAGTTCTGAAACAATCAGCAAGATGCTCATTCCTGGATACAGAATTTCGAATCGAAGCGTCATCTGAATTGCGATGATTAAAAGCCCGCCGATTGCGATTCTTGCAGCAAATTGCCAGCGTTCTTTGTCTGGCCGAAGATCAGATGAAATCAACGACCAAAATGATGGTGGGCAATGCGGAATCTCGGACGTTTTAGAATGCATAATGGCGATGGTTTAATTCTGTCCGTGATGTGTCAATTCTAGCCAACGCATAAGTACATGATTCATCGAGTCGTTCATAGAGTGCAGTCAGAATAAGTGCACGCAATGTCAATTCGTGATAGTGTCAAGCAATGGCATACTTGTTCGATGCCAGTCTTTTCACCTTCTAGATACTGGAGACCGAAATGTCATTGACCGTTGGATCGAAAGCCCCTGCGTTTACTCTTCCAAGCCAACCTGGTCAAGCTGTTGATGTTGGTGCAATCATCGGCAAAGAAAAGATCGTCTTGCTTTTCATCCCGCTTGCATTCAGCCCAGTATGCACAGCTGAAATGTGCCACTTTAGAGATCACTGGAATCACTGGGCTACGCTCGGCTGCAAGGTCTTTGCGATCAGCGTCGACTCTCCATTCACTGTTGCGAAGTACCGCGAAATTGAAAACATCCCGTTTCCAGTTCTCAGTGATTTCAACAAGGATGTATCGCGTCTGTATGACTCGTTGCACGAAGACTTGATGGGACTCAAGGGTGTCTCGAAGCGTTCCGCATTCGTCATCGATGCCAAGGGTGTTGTGAAGTACGCATGGATTAGCGAGAGCCCGCTCGTCCAAGTCGACTTTGCCGCAATCGAAGCAGCCGTCAAAGAGTGCTGAGCGTTGCGCCGAAACCGCCACCACCTGGGGTTTCGATCTCGAATTGATCATCTGTTTCCATTCGCGCTGCGATTATTCCCGCAACATCTTCAATTCGCCCATCCGCGCGGATGATTCGCTGCGCACCGCACATTCCAGGTCCGCCACCCGCAAGTCCATAGGGTGATTCTACCCTGTGCTGTGAGAGAAATGACAAGTCGACCGCTTCGAGAAATCGAATTCGGCGAACGAGTCCATCGCCGCCTCGATGTTTCCCAGCACCGCCAGAATTCGTGCGCATTCGAAATTCCTCCAGTCGAACTGGATACCGCCGCTCCAAAACCTCTGCATCTGTAATGCGCGTGTTGCTGATATGCGTGTGCACACCACTTTCACCAGCGCCTTCACAAGTCGCGCCAGCTCCACCTGCAATCGTTTCATAGAAACCAAATCGCGAATTTCCAAAGAGCAAATTATTAATTGTTCCTTGACTGCACGCAGCGAGATCAAAGCAGCGCCACAGTAAATCGACCAATCGCTGACTTGTTTCGGTTTGTCCGATTGCGCATGCTGGACATGCAGCGGGTGAACCAGAAAAATCTGGTGACAAGATCGAGCCATTTGGAAGGGTGATTTGCACTGGATCAAGAAGTCCCTCATTGAGCGGAAAAGCAGGACCGTCGGCACCAAGAAGTTGCCCGACTAAAACACGAATGGAATACATCACCGCGGCTCTAGTGACTGCAGATGGTGCGTTGAGATTACGAGGATGTGTGCTCGCGGTCGAGGTGAAATCTATATCGAGTTGGGTGGGATTCAAAAGCCGTTTCATTCGCACGCTGAGAATTGTTCCATCGTCAAGTCGCTCTTGCGAAGTTGGAATCTCGATGGGGAGTTGTTCGATCACACGTTCTGCTGCACGACGCGCTGAATCTCGCAATCGATCGCAACAGACTCGCAGCGATGCAATAGTGCACTCGCCCACAAGTCCACGCATTCGCAATGCGGCAAGTTCGTTCGCAGCAACTTGTGCTCGCAAGTCAGCGAGATTGTCGTCGACCAAGCGACTTGGCCATTTCCCACTTCGAAGTTGATCTTCGATTCGATCGAATCTCGCGACGCCATCTTCGACAATCACTGTCGGTTCGATCACGATGCCTTCCTGCTCCAGAGTGGTCGCATCAGGAGGCATGGATCCAGGACGCGATCCACCAATCTCCGCGTGATGCGCTCGATTTGCAGCGAAACCAATCAATTCTCTGGATTGAGTAAAGATCGGTGTGATGACCGTCAAATCGGGTAAGTGCGAACCGCCAAATCGAGGATGATTCACGACAACGACTTGCCCAGGCTTGAATTCGTGCACAGCCTTCACGCTACGAATGCATGATCCAAGCGCGCCAAGATGAATTGGAATATGCGGCGCATTAATGACGAGAAATCCCTCCGCATCCAACAGACCACAAGAAAAATCGAGTCGGTCCTTGATGTTTGCAGACACAGCAGTACGCCTCAACTGTTCGCCCATATCAGTCGCAATCGAACCGAGCTGCGCTGCCAGAAGTTCGTGGGTGCTTGCTGCACTTGTGGTGACATGGTCAATGCGCTTGAAAATCATTGCACCACTTTTATGTGTATGAGATTGCCAACCAACCGCAATAAATACCGTTGAGTCTCGACGCATCACAGTCATCGGACCATTGAAGGGTTGAGTGTTTTCAACAATTTCTTGAGTTGTGATTGGCGCATTTGACCTTGCGGATTCAATGTGAATTCGAATCCGCTCGACTTCAATCTTGCGCGTTTGGTCATAATCGAAGCCATAAATCTCACGAAAGCGCAGGCCAAATCCTGCGGTTAGTGATTCGACCAAAGTTTCACTCTTGCAATGCGTTGCAATTTCAACCTCGATGCTTTCCTCGGTTCCAGCCAAGCGCATCAACGCAATCTTTCGAGTGACAAGGGTTGACGCTCGATCAATTCCAAGAAGACCCAATTCTGTTTCCCCTCGATTCTGTAATTGCTTCAACCGATCCCACATCGACGGATCGCAATCGCTCAGCGCACAAAGCACGAGTGAAGTCACGATGCGTGTGATTGGCGCACAAGAAATACCGCTTGCACAAAGCAACCCTGCATCAAGTGGATAGACAACCGTACGAATTCCAAGTCGATCGGCAACTGCGCACGCATGCAATCCGCCAGCACCGCCAAATGCCACGAGTGCATGATCAGCCGGATCAACTCCGCGCCGAACAGTGACCACTCGAATTGCAGATGCCATCGCTTCGTCTGCGATGGCGATAAAAGATTCAAGCATTACTTTGATCGACATCTTTCTCTGCGAATTGCCAACAATTTTCGCATGCATTGCATTGGCTTGTCCTTGTGCTGCATCGATAGAAACTGGGATTGCAAACTGCGCAGGATCGATGCGGTCGAGCAATAAATTTGCGTCGGTCAATGTCAGCGGTCCACCCGTGCCATAACACGCAGGACCGGGCGACGCTCCTGCACTGCGAGGTCCAACGCGCATTGCCTCGCCATCCCACCAAAGAATAGAACCTCCGCCCGCCGCAACACTTTCGACTGCAACGCAGGGAGATGCAATCGACACTTGCCCCACTGTGGTTTCGTCGCGCATTTCTGGTGCACCGTCGACTCGTGCAACATCTGCGCTCGTACCGCCCATATCAAGAGTGACACAGCGGTGAAATCCACACGCTGCGGCAATTGCAGCGGCACCTGCGACACCACCTGCGGGACCTGAAAGCAAACTTTCACGCGGTTGAAAAGCAGCAGCGGGAATCAATCCGCCAGCACTGGTCATCATCAGAATTTCAGCACCAGATGCAGATTGTGCGATCGACTGAATAAACTCGCCGACTGGTCCAGAGAGAGCCGCGTCAACAACTGCCGCACGAGCTCGGGCCTCGAATCGACTTGTTGACCCGCATTGATGCGAAAAGGAGATCCACGAAAATCCCTCTTCACGAAGAATCTCCGCGACTCTGATTTCGTGTGCAACACCTGCTGCTCGTGTTGGATCGGAGTGCAAGAGTGCAATCGCAGCCGATCGTGATCCTTGCTGAAATGTTTCTCTCGCGCGGGATCGCATGAGTTGTTCATCAAGAGGACGAATTTCGTTTCCATCGTGTGATATACGCGCTGGCACACCGACAGAGTTTCGTTCAATCGCGCGCGTCTTGCGCGGCGAACGAGCAAAGATGTCAAGCCGCCGTTGATCGCCAATACGAAGAATGTCTTCGAGTCCTTCATTGATAAAGAGCGTCACTGGAGTCACTTTGCCTTCAAGAAGTGCATTCGTGCCTCGAGTCGTTCCGATGCAAATACGGCAGTCTGTGAGAGGAATTGGATGTGGTCGACCGATCGCCAAGCGCACAGCAAGAAGTGGCGCTTCGAATGGCGCAATCAGATCGACGAAGATTTCCTTGACATCAGAATTGGAATTCTGAAAAACAGATTCCATTCGATCAAGGGTCAATTCAACTGTGCTCGAGGTCATACGCCGAACAGAAACGACTTTGCACTCTTGGATCGTTGCATTTGATGAATCGGATGTATTCGCAGCACCCGCAAGCCGAACTGCAAATCCGCGAAAGAATGAATCTATGGTTTGATCCGCGAGAGGTAAATGGATTTCAAGAGTAAGAATCAAAGAACGAATCGAAAGAAGTCTCCCGCGGACAGCGCTGATACTCAATACCTTTGCTCGAACCGTTTCTCCATCTCTGGATCGTGCGATGCAGTCTGTGAATGTGCCACCTGTGTCAACGCCAACCTCCCAAGCGAACGAAGTGTTCGATTCATTTGCGATTGACGATGCCACAGTCATTGCATCGAGACTAGCGGGGTCGGATACTCTTGGGTTCTATGGCCATCGTGGTCGATATTGCCTTTCTTCTCTTTGCCATAGTCACTATGCCGTTTTGGCTTGTTTCTATGTGGAAGCGGGGGAAGTTGCGCACGGATTGGTCTTCGCGACTTGGATGGCGACTCCCCCAAGTACCTGAAAAACAATTGCCTGAACAACAAGTACCTGAACAAGACGTCACCAAGGCAGGGGCTCAGCGCGCCCCTCGCATCCTTCTGCATGCAGTTTCCGTGGGAGAAGTCAACGCTGCCCGCATACTTGCGGACATTCTTGCCGCCGAGCCGATGAATGCGCAAGTGATTATCAGCGTGACAACTGACACCGGAATTGAACGCGCACGAAAGGTTTTTGGTTCGCGACATACGGTTGTGCGCTATCCATTTGATTTTTCTTGGAGCGTGCGTCGATTTCTCGCGGCAGTCAAGCCGGATGTCGTCTTATTAATGGAGTTAGAAATCTGGCCGAACTTCACTCGACTCTGTGCAAATCGGAGCATTCCAATCGCAGTCATCAATGGAAGACTCAGCGCAAGAAGTTTTGCACGGTCACTTCGCGTGCGGTGGATTCTTTCACCGATGTTTCGAAGATTGTCTCGCGTTGCGGCTCAGGATCAGGCATACGCAGATCGGTTTGAGGCAATGGGCGTTGCACGCAATCGAATCGCAGTCACTGGAACGATGAAGTGGGATACTGCAGAGATTACAGATCATGTCGATGGAGCAGAAGAATTGGCGCAAGAGATGGGTATTGACAGATCAATGCCGCTGATCGTTGCAGGATCGACTGCGCTCGGTGAAGAAACACTGATTTCTGAGGCATGTCCAGAAGGTGTTCAACTCTTGTGTGCACCAAGAAAACCCGAGTGGTTTGATCAAACTTCCAGAGCAATGCCAGGAAGTGTCCGGCGAAGTGAAAAGCGAGCAGGGAGTGGATCAGGACGATTTGTGTTGGACACGATTGGCGAACTTCGCAAGGCATATGCACTGGCCGATCTGGTGGTCCTTGGCCGAACATTTGGAAACCTGCATGGTTCGGACATGATGGAGCCCGCAGGATTGGGCAAAGTTGTGATTGTTGGACCGCGTGTCGACGATTTCCAATCAACTGCGGATGCATTAATAAAGAGCGGGGGACTTGTGCAAATATCCGCGGAGAATCTTCGCGCAACGATCGCCGAACTCCTCGCCGATCCCAAACGAAGAGAACAGATCGCATCCTCTGCACGAGATGTGATTCGCAAAGAACAGGGGGCTTCTGCCCGACATGCGAAGATTGCTCAAGAACTACTTCAAAATCGTGGTGCGAAATGACTGGCGGTAAACAAGTAAATGATCTACGGAATGATCCAGTGAACGAGAAGGAAATTCTTGTGCTTGCTGCGGCAGCGAATGGCGCACTGCCAAAGAACATCTTGATTCCTCCCGGCGACGATATGGCGCTTGTCCAATTGACATCATCGCAAGTACTTGTCGCTGTCGATCAAGTCGTTGCTGGTTGTCACTTCACTGCGAACACACCACTTGATCTCGTCGCTCGCAAAGCGGTCGCACGAAATGTCAGCGATGTTGCTGCGATGGCTGGCATTCCAGTCGCGACGCTTGCATCGGTGACACTGCCACATTCACTTGGGGCACAAGGCGCACGCGAACTGCTCGAATCTGTCGGCAAGTACGCAGCAGAATTTGGATGCCCACTGATCGGTGGTGATACATCTGTTCATCATGATCCTGCGGGTCCGCTGACGCTTTCGGTGACGATTCTGGCATCGCCTCGTGCGGATGGGATTGTCGTCACGCGCCACGGAGCGAAGATTGGAGATCGACTGATCGTCAGCGGGCCGCTTGGCGGATCATTTGCAGATGATGGACTGGGTCACCACTTGACCTTCACGCCACGAGTTGCCCAAGCGCACGAGCTCGCCGACAAACTGAATCAAGGCTTGCATGCGATGATTGATATCAGTGATGGACTTGGCCTCGATACCGCACGAATCATCGATGCATCGACCAAACATTCCGGTGTGGCAATGCAAGCGCGACTGATCGGGGCAGATATTCCTTGCAACCGAGGGAATCTCTTGCGGCACGCGTTGAGTGATGGCGAAGATCACGAACTGCTTGCTGCAATTGATTCGCAGGCTGAAGTTCCTTCAGGCTGGACTGCCATCGGAACAATCATTCAGCGGCAAACCGAGGATCAAAGATCAGTTCTTGTTCAAATCGCAGATTCGCTGGAAGACGCAACAAATCTAGGATGGCTTCATTGAATCATCCTGCAACTGAACAAGTGATTGCGCTCGCCGACGAAGCTGCAACCGAAGCGCTTGGTGAGAAAATTGCTCGTGAATTGAAAGCGGGAGACTTCATCGCGCTCGATGGAGAACTCGGCGCAGGAAAGACATGCTTTGTTCGTGGTTTGGCGCGAGGACTTGGCATCGATTCACACACGGTCGCAAGCCCGACATACGTCACGATGCAAACGTATTCAGGTGGTCGGTTGCCACTGATCCATATCGACGTCTGGAGAATGAAAGATTCAAACGATCTGGAAACCATCGGATGGGATGAATTGCTGACAGATGGGTCTGGAGTGATTGTTGTCGAATGGGCGAAGAAAATTACAGACGCCCTTCCACAAAAACGAATTCAGATTACATTTTCAAATTTCAAGGACAATTCAAAAAAAACTTCGTCACAGGATTCACGCACTGCAACAATTATCGATCACCGTATCTTGCCGGCTTGACCTTCGGGACTGACGGCATAAATCTGGAACCGATGACCGACTGGCAACCATCCTAATTCCTTGCAAATCCGATTTCGAAGCGCTGTCAACTCGGCACTTTGAAATTCGACCAAACGTCCAGTCTTCATGCACACCATATGGTCACGGGGTTCCTTGCCATAAATCAGTTGGTAATGAGATTGCTTTGAATCGAATAGCGCCTGCACAATGATGCCGGCATTCTGTAAGAGATTGATCGTTCGATAGGTGGTCGCCTTAGAAACTCGTTGGCCGCGCTTGCGCAACTCGAGAAGAAGTTCTTCCGCCTCGAAGAGACCATCACGGGCGATGATTGCATCCAGGACGTCCGCACGCTCGGTGGTGTACTTGAGTCCTTGAGACTTGAGATATCGCCTGAAGACCGAGCAAAGCGGCGCCATCGATTGCGCCTTGGGCAAAGCAGAAATTGGATCAGTTGGAGTCATTGGATTTCGGCATTTGCGATTGCTTTGAAACGTCGAAGGTCCGATAATATATGTTCTGTAAAATCTCTAGGGCATCTACAAAACAAGCCAAATCCATGCAATTCAATCAGTATCAAGCAGATGCTATTTCGCATTGGCGGCCTGAGTCCATTTTCCAGCGCTCTGGTTGTCGCCAGCCTTCAGCGCGATATCCACAAGCTTGGCGGCAATATCTTTCGCCTCCTTTTCGTCGCCCATCTTGATCGACAATTCGTAACTCTTTTCAAGCCAGATCATCCCCCCAGGAAGATCTTCAAGCGCCGCAAGCGCACGGCCATGGGTCTTCATCGCGACAAGCCGCATCGAATTTGGCAACTGAATTGTTTCGTCTTCAGCATAGATACGAACCAAATCATCCGCCTCCTTAGGATCGCCAAAATTCATTCGTGAACGCGCCAATGTGATTGATGTTGCAGCTGCCTGCTGACTTCGTTCGCCAAAGATTTCTCTGTATCCAGTTGAAGCTTCGCGCCAGAGTTTTTCGGCGTCGACGGTCCGCCCCATACCCATATAGAGAAAACCAAGATTGTTCAGCGAACCGAGCGTGCCTTCTGCTTTATCGCCAAGCGACTGACGCTTGCGATCAAGATTCTCTAGATAAATGGGCTCTGCTTCAGCAAATTTTTCTTGCATCTCCAAAACCATTGCCAAATTCCCTTGGACATTCAGTGAATATTTCGCATTGAGTCCATAGCGTTTTTCAAATCGTGGCAAGATCAAACGATAAATCTCTTCTGCTTCGGCAAGTCGCTTTGAATCTCGAAGAATTGCAGCGAGATTGTTCTGGGCAATCAGTGTGAAAGGATGATCCACGCCAAAAACTTTGTCCATGTCATTCACATTTGCTCGGAATGATTCTTCCGAGGCTGCGATATCGCCTTTTGCTTTCAAAACCATGCATAAGTTGTTTCGTGAAAGCAAAGTGTCCGGAGCATCAATACCGAATCGCTTCGTTCGCTGAGCAACAGTTTCTACCAGTGTTGATCGGGCTTCATCCAACTTCCCAATTCGACGCTGCACATCACCAAGATTGTCCATTGAACGAAGCGTGCTCTCATCATCCATACCCAAGACAGTCTTCTTCTTCGCAACAACTTGCGCATACAAAACCTCCGCTTCCTTCGATCGACCTTGTTCGTCGCGAAGCCACGCCATATTGTGCACCGATGCAAGAGTTGCAGGATCATCTTCACCCAAAGATTTTCGGCGACCCTCCAAAACTTTTTCAAAGATCGGTGCGGCTTCATCAACACGATCGCTCAAGAGAAGCACATTGCCCAGATCATTCTGGACATTGAGCACTCGCAGATCACTTGGCGCATAGAGACTCTCAATGATCTTGACTTCACTCTTGATGTGTTCAAGCGCCTTGGCATATTCACCAATCGATCGATATGCCAAACCTGCTGTGCCGTGCGCATCCGCAGCAAGAATGGGATCGTCGCTGTACTTGACATCAATTTCTCCCATGGACTGATCGAAGATCATCAACATCAATCGTGTATCCATTCCTTTGGAAATATCAGGAGTGACAGAATTGATCATCTGCGTGTTGAACCCATGCAATCGCTCCGCTCGAGCGAGTTGACGCTTCGCCTCGGCAAGTCCATACGCCATTGCCACCGTGCCTGAGATCAACGCGATTGCGATCAATGCTGCCGCGGCCAGACCCAGTCTGTGACGCCGTGCAAACTTGCGCAGACGCACTCCTCGTGATGCTGGGCGAGCAAGAACGGGCTCGAATAGAAGCCAACGATTGAGGTCTTCGCTCAGCGCTTCGCATGTTGCGTATCGATTCTCTGGGTCTTTCTCCAAGCAGCGCAATACCACAGAATCCAATTGGCCTTGAATCACTCGAAGAAGTTTGGCGGAATTCAACCCACGGGATTCGGCACGCAACTCTCCTTCTGCGATTTCCAAATTATCTGCTCTACGAAGTCGTTCACTTGGAACTTCAGGTTCGCATTCACGAATAATGCGCTGCGCTTCGACAGTTCCAGCTGCTCGAAGTTGGCGAGAATCAAATGGTGTAAGTCCCGTCAGCATTTGATACAGAACAACTCCGAGTGAATAAATATCAGCACGAGTATCTAACTGCCGAGTGCCAGAGAGTTGCTCAGGCGCCATATATTCCAGCGTCCCCACGGGGCCCGCTCCATCACCTTGCATGGTCACAATCGCATCGGGATCATCTGCAAGCCGAGCGACGCCAAAGTCGATGACTTTCACAATTGGCGCACCATCAACTTCACGCACCAGAATATTTGCAGACTTCAAATCAAGATGAATGATTCCTTTTGTATGCGCATGCTGGACTGCCATCGAAACTTGCCGCATCAATCCCAATCTGGATTCGACCGACAATCGATTGCGATCACACCAATCGAGAATGGGCTCCCCTTCAACTAATTCCATGATGAAGTACAAACTGCCATCCTGTGATTCGCCTGCATCGAAGACTTGCGCAATGCCAGGATGATCCATGCGCGCGAGCAATCGACGTTCAGATTCGAAGCGCTGACGCAACCTCGGACCTGCGATCACCGTGCGCATGACCTTCACCGCAACTTGTCGCAAAAGCGGCCCTTGTTGCTCGCAAAGCCAGACTGCACCGAACCCCCCCGCTCCCAGCAAACGAATCACTTTCAGCCCAGGAAGCGACGGCGGCTGAGGGGCATTTGGACTTGGCTCATCGGCCTTCCAAAGATTCTGGCTGAAATCGGAAGTCATTATCGCGTTGAGTCCGTCTGCATCGCCATCGTTGCGTTTGCTCCAAGCCCAAGCCCAAATGTGGAATGCACTGCTTCGAGTCCGCGCTGACCGTTCGCAGCGTCAATGATGCAACTGATCTTGATTTCGCTCGTGGTGATGTTGTGAATTGCAACTCCGGCTTCACCTAGCGCGCGAAACATTCTGCTTGCAACTCCAGCGTGACTCTTCATCCCAACACCAACGACAGAAACTTTCGCAAGGCCAACCTCGACCGACATTTCTCCCTCAGCCAATTCCTGCAAAGTCTTCGCCACGATCTGCTTGGAATCTGCAAGGTCTGCATGCTCCACAGTGAATGCGATCATCGTTGCAGAACCTTGTTCGGTCTGCATAATGTCATCCACCACAATGTTCGCATGTGCAAGTGCGGTGAAGAGTCGCCCTTGAAGGCCAACAACATTCTTGATCTGCCGAATACTGACACGCCCAAGTTCATCCTTGAGCGCGCAACCCACAACTGCAAGTTCTTCCATATTTGGATTCTCCCGCGAGATCATTGTTCCATGATCTGGTTTTTGACTGTGCCTGACATGAATCGGTACCCCATACTTTTCTCCGAATAGAACAGCTCGTGCATGCAAGACGCCTGCGCCAAGCGTGGCGAGTTCGAGCATTTCTTCATAGGAAATCCGCGGCAATTTTACCGCGCAGCGGACAAGCCTTGGGTCCGCCGTATAGACACCATCGACATCAGTGAAGATCTCGCAGTATCCACCTGATTCAGAGATGCGCAGTGCAGCTGCAATTGCAACGGCAGTCGTATCGCTTCCGCCACGACCGAGCGTTGTGATCTCGCCTTCATCACTCGTCCCTTGAAATCCAGCGACAACTGGAATCTCACCACGAGAGATCAATCGTTCCAATCGACCGCATTCGATTCGCGTGATTCGAGCGCGCCCATGAACGCCATCCGTTCGAATGCCTGCTTGTCCGCCCGTGAGACTGCTTGCAGGACAACCAAGTTCGCGCAGTGCCATCGCCAACAATGCCACGCTCGCTTGTTCGCCAGTCGCCATCAACATATCAAGTTCTCTTCGATCTGGAGATGCTGAGACTTGGTCCGCGAGTGCGATCAAATCATCGGTGGTGCTTCCCATTGCACTTGCGACGACGACAACATCGAATCCAAGATTTCGCGCATCCGCAACTCGCTCAGCAGCTCGCCGAATGCGTGCTGCATCCGAAACGCTGGTACCACCGAATTTCTGAACGATCGTCGGCATTGGACGAATCTTACGGTCGGATTCGCTTAGTCGTCCGCCCCGACTCCAGCAGCTTCCCGATCTTTCTGCTGACGAACCAATTTCTTGCGGTCGTTTTCCTTCAGGATTTTCTTGCGAATTCGCACCGAAGTTGGAGTGACTTCCACATATTCGTCGACTTCAAGATATTCCAAAGCGCTTTCCAAACTCAGTGGACGAGGCGACTTCAGAACGACCGTCGCTTCCTTGTTGGATTCGCGAACGTTGGACATCGGCTTTGCCTTGACAACATTGACATGCAAATCTTTATCGCGGTTGTGCTCGCCAACGACCATACCCTCGTACACAACATCCCCGTGGCTGACAAACATCACGCCACGCTCGGACAAATTCAAAAGCGAGAATGTTGTCGCTGTACCAGCTTCAACGGCAACCAAAACTCCATTCTGGCGCTTGCGAGGAGCAAATCGAATCGGTCGATAGTCGCAGAACGAATGGTGCATCACAGCTTCGCCGCCAGTTGCATTGAGTACTCGAGTGCGTAGGCCGATCAAACCACGAGCAGGGATATCTGCTTCGACATGAGCTCGAGTCCCGCGCATATCCAACTTGGTGATTTCAGCTCCTCGTTGACCAAGCAATTCCAGCGCACCGCCCATCACATGCTGAGCAACATCGAGCGCAAGTTTTTCATACGGCTCGTTCATCACGCCATCAATCTCGCGTTCGATGACTTCTGGCTTGCCAACCGTCAATTCAAACCCTTCACGCCGCATCGTTTCCAGAAGCACACCTAGATGCAACAGGCCTCGTCCAGAAACGTGGAATTCTTCAGCACCGTCACCTGGAGAAACGCGAAGCGCAACATTGGCACGCAGTTCTTTCTCGAGTCGCTCTGCAATTTGCCGACTGGTCACGAATTTTCCTTCGCGCCCAACGAGTGGGCCGTCATTAATGCGGAAAATCATGTGAAGGGTGGGGTCATCGACCTTGACTCGCGGCATTGGAAGCGGGCTATCCGGCAAACACACAGTGTCGCCGATCTCAATATCTGTAATCCCCTCGATTGCACACAAGTCTCCAGCCTCGATTGACTCTGCTGCGATGCGTGCGAGTCCTTCGAATCTTTTCACTCCTTGGATGCGAGCCTTTCGAAATGATCCGTCAGCCTTGCAGACCACAACCGCCATGTTTGCTTTCAGCACGCCATCGAAAACTCGACCGATACCAAGTCGTCCGACATAATCGTTGGAATCGAGATTCACAACAAGATATTTCAAGGGTGAATTCATGTCGCCAGTAGGCGAAGGCACGCGTTCTGCAATTGTTGCGAAAAGATCATCGACACCATTCAAACGATCTTCACGATCTCGACTTGCCCAACCATCACGACCTGATGCCCAAACAACTGGGAAGTCCAAAGCAATTTCATCCGCTCCAAGATCAATCAAGAGATCAAAGACTTCATCGACCACTGCGGTTGGTCGCGAATCAGGACGATCGCACTTGTTGACGACGAGGATGGGCTTCAAACCAACTTCGAGTGCCTTCGAAAGAACGAAGCGCGTTTGCGGCATCGGACCTTCCATTGCATCAACCAACAACAGACAACCATCGGCCATACGAAGAACGCGTTCCACCTCGCCACCGAAATCAGCATGGCCTGGTGTGTCAATGATGTTCACGCGCATCGCAAGGCCCGCATGAGGCCCCTTCTTCACGACATAATTTACTGCGCAATTTTTCGAGAGGATGGTGATTCCTCGCTCACGCTCGAGCGGATTGGAATCCATAACGCATTCAGCTCCTGTCTCCACTTCGAGAGCAGCGCTAGAAGATCGCAACATGGCGTCCACCAGCGTTGTCTTTCCGTGGTCAACGTGGGCGATGATTGCAACATTTCTGATATTTTTTTGTTCGTATGCCATAGGAAAACAGGTAGAGTCCTCCGAGCCTACTCGCAATGCCAGATTCCGCACCATCAAATATTTGGAAATCTCCTTCTTGGGTCCGAATCGGGCTTGCAATGGCAATTGCGCTTGTTTCGGACGGTTTGAGTTTCTTCTTATCTCCCACAGTGATCGCCGAACCTCTGGTCATCGGCATCGATCTCGTGACCGGCGTTCTGATTTGGCTCGCACTCGGACGACCGATGCTTCTATTCGCTGTCTTCCTCGCTGAGGCGATACCAGGCGTGGGAATGATTCCACTTTGGACAATGGTCGTGGCTCTCCTCGCTACGACGGGTCGACTTCCGGGCAGAATGGGTGCGATGACTCCTGTTGGCAAGGACCTACCCAATGATCTGGCAAACACGCCCCCTGCTCCTCCGAATCAACAGTTGCCGAATCAGCAGTTTCCCAATCAGCAGTTATAGAGCGGTCGCAACTTTCCTTCGAGATATGCAATGTAATGTTCCGACGAAAGCGGCGATCCAGTTACTCGCTTGCAAAGTTCTTCAGGCAAAAATCTGCGACCGTGCGAGTGAACTTCTCGATTGAGCCATTCGCGCAGCGGAACGAAATCGCCTTTGGAAAATCCATCTTCAAGTCCAGGCATCGCTTTCTTCGCAGCATCGAAGAACTGGGCGGAATACAAAGTTCCAAGCGTATATGTCGGGAAATATCCAAATGCGCCCATACTCCAATGCACATCTTGCAAACACCCTCTTCGATCATCCGGTACGGTGAGACCAAGATATTCCTTGTATCTGCGATTCCATTCGCCCGGCAAATCCTTCGGTGCAAGTGAACCCGCAATGAGCAACCGTTCGATTTCAAATCGGACCATCACGTGCATGTTGTAAGTCGCTTCGTCTGCATCGACACGAATGAATCCAGGCTCGACGGTATTTGCCGCGCCATACAACTCATCCAAAGAAAATCCATCGACGCTCCGCCCAAAGAATCCTTCAAGCTTTGGCGCGCACCATTTCCAAAATGGAAGTCCGCGCCCAACTTGATTTTCCCAGAGACGACTTTGACTTTCGTGAATTCCGAGCGAAACCGCCGTGCCTGCAGGCGTTCCAATTGCACGTGATGGCAATCCTTGTTCGTACATTCCGTGGCCAGCCTCGTGCATCGACGATCCCAGCGCATCATTCAAACACGTCTCGCTATATCGGGTTGTCATGCGAACATCATCGCAATGACTGCCGCCGCAAAATGGATGCGTGCTCGAATCCAATCGCCCTCTTTGAAAATCGAACCCAATTGACTCGACAACCATTCGAACAAACTTTGCCTGGGCTTCGATTGGCAATGCAAGTTCGTTGAATCGATTCGATGGACGACGCGATCCTCCCATCAAATCTCCAAGCAACTTGACCAAACGAGCTCGAAGTGGCGTGAATACCTTTGTGACAGATGCTGCCGTACAACCAGGTTCGTACGTATCTGCGAGCGCATCCCATGGTTCTCCACCCGCTGGAATTCCTAAGCATGCTGCTTTTTCGCGGTTGAGCGCGACAAGCTTTTCAAGCCACGGCAAAAACATTTTGAAATCGCTGGCCTTTCGTGCTGTCGCCCACTCATGTTGAGCCTTGCTGGAAACTTCTGCAAATTCGCTGATCAACCTCTCTGGCAATTTGGTCGCTTGATCGAAATCACGTCGCAGTTCCACGATGTTTGCAGACTCGACAGAATCACTCGCCATGAATGCGCGGTCTGCCTCACACTGCGAAATGAATTCTCCCACTTTGGGATCGGTGGACATCTGATGTTGCAGTCGAGCGAGAATCGCCAATTGCTGACTTCGCAATTCGACTCCGCCTGCTGGCATCATTGTCTCTTGATCCCAACTCAGAATCCCACCCGTCGCACCAAGCAAATGTGCATCACGAACTCGTTCGATGAGTGCCTGATATGCCTTAGGAGTCTTGACCGATGTTGTCGACGATTGGAGAGTTGCTGAAGTCATGGCTCTACTCTATCGCCAACCACTGCAATGAACCCAAAGAAAAAGGCCCCGCATTTGCGGAGGCCTTTGGTGAATACTTTGTTGAAAACTTTAGTAAAACTTTGGATCGTGCTATTTTTACTTTCCCGCAGGAACTGCGGGAGTTGTTGCAGGAACAGGCACGGCGCTTACGGCGCCCTTGCTTTGGAGGAAATCAGCGATTTCCTTTCCTGAGGCATCTGTTCGTCGTTGCGCAAGATCAAGCGCAGTTCGTCCAGTTGCATCCTTGGTATTCAAATCAGCCTTCGCCTCGATCAACAGTTTCGCTTTCTCGGGGGTTCCCGAAAGAGCTGCGAGTTGAAGTGGCGTATATCCCTGCTTGTTGATTAAGTTCACATCTGCATGCTTCTCAATCAGCATGCGAACACTTTCAATCTTGCCACTTCGAACAGCACGCATCAGTGCGGAGTCGCCGGTCACGCCATCTTTGATATTCAAATCAAGATTTGGATATCTTTCCAAAAGAACAGCGACGGTTTCTGGCTTGCCGATTCCAGCGGCCCAGATGAGTGGAGTCAATCCATTGACATCGACCACAGTCGCATCAGCGCCCTTTGCGAGCAGAATCTTGACCGTCTCCGCCGAACCTAATCCGCAACCCCACGTGAGTGGAGTTCCGCCAATGGAGTCCCGAGCTGTCAAGCTTGCGCCTGCATCAACAAGTTTCTGCGTTGCATCAACGCTTCCAGTTTCAGCCGCGAGAGTCAATGGACCTTTTCCAGTTCGGTCTTGCGCATTCACGTCGGCCTTCGCTTCGATAAGAATCGCAACGATTTCGCCACGATTTTCGCGAGCTGCCCAGTGCAAAGCAGTTCTGCCAGTATCGGCATCGACCTGATTGACATTCACTCCAGCAACAGCAAGTAACTCCTTGACCTTCACAACATTTCCCTGTTGAGCTGCGAGCACAAGTTCGCTTGTTGGCGTTGCAGCGGTACGCTGCGTTGGCGGTGGAGGAGTTGGACGATCACCAGCAACCATCGGTCGCTTGATCATCACGCTGACAGAAGATGCTTTTGGATGATCAGTCGCAATGGTCACTTTGATTGCACGTCCTTGTTCTTCCCATTTCGCCCAGTCGATCTTCAGAATGTGCTCCTTGGCAGAATCTGGACTGATATCAGAAATGACGGGAGGATTGACTCCAGTAATTTTGAATTCCTGTCCATCAGCTGATGCGATGACAAGTTTTCCATCAAGATTGCCAGGATCATCAGCCTTTGCAGGACCTTCGATCACATCGGGAGTAATCGTGACATACGCCGCCACATTTCCTTCGACAGTGAGAATGATTGGAGCCGCGCCTTCGATCTGAAATGTCACGCGCTTGGACATCTTCACGCCCTGCTTTGGTCCAGGCTTGAGAGTGATTTCCATCTCGGTGAAGCCACCTGCTGGGATCGGATCCTTCGGTGCATTCGCCGTGGTGCAACCGCAACCTGGAATTGCTCGTGCAATGGTGACAGGCTTGTCAGTCACATTTCTGATAATCAATTTTCCTGTCTTTGGAACATCTGCTTGCATTTCTCCAAGATCGAGAATTGGTGGATCAAAGACGATCGGAGGCGGGCCTGATGGAACATCTGCTTGAGAACCATCTTGCTTGACAAGACTTGGATCCATTACCTGATTTGAAGGTTTGGTAGTTGACATCATGTCACGAGGGTTTGCACCCACCTGATTGTGGCTCGACAGGATTCCATCCGATATACTTCCAGGTGGTTTCGTTGGAATAACTGCACCACCTACCGACGGAGGCGCTGCCTGCTGCGAGAACGCAAGGGTTGTTGTTGATCCAACCAGAGCAAGCACGAGAAGCAGACGGTTGTGAGTAATTGATTTCATTGTTGTATTTTCCTTTGAATTCTTGATTGAGTCGCGTGGCGAACTAAGCAGTGACAGAAACAAATAAAACAGTTCACTTTGAAGTGGGATGGTCAGCATAGACCAAACAAATCCATTATGAACTGATCCACTATCGGTCATTCGCAAATCAAGTTGAATTTGCTCGGGAAGATTGAAGAGATTTCCTCTGCGGGTGGCAGATAAAACATTTGATTTCGCCATACACTCAAACTTCCTTATGGACCAGATACCAGCACATCGTGACCGACCCCATGTCCGCCAATTCATCCCTATTGCGGTCGAGAATGCCGAGAAGAAGGTTTTTCTTGCATTGAGCGACCCTGCGAATCTGCGTGGCGATGGGAACAGTCCCGTCATTCCGCCGGAATTACTGCCCCTGCTCTCCATTTTTCAAGGAGAACAAACGATCGACCAGATCAGCGAAGCAACAGGCGCTCCCAAAGAAATTCTTCTTCAGTTGGTGACTGTTCTGGATGAAGCTGGACTTTTGTGGGGACCAAATTGTGACCGTCTGGAAAAAGAAGCGATGGATCGTGTGCGCGAAAGCGGCGCGTTCTCTACGAATGCCGCAGATGCCGCAGGACAAGATGCTGCTGAAGCAACCGAACGAATTCGGGAGATGCTTGCCGCAGCGGAAGACCCTGAACTCGAAGGAGAAATCTTGGGCATCGTTGCGCCACATCTTGATTATGTCCGCGGTGGAAAAACATACGCCGCTGCATACAAAGCATTTGGTACGGATACAAAAGTTGATCGGATTGTCATCTTGGGAACGAATCATTTCGGCGCAGGCGATGGCGTCGTGATGAGTCGATTTGGATTCAATAGCCCATTTGGAATTTTCAAGGCCGACGCTGCATTCCTTGATTCTCTGCATAAGAAACTTGGAGATCGACTCTTCAAGGATGAAGTCGATCATCTTGGAGAACACTCCATATCGATTCAACTTCCTTGGATTCATACAGTCTTTGGAAATGTCCCAATCGTCGCAGCGCTTGTACCCAGTCCACTTGTCCCACTTCTTTCTGATGATGGCGCGCGCGTGTCTTTCGACGAAATTGTCGCTGCGCTGCAAACTTCGATTGCAGAAGCCCCCGGTCGAACGTTGGTCATCGCCAGTGCGGATCTCAGTCACGTGGGTCCGCAATTTGGAGATGAAACTCCTATTGGTGGCGAGATTCGCAAACAAGTTGAGTCGTATGATCGATCACTTCTTGCGACATATCTCGAAGGCAATATTCAGAGTTTTTTGCATAAGGTCACGCGCGATAGGAATCATCAACGCTGGTGCAGCATCGGAAATATGACTGCGGCAAAAATTGTGACTGGCGGACTGCCCGAACTCTGCGAGTATTCGCAAAGTCCAGTTGAGTCCGACCCGCAGGGGAATGCACTCGTCTCGAGCGCAGCACTTGCGTTGATGAAGGTCTGACTTCGCTGATGATTGCTGTTCTTCAGAGAGTGACACGCGGCAAAGTTGAAGTTGCTTCGAGAGAGGTTGGTTCGATTGAACGAGGGCTTGTCGTCTTGTTGGGCATCGCACGCGGCGATTCTGAAAGAGATGTGCTTTGGATGTCGAAGCGAATCGCTTCCCTGCGAATTTTTAGCGATGATGCCGGAAAGATGAACTTGAATGTTCAACAAGTGGATGGTGCGATATTGCTCGTCAGTCAATTCACGTTGCTTGCCGATCTTTCCAGTGGCAACCGCCCTGGTTTCACAGCTGCAGAAGAACCTGACATTGCTCGCATTCGATGCGGTGAAGTTGCTGCACAACTTCTGGAACGAGGCATTCGAATTGCCCACGGCGAATTTGGTGCAAACATGCTGGTCACTTTGGAGAACGACGGCCCTGTCACAATTGTGCTGGATTCGAAAACACAATCAAAAACAAGTCAAATTGATTGATCGCAAAATGGGAATTAAAAAAGGGCCTATCGCAGAACGAATCGCGACAGGCCCCTCGTGGGGGTATCTTTTTCATTCAGGCCAAAATGAATCAGAGTTCAATCAGATCAATCCAGATCTTGATTTCTTCAATTTTTCGAACCCTTTCCTTTCCACTTCCTCCACACATATATACGAACCTTTTCACTGTCAGGATGCATGAATCGACATCAATTACGATTCGCATGCGAATTGGTTCGGCCGAAATAGGATTTTAAAAATTCGGAGACTGAGTAATTTTCCTTGTCACAGCCTGCAAGTCAGACCAGACTTCTTTTCTCGTTTCGACCGTGTAATTGCGCAGTAAATATGCGGGGTGATAGGTTGGCATCACAGGAATTGGCCCTCGGCGAGTGCTTGTTGGAGGAATCCATTCTGCCCAAATCCCGCGCAATTTTGAGATTCCCAGATCAACTTTCAACAACAATTTGGTCGCTGGTCCTCCAAGAGTCACGATCACCTTTGGATTGACAATAAGAATCTGATCCACAAGATATGGACCGCAACGCTCAATTTCTTCTGCAAGCGGCGTTCGATTCTCTGGCGGACGACTCTTGAGAACATTTGCGATATAGCAATCCTCCCGACGAAGTCCCATTGCACGAATCATTTCATCCAGTTTTTGCCCTGCAGCGCCCACAAATGGGCGCCCAATACGATCCTCGGTTTCACCTGGCGCTTCGCCAACGAAAAAGATATCTGCATCGGGGCTGCCCTCTCCAAAGACCGTCTGAATATGCCCACGAACATTTGTGCAATGTTCGCACTCCAATTCGTGCCTCTCGCGGAGTTCAGCAAGCCGCTTTCCCTTCTCACAGAGAGATCCAATTTCGAACGAATCGCGTTCTTTTACTGGCACAAATGACGCAGTTGTTGAAGCGAGAACTGCTCTTTGATTGGTGACACTTGAAGTGACGCTGACTTCTGGAACGCTCGCCTCAAAATCACCAGTGGATTCGACGATGATCGAAGTCGGCACATTCGCTGATGTCCGACCAGTGGACGATGCGCGTCCACGAGGAATATCGACCAGACCCAGAAGAAGGTCAGTCTGAATGAGTTGTTGCGCTGATCTGGAATTCGTTGACATTTGAAAGCACCACTCTCGAAGCATTCATCAAACATCAACCGAATCTTTATTCTTACTTCGTCTTGCGATTTTCAGTTTTCGTTGGAGTTTCGATCAACTGAAACATGGACTGAGTTCGCAGAACCAAACCGCAATCGCTGCGGAGGTGCCAACTCTGAACATGAATCTCAGATCGATAACGCTGCAGATCAATCACTGAAAGATTGGCTTTGTGAGTGACTGGATCGACCCAATCGCAGACCAATGATTCGTTCTCCCGTGCATGCGCTTGCATCTCCTTGTATGTGCCAAGATACAAATGATCGGCAAGAGTCTCAGTCTGCACAGTTGTCATAAACTTGAGCGTTTCAGAGAGACTTTCTTCGTGATCGTGCTCGCCTGCGCATGGAACATTGTTGGACAATCCGCGCTCTGGAAGAACATGCGGTTGATCCGTTACAACTTCGCAAAGACAGAGTTTGTCCTGTTGAAAGCGGATCGAATGTCCACCTCGAAAAATCCATGCCTCTGCTTCGATTCCACCATTTTCAATTCGCTTTCGGCTTTCGATTGCGAAGAACTCTGGATGGATCGCCTTGCGATACAGAAGCGTTGTATAGGACTGAAGACTGTTTGTCTTGATGATCGGGTTCATAGTTGGATCGAGTTTACAGATTTCTAATTGAGAATCAATACTTTTCTTCAATATTTTGAGATATGCGTAAGTCAATGGCTAAAACAAGCACAAGTGCTTGCAGCAGCCTTGCTTTCACTCTTTTCACAAACAGAAAAAAGTGGGCGGACCCTTGCGGATCCGCCCAACGCGCGTGGTCGTAAGCCGAATTCTGTTCCCTTGCGGGTGACAATCATTTCTCTCTGGACCACCGTTGCCGATGGTCTCGAAGCACGCTACCCGTCCTCAACCTACGGACAGCAGGTGGCGGAGGACCCGCCTGAGGACTGCTTGCGCTTGCACGCGGTGGGGTTTGCCATGCCTCCTTCGTCACCGAAGGAGCGGTGCGCTCTTACCGCACCTTTTCACCCTTACCGTTGCCGTGAGGCACCGGCGGTTTCTTTTCTGTGGCACTGTCCCGAGCCTGCGTCGAGGCTGGTGGTCATTAGCCACCACCGTGTCCTGCCGTGTTCGGACTTTCCTCGCCCGACAAATGTCGGGGGCGATTGTCTAACCACCCATGCAGGGTAGTCGTAGACTGACATCGTGGCGAATCGCAACGGGACGCATCAATTGAATCGCGAAGGCTTGTCATCAGGTGCTTTGTGCATTTGGTCAGATGCGCCGCTTGCTGATTGGTTGATTCAAGGTGTTTGCGCAAGCGGTTTAAAAGTTATTGCAGTGGGATCGCCGCGTGCAGATGTGCGAAGTTGCCTTGATTGCGAGGACAAATCGTTTTCCGACCTTCGCGTTTTTTCTTCAAGCATGCGAGGAATACCTCTCCTGTTCGTCGGTTTTGGAACCTCTGCGTCACACACCGCCATTGGATCGAATCATCCAATGGTCTTTACAACAGAACCATGGCTTGCTCCATTGATTGGCAGTGCATCCGACATCTGCGAAGTGACATTGCCAGGAATTCCACTCGACGGCCGATTATCTCAAGCAAGCGATATCTTTGAGCAATCAGGTTCTCCAGATATTGCACAGATCACATCACTCGGATCAGTTGTCCATGGATCGATACTCGCTCGCATTCAAGAGTCTGCAGGCATTCTTCTGAAATGGATGGGAGTTCCAGATCGTGTGAGCGCATCTGTCGGCGGTCCACGAATTCAACGATCGAGCGATGAGCATCCAGATTCTGCGAGCCGTTCACTTCGTTTGTGGGTCGGATCATTTGCATTGACTTGCCAATTTTCAGACGGTCGTGCAGGTCTCATCATGGCGTCGAATCAACATCCAACATGGAGCAGAAAGGCGCTTGCTTGTGGGCCATTTGGTGCAGTTCAAGTCGATGACGCCACGCTTGATTGGAGAGATGCTGCAAATGCTTTGGTTGAACACACTGCTCCAGCGCCAAGTGAATGGGAATCAGGAGATCATGTTTCGCTCATCGCACACACTCTGCGCAGTGGTTCTGATGGCCGTCTTCTTGGTCGACAGCATCATGAGCAAAGTCGCGCATTCATTGAAGCTGCTTGCTTGAGTGCGTTCACATTAGAATCAGAATCTCCAGCAAAAATGGCTGAGATTCTTGGCGACAGTTGAAAGAAGTAGCGCAGGAATTAAAGAACCGCGCAGGCAAATTACAGAATAATGTCTGAGATTTTCACTTGCACATACGACTGACGGTGACCCTTGTGTCGTCGATATCCTTTGCGGCGGCTGTACTTATTCAGGACAGTTTTCGCTCTGCGCTTGATACCAATGATCTCGGCAGTGACCGTGACCTTGTCCAGATATGGAAGACCGATCGAAGCGACAGAACCGTCCTCTTTTCCAACAGCAAGAACTTTGCCGAAGGTCAGAGTGGTTGTTCCATCTGGAATCTTGCGAAGGTCAATATCAAGAACATCGTCCTTGCGGACCATGATCTGAGTTCCACTATCTTCAATAATCGCGTACATGGGGCGTTGAGTGTACATCAAACTGTGGAATTCGCCAACTGCCGTAGCGGTTGGGCTTTCAGGCGCCTTTGCGCCTCCCGCATTGTCTCTTCCCGTTTGCAGAATGCGACGCGCAACCAGCGCCGATCTGGGCACGCTGGGTCATAAAAAGCACTCGCCGGAATCGTGGCGACCCCCGCTTTGACCAACGCTTTCGCGGCGGCGACATCATCGGAAAAGCCTGCGCCTTTGGCATCAGCCAAGATGAAATACGAACCTTCAGGGTGGACGCAGGAAAAACCAATCTCTTGCAGAATCTCCAACATCATCTGACGGCGCTGGGAATAATCCCGTCGGAGTTCTTCAAGATATGAACCATCATCGCACACAGAATTGAGCGCATCCGCTGCAGCGCGTTGCAATGGCGTCGCAGCACAGAAAGTCAGAAACTGATGCGCAGATCGAATTGCATTCGTGATTGCCGCTGGGGCGATTGCCCATCCAATTTTCCAACCTGTCATCGAGAAGGTTTTTCCAAGGCTGCCCAAGATCACTGTTCGCTCGCGCATTCCAGGAAGCGCAGAGATCGAACGGTGCGATCGTGCATATGTGATTGCGTCATACACCTCGTCGGAAAGGACGAGTGCGTTGAACTCCTTGGCGAGTGACGCGACGATTTGATATTCGGCCTCGTCAAACATTCGACCAGTCGGATTATGCGGAGAATTGAAAATAATTGCGCGTGTGCGTTTGGAAAATGCAGGACGCAAGAGAGCATCGGTGATGCGAAAGTCAGGACCGTTCAATTGCACTCTGCGCGCAGTTGCGCTGGACATTGCAACGCATGCGGCATAGGAGTCATACGAAGGATCAAGAAGAACAATTTCGTCGCCAGGATTGCACAACCCAAGAAGAACTGCGGCGATCGCTTCTGTGCACCCCGCCGTCACGGTGATTTCGCGCTCGGGATCCGCGACAAAGCCGCAGAATCTTTCGGTGTAACGGCTGATTGCACGATTTGTTTCTGGCAATCCAAAGGCGCGTGCATACTGGCCGAATCCACTGTCAATCGCTCGTTTTGCGGCATCTTTTACGAAGTCTGGGCCATCGAAATCTGGAAAACCCTGCCCGAGATTGACGGCTTTGTGCTCGACCGCCAATCGACTCATCGTGCTGAAGATGGATTCTCCAAATGGCGCGAGTCGGGTACTGGTGTGCTGGATGATCTCTGTCATGTTGCGGGCTCTCTCTTCGTCATCAAGTGTGCGGTGGACATCTATGCCAATGGTCTGCGATGATAGAGGCGTGCCCGCACCACCCACCGCCAATACCAAAGTTCTTGTCAGCGAAATTTATTCAGACGAGGATGTCTTTGCTCTGAATAAGGTGGCCGGGATGGTGACTCAGCCTGGGATCGGGCATCTGAATGACAGCCTGATGAACGGGATCTTTGCCAAAGAGCGCATTGCGCTGACTCGACTTGGAACAGAACGAGACTATGGACTTCTGCATCGCTTGGATAGAGAAACTTCGGGAGTGATTCTTGTCGCGCGCACTGCAGATGCATATGACAAGATTCGCGGACAATTCGAAGCGCGCACAATTGAGAAAACATATCTCGCAATCGTTCGTGGGAGACTGCCAGGAGTTGAAGGATGCTGTCGGCAATCTCTCAGTGAAGTTCGCCGCGGAGATATGAAGATCAGCGTGCCTTCGCCTCGTGGCGAGAGTGCGGTGACTCATTGGCGCGTGCTTGCTTCATCGAAAGAGATGGCAGTGGTTGCGTGTGCGATTGAAACTGGAAAACTGCATCAAATTCGCTCGCATATGGCATATCTCGGCGCACCGATCGAAGGAGATCGAGTCTATCGATCGTTATTGCCGCCCAATACCAGCGCGCTCCCCGCCAATCAACGGCATCTGCCCCCTACGCTGAGATTGCATGCGTGGAGAATTGCATTTGCGCATCCAAAGAATGGCAAGCGCATTGAAGTCGAAGCACCGATCCCCCTGAACATATTGGAATTGATTGGACAATGTCTTTCCACCCAAGGCGCCAAAGGATCTCCATCGACTCAAGCAATGCAGCGTATCACTGCGCAAATTGAAGGAGCACATTGGTGGACCAAGACCAAAGTCAAGGCAAAATAGAAAGCGCTTTGCCCAAGCACCAAAGATCGAGAATTCGCAAGGTGATTCTTCGCGTCCTGAAGATCGCAGGGATTTGCTTGGGCACTTTCATGGTGTGCGGAGTGATATTGTGGAATTGGCCGACGGGGTTTTATACGGTTGCAACTGCGCTTGGGCGTTTGAGTTCGGGGGTTCGGTTGGAGGAAATCATCGTCCGCGGAATTGCCACGCCGACGCTTGATGGCGGCAGTTCTGTTTCTCTTGATCCGCTGCAGCCTGATCGCACACCAATTTTGTTTCTGCACGGCTGGGGCACAAGCAAAGAAGCAATGATGAGCGAGATGAGGTGGTTTGTTTCCACGCGCAGAGTCATCGCCCCAGATATGCCTGGATTTGGGGCAAATATGCTTCGGGCCGATCAGCCTGTGTTGGATGGTGCGGGATATGTGAAATGGATCGAAGACTTTCGCATCGCTGCAAATCTTGGGCGAGTTGATGTTGTAGGAGAATCGATGGGCGGCGCGCTTGCTGCGGCATATGCCGCCGCATATCCAGATTCTGTTCGGCGAGTCGTGCTGCAATCTGCGGCTGGGTTGGAGGCTCCAAAAGTCAATGCGTTTATGCGTGATGTGGCCGCGGGAAAAAATCCACTCTTGATTGCAAGTTCATCGGACTTTGATCGTGTCATTGGACTCTGCTTTGCCAAACCCCCACCGATCCCTAAGCCATTTAAGACTGTTCTCATCGACCGTGCGATCGCTCATTTGCCAAAACAAAATGAGATGATCGCCGCACTCCAAGATTTTCTCATGCACGGCAACAGAGACATCTTGGGATCGATTCGTGCTCCGACACTGATCTTGTATGGAACCGCGGACAAAATCACCGATGCGTCGCTCTTGAATGTCTATCGAGATGGCATTCGAAACTCGACTGGAGTGTTGATCGAAGGCGCAGGGCACGTTATTTTTTATGACGCTCCGAAGGAAACATTTCGCGCGATCAGTGCGTTCTTGGATTCAGAGCAGTTATAACCGATCGATCACGGCCGTTGCAAACTCTTTCGTGTTGAGTTTGCCACCTAAGTCACGCGTCTTGCATCCTTCGACAAGCGCTCGGTCATAGGCAGTTCGAATGCGTGTGGCAATCGCAGCAAGCGATGTATCCGAATGTTTTTCAGCGATGTAATTGAGCATCATCACGGCGCTCATGGTGATTGCAAGCGGGTTGGCGACTCCTTTTCCTGCGATATCTGGCGCACTGCCGTGGACAGCTTCGAAGATTGCACAGTGCTCGCCAAGATTCGCGCCAGGAACAACTCCCAGTCCACCGACAAGCCCAGCGCACAAATCGCTGATGACATCGCCGTAGAGATTTTCCATAAGCAACACATCGAAGCGCGTGGGATCTTGCACAAGACGCATACATGCCGCATCGATGATGAGTTCTTCATATTCGATCGATGGAAATTTACTCTCATGCACTTCTCGCGCGCACTTGATAAACATTCCATCAGACAACTTCATAATGTTTGCTTTGTGAAAGACAGAAACTTTCTTTCGATTGCGGTGGACTGCATATCGGAATGCGAATTCCGCAATTCGTAAACACGCAACACGAGTTGCCACCTTCAGACTTGTCACAACACCGCTGGTGATCTCGTTTTCAATCCCCGCATACAAGCCTTCTGTGTTTTCGCGGACAACGACAATGTCCACATTGTCGAAGCGCGTCTGCACACCATTGAGCGAACGAACTGGACGGACAGCGCCATATAAATCCAGTGTCTTTCGCATTGCGACATTGACAGAAGAAAAACCTCCACCCACTGGAGTCGTGCACGGACCTTTCAGCGCAACGCCGTGCTTGCGTATTGCTTCGATCGTTGCAATCGGCAGCAGATCTTTGCCCCCCGCTTCGAGCGCCGCAACTCCTGCCAAGCAATCGACCCAATCAATTGGGGCCTTTGCCGCAGCAAGAATTTCGCGGGCAGCGTGAGCGACCTCAGGACCGATTCCATCACCAGCAACAAGAACAGCCGTGTATTTCATGAAGCGCAGACGATAGCACGCTCTTGCTGCTCGAGTATTGAAAAGGCTCCCACCAGCATTGAGCTGATAGGAGCCTGGAGGTTTCGAAAGTGAAAAACCTGAACTGAAAACTGAATCAACTCAAAATCAACCCTTGGCCGGAATCGTCAACTTCATGCCGACCTTGAGCGTGCTTGGATTCGATCCAATCACAGACTTGTTGGCTTCGTAGATCTTCTTCCATTTGGTGCGATTTCCGTACGCCTTGTCCGAGATTGATGCGAGCGTTTCACCTGCAGTCACGACATGCTCGTTTTCAGCTGTCACTGATGGCGCGGAGGACTTGGTTGCAGAAGCAACTTTCGTCGATGAACTGCCTGACTTTGCTGGAAGATTGATCTTCTGACCAACTTTCAGATTCGATGGGCTCAAGCCTGGATTGACAGCAACGATTTCTTTCCACTTGTTGGTGTCTTTAAACCAAACACCTGCAATCGCAGTCAGCGTGTCGCCAGCTTCGACGGTGTAGACCGTGTACGACGAAGTTTTGGCTTTCGCAGTTGCCACTTTCTTCGCAGGTGCAGTTGGAGCGGTTGGAGCTGGTGAGTTTGTGACAATAGGTCCGACTGGACCAACAGTTTCTTGCACCACTGAAGGAAATGCTACGCCACCAACAATGGCAGGATTCTGAGTCACAACAGATGGCGTTCCGATTGGAATCGATGGCGCAAAGGCGGGATCGGTAACCGATGGCCAATTGGTTGGGTTGGTTGTAGTGCCAGTTGGGGTACCGCCAATTTCCGGAAGAGCATTGCCCATTCCGTTGAGTGGCTGACCGTCAATGGCCGGTGTCATTGTGAGGGTTGGGCTCTCGCTGACTTGTGGGGTTGAATCTGAAAACGGTTCTGTTGGCGTGGTTGGCGCCATAAAACCGTAATAGATCCCTGCAAGTACGAATAAGCCTACGACAGAAAAAACGACAATCTTAGCTCCGCGAGTCATTGTTGGACCTCCATGTCCAGAATTTGAAAGAACCGTCCGTGAAAAGAAACTATGCCGGAGTGGGGTTAACGACCCCTCCGGAGCCTATGCGGGCAGCATCAGTTGCTGCGTGATCTTCGCCTGAGACAAATGTCAAAGGAGCGGCGATCACGACCGAACTGACGGTTCCCGCAAGCAGGCCAACGATGAAAGTGAAGGCGAACGGCTGAATCGCCGGACCTCCGTAGATGTAGAGCACACCTGCGCTCACCAGTGTTACGCCTCCAGTCATGATTGTTCGACTGAAGGTTTGATTGATCGCGGTGTTGACAATATTCCAAGACGCAAACTGCCGTTTGCCTTTGATTTCTCGGATGCGATCGAGGATGACGATTGTGTCGTTCAATGAGTA
Source organism: Singulisphaera sp. GP187 (assembly GCA_945862215.1). Taxonomy (GTDB): domain Bacteria; phylum Planctomycetota; class Phycisphaerae; order Phycisphaerales; family SM1A02; genus F1-60-MAGs104. Next base: position 49,336 of record CAMAXY010000008.1, on the reverse strand, counting down.
TCCAATGATCGTCAAAAGACCTGCAATAACATTGAGATCTATTCGAAAACCTTTTAGGAGAATCAAATTGGCAAACTCGGTTCCTTCTAGACGAAGGCTCAGTGACAATGCGCCCAGGCAAATGACGATGTTAAAAGTAACCGCCACGATGGTTGCCAAGGAATATCGAAAGCTCGAGAACCTGAGCCAGATATACAAAATCATCCCAATCAAGCTGACAATGATCGCCATGATGGCGCTCGCTGCGAGATTGGCGGCGACGACCGGGGAAAAACTGCTGACTTGATCAAGGCTCAGTTTCGATGTGAATGCAGCCTGAACGAGTTGCCACTCGGGCTTTGCAACGACTCTATCCCAAGTTGCAGCATCGACTTTCGTCAGGAGTGCTGCGGGTTCCGTGACCAAGATGACGATCGACGTCCATCCCTTCTGCGCATTCGCAGGGTCGACAGCTTGGAGACCCAATACCTGCGTCGGACGACCGCTGATGGATGTGAAGTCGGGTTGCTTTCGCATTCGAGCTATGCGGGCCTCGGCATCTTCAAGAGTGAGCGGCGGTTCGAGATTCTTAAGAACGATCGCAACTCCCCCAACGAAGTCACGGGCGGATGCTTTATTTGTTGGATCTCCAATTGAATCGCCAAGAATGTCACTTGTGATCGCCTGACTATGAGCGACACCTTCGACATCATCGGAGCCAGTGAATCGAACAGGCTTGCCAATGTCGAGCGACTCTTGGAAAGCACCTGCCACAGCAGCCAAAAGAGTTTCGGTTACGGTCTGGCCAGCATCCAATTCAGCTGGATTCGAAACCTTAATTTGAAATCCAGTTGATCCGCCATCAGAAGTTGATTCTCCAACGGTCAAAACATTCGCAACTCGGAGTTCTTGGATAACAGGATCGGTCGATTTCTCGCCGATTTCATGAACTCGCTTTTCGACATCATCTCGATTCAAGATAAGACGGCCACCCGCAGATGCGGCTTCGCCTGGAGCAGCTTTGCGTGTCATCAGGGTCATCGTCACTCCACCGCGGAACTCCGTCTCGAGCATTGCCCGACCCGAGGCCAAACAGAGGCCGATACAAATCACAGCGACTGCAGCGCTTGCACCCCAAAACATCCAGCGATAACGAAGCCAGTTGATGTTCGGTCGTAGCGCTTTCATTAATGGAGGGAAGACTGTCGGCAACATCGGCATGCGCTTCATGCCGAACCAATTGATAAGCATGGCATACATCACTCGAGTACAGAAGAGCGCAGTAAACAGCGTGGTGACCACACCAATCATCATTGTGAGTGCGAATCCCTTGACTTCGGTCGCTGCCAACTTATAGAGCACGACAGAGACAATCAAATGTGTGACATTGCCGTCGAAGATCGCGTTGAAGGCTCTCGAATATCCAAGAGTCAAAGCATTCTTGAGGGGTTCCTTATTGTCGATGAGCTCTTCTCGAGTTCGCTCAAAGATGAGAACGTTTGCATCGACCGCCATTCCGATTACAAGCGCGATTCCTGCAAGACCAGGAAGGGTGAATGTTCCATCGATCATCGCCATGATTCCGAAGATCATCGCAACATTGAGGAAGACGGCCACGTCTGCGACGAGTCCAGCGCCGAAGTAGTAAAGCGCCATCAGCACCGCTGTCGCAATGGCTGAATATGCCACGGCCCAGAGGCCTCGAGAAAGATTGTCAGCACCAAGCGCTGGACCAAGGATGCTGACCGACAGCGGTTCTGGCTGCAATTTTGCTTCCAACTCGCCGCCTTGCAGAACGCGAACGAGATATTCGATTTCTTCATTGCTGAATGAGCCTGTGATTTGTCCACTGTTGGAAATCTGGCTCTGAAGATTTGGAGCAGAAAAAAGTTGTCCGTCAAGCACAATTCCCATCGGTCGACCGATGTTTGCGCCGGTCAATCGTCCCATCAAAGTGCCACCTGCGGGATCGAGTTGGAATGCAACCGCAACACGACCGAGTTGATCTTGACTGGGGAAAACATTCTGCATCGTCCACTGTCGACCACCGAGATGATCGAGGCTCATCGCATCCGTCACGTAGAGAAGCGCGTATGGAACGCCGTCATATTTTGCACCGACCATATCTCGGCTGCGTAAGTATGAAGCCGGATCTGCCATCAATGAATCGATCGACTCTGGGCTATCACCCCACTGCTTTGGATCATTGATCGGAAACCAACGAGCGACTGGGGAATCTGTTCCAGCTGGACCGCGTTCTGCAAGTTGCTTACGCATCTCGTCTGGATTGACGCCTTCTGGAGTCGCCGCACCAACAGCGATATGGAATTCCAATACGCCTGCACCGCGCAAGAGTCGCTTGAGATCTTCTGGGTCGTCATAGCCAGTGACCTTGGATGCGTACTCGATCTGCATTTGCGAAAGTGCATCAATATCAATGGCAAAGTCAGACAATTGAATCTTCAATTGGTTGACAGCGACTTCACGTGGACTCGCCACTGTTTCGCGAGTGCCATCAGTTGCAAACTTGATATTCCCCTTTGCGTCCTTGGAAAAAGCACGGACATTCGATAGCCCAAAGCTGCTTTTCAACTTCGCTTCATCAACATTCGTCGCAGCGATCGATGCAATCAATGTCTGCTGCGTGACTTCGGCTTTGGCAATCTTGTCTTCAAGAGCTGAAATGTCACTCGCAGAAGCATTCTGGGCGATTGCCGCTTGATATGCGATCCGAGCGGATGTCGCATCATTGAAGGCTGCCTGCAGTTCCGTCAACTGATTACGCCTCATCCCTGCAGCGGCACCATTCGAAGGGGCGGGTGCTAAATCCGCTGCTGTACCCGCTGCCAATGCTTGATCGAGTTCGCGACTCGTGATCGTCATCTGAGAGCCGAGTGCTGTCAACTTGGTTCGATAATTGTCACCTAAATCACGAACTTCTGGGGATGGAAGTGGCATCACAACATCGATGCGATCCGCTCCTTGCGGTTGAAGTGAGATGTCGAGTACGCCCTGAGGATTGACGCGCCGCTTGAGAGATTCAACAACTTGAGCAAGCACGCGCTGGGAATCTCCAGTTGGCGGCATCGCCACGGAATAGACCATGCTGACTCCTCCGCGCAAATCCTTCCCGAGGCGGATTTTTTTATCCAGAGGGAAAACCTGCCAAACACAAATGGCAATCACAAAAAGTGCGAGGAGCAATCGTGGGAGAATTTTGATATTCATGATTTGATGCCTTGAACGACTTCGGATGACGAACCAGACGAGATGACTTGGACGATGGCACTCTTTGCGAATGTCATTCGGACATTTGAATTTTCATCGATTTTTAAAACAACGGTGTCATCCTTCAATTCCACCACGGAACCGATGATTCCACCGGTTGTTTGAACTTCGTCATGCTTCTTAATAGATGACATAAGTGCATTACGCTTTTTCTTGTCGCGGCGTGATCCCATGACAGAAACCAAGACCATGATGACGAGGAATGGAATCAGCATCCAGATCATTCCAAATGGATCTTGTGCTGGACGAGCGGCCGTTGGCCCTGTGCCTGCGGGGACGGTTCCTGCTGCTGTGGTTGTCGCTGTCGTTGAAGGAGCGACAGGTTCACCAGCCAGTGGTGGCGCATCTTGAAGTGATCCAAGCAGAAGTGATGTCGTCATAATTTCATTCATCCGATACTCCGTTGAGTTCTTGAGTTTCACCGTGAACCTGATTTACACAGGGCCAACGGTTGCGTAATTGAAGCCACGCATCATCCTCTATTGCACGCCGAATGTCTAGTAGCAACCTTTGGAAGAGGCGGATGTTGTGAAGTGAGACCAATGTTGGGCCCAGCATCTCGCCGGCCATAAAAAGATGGCGCAAATATGCTCGGGAAAAACCGCCCGCGCACGCTTCGCAGTCGCAGTCGGGTTCGATGGTATTTGGGTCGTCAGAGTGAATCGCATTGCGAAGGCGAATCGCACCGTCGCGAGTGAACGCCATCCCGTTTCGACCGTTTCGCGTCGGCAAGACGCAGTCAAACATATCAACACCACTTTCGACGGCCATCATGATGTCTCGCGGATATCCGACTCCCATCAAATATCGCGGACGATTGGCGGGCAAGAGTGGCGCAGTGTGACGAACGACACTTTCGATCGCATCGGTCCCCTCGCCAACTGCAACTCCGCCAATGGCATATCCGCAGAGATCGAATGCACATGTCTCTTCGACCGACGCAGTTCGCAGATCGAGTTCGGTGCCGCCTTGAACAATTCCAAAGAGCGCTTGATCCTCGCGGTGATGCACAGCAACACAGCGCTTGAGCCACCGAATGGTCCGATCCTTCGCTTGCAATGTTCGCTCGCGACGCTGAGATTCTGGGATCGAATCGCCCGCAGGTGGACAATCGTCGAAAGCCATTGCGATATCTGCGCCAAGAGCTTGTTGCACGCTCATGCTGGACTCTGGTCCAAGGTGAACCATTGCGCCATCAATAAATGATTTGAAGGTGACGCCATCTTCATCCATCCGATTGATCTGCGCCATCGAGAAGGCTTGAAATCCACCCGAATCAGTCAGGATCGGACCATTCCAGCGCATAAAATTATGGACTCCACCATTCTCGGCGCCGCCATGATTCTTGATGCGCTCAGCTCCGGGGCGCAGCAGAAGATGAAATGCATTGTTCAGGATGCACTCGCTGCCTGTCCCTCGAACTTGCTTGGGGGTGAGACCTTTCATTGCAGCTGCAGTTGCAACTGGCATAAACGCTGGAGTTTCGAAAGTTCCGTGCGGCGTTGTGACACGACCTCGACGAGCGTGTACTCCAACTGCAGAAGTGCATTGATGCGAGACCACAAATCCAAGCGCGTTTGACCGCATCATGAGTCGCTTCGATGCCGAGTTGCATCGCGCAAAGTTCGTCGCTCAGTTTCATTGAGCGCACCTAATCCGCCAGCCCGAACTTTGTCCAAGATCCGATCGATTTCTGCATTGGAAGGACCTCGACCATCGACCAATCCGGCACGCTGCACTTTGCGAGCAGAATGAAACGTACTGGTGGGATCTGCACGACCGAGGAAATCGAAGAAACTGCGAAGTCTTTCAGGGCGATTGATGAAGTACCAACCAGCGATTGCTCCACCGAGATGAGCAGCTTCACCTCCTGCATTTTTCCATTTAAACAAAACACTTGCGGCTGCGATGAGTACGAGCCCATACGCCAATGTCTTCAAGCGCATTGGAATCACGAAGAACAACAAGACAGTTGCGTCGGGCATCAGCCGCGCTGCTGCGATGATGACTCCAAAAACTCCTGCGCTCGCTCCGACGAGTGGCATATCTGGATCATTCGAAAGAAGTCCAGGAATCATCACACGGCCGTTGGTCGATTCTGTGACCATAAATCCGGCGAAGTTGAGCAGGAGATAGACAAGGGCTCCCGCGATTCCACAGATGAGATAAAACGCTGTAAATCGCTTCGCTCCGAGATAGCGCTCAACAACAGGGCCAAAGAAAATGAGGCCGAGCATGTTGAAAAGCAGATGCTCAAGGCTGGCATGGCAGAATTGAAAACCGATGAATCTCCAGAGTTGCAATGCGCTTGTGCCCACTCCGGGAATTGTGGAATAGAGCGCAGTCGATGTTGAAAAATAGAGCCATTTTTGAATGTATGGCATGGACTGAAGCGTGTTCACAGCAACAAGTTGGGTTTGACCGTTTGGTTGCTGTGCATAGACAGGTTGTTCGACACTCAAGAATTTGCCTGCACTTTGTTCTGATGGGTCAGTCGATGTGGGGATTTTCCCATCAAGAATCAGTCGCTGTACATCATCAGGAAGTCCAGGCTGCCACTTCGATTCGGTGACCACCCACTGCCGTGGGAGAAAACCATCCAGCACAAAGATCGCAATGCATGCAACGATGAGCCATGTGGTCGCAGTCCACTTGATCCCCCCGCCGATAGAACGAGTCTGCGATGTCGGCTCTGATCTCCAGTAATCACGGTCGTATGCACCCATGAGCGTGAGACTACATTCGCTTGCGACGCGTTGCGTTCTTGAGCAACCTGCGCTCTGACCACGAAAGCGAACTCATTCCTGTTTGCGCTATTTTGCGAAGAATTGCATCCACTTTTGCCTCTTCGGCTCGCAACTTTTCTGCTGTACGGGTTTCATTTTTCCGTCGATGTTCATCGGTTCTGCTGGCTTCATTGCGTGGCAGGAATTGAACAAATCCAGAACTGAATTCACTCTGCATCAACCCGCGAGCTCCAGCCATTCCTGTTGTGATGGCGACCGTCGCGGCAAGCAGAACAACGAGCGAGTTTGATGCCAATGCAATAATTGCCAACAAGATTCCCAGAACAATGGTGGCAATCAGTGAAATGCGTTGAGCGCGTAGAAAATCAAATCGAACCTCCAAGAGAGATGCGACGATTCGTCCACCTGCAAAGGGATGCATCGGCAACAAACTTGCAGCCAGAACCATGACATCGGTCCAAAGAATCAACCAAAGAATTGCGCCGATTCGATCTGAATCGAAAAGAGAAAGCCCCTCGAGGGAAAGCGGAGATGGGAGCAAAGCGTTCTGCCATGATCCAAGTCGCACGAACAAAGTCCCAGCAATACAAACACCCAGGAGCAGTAATGCAACTGGACCAGCAAGAGCAGCCGAGAGTCGGTTGACCCAGATATCGCTTGGTTGTCGCCATGAAATTCCGCCAGCGGGCCAAAGCATGAGCGTTGAAAATTCAGCACCGACTCGCCGCGAAACGAATTCGCGTGCCGCATCGTGGATCATCACCAGCCAAAAAAGAGCGACAAGCGAAACAATCATCGGCGCACTTTCGCTTGGAAGTGGACCAGTCGCCGAAGACAAAAATGTTCTGAGAATCTGCAGGACCACAAACGCCAACAATGTGACATGCAAGCGGATTGAATAACTTCCGATGCGAACGACTGGAATTGACCATGTCCAAGGTCGCTCAGGGATCAATCTCTCCTGCGTTACGCTGCCCAAGAGATGGTCACAAGAATCCGAAGCGTCGCCATCGAAGAAATGCTTGGTCATGATTGCGCCAACTGCCAACGCAGAAATGTTGCCAGAGTTTTTGCATCACAGACTTCGCCAGTTCGAACCAACTGTGCAAACTCGTCGGTGGTTCTCAAGACAACCTCGATTCGTTCATCCAATTCCAAGCGCGCAGGACATGGGCGAAGTTGACGAGCGACGAATGCGTACATCAATTCGTCGGTGAAGCCTGGGGATGTATAAAACGTCCCAAGTGATTCAATCGAACCTGCTTGATAGCCAGTCTCCTCCTCCAACTCTCGGCCTGCGGCGTGAAGTGGGTCTTCGCCTAGTTCCAACTTCCCGGCGCAGAATTCGTTCATCCACTTGCCGATGGCGACTCGGAAATTGCGAATCGTGACAAGTCGACCATCGTCGAGAACGCCCAGAACACAAACTGCTCCAGGGTGTCGAACGATGTGACGAACAGCCGTTTCGCCCCCGCGCAGAGTGACCTGCAAACGCTCGACGGCAAAGACAGTGCTTTGCAAGACAATGTCTCGTTGTGCTTCTGTTTGATTTTCTTGATGTTGATGTGCCATGGTGTTGCGTAGGAGATCATAGGATGAAGCAATGAGCGTTCAGATTGATATGAGAGTGGTGAATCTTCGAAAGCGATTCGCTCGGCGCGAAGTACTTCGCGGAGTCAATCTGGATTTTGCCAGCGGAAAAATTACGGTGGTCCTCGGCGCTTCAGGATGCGGCAAGAGCGTCCTCTTAAAACATCTCGTGGGATTACTTCGGCCAGACCGAGGCGAGGTTTGGTTTGGATCCACTCGCATTGATAAATTGCCAGAGCGAGAACTTGGCATAGTCCGCAGACAAATTGGCTTTCTCTTTCAGCAAAGCGCTCTCTTTGATTCGATGAATGTGCGAGAAAATATTGCTTTCCCACTACGTGAGCATGGGATGATCGATGAAAAACTTATCCAGGAGAAAGTCAAGCGGGTTCTGGATTTAGTCGCTCTGGACGAAGTCATTGATCAAATGCCTGCCGAATTATCTGGTGGTCAACGAAAGCGAGTCGCTTTGGCGCGTGCGGTTGTGCTGGAGCCTAGAGTGGTGCTCTATGACGAACCAACGACTGGCCTTGATCCCATTCGATCGGAAGTTATCAATCAACTGATCCTGAAATTATCGCAAACACTGGGGATTACAAGCATCGTGGTGACGCACGATTTGGTCAGCGCATATCGAATCGCTGATCATCTCGTCCTTCTGCACGAGGGAAAAGTCATCCTGCAAGGGTCTGCTGAAGAATTTCAATCCACAACCGATCCACTTGCAGGTCAATTTCTGCGGGGAGAACTTGGCGTTGATGAACTAGCACGAATCCGTGGAAAGAGGGAAGATGGAGCGCAAGGTCAGATATGAAAGAAACCACTCGAAACTTCGTCATAGGAATTGTCGCCATCTTAGGAGTTGCAGGATTCGCGTTTCTGCTGCTCCTCTTTGGCAATATCAATACATCGCTTCGTCAGAAATACGATGTTGCTGTCCATGCGAATCAGGCACTCGGGTTGCGATTAGGAAGTCAAGTCACACTTGTTGGTGTACCGATTGGAGAAGTCAAAGCAGTCACGGTTGTCATTGACAGCGAAAATCCGGTGCAGATCATTTTGAATATTGAAGGATCAATTGATATTCCTGCTGGAGTCGAAGCGACAGTAAGTGCCAGTTTGATCGGTGGAACAGCACGCTTGGACTTTACGATTCCCGTTGGATACACGACTGGTGGAGCAACGCTTCCGCATGATGGAAATGCAATCGTCACAGCAAATTTTGAGGGACTCGAGGAGCGCATTTCCCGTGTGCTTGGAGAAAAACTTGCCGGTCTCGATTTAGCAATGCGAAGAATTGATGAACTAGGCAAAGATGCACAGAAATGGCTTGGAGACGAGCAAATGCTTGCGGATGCGAAGAGCGCAGTCGCCAAAGCAAACGATTTAATCGATGCGACGTCATCAACTGTGATGGCACTGACCAAAACTGCGAATAGTCTGCAAGGCAACGCAAGCGCGTTTCTTGCAGGTGTCCAACCAGTCTTTGACCAACTCTCAAAAACACTTGCACAAATTGAATTACTGACAAAGCAAGCCCAAGACGGCAAGGGCACAGTTGGCCAACTGATGAGCAATCCCGATTTGTATAACTCATTAAACGACTCCGCCCAGCGGCTGAAGAGCGCACTGGGCGAAGTCGAATTGCTGATGCAGAAGATTCGCGCCGAAGGTCTCGGCGTAAAATTCTGAGCGCTTTTTTTACTGACCAATCAAAACGATCTCAACCCGTCGGCTCCTTGCCTTCGAATCGAGTGGCATATCAGGACCAAAGCTTGAGAGCGAAATCTGCTTGCCATTCAATCCTTTGGAAATCAGATATTCGCGAACTGCATACGCACGCTCGAAGCCGAGATAATAATTGTTCTTAAATGCGGAATACTTGATTGGATCCGTATCCGTGAATCCCGCAACGTCAACCGACTTGGATGCATAATTGTCCTTCAAGATTCCGACGATTTTATCGAGTGACTTTTTCGACCCACTTTTCAGCACATCTTTGCCAGAATCAAACAGGACATCGCCTTCGATTGAAACGTGAATGTCCGAACCCTGCGCTGTTGCGGTCACACCTTCAATCCCTGCAAATGCGCCAGCATCTGCAGTCGCAGGATCTCCAATCGAAGTCTTCGATTGTGCTTCTGCAGCTTGAGCACGCGCAATGGCAGCTTGCTTCTCGCGGTCTGCTTGTTCGAGCGCCGCAGAATTTGTTGCGAGCTGTTGCTTGAGCGTTTCATTCTCGCTCAGCAATGTTCCGTTTTGTTTTTGAGCCGAACTGTCACAACCCACCACAAGGGTGAGGATGGCGATACCGCCGCAAACAATCCATGTCTTTTTCATTCGAGAGTCCTTTCTCCGAAACGTGATTATTACTTCCGGACATTCCGAAAGCGTAAGTCTATTTGAACCTATTCGGTCTCTCATGTAAAGAGGTACTTGCAGAAATCAAGCCCGGGAAGAGCAATCTACCCGCGTCAATGATCACGGGTCGAAGAAGAACAACTGCCACAATTGCAAGTGCGAGATGAGGTCCGTATGGAATCTCGCGTCGAGACGAACCTTTGCGAACCGATCCCCACACTCCGCTGATTGCAACCCATGCAAGTCCAGAAAATGGGGCGAGAAAAAATGCGATGACTGGGTCAATCCAACCGAGTGTCGCGCCTGCAGCACCCATCAAATGCACGTCACCCATACCCATGGCTTCAACTCCCTTGATCAACGATGCGAGGATGCGGACAAACCACATGATGCCAGCCCCTGCGAAGTATCCAAGCCCTGCTCCTGCAAGACTTTGCAAGACCTTTGGCGGAAAGCCTTCCATCCCTCTGCCAACGAAGAAGCCCGCCGTAGCGAGCGCGACAATCGGCAACAAGAACACCAATTCGCGCCGCATTTCGCGGCGAGCGTGAGGATAATCCGCCAGCACTTCCCCTTCCTTCACATACTCGTGATAGTCGCTGAATGAGCGAAGAAAAACTCCCTTTGCAAGCAGCAAGAGCGAGATCGCAGTACCGCAACCACCACCGATGACCGCAGCGCAAAGGGACCAACTTTCCGCCAAAGGAATGGGCCAAGGTTGCGGACGAGTTGGAGACGTAATCATCCCTTGCGCAGTCCAAGCCATAAGTCCAATGATTGTTGGCGTCAAAGTGATTGACAATGGAATTGAAAATGTTCGCAGGTCAGTCAACGTCGCAGCGAACAGCGCAGCAAGAAGTGCAACGATCGCTGCGAATGCGGGAATGGTCGCAATAAATCCTTGACTCTGGAACCACGACCCGCCGAATCGCCCGAGCCATCCGTATGGATCGGCGACAAAGACTGCACCGTAATACGCCGCGAAGAGTCCTCCAGTGATGATCTCGACCGCTGGATATCGAAACGAGATATGCGTCTTGCATGACCAACATCTTCCCAGAGCAATCAGCCAACCTATCAACGGAAGATTTTCGTACCAAGTCAATCTGCGTCCGCAAATTGAACAGCGGCTCGGCGGGGAAACGACGCTCATTCCTTCAGGAATTCGCAGTGAAACAACATTGATAAAACTTCCGACACATGCGCCAAATGCAAAGACAAAGCCTAAACCCAAAAGATGTGGGATCCAAATCAAGAGCGTGTCGTTCATCGTGATCGTTTGCTGCGCATCACGCGCCTGTCGAGTCGGCTTTGGAAATCAGATCGGCCGCAGCGATGCGTTCAATTTCAGCTCGCGCTCCATCCAGAACTTCACGGCATCGTCGAACAAGCGCTGCGCCTCTGCGATATTGGCGCAAACTTTCCTCGAGCGCGACATCACCAGATTCGATGCGAGCGATGATCGATTCCAATTCCGTCAGCGCCGCTTCGTATGTGATGCTCGACAAATTTTCGTCAACAATTGCCGAAGTCTTGCTTGCTGCACGATTGGGTTTCGCTTCGCTCATACTGTGGAGTCTAGTGATCCGCCATCAGAAGGCTTTGTTGGTAATGCACTCGTCGAATTTGAAGGCGAAATGTGATCAACCACGCTTCGAATTTGCCCATCTGCCAAAACTGTTTCAATTTTCTCGCCCACGCGCAGCGAATCCGCGCTACGAACTGGCGTTCCGCTGGAGTTCAAGGTCAGCGAATATCCCCGTTGTAAAACTGCCATTGGGCCGATGGCTTCGAGCGTGCGCGACACCGATTCGATGCGACGATCCGCTGCGTCAACAAGTGTCCGACCACTCCGCCGCAAGCTTGCAGTTGCTGCTGTAATCCTCGCATCCGCCGTACGCAATCGACTCGTTGGATGAATTTGCGCAAGCCGCGCGATCGAACCAGCGAGAAGTTGCTCTCGGCGATTTGATCTCTGTCGCATGGCGTGAACAAGTCCCGTCGCGCTTCGCATCAAACGATTGTGATGAATTGACAATCCAATGAGAGGATCAACCAGGCCACGCGAACGTGCTGCAAGTTCGACACGACCACGAGCGCGCTCGAAATGCGTGGTCATAGCACGCGAGAGTCGTCGAGTCAGTGCAGAAAGTTGTTCGTGTAGAATTTCGCGCTTGGGTAGAACTTCAGTGACTGCCCGCGATGGCGTTGCCGCGCGAAAATCAGAGACGAGATCTGCAATCGTGGTATCGCTTTCGTGCCCGATCCCCGTCACGATAGGAGTCACGCAGCGACGAATCGCTTCGGCAACGACACGCTCGTTGAATGCCCACAGATCTTCGCGACTTCCACCTCCTCGAACGAGTAAAATGACTTCAATTCCAAGCCTTTTCGCAGAGGTGTCGACAGCGGTGATTGCACGAGCAATTCCTTGCGCAGCATTCGTCCCTTGGACCCGAATGTCGACGGCAATAATTTTCGTAGATGGAAAAGTCTGACGAGCAGCATCGAGACAATCCGCCTCCGCTGCACTGCCAGCGCTGGTCAAGAGTGCGATGCACATTGGCATCGCTGGAATCTTGACTTTTGCGGAATCGTCAAAATATCCTAGCCCACGAAGTTCAAAGCAGAGTTGCCGAAACTGCGCATCGAGATCCCCTGCTCCAGCCAATTCCAATTTCGCACACTGGATTTGCGTGCGACCTTGAGGCGGATAGTGAGTCACCTGCCCAGTGATAATCACCTCGATTCCATCTGTCGGTTTGCAAGCGCTTCGATCCGCTGCCGACCGAAACATCATGCAATCGATTCGAGCATCTGCGTCCTTGAGAGAAAAATACCAGTGACCTTGTACAGCCCGAAAGTTGGACATCTCACCAACAACATGAACCGTCCCAACACCACCTTCAAGCGCATTTCGAATGAGCAGCGAGAGGGCCGAAACTCCCAGTGCTGCCGAAGCATTCGGTTGGTCTTTCGCGGGTAAGGGCGATGCTGGCTTGTCGAACAATCCGCCAGCAGCGAGTGAAGGATCAAAGGGTTTGCGAGCCATGCGTCTATCGTATAAGCGTGAGTCCAGATGTAGATCCAAGCACAAAGATTGCTCTCGATGCGCCCATCACCCAACTCGCTGGAGTCGGATCGCAGATCGGCGCACGTTTCGCATACTTAGGATTGCGGACTGTTGGAGATTTGCTCAATCATCTTCCAATTCGATATGAAATCGAAGTTGCAGAGGCTGCAGTCACCGAGGCGAAAGAGGCAACAGAACTTGCTGAAGCATCGGTCACCCGCACCGTTCGCGGCGAAATCCAAAAGGTGCGTCATGTTCCATCTCGCCGACCAAGAATCGAAGCGATTCTCGCCGACGAGAGCGGCACGATTCGACTTGTTTGGTTCAACGCACCGTGGCTAATGAAGCGAATTCATCCTGGGCAATTGGGGATTGCGAAAGGTCGGGCGAAAGTACGCGGCGGATATCTCGAGATGGTCAATCCACTTTGGGAACCAGTGAGCGAAGATGATCAAGTGCCAGTTCGTGCTGGGCGATTGCGACCGATCTATTCGGCGACCGAAGAATTGGCGACGGCAAGGATCGAAAAAGTTCTTACAGCTGTATTGCAACCTGCGCTCGAATCGATTGTCGATCTGATTCGACCAGAGATCATCGCTCAGCGCGGCCTTGTTTCTCTGCGCGATGCGTATCGAATGGTTCACGCCCCCAAAGATGCATTCGAAGCGGAACGTGGCAGAACACGCTTGGCTTATGACGAACTTCTCTGCCTGCAACTTGCGATGGCGATGCGTCGCTGGCAAGTGCGGTATTCGATGAGTGCGCCAGCGCTTGTGCTGACGGCAGCGATTGAGCAAAAAATTCTTGCGCGAATTCCGTTTGTACTGACTGATGCACAGCGTCAAGTATGCAAAGAAATTTCTGACGACCTTGCCAAGACGATTCCAATGAATCGTCTACTTCAAGGCGATGTTGGATCAGGAAAAACAGCCGTCGCAGTTCATGCAATGTTGAATGCAATTGCGCACGGGCATCAAGCAGTTCTGCTTGCACCAACGGAAATTCTTGCAGAACAGCACCTGCGGACTGTGGAAGAGATGCTCAAAGGAAGTCGAGTTCGAATTGCTGGAATGACTGGCAGTTTGCGCACCGCCGATCGCGCGATTGTGGTCAATGGACTTGCATCTGGAGATTTCGATATGGCCATCGGCACGCACGCACTTCTTGGCGAAGAAATTCGCTTTAAGAGTTTGGCAATCGCGATCATCGACGAACAACATCGCTTCGGAGTCGAACAACGCGCCGCGCTGCGGGCAAAGGGAGCAACTCCACAACAAGTTCCACACACGCTTGTCATGACTGCGACTCCTATTCCACGAACGCTCGCGCTTTCCTTCTTCGGCGATCTAGAAGTCAGTTCTCTGCGCGGACTCTTGCCAGGGCGCACTGCGCCGACAACTCGTGTCATGCCAACTCTTCGTGCGCTCGAGGTGTACGCATGGCTCAAGACACGCATCGAACGTGGTGAGCAAGCATTCGTTGTCGTTCCTGCAATTCAAGAGAGCGAAATGGGACTGAAGGATGTTGCTTCCCATGCGAAGAGTCTGGCAGAAGGACCATTGCACGGTTGTCGAATTGGCCAACTGCACGGACAGATGAAGAGTGCGGAGTGCGATCAAGTAATGGATGACTTTCGCGCGGGGAAAATCGACGTGCTGGTCGCGACGATCATCATTGAAGTTGGTGTTGATATTCCAAACGCAACTGTCATGGTCATCGAACATGCAGAACGATTTGGACTTGCGCAACTCCATCAGTTGCGAGGTCGAGTCGGCCGCGGAGGTAAGCCCGGATATTGCGTGCTGATAGGCGACCCTCCCAGCGACATCGCGCAAGGTCGATTCGATACGATCGCCAACAGCACCGACGGCTTTGAAATTGCGGAAATGGACTTGAAATTGCGCGGCCCAGGCGAATTCTTCGGCGCACGTCAATCTGGACTTCCCCCGCTTCAAGTTGCAGATTTGACGCGAGACTTTTTACTGCTCACAGATGCAAAAAGTGATGCGCAAGCTTGGATCGGCACGAGTGGTGACTTGACCGAATCGTGCGACCTTGCACTTCGCCGCCGAGTTCTTGGACTTTATGGCGCAGCTTTAGGTTTGAGCGACATTGGTTGACCAATTGAACTAGGCTTAAAAAATGAACAGCGCATCTTCCGAACAGTCTGCCGCCACTTCTGGAATTGAGATTTCAGGGTTGCACTTTGCGTATCGCAGAGGCTTCCAACTTTCGATTCCATATTTTCATGTTGCATCTGGAGAACATGTCCTGCTCGCAGGTTCGTCTGGATCTGGGAAGTCGACATTGCTTCACTTGGTTGCAGGAATCGATGATGCTTCCGCCGGCGAAATCCGAATCCGCGGGACCAATATTTTAGGCCTTCACGGCGCACAGCGGGATACATTTCGTGGCAAGAACATTGGAATGATCTTTCAGACCTTCAACTTGCTGCAAGGTTTTACAGCTCTTGAAAATGTCATGATGGCGCTGATGTTGGCGGGATACTCGACTTCTCAGCAGCGTTCGCGCGCAGAATCTGCACTGAGCAAACTTGCAATCGCAGATCCACATTCTCCAATCGAAATGCTTTCTGTTGGTCAACAGCAACGTGTGGCCGTCGCGCGTGCCGTAGCAGGCGAACCATGCGTTGTGCTTGCAGATGAACCAACTGCAAGCCTCGATCCTGCAAACGCTCGCGCAGCAATTGATCTGATCAAAGAAGCTGCGCGAACTGCGGGAGCTGCGCTGATCGTGACAAGTCACGATCCTTCTCTGCGCGAGGCATTCACAAGAATTGTCGAAGTTTCGCAGTTTGCGCCAACGGAGGCAGTCCGATGAATGACATGATCATCGTGCTGCGAAGCCTTCGTGTACGACTCTTGGCAAGTTCTGTCACCGTCGCAATGGTTGCCATTGCAGTGGCGCTGCTCTTGGTGCTGATGTCGCTTCGTGAAGCAGCATCGCAAGCATTTCGGCGCGGAACTGGAAATATTCATCTTCTCGTGAGCGCGGACGCAAGCCCACTCGTTGGAGTTCTCAACGGACTTTTTTATGCCAACGCTCCTGCGAATCCAATTGCATGGGCGAAATGTGAAGAGATCAAGAATAGTTTTCCTTGGCAATGGGCAATTCCAACTCAACTTGGCGATTCATTTCGCGGAAGTCCAGTCATGGCTACAACCACAGAGTTCTTGAGCAACTTCGAACCTGTCAGTGGTCAACCATTCCAATATGCCTCTGGGAAAGCATTTGCTGAAGATTTTCAGGTCGTCGCTGGATCGCAAGCTGCGAGTGAACATGGATTGAGCGTCGGTCAGAAAATTGTCTTTTCTCACGGAACTGGTGGGAGCAGAGAAGGTGGTCATCAACATGCGGACCATCCATACGAGGTTGTTGGCATTCTGAAACCGACTGGATCTGCTCATGATCGTGCGCTTTTTACCAATCTGCAAAGTACTTGGATCATTCATGCAGAAGATCGTCGAGAGAATGCCGCGCGTGCAGAACATGAAGCGGAGGCAGAGGAAGATCATGCAGGCCACGATCATGCCCATGAACATGAACATGTTGAAGCTGCAGACTTGACCGATGCTGACAAACTTGTGACAGGCATTCTTCTGCGACTTCCAACTCGACCCGGCAGCGATGCATCTGCATCCATCGCTGGGCAATTCGACCGACTTCGCCGCGACATGGCAATCACAGTTGCCCAACCTGCACAACAGATCGGACGATTGATGGCCATCGTTGGTGATATTGACTGGCTCTTCCTTGCAATGGCGGTTGTGGTGCTGGTCTCGAGTGCGATCAGCATCATGCTTGCGATGGTTGCTTCGATGGAACTTCGTCGCCGACAAGTTGCAGTCTTGCGCGTCCTAGGAGCAAGTGCGTGGAGAGTCTTTGCTCTTGCCATCACAGAAAGCACGTTGATTGGCCTGATTGGCGCGATACTGGGGGCAATTCTTGCCTTAGGTGGAAGTTCAATTGCAAGCACAATTCTTGCACAGCGCATTGGAATCACAGTCGCAGGAACAATCGATGCTCGCTCGGCTGCGCTTGTCATGGCTGGCGCAGTTGTGCTCGCTGCTCTGGCTGGAATCATTCCTGCAATTAAGTCTTATCGCACTCCTGTTGCTCGACACTTGCGACCAATCGCATAGTCTTTTAATTCCTACGAAACTACCCGTGCGAACATTCTGGATCACAATCTCGATTCTAATTGCCGCTGGACTTGCTGCTCTCTTTTTAATTTCTGCCCCAGAAGTCGCGCCCACTTCGGAGAGAGAAACTGCGACAAGCGCAGCAACTACGGTCGCAACGATCACTCCCCCACCTGCCGCGCCGAAAACACCATTCGCCGCCGAGCCATCTGCTGCATCACCAACTCTTGGAACATTCACCAAAGGGCTTGATCAAACTATTAAAGACGCAAAGGTTCGTCCAGGCAAACTCGTTGAAAAAGATGGAGAGATTTTAGCAGATGGGAAATTTGTCATCCAGGGCAAAGGAACAAAAGAAAGTCCATATCAAGTGTCATGGGAATTGCTCATGAGCACCTCAGACACATACATCCCCCGCCTGGGCGAAAGAGAAATTCCACAGCGCATTGCAATGCTCAATGGTGCGTATGTCCGAATCTCTGGATTCATCGCATTTCCACTCATTGTCACAGAATCGAGTGAATGTCTCGTCATGCTGAATCAGTGGGATGGTTGTTGCATCGGCGTTCCGCCTTCGCCGTATGACGCAATCGAAGTGAAACTCGTCACGCCTGCCGACAACTCGAAGCGGCATGTTGTCCGTGTCGGAACGCTTGAAGGTGTTTTTCATATCGATCCGTATGTTGTGGAAAAGTGGCTCGTTGGCTTGTACACAATGGATAACGCAACGCTTTCAACGGAGATGTAATACATGTTCTGGATTCCGCTCACAATTCTTACATTGGGACTCTTCACGGACCCGTCGGTTGCAGAGAACACTTCTGTGCGAGATGCGATGGTGCAAGTGAACACGATTGTCCAAAACAATCCAGCAAGAGCATCGATTGCCACCATCGGAAAATCATGGACTGGCCAGCCGATTGAATTGATAACACTCAGTGAAAATATTGTCGATGCAGAGAAGAAACCCGCAATCCTTCTTGTCAGCGGACTCGATGGAAGTCGTCCGAGTTCCGTTGCAATCTCCGTCGCAGCAATCAAGAAACTTCTTGAAATGCCAGAGATCCTGAAGAAGAATACTTTTTATGTCATCCCGTGCGCGAATCCTGATGTGTTTCTCGATACCTTCATGAAATCAGATGGTCGCGCAAATCGCAATGCCAGACCAGTCGACGAAGATCGCGATGGACGCATCGATGAAGATCCTGCGCAAGACATCAACGCTGATGGCGCAATCACGATGATGCGCAGGCTCAACCCACCTGCGAATGATCCGCCAACTCATCTCGCAGATCCAGGCGAGCCTCGACTGCTGCGAACTCCAGACACAACGAAAGATCAACGAGCAATTTATACGCTTTATACCGAAGGTTTGGACTCAGATCACGACGGACTCATTGCTGAAGATGACATAGGTGGCGTTGATATTGACCGCAACTTTCCACATCTTTGGCCTGAATTCAATCCCTCAGCTGGCCAGTTTCAATTGAGTGAGCCCGAATCGCAATCACTTGTGAAGTTCGTGCTTGAACATCCGCGGATCATCGGCGCACTTGTGATTGGACGCTGGGATAATTTGGTGAAGACTCCGGATTCGAAAGCGCGCGATGTCACTGGGAAAACTCCAATTGCTTTGGATTCTGGCGACGCTGCAACTTGGGAAGAAATGGGACGCAAGTGGCGCGAACTTTCTGGCCAAGCTCGTTCGACTGAGTGTGATCCATCAGGCTCATTCGCACTTTGGCTCTATGCCCATCGAGGAATTCCAACATTTGCGACTCAAGTTTGGGGCCGACCAGATCCTTCACCTGTTCCCGCTGCGCCAGTTGATCCCGCTGCGCCAGCTGTTGCCACTGCGCCTGCAACACCTGCGCCTCCTGAAAAACCTGCCGATGAAGAAGCCGCTGGATGGCTTGCGTGGAGCGACCGTGATCAAGCAGGTCGAGGATTTCTCCCTTGGACACCCTTCAATCATCCAACTCTTGGTCCAGTTGAAATTGGTGGATTTCTCACTGGTTTCCGATCAAATCCGCCTCCGAGTGAAATCCCCAAGATCGCAGATGCGGTCGCTGCATTTCTGAGCGAACTGGCAAAGCGACAACCGAAGATTTCTCTTTGTAATTTAACTTCGAAATTGACTGCACCTGGCATCTATGAAATCGAAGCGGAGATTGTGAATGATGGTTGGTTGCCGACCGTCACGGAAATGGGGCGAATCAATCACAAACCCTTCCCAATTATTGTTCGGATTTCTACTCCAAAATATCGAATTCTCTCTGGCCAACGAATGACCATCATCGATGGACTGACTGGCGCTGGTGGACGCAAGTCATTTCGGTGGCTCGTTGAGTCATCATCATCTGAACCAATCATTCTTGAAGCAACTTGGAAACCAAGCGGAACATATCGCGCCTCGATCACTGGCGAGAAAGTCACGCTGCCATCGGAGGTCATCCCGTGAATTTTAAAAGATTGTTTTCAACACTACTCATCATCATGATTCCAGTCGCATCGGCATCAGCGCAACAGCAATTGCCTGGCAAAGTCCTGATTGCATGGAATCGTTTCTATGACTATCCAGATGTGCTCAAGATGGCGAATGATTTGGTGACTGCGTATCCAAATTTGCTCTCACTTCAGGAAATCGGCAGAACATCGCAGAATCGACCACTGATTGTCATCATTCTCAATAATCCAGCGACTGGCGCAGATACTTCCAAGCCTGCGATGTGGATTGATGGCAACATTCATGGAAATGAAATCCAAGCGACTGAAACGGTGATGTATTCCGTCGACTATCTCTGCCGCGCGTACGGAAAAGTTCCGGCGTTGACGGAACTCGTCGATCGATGCGCTTTCTATTTTCTTCCTGCAGTCAATCCAGATGGACGCGCGAACTGGTTCAACCAGCAAAATAGTCCGCACTCCTCGCGAACTGGAATGCAACCCACGGATGATGATCGAGATGGGGTCTGCGATGAAGATGGACCAGATGATCTTGACGGTGATGGTTCCATCGGACAGATGTGGCGAAAAGATCCACATGGTTCGCATCGCCGAAATGCACGCGATCCGCGCATTCTCGAACGCGTATCGACAGAACTTCGTCCTGACGGAACGATGGAGTATGGAGCGTGGTCCATGGCTGGGAGTGAAGGAATCGACAATGATGGTGATGGCCGAGTCAACGAAGACGGCCCAGGTGGTTATGACATGAATCGAAATTGGGCCGCCGACTGGCAGCCAGAACATGTGCAAGGCGGTGCTGGAGACTTTCCATTTTGTTTCCCAGAAACAAAGGCTATTTCACAGTGGATTTTGAAGCATCCCAACATTGCCGCAGGCCAGAGTTATCACAATGCTGGCGGAATGATTTTGCGCGGACCGGGCGCAAATTATCTGGAGGGTGAATATGTCGGAGCCGATCGAGCAACATATGACTCGATTGCAAATGTTGGTGCAGAGATGCTCCCCTTCTATCGATCAATGGTGATCTATCAGGATCTTTACACCGTTCACGGCGGATTTGTGAATTGGCTCGCAGAATCGCTTGGGGTGATCACCTTCACCAACGAACTCTGGAGTGACAAGCGCATTCTGCAAAATGGATCTGATCCTTCACCAGAACAGATGACTCATTGGCGCGATCGCTTGCTCTTTGGACAGACAACGACAGACTGGAAAGAAATGCAGCATCCCGAATATGGAACTGTCTTGATCGGCGGTGGGAATAAATGGTCAAGCCGAATTCCGCCCCCTTTTATGTTGGAAGAAGAAGCGCACCGAAACTTTGCCTTCACCGCATTTCACGCCGAGCAGATGCCACTGCTTCGATTCCAGTCCATTCTCATCAAGCAGATGAGTGATGGCCTTTGGATGATTACGATTGAAATCGCCAATGATCGCCGCATACCAACCCGCACTGTGCGTGCAGAGAAGAAGCACATCGGAATGCCTGATCGATTGACAGTCGACGGAGCCAACATAACCGTTGTCTCCGCTGGCCCGATGCCACAACGACTTGGCACCACATTCGAACCTGTTCGTTTCAATCCGCAGGAACTTGCCGTCGAAGGAGGAATCACTGGACTTTCAACAGAAACTTTTCGATTCATCGTGCAAGGTAAAGCTGGCGCTGCAGTTCGAGTGAAATATAGCGGCGAGAAATTCCGTGATATCGAGGAGAGTTTTACTCTTTCTGCGAAGCCGTGAACGATTCGAGCGCTGACACTCTCTCTCACCCGCCCGTTGACATTGCAATCATTGGCGCAGGTGCTGCTGGACTATTCGCTGCAATTTGGGCAGCGCGCGAAAGTCCGACTCTACAAGTCGTTGCCATCGACGGTGCTCGAACACTTGGCGCAAAGATTCTTGTTGCAGGCGGCGGCAGATGCAATGTCACGCACCACGCAGTTGATGAACGAGACTATTCAGGCGGCTCACCGCAGTTGATTAAAAGAATTCTGCGCCGATTCCCAGTCGAATCAACAATCGATTTTTTCACAGAATGTGGAGTTGGACTGAAGCGCGAGGAAACTGGGAAACTTTTTCCCACGACCGATAAAGCTCGAAGTGTGCTTGATGCGCTGGTGAGTGCTGCGCATTCAGCAGGAGTGAAAATCCTTCACCCTCAACGAGTTGAAAGTGTTGTTCAAGTTGATGGTGGCTTCCAGATTCAATTCGGTGCAGAGAAAATGCTCGCTCGCACCGTCATCCTTTGTATGGGTGGTATGAGCCTTCCAAAATCTGGATCAGACGGCCACGGTTTCACAATCGCTCGATCCCTGGGACATTCGATCACCCCTCTCGTCGTCCCCGCTCTTGTTCCACTCACTCTCCAAAGCGATCATTGGCTGACGGCGCTCAGCGGTCTTGCACTTCCCGCAGAATTGACGGCGATTCGTGCTGATGGAACGCCAGCCCGCGATATGGCTGGCAAGCCAATTGCTCCCGTTTGCGGCGCAGTGCTTTGCGCACATTTCGGTCTCACTGGGCCAGCGGTCCTCGATGTCAGTCGACACTGGCTTCATCTTTTGGATGTCGATCCAAATGCGCGTTTGAGAATCAATTGGATGCCTGGAGTGCGATCAGAATCGCTCGAGCAGGAACTCGTGCAAACGAAAGGACAAAGTCTTTTGGCTTTTCTTCGAGGACGACTTCCAGAGCGATTTCTTCGCGCAGCGTGTTTGCAAGCTGCCGTCGATCCAGCATGTGGAGTGCAACAAATGACGCGTGAAAGACGCAATTCGCTTGTACGAAGCCTGACTGCATGCGAAGTCATCCCAAGTGGAACGCGCGGATTTACAGCCGCAGAAACGACAGCTGGAGGAGTGCCCTTGGCTGAACTGAACATCGATCGACTTGAAAGCCTGAAATGTCCGCGACTTTTTCTTTGTGGAGAAATGCTCGATGTCGATGGGCGAATCGGAGGATTCAGTTTTCAGTGGGCTTGGGCAAGTGGTTTCGTTGCAGGAACTGCAGCAGCTCATGCTGCAATCGCAGTCAATCCAATCAAATCTTAACTGCCGTCCGCATTTCTTCTCGAACTCGCTGCACTGCACGCGCAACTTCATCTGATGGCGCGGCGGTGCGCTTTCCAGAATCAACCGCTCTGTACCAATCGGCAATCTCCCACGCAGCAGTTCCAGACTGCGACGGATCGCGCGGAATGAGATGCGCATGCACATGTTGAGCGCCTTCACCGAACAGAATCACATAGACACGAGGAACGTCAACCGCACTGCGAATTGCGCGCATCGCAGCACCAAGAACTTGAGCGAATTCTGCCTCTTCAAGATCATCAAAGTCTGCGGCGCTTGCGACATGTCGCTTCGTGTCCAACAGAAACCAGCCAGCCAATGGGGCCGGAGCAGCGTGATGTCGAAGAATCCATCGCTCACTTTCCCAAGCGACAAGCTCGCCAAGCATCTCGTTTTCGTGGATTGCACACACGCCGCACACTGATGTCATTTTGTGCCTTTCGGTCCACCGTCGGTCAAATATTTTTCGCGAATCGCTTGTTCGAGATCAACATCGCAAATGTTTGCAAGCGTGCACATCCACGCCAAGCAATCGGCGAATTCTTCGCGCAAATTTGCTGGATCCCCATCACCTCGTTCATGCTTGCCGATTGCGTGCGCCAATTCGCCAAATTCCTCAGCGAACCAGACAAATGTTTTGGAAGGTCCCCGTGCGCGATCAGTCTCGTCATAGCGCGATCGAATCAATGTTTGGAATTCAGCGATTTGCATTCACAGAGGTTACTTTGTGACGAAACAAATCGTGGCCGGTCACGTCAAACGACTCAGAACTTCATCAAGAAAACGCTGGGGCTGATCTTGAACGTCCTCGGTGCGACTTGAACGCACAACCTTTGCCTTCGGAGGGCAATGCTCTATCCAATTGAGCTACGAAGACTTTTAACTAATTCTAACCCCACCAAACTCACAGCGGGGCTAGCCTCACGATTGCATGCCGCAAGATTTGATCCCCAAAGACACGACGCCGGTTCCTGGTGGATCTCACGACAGGCATCAAATCGTAGACCGAATGACGCATCGAGGAAGCCTTGGAATTAAGGCGATAACTTTTCTCAATTCTCTTGCAACAGGGGTGCTTTGGAACGGGCTTGGATTCATCACCTCTCAGGAATTTCATTATTCAGCATCCCAAACATACGGGCTCTATATCGTCACTGGTGCTGTCTATGCATTCTCGGCGCTTTATTGTGGTCGACTCGTTCGAAGATTTGAACGACATGTCAACGCACGCAAAGTGATGATGATCTTGTTTCTGATACAGGTATTGGTCGCACCACTCATTTATGTCGGCAATTCCAGCGTGGGGCTGATCGTGATCGCGATCGTCACGAGTTTCACCGGCGCGTGTCTTTGGCCAATCATCGAGTCGTATGTGGCTGCGGGGAGAAGCGCACAGCAAACGCGAAAAGCAATCGGAGAATGGTGCATTGTTTGGATGACTTCTGTTTCATTGGCGCTCTTTTTAATGGCGCCTCTGCAACAAATTGAGGGATGGATGAATCCGCGGCTTGCACTCTTTGCAATTCTGCCGATGAGTTTGCTTTCGATGGCGTGTCTTTGGTTTGTGCCGTCTCATCCCGGACATCACCACGCACCTCCGGAAGAAGCTCCAGCTGATTACAACTCTCATTTGAAAAGCGCGCGAATTCTTTTGCCCGCTTCATATTTGCTCGTTGGCGCGTTGAGTCCTCTGATGCCATATCTGCTCGATCGATTGAAACTCGATGCGACGAGTGAAACACCTCTGACTGCAGTCTGGTTGAGTACGCGTGTTGTCGTCGTTGCACTTATGGCTCACATTTCTTTCTGGCATGGACGATGGAGCACGTTGCTTGCAGGATCAATTCTGCTTGCGAGCGGCTTTGCAATCGTCGTGACGATTCCATCTGTGCCTTTCATCGTCATCGGGCTTGCGCTCTTCGGAGCGGGTCACGGAATTATCTATTATGCGGCTCTCTATTACGCACTGCGCGTTGGAAGCGCAGGAATTGACGCGGGTGGAATGCACGAAGCACTCATCGGACTTGGATATGTCGTTGGACCTGCAGCTGGACTCTGCGGATTTCTGCTGGGAGGCGGCGGATGGACTGTTGCAATCGTGTGGGGGCTGCTCGCAATCGCTGCGGTTCCAGCGGTTTTGCCATTTTTCAATTCGTGGACACAAAAACAAAAAATGCTCTCTTCGAATACAAACTGAAATCAACTTTAATAACTGTTTCAACTGAGACTGCGGCTGTGGCTGTGGCTGTGGCTGTGGCTGTGGCTGTTTCCGTCGTGCATCTGTTTGCGTACACAGCCGTTGAAAAATTCTGCCGGGCGAGTTCCGCAGGCGGACGACTGCACCTGCAATTAAATTTCGTAAACCAGATCGTGTCGGTCGCCGAGGACTGTCTGAGCCCGGCGGGATCTTTTCACGGCTTCCCTCATATGTGTAATCCGCGGCTGTATCCGTCGCACTTCAACTTGCGTATCCAGCCGTTGAAAAATTCTGCCGGGCGAGTTCCGCAGGCCCCCCGACTGCACTTGCAATAAAATTTCGTAAACCAGATCGTGTCGGTCGCCGAGGACTGTCTGAGCCCGGCGGGATCTTTTCACGGCTGCCCTCTTATGCAATTCCGCGGCTGTATCCGAGGCTGTATCCGAGGCTGTATCCGAGGCTTCGCCAAGAAACTCACAATGGCAATTACTTCTTCCCAAACGCACTCAACGCCGCCAACGCTCGATTTCGCGCAGTCACGTGATCAACAATTGGTGCAGGATAATTTCCACCAAGTTCGACTCCCGATTGAAGCAAAACCAAAGGCGGCGCATTCCATGGCTGATGAATGAATTCGCTAGGCACTTTCGCTAATTCAGGAATCCATTCTCGCACATATGTCCCCTGCGAGTCAAACTTTTCGCCTTGCAAAATCGGATTGAAGATCCGAAAGTATGGCGCCGCATCAGCACCGCATCCTGCACTCCATTGCCATCCAAGCGAATTACTCGAAAGATCCGCATCAACAAGCGTCTCCCAAAACCATTTCGCACCCTCCTGCCAATCTTGCAGCAAATGCTTCACCAAAAAACTTGCGACGATCATCCGAACTCGATTATGCATCCATCCCGTTGCCCAGAGTTGCCGCATACCAGCATCGACGATTGGATATCCCGTCTGACCCCGCTTCCACGCTTTCAACCGTTCAGCAGAGGGCTCCCACGGAAAGCGCTCAAACTCTGGTCGAAGTGGACTCTCCGAAGTGCGTGGGAAATTCGACATCACGTGATATGCAAAGTCTCGCCAGAGAATCTCCGCAAGATATTTTTGCGCTCCAACCGTAGCCGCAGCAGGAGACTTTGATACTTCATTCCAAATACGTCGCGGCGAAATCTCGCCCCAATGCAAATGCGCGCTCAGCCTTGATGAACCATCTTCAGCTGGGATATCGCGATTCTCGCCATACGCCTGCGCCGCCTGAAGAGTAAACTTCGACAATCTTTTGTGTGCGCCTTCTTCGCCAGGTTGCCACCACTTGCGCATAGTCGTCGCCCAATCAATCGCAGGTAGAAGTTTCAGATCATCTAAAGAATCGCTCGGAATCTTTGCGTCACTTCCTTTCAATGTTTTCGGGGACGAGAGCGGCGGATCACTGCTCATCGAGTTGCGATACGACTTCGCAAAAGGCGTGTAAACCTTGTATGGCACACCCGATCCAGTACGAATCACCGCTGGATCGTGCATCAAAGTTCCTGCATGCCCTGCAAATGAAACTCCAACTGCGAGTAGTTCCTTCCTGACCAATACTTCTTGCGCTTTGGCACTCGGTTCGTAACGCATCGAACAGTGGACTCCAGCAGCACCAGTCGCCTTCGCAATTTCTGCGAGCACTTTTTCTGGTGCACCCTGCCGAAGAATCAACGGGGATCCTAAAGTCGAAAGCGTTTTCCCAAGAGAAGCAAGCGAAAAATGAAGCCACCACTTCGATGCACCACCGACTGGCCATGCTCCTTCACTCTTTGGATCCCAGATAAAAACAGGAATAACCACACGCCCACCCTGTGATGCGGCATGAAGCGCTGGATGATCATCAGTACGGAGATCTTGGCGAAACCAAACAATCACTGGGCGCGATTGCGGTTCTGCTTTCATTTCATTTTTCCAAATGCAAAGCTGAGCGCTTCATCAATCGTGGCGTATCCAAATCGAAAGCCATGGTCAAGCAAAACTTTGGGATGAACGAATTGCCCAGAAAGCAAGAGCTCGCTGCCCATCTCTCCAAACATCAGTCGAACGATCGGTGCAGGTAATGGCGCGATACATGGACGATGAAGCACTCGTGCAAGCGCACGAGCGAAATCCATCTGCGCGACTGGACGCGGCGAGACTGTATTCACCGCGCCTGAAATAGTTTTCTCTTCGATTGCAAATTGAATCGCTGCGACAAGATCATCGAGATGAATCCAACTCATTCCTTGACGGCCACTGCCCACACGACCGCCAGCTCCAAAGAGAAATGGAAGTGTCATACTTCCAAGCACTCCAGTTCGTGCATTCAACACAATCCCGATTCGCATTCGAACAACACGAATTCCACGCGACTCGACCGGTTGCAATGCGGACTCCCACGCCTGCGTCACTTGAGCAAGAAAACTACTGCCGTTTGGCGCACTTTCATCAACCAAACCTTCTTGAAGGTTGCCATAAAATCCAACCCCAGAAGCGCAGATCATCACCGATGGGGGACGATTCAATCTTGCGATTGCCTGGCTCAAATTTCGAGTGCCCAACTCTCGACTCTCCAAGATCACTTTCTTGCGCGCCGCAGTCCATCTTCCTTCTGCAATATTTGCGCCGGCAAGATGCACGACAGCATCAATTCCTTCAAGCTTGCTGGCATCCCACTCTCCCGTTGGATTCCAACGAACCTCGTCAGGACCAAGAGTTGATCCACCGCGGACGAGTCGAAGAACTCGATGCCCACCCGTGGAAAGAAACGCGCAGAGTGCGCGACCAACTGCCCCTGTGGAACCTGTCACCGCAATCGTTCTGCGCGGACGGTCGGAATACTGTGAATGACGAGCGAGATCGTCTCGTGTGCGTTGATGTCGAAAGGCGAACATCTGCGCGAGATCACTGCGAATTTTCCAGCCCATAAAAATGTCGGAAATCGCAGAGAACGGCAACTGATATTCGACACTATCTCGCAGATCACTCTGCAGCGCGCCCTTGTCCAAGAATGAATGCTCGTGAACCCACTGCTTGAATGGACCCTGAACAGATCGATCAACAAATTGTTCCCCAGGTTTCACTTGTTCATGCACAGCGACCCATCGAATCCGCATCGGCCCAACCTTTAGCCCAAGAACAGTCCGCGAACCATCCCGAAGCGGTTCGTTCTGCTCGATTTGGACATCCTGCCACGGTGGTAGCAATCGATTGATTGCGCCTGGAGAAAAGTGCCAAGCAGCAAGCGCAGATCGCGATGCTGGCATTGATGATTGCTTGTGAAAAGTTTGGCGTGCGATGTTAAACTCCAATCAAGGGACAGAAGCCTAGCCAATCTCGCGAGGCAAAGCGCACATCACTCATACTTTTCAAGAGTGCGCGATGCAGATGCGCATTCACACTAGACTGCGAACATGTCATCTTCCGCACGGACCGCCGAAGCCTGCATCCAACACCGACTTGATCAAGCGAAAGTTGCGCTTGGGAACCTTGGTGCTATGCGGCAAGAACTGACTGCGCTCATCAAAAATGTGCAACTTGCTCTTGCAAATGGGCACATGATCCTGACTTGTGGAAATGGCGGCAGCGCAGCAGAGGCGCTCCATCTTTCTGAAGAACTCATCGGCCGTTATCGTTCATCACGTGCGCCACTGAAATCAATTTGCCTTTGCGCTGACACGACTGCATTGACTTGCATTGGAAACGATTTCGGATTCGATCACATCTATTCCCGTCAAGTCGAAGCACTCGCTGCAAAGGGAGATCAACTCATCGTTCTCTCGACATCTGGAAATAGTCCAAACATTCTTCGGGCACTTGAAGCAGCAAAATTGCGAGGCGCAGGAACGATCGGGCTTCTGGGAGCAGATGGCGGAAAAGCTCGTGCGTTGTGTGACCTTCCAATCGTTGTCTCTGGAGTCGATGGCGCCGCAGTCCAAGAAATTCATCAAATGATTATCCATATTCTTTGTGAAAGCCTCGAACCTGCTTGAAGTGACCATTCCAAACGCACCAAACTCCAATTCTACCGAGCAGAATCTGAACTTCCTGCGAATGAAATAGAGAACCACACGATCATGAGCCGTCATCGCCTTTACTTTTACGTCTGCCGACTTGCGATTCCACTTTGGTTGTTGGCAGGTGCGATTTATAAACTCAATGCGCGAAATCCAAAGTTGTTGCCGCCGCCAGTCCTGTCCTTTGTGCAGAGCATGGATGGATTGTTCTGGCTCACTGGAACTGCCTGGCTTGATAGTGCGACACGGCTGATTATTTTGAGTGAATTCGTGCTTGTCGCCTCCATGTTGTGCATGCCAAGGCTTGCTCGCACGATCGCAATTGCGGTGATGTCTCTTTTCTGCATCATCCTGCTATCTATGATTTGGCCAGAATTCCAGAAGGGTGGATTTACACAAGCAATGAAAGGTTCTTGCGGATGCTTTGGAGCGAGCGGTCCAAATCCAGTCATGATGCTCGGAATCGACGCGACCCTTCTCGTGCTTGCTCTCTTGTCGAAGCGAACCCGAAATTCTCCAGAGTTGTCAATGAGTTCTGGATTGCCATGGGGCGCCATGCTGTTCGTGGTTTCATTATGCGTCGTCATACTTGTTCCACACCGCGCAGAGATTGAGATGCCTACAGATGTTCCTCAAGCTGAATCCACTGACAGAGCAATTTCACCAACATCTGCACCAACTCCAGCAACAAATCTTGTCGCGACGCCATCCTCAGCAACGATCACGTCGACTCCTGCAACAGTTCCCACGCTTGCTTGGCCTGGCTTTCCACAGAAAGCTGCGCCGTATTACGTTCCAGAATTTGCAAAGTGGGTCGGAGTTCGATTGGATTCGCAAGATATGGCTCGCCTGATGACTCCAGCACCTCCTGCATCTATCAACACTGGAACTTGGTTCGTCATGTTCTATAGAGAAGACTGCGAACATTGCCACGAGCTTCTGCAAAAATATTTCTCTGGACCGCTGAAGACTCCTACATTAACAATTGCAATTCCAGACACTGATCCCGCTGCTTCACTGGAAATGCCCTGTTCTGAGTGTCAACAGCGTACACTTTTTAAAGGACCGGACTATGTTTTGACCACCCCGATCTTGTTAAAGGTCGTCGACGGAATCGTCACAATAGTTGTGACGAATCCTGACGACCATGCCGCAGTTGAACGCTGCCTTGCACCATAAAATTCCCAGACTCGGCTAAACCTATTTCCTAAATGAAACAATTCACAATTCGAATTCTGACTCCGCTCCTTTTGGTCATCACTGCGATCGCTTGGATGCAGGGAGGAACTGCATGGATGCCGCTCTGGACGAGCAACGTCGGGCTGAGAATTGGTCTGTCTCCCATTTTATTTGCTCAGTTGCTGATCGGCTGTTTGTTTGCAGTGGCGGCTTCACTCGTGCTCTTCGGTAGAAAACCAAAGATAGGTTCGTTCTTCTCACGAATCGGATTGGTGACGTACGCATTTTTCTGTGTCGCGACTCTTGCATCAGTGATGGCATCAACCCCTGCTGGCGCAGGTCTTGTACCGCTCCTTTTTCCCGCCATCGGCCTTGTCATCTCACTCGGCCTGTACTTGCTCATCGACAAATCGAAAGCAGTCGAAGTTGCACCTTCTCGCAGTGCATTCTGGATCGGCGCTGGAATCTTCGCAATCTGGGTGCTTTGTTCAGGAATTTCAGTGCGAATTCCGCTTGCAATCACCGCATCAGCAAAGCAACAAACGGTCGGGGAAAACAGCGTCTTACTCGATTATGTGCAGTGGCAAGGACGAACGCTGCCCGATACTGGACTTTCCAGACTACTGCCAATCCTCACAGCACTCACGCTCGAAGGGCGATGCATCATCATTTTGTACAACCCAGAATGCAGTCACTGCCGCGAACTTTTCGAAAAGTATTTCACTGTCGCACGCCCAGATGTCAAAGTGATCGCCATTGAAATCCCACCTGCTCCAGGAACAACCGCTTTGATTGGCGACGATCTTGGACCAGTCCCTTGCGAAGGATGCCAGCGACTCAAATTGCCTGAAGGCAAACTCTATATTTTGAAGCCGCCGACGGTACTCGTGGTTGAAGAAGGACGTGTCACTTGTGCAACCGACAGCGACTGGAAAACCTGCTTAGGCGAGCCGACCGTTTCAGCGACTTCACCAGCATCTGGGCAATGACCGTTTTGTTTCAGGCAGTCGCCTGTGAAATTCTCAACATACGCGCATTGAGCGAAATCGTGACACCCTCTTCGTGAAAGATTCGCGGACGCACAGTTCGATCGCATGCTGCCTCCACAACTTGCCGAATCATTCGCAATGAAATTAAAATTGACCGCTGCCGCACAGCGCTTGCCAAGAGAGCTGCCGAAAGCTCTGGCCCCCGAGATTTCATGAGTTTTCTGGGGATTTCTGAATTCGTCCACCCTTCCATCAACGCAATTTGTTTCAGTGCCCATTCGCCACTGCGAGCAGACTCCGATGCGTGCAGAGCATGCTGTGCAATACCCGGCCAGCGCTCACGCAGTGTCGGCACAATCTGATCCCGCAATAGTCCACGCGCAGTCTTGATATTTGAATTGCTTGCGTCATCGCACCATGGAACTTCGCAGTGTCTGCAGAACTCTTCGATCTGTGCGCGACTGATCGAAAGAAGCGGACGTGCAACTTGGATTGAACTCTTTGGAGTAGATCGCCGCACCCAAGGAATAGTCGTCAGTCCGCGGTTTCCAGCGCCTCGACCAATTCGCATCAAAAGCGTTTCGAGCACATCGTCGATGTGATGCGCCAACAGGATCCATTTGGAATTGGTCTTCACCGCGCAATCTGCAAGTGCCGCATGACGCAACCGACGCGCATCGGCAGCAAGGCCAGTTCTCCCACGCGTCGGATGAACATCAACCGCAGAAAATGCAATCCCCAACTGCTCACATAAATTTGCGCAGTGCGTTACTTCACCATCCGCCTCGGCTCGCAAGTGATGATGCACATAAACCGCATTGATTAGGAAAGTTTTTTTGTCGCGCTGCGCAAGAACCGCAGCAAGTAACAAGAGCGCTGTGGAATCTGCTCCGCCACTCAATCCAATCAGAAGCCCTCCCCCCGCTTGCCATCCACAACGATCCTGCAGATTCTTCTCAAATTCAGCACAAATCCTATGCCGACGAGCACGCAGGAGGATCGAATCTGGAGGAGCTGACTTCACTTTCATCATGCTACGGCGGCACGGCGTCGAAGCGAAATGGTTGGCACTGCGACTGACGCTGCTCTTATCTGAGGTGACGCGAGTGCGCCATGAATTATTCGTTCGACCGCGAATGGATCATCGGCCGTCGCATCTGCGCCCATTTCTTCGGCAAGCCCAGGCGCTCTGGCAAAGACCCCACCTCCGCAAATGATCGGCATCCCTGGATTCGATTGTCTGCTGCGAAGGGTATCAATCAACCCTCGAATCTTTGGTGCGTCGGAAGCGGATGCGGCAAAGACCACAACTGCATCTGGTCGACGTTGCCCAATTTCGGACAAGAGTTCGTCATTCGCCACGCCCCCAGCAGCAAAGAAAATTTCATAACCACTCGCTTCAAGAAGATCACTGCACAATTGTCCCGCGAGATCTTCGGACTCATTCCCTCCGCACATACAGAGAATTGTTCGACCATTGCGTGGTGCTTGTTCATATCCAGCCTGAGCTTGATCAACCAACATCCGCAGAATTCTCGTTGAATATTGATACGCAAGCATTGTCATTTGGTCTTGGCGCCACATTCGAAAGATCGTCTGCATGGTCGGCCAATACAATCCATTGGAGAGTTGCATCGAAGAGTATCCGTGCAATTGAGCTTGTTCTATGAATGTTCTTGTTGCAACTCTGTCTCCTGAAACACAAAGTTGAAGAAGTCTCTCAAGAGCAATTTCCATATTCATCTGCACGTTCTTTGTTGCGTTTGTCATGCACATCTCATCGTCCGCTCTTGTGCAAAAGCAAGTGTTGGACAAAAATGAGCCTTCAAAAGCGTTATCCGCTCCTTTAAGATCATTTATCAGGCACACAAACTGAGGCTAGGATCATGAAATGGCCCCTCAGAGTGAAATCCAACCCGACACAGAACATGACGAAAAATCTTCGTCAAGCTTGCCAGATACGAAAGCTGCTGGATGGGATGCAAATGCTCTCAAAGGA
This sequence comes from Singulisphaera sp. GP187, assembly GCA_945862215.1. Lineage (GTDB taxonomy): Bacteria > Planctomycetota > Phycisphaerae > Phycisphaerales > SM1A02 > F1-60-MAGs104. The sequence continues at coordinate 16,206 of CAMAXY010000008.1, read as the reverse complement.
AATCCTCATGGGAGAATTGACAAGGCTGAACGTGTTCGAGAAATGTTCACTGCGATCGCTCACGCGTACGACATCAATAATCGCGTGCATTCTTTCTGGCTTGATCAGTCGTGGCGAAGGAGAGCGGTTCGTCTTGCTGCCCCAGTTCGCGGAGCATCCGTGCTTGATGTCGCGTGCGGCACAGGAGATCTAGCGCAAGCTTTCGTCTTGGCAGGCGCGGGCAAGGTCATCGGGCTCGACTACACGCCGGCAATGTTGGACTATGCACGCAGCAAAGCCACCCGAATCGGCGGACGCATTGCAGAAATTCAATATGTCGATGGAGATGCGCAGTTATTGCCATATCCGGATCAATCATTTGACATAGTTTCAATAGCATTTGGAATTCGAAACGTTGCAGATCCTTTAAAAGCAATTCGAGAATTTCGGCGTGTTCTGAAGCCTGGTGGCCGACTTGTCATTTTGGAATTCTCTCAGCCACGAAATGCATTTGTGCGCTTTTTTCAGAATCTATACACCAATCACATCATGCCTTGGACAGCGACCATTCTCGCTCGCGACGGATCAGGTGCATATCGATATCTCCCTCGCTCAGTCGAGACTTTTCTTGATCCAAAGCAACTTTCTGACCAACTGATTTCCGTTGGTTTCTTCAAAGTATCTCAGCAAGAATTGACGATGGGTACGTGTGTGATTTCCATCGGACAGATCGCAAAATGAGCAAAACTCGTTATACTCTGAACAGACCATGATTTTCGACGTCCTCACAAGAGCTTGGCATTCCCCCGAACAACTCGGATTCGAGTTGGCTGAAGGGATTCGCAGCAGCGCTCGACGACCGGGCGGGCTCGACGGGACTATCGGCGCACATACTCGAGCAATTGACTGCATCGGATGCGCACTCGTCCACGGGTTCAAGTCTCAGGCACTTTCCGCCGTCATCCCCCACGAATTCGTCGCCGACCTCGTAGGGCGGCAGCCGCATCGTTTGGCAGGGATTGCTGGGATCGATCCGATGTCCCCATCATGGTCGGATGATCTTGATCATGCAAAAGTTTTAGGTCTTGTTGGCGTCAACATTTCGCCATCTGCCCAAGGCTTTCATCCGACTCACTCCACCGCGATGCGTTTTTATGATCGATGCGCAAACGAAAATTTGCCGATCTTTGTCGCACGTCCTGGAATTTTCACCCCTGCGATGATCTTGGAATACGACCGACCAGCGCCTTGGGATGAAGTGGCGCGATCATTCCCCACGCTCAAGATCGTTCTTTCTGAAATTGGGTCGCCTTGGATTGACGAGACAATTGCATTGTTGTCAAAGCACCCTGGTATCTATGCAGACACCAGCGCAATCGCTTCGCAATCTTGGCGTCTCTACACATCGCTCTTGCAGGCTCATGAAGCTGGGGTGCTGGACAAGATTTTCTTCGGCTCTGGATTTCCATTCGGATCTCCTGCAGCTGCGGTCGAAGCGATTTATTCGCTGAACTCATATGCCCTCGGAACAAATTTGCCTTCGATACCTCGCGCAGCGTTGCGATTGATCGTCGAGCGAAATCCAATATCAACTCTTGGAATGAAAGCCCCATTGCTCATTGGCGTAAGCTCCACTGGTAATATCAATTCTTTCAGCATGAACCCAACACCCACTGTTGCAGATCGAGCAGATTTCGGCGCCTCGCAATCACCGTTCCGGCGATAACCGCACATCTGGGGACGACGCACATGCGAAGTCATTCTTTTCAATTCCAAACAACGCTCTCAATGAAGAACTGTTTCATTTTTGCTTGTTTCCTGAGTTTTTTGTTGATCTCCGGTTGCGGCGTGAGCGCACCAGAACGACTGGAATTCACATCAATTGGTGATACGCCGCGAACTTTTCCGACCGCGAATGGGGATGCCACATATTCCCTCGACCTTGCAAATACATCTTTTATTTCCAGCGATCTCACCCAAGAACAACTTCAGAACCCAACCGGAAATTCAGCTGAACTCTTTGGATATGTTCTGCATGTCGAGTTGCTCTGGGTCCCATTGGCCGGCAAGACTGCTATTGACCCTGAAGCAACAAACATCAGCATTCGACTCATTGTCTTCTCTGGACACGAAGTTGGACTGTATGGCGGTGGCGGATTCGCATGGCCGAAAGGAGAACCCGGCGCGGAAGAATATGGAGTTGACATTGTTGGTTCGAATGCGACGCTTCTCGCTGCAACCAATGGATTCAAAGATTTGCTGAGCCCCGCTCAACTCACCGGACGATTGCGCAGCAAATTCAATGAAACACAAACCAAGCAGATTCGCAGAGCTGCGAGTCAGATTGTTACGAATGCTCTCAAGCGTGTTCAGTGGGTCGGACCGCGTGCAAGCGAACTGCAGAAGCAAGCTGCATCAATCACGAGCACATCAATGGACAACGCAGAATTCGTTTTGCGATAAAGAAATCACATCCCAACAAGTTTTCGCGCAACTTCGATCATCAAAATTGAACACGGTGATGCGGGCATTGGAAACTGAAATCCATCCATCATTTGCATGTTGGAATACTCCCAATTTGGCGGAGAATCTGGCGGGGATTCGAGCTGAATATCGTGAATGATCTCCCAATTGCCTGCACTCTGATCGAAGAGAAGCGCAACTGGTTTTGGTCGCAACAGAGGTCGTGCCGCACACTCCTCCATCAACTCTCGCTCGATGCCTTCAATCGGGTCTTCGCCAGGTTCGACTGCACCGCCTGGCGCGAATTCCCAGTGCGATGGATAAGTCGCACAAGAATCCGCACGCTTGCCAATCAAGCATCGACCTTGCCAATGAGCGATTGCCTTTGTTCCAAGTCCAGCAAATCCTGTTGCCACTCCAACACTCCGCACAGCGCCCATTCGATATGTTGTTCGCGTGACATGGATCGTCGCCCCACCGTGACCATCGCGCCCGACGCCAATGACATGCCAACATGGTCCATCGGTCAGACGAGGATTCTCTGCGACCATCTGATCCCAGGCTGCATCAATGTCTGCCTTCGTAGATTTTGGAATCAGCGCGACGTCACTCTCGACTAAGCGAGCAGGTCGTCTCAACCAGATCAGACGATTCGCTGTTGAAGAAGGTTGGAGGCTCATACGGAAATCACTCGATGTCGTAAATCTTGCCGAGTGTACGGCGACGGAGTTTGCCACCGTTTCCATCCTTGCGAACTGCCAACATTTATTGAAAAACTTTCGGTTCAGAGAAACTATGGATCGTGGCTCGAAGCAACCTCGACCACAAGAAGTCGTGGTTCGACCTGTGATCTGCGCCAGAAGGCCTGCGAGGCGTGCGGCATTTCATCATTTTATGGTCAGGAAAGGCGCTTTGAAGACCGATGAATAGTCACTATGACAAATGACCGCGCAACTGGAACTGTCGACCACCTTGTTGAATCAATCGTCGCACTCAATCCAGGAGCGGATCGCGAGTGGCTTATCACCTTCGATGCCTATGACCTGAATCGCTATCTGCAGCATCTGGAAAGCGCACTCGAACCCCGCGCAGAGTCGACTCCATGGGAACGGATTGGCGACACGCCTGCCATCGTTTCTCGGACGGCGGCATAAGCCAACACTTTCAGAAATCAAATCGATCTGTGGTTTGCAGTTCGTACCGCTCATTCGCGTTCGTTGTCATCGAGGAACGACGCCAATTTCTTTTTCAGCAATCGCAGGCTCATCAGACCTCGCACGCGCGTCAGCAATTCAACTTTATTCACAGGCTTTGAAACGAAATCGTCGCAGCCAGATTCGACTGCGCGTTCCATATCACCGAGTTCGTGGAGTGCAGTCACCATAATGATGATGGTCTCACGCATCGATGGGTTTGCCTTCACGCGTTGACAAACTTCAAACCCAGACATCTTGGGCATCATCACATCGAGCAATACAAGGTCGGGTCGTTCCGATTCTATTTTTGCCATCGCTTCGATACCGTCATGAGCCAAGATCATCTTGCATGGAAGGCTTTCCATATATGCCTGAATCAACTCGAGATTCTGCTCGTTGTCGTCAACGATCAGCACCTTTCCTTCGGCGAGGTTGATTTGCGTCTCAGCGTGGAAAGCAGCTTCAGTTTCGGCACGATTCTGGATATTCATAGCCACATCTTACGACATCCGCCTTCTCCAGAGGATCGTTCACGCGCCATATTCAATCGACTCGGTCGGCGATCGCACGTGCCACCAATTCGATCGGATGGAGCGCATTTCTTTCGCGTCCGTCTGCGATTTGATGACGGCAACTCGTACCTGGAGCGCAAATGATTGCGTCAGGATGCGTATCCAGTTTTGCAAATAAGTCCTGCTCCGCAATACGCATCGAAAGATCGAAGTTCGCATCTTGGAAACCAAATCCGCCAGCCATACCGCAGCAACCTGTCGCGAGGGTCTGCGCCGATTCACCAAAAATGCGGCGCAACAATCCATACGATGTCCCTGCTCCCCACAATGCTTTTTGATGACAGTGCGCATGCAGAACAACTGCCTCGGAAGTCTTTGCGAATTCAGGCCGCATCGGATGCGAATCCCAATTGCGATCAATCCACTCTTCGATCATAAAAGTCTTCGCCGCAAGCGCGACGAGAAGTTTCCGATCGATTGGCATCTTTAAGTCCAACCAATCATCCTTGATTGCAGAAACGCACGAAGGTTCGAGGCCCAAAAGAGCGACCGCTCCTTCGCGTCTCATTGCATCGCTCAGAGCAAGCGCAGTTTCGCAACTCATACGCGCAGCTTCTGCCAACATCCCATTCGAAATCGCCGCGCGACCGCAGCATCCAGCATTTGGAAGAACGACGCGATAGCCAAATGCTTGCAGTACTTCAACGGCAGCACGACCAACTTCGGGCTGCGACCATTGACTGAAACAATCTGGCATCAGCAGAACGGTCGGTCTTTCTTGGAGAGACTCTGGGCCATTCTTTCTCAAACTGCCAGTTGCTCGACGACTCATCCAAGATCGTAAAGAGGGACCAAACGGCGGAAGTGATCGACGCGGAGAAAATCTCATGAGTGCTGTAATCGCAAGTCGAAATGGCTCAAAATGAATGGCCCAATTCGAAACAGGCCAAAGCGCGCTTCCCATTATGTTTAATGTGCGAATTCTGCCCATCAATTGAATGCGCCATGGAACACCTCCCCGCTTCCAATATTCCTGCGCAGTAAATTCTGCTTTCAGTTTGGAAATATCAACATTACTTGGGCATTCTGTCTTGCACGCTTTGCATGAAAGACAAAGATCAAGCGTCGCTTTGGTCTGAGGATCATTCCATGCGGGTGTGTTCGAAGCGCTCGCTCCGCCACGTCCAAGTTGTCCAGTGACAGCCAAACGCAGCGCATTCGCACGACCTCGAGTCGAGTGTCGTTCATCTTTCAGAACGCGATATGAAGGACACATCGTTCCACCTGGTGTCATTCTGCGACAGAGCCCCGCACCATTGCACTGCTCGAGCGCATGAGAAAATCCTTCTTCTTTGTCATAGCGAAAAAAAGTTGGAACATCTGGAGCGTGAACAAAGTGAGAATCATCTGGGCGCGTACGCAACTGCGAAGTGATTGCTGTTGGATCATTGTTGCGAACAAGATTGCCTGGATTCATAAGAGAACGAGGATCGAAAACGGCTTTGATATCTCGGATCGCCTCCGCAATATCTGGTCCAAGAACTCGCGTCAGCAGCGGACTTCGCACTCGTCCATCACCATGCTCACCACTCAACGCACCGCCATACTTCACGACAAGATCGGCGACTTCGACCGCAATCGATCGAAGCGTCGCAAGACCATCCTCGTTTGAGATCGCAACCAGTGGGCGAATATGCAAACATCCAACCGAAGCGTGTGCGTAATACGCAGCGACAGTTCCATGACGACTGACGATCGCCCGGAAGTCGTCAATGAATTCTGCAAGTCGAGCGGGATCGACGGCGGTGTCTTCAACAAATGTGAGCGGCTTTTTCTCGCCAGGAACCCCGTGCAGCAGCGGTTCTCCAGCCTTGCGAAGCCGCCACGCAGCATCCATCCCCGCGGCGCTGAAATGCCGAACGATCGGCGCATCTGGAACCAATTGGGCAAGACGATCCATCTTGGACTCAATCTCTTCGCGAGAGTTTCCAAAGTATTGGACATACATCACTGCGCCCAATTTGCCAGACTTTGGTGTTGGCATCACGTACACATCTTGGCGATAGATCGCATTTTGCTTTGCCATCTCGATGACAATGTCATCGACTAATTCCACCGCGCTTGGACCTGTTGAAAGCATCGCCATAAGCGGGCGAAGCGCATCGGGAACTCCTTCGAATCCTAAAATGGCTAGACCGCGCACCTTGGGGCGTTCGACGAGTGAAAGTTCAGCTTCGACCGTGACGCCGAGAGTTCCTTCCGACCCACAAAACAAATGGGCGAGATTGACTCGATCAAAAGTCCCAGGCGTAGACGCTCGCAGTTGTGCGAGCAGAATGTCAAGATTGTAGCCATCGACATGTCGAAGAATCTTCGGAATACGTCGATCGATTTCGTCGGCAATGGGAAGGATGATTTCTGCCAACCGGCGAGTCAGTTCTTTTACTTTCGGATCGTTCTCGCTTGATCCCTCTGCGAATCGGATGCGTGTTCCATCAGCAAGCACGACATCGAGAGAAATGAGATGCTCGACTGTGCGACCATACAAAATCGAATTGGCACCAGCTGAGTTATTGCCGATCATTCCACCAAGCGTTGCATGCGATCCTGTCGCCACATCTGCACCAAACATCAAACCGTGTGGCGAAAGTGCCCCGTTCAATTGATCAAGCACGACTCCTGGTTCGACGCGCACACGGCGGGCGACTGGGTCAATCTGTAAAATTTCCCGACAGTTTGCGCTGAAATCAACCACCACCGCATGGTTGACTGTTTGCCCTGCTAAAGCAGTTCCGCCACCGCGCGCAAGAATAGGAACCCCCAATCGTCCGCAAACTCGAACTGCCTCAATTCCATCCGCAACAGTATTTGGAATCACAACTCCGATAGGTTCTACTTGATACAAACTCGCATCAGTCGAATAAAGCATTCGATCGTGCTGGCTGAATCGAATCTCGCCATTGACTGCCGCCGCAAGTTGATGCGCAATTGAATGACGAATGACATCAGAAGAATTATTTTGCAAGCCCACATTCTGCAACTGGCCATTCTTGAGAACTCCGAGATGAATGTCTGTTGTCATAGTGAATGGATCGCCTAGGAAAAATATTGGCGAATCATTCTAGGCCTGCGCGGCTTGCATGTGCTTCATGAAGTGCGCTCAGACGCGCGAGATATGCCTCGCCTGGAACACGATCTCGTCGAGCCATCACAGCGCGTAACGTGGTTTCAAATCGATTGAAGCGATACGACTGGGACCTCTCAGGAGTCAACCAAGCGAATCGATCGACAAATGTTGGTGGCCTTGCAACGGCGACCATCGCTCCAGTGCCAATCGTCGATCCCGTATTCAGCGCAACCAAGATTGCAAACTTTGCATGATCGCCGATCACTCCCCCATAAAAGGTACGCCCAGTCTTTTCATTGCTTCCTGCAGCATCCAAACGAGAAGTGACTTCGCCATATGTGTTGAGGAGATTCGAACTGCAAGTGCCTGCTCCGATATTCACCCATTCACCCACGAGTGCATCACCCAAATGACCTTCGTGCGCTTTGTTTGAATGACCATAAAACACCGTCGAACCCACTTCTCCACCGACTTTGCAATCAGGACCAATGACCGTTCTTGCTTTGATTTGCGCGCGGTCAACGATGGTCGAATTTTCCAGCAGCGCAACTGGTCCGCTGACCACCGCACCAGGTCGGATCGTTGCTCCGTGCGCCAATAAAACTGGACCCTCGGTTGTATCGATGATCGCTCCAGGAAGCACACGCGCAGTTGGGTCCATCAACAAAGCATGATGCCCAAACCGAATCACTCCTGCTGCACTTCGATCATTCAACTCCCCTGTTCGATTCATAAGTGCGATGTCAGCGGGAATGCTCTGTTCCAATCGTCCAAGAAGATCCCACGGAGCGCGAATAATTTGCCCTCGTGCGATCGGTCGGCGAACGACAGTCCGCGCAAGTCGACTGGCATCACCTGGATGTTCCAAGAAGCGTTCTGCATCCTTGACCAACATTCGAGCCATCGCAACACGACCATCCGAAGTCACGATCGCTTCTCCAAGAGCCAGAGTTGCCGAATCATCGAGTGAATCGAGTGCGCCATTGATCAATAAAACTTCTTGTGCATGCGGCGGCAATCTTCCCACGAATGTCTTATTCGACAGAAGCCGCTCCGTCACGACCGCTGCAAGGTAATCCGGTGGAAAGAGAGCATCAACTCGACCGAGCACAAGCATTGTTCGTTCGACACATGTCAGAACTCCCAAGCGCTGTTCAAATGTTGCCCTTAAATCTGCGAGCGGTCCAAACCGCGACAGACAATCATCGAAGAGCACCACAATTGTCCCTGTCGATTTCATAGGCACACTTTACTAGCGAATGATCCGAGCCTGTCCACCCTGCGTTCGGGCACGAGCCAGAACAGATGGAAATCCCCACGCACCCGAAAAGTGAAGCAAGAGAAAACCAACTGGAATCCCGCAAAATCCAGTTGAAACTGATCCGAGAAATTGCGTGCCTAATTCGCGAAGCGCCGATCCATCTCCCCAAGGCGGCGGAGAATCTGGGTACCACGAACGAAGCGCCCACCACGCCGTCCAGAAGAGTCCGCTTGTCAGACTCAAAAGAAGCGACATGGCGCCGACTGATAATGGATTTTTTCGAACCAATACGCCACGGATGGAGAGAACCGCTTCAACACCGAAAAGCATTCCCAGAGTCGATGGACCGATGAGATAAAGCGGCGCGCGCGGGCCAGACAACGATGGCTCCGAAAGATCCATGAGAAATCCAGCAAGCAGAGCGAACCAGCGCACAATTGGTCCATCAACATGCATTGCTGCGAATGCAACGACCACAACAACCAATCGTGGCGTGATTCCGACCAATTCAAAGACGGGCATAAAAGAAACATCCAAGACCAAGGCGACGAACAAGATCGGAATTGCGACAATCCATTTCATGGTTGCGTTTCCTGCGAAAGTTTGACAACGAGTTCGCCAACCATATTGGGGTCGACTGCAGGCCGCACGATGACTTCTCCTCGCAGCGGTTGCGCATCCTTGCGTTTGATTTCCACAACCACCCCAAGACGCATCCCTTGAGCGCCTGCAGGCCACGCAGGATCTTTTACACGCACGATATCGCCAGGTCGCGCAGACGATCCGAGATCAATGTCTCCTCGAAGATCTCCTTTTCCATCTGGAAGCAACTGGACTGCGATGACCTGAGGCCTCTTTGATTTTTCTTGATTCACAGGAACGACATAACCATCGATCCGACCAATCGCTCGATTTCCCACGGACAACACCGTGCTAGACACAGCACCAACTTCGGGGGCGATTCGACCAACAATCGCATCTCCATCAATGATTGCAATGTCGCCTGCGGCAATCCCCTGTTGAGTTCCCACATTCAACTTCAGCGCAACTCCTCCAGCGCCTGGCGTTCGCGAGAGCACATTGGCAGCAGCAAGCCTGACTGCTCCACCGCTTTTCGTTTGACCAGAGACCACTTCATAGGTATTTAACTTTTTTTCCAATTCTTGAACAAGAATTTGTTCTGCGTGCCACAAGCCTCGGTAATAATCTCGATCTGCAAGGATCGCCGCGTCGCCCTCGGTCGATGCGGCAGTTCTTGGACGAAGCCATAAGCGCATCGCAGTCGTCGCGTGAGAGATGGGTGATAATGGAACCCAAAGAATTGACGACAAGTCTGCCGTCAGCGGTGCGATCCACCGAGTCGGGAAAAGTCCCAGCATCACCACGAATGCAACAACCAATGCGATTGGTGGGATTCGTCGCACGTCTAGAACCTATCTCCAATGCGCGAAAATCCCAGACAAAATCCCAGACAAAATCCCAGACAAAATCCCAGACAAACTCGCTCGCTCACGAGCCAGAGTTCTTGCCTGCCAAACTCAAAGTTCTTCGACATTGGACTCGAGAATCGACTTGTACTGTTCGAGATTCTCGAGGTACTCAGCCGTTCCACGGGCAACGCACGTCAATGGATCATCAGCAATCTTTACTGTGAGCCCTGTTCGGCTTGCCAGCATCTGATCAATCCCGCGCAAGAGCGCTCCGCCGCCTGCAACAGTGATTCCATTATGTTCGAGTTCTGGGTTGCAAAGATCTGCAGCAAGTTCCGGATCAGCTTCGCGAAGTGTCTTCACAACTTCATCTGCAATCTTCTTCAATGGGTCTGCGAGTGCATCGCGCACCTCTACAGAATTGACTTCGATCTGCCGAGGCAATCCTGTTGCAACATCGCGACCACGAACTTTCATTGCAAGTTCTTCTTGAAGCGGCCATGCACTGCCGATTCGAATCTTGATCTGTTCAGCGGTCTGCTCGCCAACACGAATTCCGCGCTTCTCTTCAAGATATTGGATGATCGCTTCGTCAAAGTCGTCGCCTGCGACTCGCAAACTGGAAGCCTTTGCGATATCAGCCAAACTAAGGATCGCAATTTCGCTTGTTCCACCGCCGATATCGACGACCATGCTGGCAACCGCGTCATCGAAAGGCAACTTGGCACCCATCGCTGCGGCCATAGGCTCTTCGAGCAAATACACTTTGCGTGCGCCTGCACGCTCTGCGCTATCCAATACCGCTCGCTTTTCGACTGCAGTAATTCCAGATGGAATTGAGATCACCACGCGCGGTCCGAAAATCCTGCTGCGCCCCATGACCTTCTGGATGAAGTACTTCAACATCGCCTCTGTGATTTCGAAGTCGGAGATCACTCCATCCTTCAATGGGCGAATGGCTTGAATGGATCCAGGGGTGCGACCAAGCATCTCTTTCGCAGCGAATCCCACGGCCGTCCCGTTCATCAAGACTTGATTTGTTCCTTTTCGCACTGCAACGACAGAAGGTTCGTTCAGCACGATTCCCTCTCCGCGAACGCATACAAGCGTGTTGCAAGTACCAAGGTCGATACCCATATCCACGCTAAACCAACCCATCATTTTATCTAGACTCATATGAAGCCCCTCCTTGGGCTAAGTATTTTTCGGTGTTCTTCAGCGCGAAGAGATCACCGCAAACGGATTTCCTTCATCATTCGTACCCAAAACTCCGGACAGATTATCCATAGCAATAAACACACATCCTGCGGCAAGCGCAACGACTGCTGCAGCCAAGATGCCTGTGTAAATATTTAGTTCGCCGCTCGCGCCTTTCGACTTTGGCTTTGCAGCGGATGCTTTTGTCTTTGCAGCTTTCTGAGCGCCAGCGATCTTGCCGCCTGATTTGCCGCCTGATTTGCCGCCACCGAATCCAAATCTACCCTTCTTCGCAGGAGTCACAACCATTGGCGCAGCATCGCCAAATTCCATTGCGCCATCATCTAGTGCAACTGGGGCGGCAGGTTCTTTGCCAGCCTTTGGAGTCTTCTTACCAATTCCAAAGAAAGCCATGAAAACTCACTGCCCCTTTCGGATGGTCACTTTTTGACCGGCGCGCACAGCTCCTCGAGCAGCAACATCTTCTAGTTCAACTGTTCCTACAGACTTGTTGACATCAACGGAGGTGATTTTTAGTTTTCCGATAAATCTCGAACCGTCTCCAATCGTCATTGTCCAACCAAGTTTCACGCCGTCTCGGCTTCCAGCATCAATCTCGGCATAGACCTGATTATCGGTTCGGCGAACATTGACAATTGAAGCAGAAACATTTCTATCTGGAATTGGCGCTGCAGCAGTTGACGAACCCGAGTCACTATCAGACGGACCAAATTTCGCAGTGAAACTTTGAACGACTTGATCGGACTTGACCTTCTCGCTCGACAGGGACGCGATTTGCTCTTTGAGATCACCAAGCGCTTCTTGCGCAACACGAAGATCGCTGTCCGTCTTGCCTAGCTTCTGCTCGATAGCGATTCTGATCCCTTCGCAATCAGTCAACATTGTTCGCTGTTTGTCCAATTCTCCGCTGAGCGTTTTCGTCAACTCAGTCTTCGCGCGATCTACATCCATCGTGACTGCGATCGTTTGCTCAAGACTGGCAAGTCGAATCTTTGACTGAGCGATGTCGGCCTCCAGACTTCGCACACGCAAACCGTTCTGCGCCAAGTCACTCTGCAGGCGATTTTTCTCGGCATCAAGATCCTTGATCTGCAACGCAGTGTCATTCTCCGCCTTCGCACGAAGCGCGCGTTCAGTATCCAACTCACTTCGAGCGGCACTCACTTGAACATCTTTGTCTTTGATCTGTTGGCGTAAGACAGATTGATTACTTGCCTGAACTGCAGCGAGAGGAACCAAAGCAATTGCGAGAAGGGAAACGAGAACAACAAAGACTTTCGTAAGAATATGCACTTGATTGACCTTGTTTAGTTTGATGTAAAACAAATGAAACTTGCAGATGCTGAGGCGCAACAGACGCTGCGAAACAGAACGGTTCATGTTTTACCTCCCAATCGAAGCCATGTCAACGAACATTTGCATCGAATACCGCAGAAACGTCTGACGAACTTGGGTCTGGGGATGCCCGCAAATATGCAGAAGCAGCCGACAATCGCACCATTGCGTATGGATCTCTCAGGAGCGGAGCAAGAGCATCAAGCGCACGCTTCCCACCGACCCAGCCCAATGTTGCGGCAGCCTGAGCCCGAATCGTCGGCGCCGAATCCTTAGCAGCAACCTGACAAAGTTGCATGATTGGCTCGAGATTTGGCTCGCCAATTCGCGCGAGGGCAGCGCCTGCGATGAGACGAATTTCGATTGGTTTTTCCAGTGGACCACGACCATTCCAGAGGCCTATCAAGTGTCCGCGTGCACCGCGGTCATTCGTCTCTCCGACCATTTGGCATGCAAGCGCAACGACTTCCGATTGCTCGCTCGGTGCGAAAAGTGCGGCTCGAATCGGATCGAATTGACGGTAGTCACCCATCTTCGCCATCGCTTCTGCAGCCTGAAGATCAACGATCCGAGCGCGTGCTTGATCGACTCCAAGAAGTCGTCGACCCACGACACTTTCGACCAACGGAATCGCAGAAGGATTTTTCAATTCACCGAGTACGAAAAAAGTATTCGAGCGAATTTCAGCATTTGAACTTGAAACAAGTTCGTTGAGAGGACTTAGGTCAACGGTCTTTCCCAAACGAACGAATGCGTAGAGCGCCGCAGCGCGAACCGACGGGTCTGGATCAAGACGAAGAGGTTCGAGAATTTGCGTGCATTCAGATAAGCGCTTTTTTCCAACCACAACAGCTGCTGAAAAACGGACGCCAGCATTTGGGTCCGCAAGAAGGCGACAGGCGATTGGTTGGAGGACGGCGACTCTTGACTCCAATCCCTCAAGCGAATGAGCACGATAAATCGCGTCAGGACTTACAGACGCTTCGAGAAGGAGATCAATCGCAAGTTTTTCAGGCGGGGCATTCGTATCCAAACGCACGACCGATGCCGCTTGCTGAGAAGTCTGCACAACCGAAGTCGGGAGCGCGTTTTCTTTCGCACGCGCATCGAGGCGTTGCGCTTGAACTGAATTCTCCATTGTCGAAGCGGCCGCCTGATTTGCTTGCGAAGTGGATGTATCCACTTGCGGCGTGCTCGAATCGTTCTGCCCAGGGCGAGAACTCCAAGAAGTTCCAGCAGAAGTTCCAGTGGACGTTCCAGCGGAAGGCGCAGTTGAATTTGAATTTGTAGCGCAACCGATGAATGAAACACAAATTGACAAAGCGATCAGCAATAAAGGAGCAGCCTTTGCAATGCCTGATTCACATGATCGAATTCGAAAACCTTGCGCGACAAAGATGAATGCGAGAAATGCCATCGATGGAGAGAGTACATCGCCCCACCGTCCGAACAATGTCTCTCGTCGATCAAGTTGCACTGTGACTGCAAACCCGCCAAACGTGCGAGCTGGAATCTTTGCTCCATCAATCGCCACTCCTTCGCTGGTAAACGCAGCAGAAATTCCAGTATTCGCAACTCGAACCATCGGCGTGCGATTTTCGATGCAGCGCCAACGGGCAATCAACTCGTGTTGACGTCGCCCCCAGTCGCTGAATCCGAACCAGCCGTCATTGGAAAGATTGACGATCATCCCAGCCTTCTTTGAGCCACTCACATAGACCAGATTTCGAACGATGCCTGGAACCGTGTCTTCAAAACAGATCGGGGTCGCACATTCCATCGTTTCGCGCTTCTTATTCTTTGCTCCCCACTCGAAAGAAATCCTGCGAAAATCTGTCGATGCATCAAGGTCGAATGTCATTCCGCGCGCGCCGAGCGCCAAGAGTTGCTCTTCCAACCAATTCCATTTCGAGATATATGGCATGGTCTCTCCAAACGGCGTCAGAAAAACCTTGTCGTATCGTTGGTATGGCGCCTCTCCTTCAACGAGATATGCGCTATTAAATTGATGATCCCACTCCCAGCGTTGATTCTCCGCGCGGAGTCCAAGAAATGCAGGGCTTCCGATCAACATTGGTGCATCCAAACGGTTGGCAAGCATCTTGGCGAAAGATGAAAAGTGATCGCCTGGAGAAAATCCCCCGCTGACAAGAGTTTCAATTGTCTTGGGTTCCAATCCAAATCCAGGCAACATCGTTTCTGGCCAGACAACAAGGTCAATTCGATTTCCCTGTTCGCGTTGAGCATCAGCAAGCGAAAGTGTCAATCGACCAAAGTCCAGCACATCGCTTTGTTGACGTTCGCGCGGCCAACCAATCTTGTTGTCGGTTGTCAGATTTGTCTGCACCGCCAGAATGCGTGGACCTTCTATCAATGCACTCGGCGTTTCTTGCACTCTCCATGCGCCATATGCAAATGAGAATGCGACAATAAATAATGCCAGACCTCCACCAAGAATCGTATGACGACGAAGTTCATTCGTGCGCACACCATAAATCCAAGCGCGAAGATCGATCGCAGCGCCACCGACGCAAACGACGAGAAAGGATGCAGAAACGGCCCCACCAAAATCGGCGATCTGTGAAAGTATCCGCGACTCGATCAAAGGTTGACCGATGCTGTACCACGGATAACCGTCGAAAATGACGACATCTTTCAACCACTCGATTGCACAAACAAGAATCGGTGCGAGCAGTGCCAACGGCAGTTTTCGTCCGACTGGTCCACTGCGGGCGCGGCGAAAAACCCAAATTCCAAGCGGTGCATAAAGTGAGAGATAGACACACGCAAGCGGATATCCAAGCGCAGTGACATCGATCATCCAGAGTTCCAACCACATCCACATCACCCATGCGCAAATGGTGACGGCGATCCATCCTTGGCGAGGAAGCACAGGTGTGGATGCAAGAACGATCCATCCAAGTGGTGCGACGAAGGCCAATGGCCAACATAAATCAGAGATGGAAAATGCGAGTCCCATGCATATTGGGGAAAGTGCGGCACAACACCAGAGAGCCCTCGTTGAAAGCAAACCTATATCTTGCTTGGGCGACCGATTGGTTGGCACGGTCGAGATGGTTCGCACTAGTTGCCCGAATAGTCGATGATTCGACTGATTTCGCTGCGAAGATTCGCACGGTGAACGATGCGATCTAAGAAACCCGCATCCAGCAAAAATTCACTTGTTTGAAAACCTTCGGGAAGATCTTGGCGAATCGTCTGTCGGATGACTCGAGGTCCAGCGAATCCGATGAGTGCTTTGGGTTCTGCAAAGATCACATCGCCGAGCATTGCAAAGCTTGCCGTCACGCCACCAGTCGTTGGGTCGGTCAGCACGGAGATGAATAATCCACCAACGTCATCAAGTCTGCCAAGCGCTGCACTTGTCTTTGCCATCTGCATCAGCGAAAATCCAGACTCCTGCATGCGCGCTCCGCCGGAGCAACAGACGGCGATGAATGGCAACCCATTTTCAGTCGCGTGCTCGATCGCGCACGTCACTTTTTCACCAACAACGGATCCCATCGATCCCGCAAGAAAAGTGAAATCCATAACCGCAATAACAACTTTTCGGCCTTTGATAAATCCAGTTCCAGTCTGGGCGCCATCATTCTCGCCCGTCTGCTTCTGAGCCTGAACAATACGATCTGAATACGCCTTCAAATCAACAAATTTCAGCGGATCT
>CAMAXY010000007.1 GCA_945862215.1 Singulisphaera sp. GP187 | reverse complement strand
TGTAAAAATAGGAATCATCGGAGATAGTTGGGCGGCATGCATCGGGCTTGATGGGTCAGTGCAACAACTTCTCGCTGCGAAGGGGTTCGATGCTGAGGTTGTCATTATGGGCCATCCTGGAGCGAACAGCCGACAGCTCTATCGTGACTATTTGAGTGGTCAACTCTTGGAGGAAAATGATTTTGATTATCTCGTCATCGTTGCAGGTGTGAATGACACCGCGAGTTATATCGGCAAAGATTTTTACGCTCACCACATGCTTGGAATCATCAAAGCCGCACAAGATCGAGGCGTTAAAACCCTCTGTATCGAAGTGCCAGATTATGGGATTGAATCTTTACCCTTTACGGATGTTCTTTCTTGGGGCGATGTTCTTTCTTGGGGCAAACATCTTCTGTTTCGGTATCTGCATGACGGTGGAAAGGTCAACGTGATCGCGGATTATCGTAAAGAACTATCGGAACGCTTGAAGAATCTGCCAGAGCCCGTGCCGGTGATCTCGTTCGATCCAAATATTTGGCATTACGAATTGAAAAGTAACCTGTATGCCAATCCATCACACCTCAATCAAGCAGGCTGCAACGAATTATCTTCCCTCATCGCCGACGAGTTGATTGCATCGCATAAAAAATCGGTTCCTTGAGCGGGGGATTTATCTGGATAAGTCACAAGCATCGCTAGAATACAAATTCAAATTCCAATTCTCATCACTCACCTTTCAAAATCGAATTCAAAAATGCGCAATTTATCCAAAGTCGCCGTGCTATTTCTCTTCCTCACAAGCACACTGCTACCAATGCAAGGTTGCAAGAATGGTCCGCCTCCAGTGATGTTGGCGCGGGTTCTTTTAAAAAACAGAGATCAAGACCTCGGCGCAATCGCGCAAGGATCTTCATTGAAGTTGGAAAAATCTGCCGAGGGCACCGCGACTGTGGGTGAAGACTTCAAGGTCTCGCTCACATCGAAGTCGGGAGATGGACACGCGTGGCAGTGCCGCACGCTCAATGATCCATCTCTTCTCGTCGATGCAGCATTCGAGACTCAGCCGCAGGGCACGGTTGCAGCGGGCAAAGAAATTCAAACTATTTATCAGTTGCACGCACGCGCCGTGGGCAAGGCAAAGATTGAATTCGCACTTGTGAACACTATTGATAAAAATAATGCGCCGTCGCAAACAATTAAGTTAGAGGTGGAAGTCAAGGCCGCGGCTTCGAAGTAGCGGCATCAATTCGATCTACTTCGGTACAGTGACCTTCCCTCTGAAACCATACCAGCCGAGACTTTAGTATTCGGCGCAATTCAGGAGGTCACTCATGGCACGCAAGCGACACAAGGCGGAAGACATTGTCTTCAAATCTCCCACATTGTTGTGTCAATAAATTGTGCGCCAGACCAGATGAACGTTCGGGCACACTGCTCTCGTTCAACTACAGTCGAACGGGATGAATAACAGGCCAACACCGCCGCGATTGATCTCGAGAGGCGTGCGCCTGCAGGGAAACTTTCGGCACATTGCGCTTTGGCTCGGAGTGATTGGACTTATCCCGCTGTCTTACTTTTTAAAGCAGGACATGGGTTGGAGCAGCGAAAACATATGGAGAATTGTGGTGTTGCCGCTTTCGATTTGCATTGTGTGGTCGCTCGCAGCGATCGGATGGGCGCGCCACGGACGCATCCAGATCGAATCATCCGCTGCCCCGTGTGGGGCCGAACTCTCCGCCGAGCGCCCACGACCAGAGCGGCGTGCGGTGCTGCCCACAATTCTTGTGGCCCTCCTCACGCTTGGATGCATCGCATTGCTATTCATTGTCGCGGTGTTTCTCGCCTTCGCGGAGTCCGCGGACTGTTGAGTGATCTCTCGATGCCCCCCGGATCGATGTGGTCAAGGTTGCAGCTTCAGTTCGCGTTGCAGTGCGCGTTCGAGGGATCGAGTTGAGAAGGCGAGAGTAATGATCCACACGATCCAGATCATCTGGAGCGTCTCAGTCTTGCGCTCGAGCGCGGCCGCGACGAAGATCGCCGCACACACGAAGGCTGCGATCGCGACACTTCGCAGCGACGATGCGCGGCGATTCGTTCCATCCGCACAGCGGGACTTCAGCTCGACTCGCAGGTGGAGCAGCGCGAGTGCACTCAACGCGAGCACGACCGCGCCGACAATCTCAGAGTAGGGAAACCACAGAATCGCGGCGTACTTCGGTTGATCCGCGAGAAACCACACTGCGAATGCTGGGACGGCGGCGTAGCTGATCCATCGACGGGTGACCAACATCCACGGGAGTTCGTCGTATGGGTTTGCCGCGAAGAGTGCGAGAAGCCCGACCATGAGAGATCCCACGGCCACGATGAACACGATCGACATTCCCCAGAGCACCACTCCAAGGACCTGAAAAATCGGCCCAGGATCGATCCACTGCTCAAGAAAGAGGCTCAAAAAGCCGCTTGCCAGGGTGACGAGAATGCAACAGAGCAGTACGAAGAGCGTCCGTTGGATCAGGACGCATCCAAAGTGAATCTTCCTGAGCCAGCGGCGGTCGCCAAACCGCAAGAGGCTTGGTTCGACGTGACTCTCGTACAAGAGTCCACACTCAGGACAGGTGTACGTCGGCGCCGGGACCGCTTGCGCATAGCGGCATCGAGGGCAGTTCGAACCCGAGAGGTTCATTGTGTTTCTTTGGCGCGCGACATTGCCTTGCCGATTTCACGAAGCTGCTCTGTGGTGCACGTCATGAAGACGCAGACGGCGCGTAGTCCGTCGGTGGTTGTCGGTGCGCCAATTCGAAACTCAAAATCCTCGGCCAGAGGCTTCCACGTTGTCGAGGTGTAGATACTGATGACAGGAAAGGCCAGCTGCGCGAATGTCTCTGGAACGATGACGTATTCGCGCCGTGGCGACCGTTCGTTCTCGACTCGTGGCGCCGCGAGCACGAGCGAATTGCGCCCACCCAGCTGCCACACTGCGCCGCGAGATTCAACATGCGAACTCATGGGACCGTTGCGATCGTCTTTCCATGGGTCGTTCTCTGCCTCTCGCAACAAACCCACGCTCTCAAAGAGTGGAAAGACCAACGTGCCGCGAAAAACTCGAGTCAATCGATCGAGATCGCTCTTCGGCTCGACGGTTCGCCATGCGGTTGGAGAAACACCATAGATGTTGAATGCGACCGGAGTCGCAACACCGACCGTTTGGAGTGCAAATGCCGTGTTGATGGAACCGAGGAGTGTCGAAGCGAGCGCGCGCCACGGACGCGTCTCGAGTGCGAGATCGGCAAGGTTTGGATTGCCATCGACGAATGCTTCGTCTGCCCAGGCCGGCCAGGGAACTTCGAGGCCACTGAATCCGCGTGTGAATCGAGTGGGCGCAATGTGAAAGACCATGCATCCCGCTGCACTGCCATCGAGTGGTGGAAAGTCGCGAGCCTCGCCGGTCGTTGGTGCCAGATTGCTCCACGCAAGGTCTATCTCTGCGGGATTGACGATGAGATAGATCGGCACCGGTTCGACAGTCGTTTGAAGCGTCCCCGCTGAAACTGGAAACGCCTTCAGGGAATCAGCGTGGAATACTTCACGCGTCGGCCACTTCGACGAATACCCCAAGGCCTGTGACGCACGACCGAAGTCACGTCTGCGAATTGCGGGGTCGAGCCCTTCGTATCCGATCATGCGAACGCGCTGCGGCGGTGAGGGCGGTCGCGCGGCGTCAAACGGCGGCTCGAATTGTCCCGTCGTTGCGTAGCGTCTGAACGCAGCTTGCACCACGGGGTCATCCTGCAGGAGATCTTGGAGGGAGTAGTAGTTCGGAGGATTGGTCTTGTAATTCAGCCGGTGCGCGTAGAGCTCTTTGAAGAACTCTTCTGCTCCGTAGAAGGGTGTCATCGCGCCCGTGGGCGCGGGATTAGTGAATCTGAATTTCGCGAACTCTTCAGAGACAACGCCGGAATCTTTAAATTCGAAGAACAGTCTGGCGTAGACGCGCGCTTCTGCGATGTTCACGGGATCACGGTGATCCCATCCGGAACCAATACATACAGGCGTTTGTGCCGATGCTGTCGTCGCCACAGCACACATGAGAGCCGACGCGAAAAACACTCGTTGAAAATGATTTCGCATGATTTGAAAGCGAAATTGCTGCGTACCAGTGTGCCCTACTGCGGACGCGACCTGTGTCTTTGCGTGCGAATCGATTTCGTATCGATGCGGAGCTGATGTCATAAATTGTTCCTTTCAGAAATGCGCCCCGAACGCCAAACCTCGAAGAGATTGTGATGGTATCTCATCCCCAATCCCCCGCCAAGAAGAAAAAGGGTCAGTTTGTGAAGCGAATGCATGCACGCGCCGTGGGCAAGGCAAAGATTGAATTCGCACTTGTGAACACCATTGATAAAAATAATGCGCCGCCGCAAACAATCAAGCTAGAGGTGGAAGTCAAGGCAGCGGCTTTGAAAAAGCGGCATCAATTTGATCTACTTCGGAGCAGGACCACTGACATCAAGGTCTGGCTTTGTATTCCAACGTGGCTTCCAGCTGGCGCGATCGATTCGGCAACGCAGGATGACTGTGTTGTCGAGATCAAGGTCGGATGTCCATATCCATTTCGCATTCTTGAAATCGTTTTGGAAGAATGGTTCCTTCGGATCGATTCGCTCTTGCGTGTATTCAACTGCATTCGGCCATGTGCTGTCGTCGAATCCAGGGTTCTGCCATCCTTCTGGAAGCGGATCAGTTCGAACCTTTGGCTCTGTTGTGTTGCGATCAATTGGACCATAGAAGAAACACTTGGCCTTCCACTTTGCATCGGTCACGGTTCCATCGGCGAACTTCAAAATGAAACCGCCGTCGCCAATTTGTTTGCCATATTCGCATCCAGTTTTTGGATCGGCGTTGTCTTTGGCAAGGACAGCGATGGTCATCGGATACTCAGGAAGAATGTCGACATTGACCACATTGTGCGGAAGGAAGTCGATGGAATCCACTGACACTAACTTGCCGTTGATGTACATCGCAAACCAATTGTCGGCGTAAATACTTCCATGAATGGTGTCGCTCATCGCGGGTTTCACCATGCCGTCCTGCGGAGGTTTTCGTTTGCCGCCTTGACCGCCGCCACCTTGACCGCCACGCTTGCCACCATCGCCTTTTCCATTCTGTCCATCAGGTGGCGGAGGCGGAGGATCATCACCACTCGCACCATTTTCTCCACCACGATCGCGTGCGTATCGCAGTTCCACTTCAGCAATCGAAAGTGTCGTGTCCTTTATCGCTGCAAGTAAATCAGTAAATCCCGCACGACCAGCGGCAAGCTTTGGTTGCGCAGAGAGCGCATACACCGTGACTATGTAAGACTTCTCGCCAGGCCCTTGCGAACAAGGCGGCGCATATTCCGCGCGCCGATTGACAGTGTTGATTCCCCAAGTTCCGACATCATGCTGACTTTCGGCGAGCGCCTTTGTGTCGACTGGAATTCCCCAGAGGACGATGTACGCATGTTCGTCACCGCCTTCTTTGCCGCCAGGTGGAATGTGATGCATGGCGATAGCAACACTCTTAGTTGCGGCAGGAAGTCCACTCCAATCAATTGGCGGCGCAATGCTTTCGCCATCGCATGTGTACTTCTTCGCAAGCATTCCATCTGCGCCGATTCCTGCGGAGTGAACAATAAATCCGTCTTTCGTCGGCGCGATCGTGTGCTTGACCTCATCTCTTTGTTGTCCACCGCCACCTTGCCCGCCGCGCTTTCCGCCTCGACCTTGACCGCCGCCACCACCTTGCCCTCCACCTTGCCCGCCGCCGCGTGATTGCCGTGAATACGATTCCTCTTTCGTCTTGCCATTGGAATCGACGAAGATGAAATTCACTTTTCCAGATTCATCAATCGAATAATCAATTCGTGATGTTTTTCCTGCGACTTGATACGAAAGCGACCATGCCTTTGGCGCGGTCTGTTTAAAGCCGATGATGCTTGCACCACGCATCGGTTGCAGTGATGGACGAAACGGTGTTGCGTGAGCTTGCGGTGTGATTTCGTCGCCATTCACTGTGACGTTGCCACGCATTCCACCGTTGATGTATGGATAGGTCACGCTTGCGTGGTAGTGATATGAACGTGTTCCGCCATCGATACCTTGACCAGCAGGAACAGTGCATTCATGTCCGTTCCATTCATCGAGTGGGGCGGTTGCGCCAAGCGGACAGGCGTTGTCTGCACCTGGCTTTGCCTTTGCATCGAACAATCCATAAATCGCAAATCCATCTAGCGCAAATGCGATTGGATTCTTCACGCCAACAACTTTCTGAAGTGCAAGCGGCGCGGCGTGATAATGATAATCATCCGCTCGACCACAGTGACCGCCAAATTCATCCAACTCGCCGATTGCAAATGAATCTTCGCCGCGATTGTTGTACGCATTGAAAATCGGAATTCCGTTTGCGGCGAGTGCGATTGCGCCACGGCGTAATCCAGTCTTACCCGAGACTGGATTTTCAGCCAGGGTCGGCTGAAGCGGTATCTGCCACGCATTCGCTCCTGTGTATGCCTGCGGAATCGGCACTTGTTGCTGCCACGCGCGAATACCGACCATCATTGTGAAATCAACTGGCGCATGCGGCATTCCATCTGATTCCACATAGAGCCACTGCGCATCTGAACGCGTGCGAACAAATGGCGCGAACGCCACGAAAGAACTTGCCTGCCATGGCCCAACATCGGTCGGCGCTTTCGTTGCCGCTGGTGTTGGTGGTGCAAATGAGTATTCATTCATCGCACGCACCACAACAAGTTTCGATTCCGCTTGGGAGCGGTCGTCTTGACTCAGATCCGCCATTGGAATGCTGACGAGAGCTCCATCGTCAAGTTCAATCGTCACACCTTCAGCGCGCACAGTCATCAGCGATGCTTCGTATTGCACGCCTTTACGAAGGTCATGCCAGGTTTGCGTGACGGCATCATGATGATGGTCATCATCCGATCCTGGCGGGTGCGCTGATATCGGCGCAGCAAATGCGAAGAGTGCGAGAGTTGCGAAAAGCCCAATTTTCGTGTCAGCAGTTTTCATTATTCGTTTCTTGCGGGGCATGGTTGAATTGTCTGCATTTTCACAATGGGGACCGATCGCGCGAAATCTTGCGCGCAGACACGTGAGAAATAAATTGATGTACTTGGAAAACCTCTTGAGACGATTCGCTGCGAACAACTCGTGGCGCGTGAGTGGGCCAGAATTTCAGTGCCGATGCGGCGCAATCAATCCCAGCGGAAGACACCCTTACGCCACGCATAGATGTATGCGATCACACTCGTGCCGACGAAGAATGCAATTCGCGCGAAGAAGAGAAAAGCTTCGGGACTGCGCGGTTGCAATTGAGCGAACGAAACTGCCCATGGATAGAGGAAGACGATTTCAACGTCGAAGACTAGAAATGTCATCGCCATCACATAGAAACGGATATTGAATCGCTTCTTGGTGGTGCCGATGGCATCCATTCCAGATTCGTATGCAAGTCCCTTGATGGCGCTTTCGACTTTCGGCCCAAGCAGCGAACTGACCACGATATTGAGAATCGCAAAGCCAGCTGCCATCGCGATGACTAGGACAACAGGAAGATAGAAACCAATCGTGCTCATGGGAGGCGGAGTCTATCGCTTGAAGTGCGCATTTTGCAATCGGGTCGTAAGAATGCCAAACGATTTTTGCAGAAGCAACTGTTGCACCCTCCATTGGGTGTGAGTGGAATAATCGCAAACAACATACGGTTTTCACCATGCGAACGATCCTCCTGGGATTCCGCGGACACCTAAATGAGCGCGAATGCTCGCAAGAAGATTGTTTCATATGCAACACATCGAAACGGTCTAAGCCCCCACGCCGTTGCTTCTCGTCGGTTCGCCCATGCGGTTCAAGAAATGGAAGTTCAGGCAGCGAGCAGGCGCCTAAAGTGATCCTCACTGATTTGAAATTTTATTTGAATAATATTTATGAACAACAGAAAAATTTATCATGGTAAATCATGGCTATAACAAATCACTTTCTTGATGTGTTCAACGCGCTGGCGTGGCGGATACTCAACGGCCTAAAAAAGAAGATGGTTCTCTTCGCCCCAATATCAGTCCGTGTGAATGATGACCCGATGTCATTTGATCAAGCCGTCGAGAGGGCGATGCAAGCAAGCGAAAAGAGCAGCTCATGAACGAGACACTCATAGTGCTCGAAGCACTGCTCGTGATTGTTGCCCTGGTCATTTTGGCGCTGGGGATCATCGCGCTGGGGACAAAGTTGATCAGTCGCCCGAGCAAGATTGGAAAGGTTGAAATTGGCGCGCTCGTGGACTCGACACAAAGTGATCAGCGTGGCGCAGTGAGGTCGGTTCAATCTGCCGACATGCAGATCAAATCGCAGAAGCTTGATGAAATATGGAACCCGATGCACCTTGAGCGACTCGCGCGCACCTACTGGCGATTTTTAACGCGCTGCACGCTTGGCTTGATTCAAATTGAATACACCGAAGAGGAGCGCTTTGTCGTCTTGATTTGCAGACCATTCGTGCTCCTTGCATTTCGCAAGCCGGAGTACCAGATGGACGATGTTCGAGGCATTGTGCGCTGGCGGATTGAGCGTGGATTGCTTGTCGCAGCGCCTGGCGTTGGCGGCGATGGATACTTGGAGATCGATGTTGCTCGCAAGCCTGGCGCGAAGCCTGGCTCGAGCATGCTTCATGTTGACGTTGAGATCGCCAATTACTTTCCGCAGGTCGCAGTCTTATTTTCGCAATGGGTCTATGCGGCAACGCAGTCAAAGATTCATGTGCTCGTCTGTTATGCGTTCCTGCGCTCAATTGCGCACGGCGACCTCGCCGAATCAAGGTTGGTGCACTTTACGCATATCAATCAACTGCCGAAGCCGAGCGGCCCACGGCCTCGCGATCGCGGCGTGAGCTGATCTGGTCTGGTGCATGATTTGTGAACACGCAGAGTTGAAAGAAGCGAATGAAATGTTTGCAAATTAGAATTCAAATGGTATATTGCAAGGATGATCAAGCGCCTCGCCTTGCCGCTGCTCCGAAGGTCGCTCGCCCACTGGCCTGCGGCGGTCATCGTGGGTCCGCGCCAGTGCGGCAAGACAACACTGGCGAAGTCGATCGGCGGGGAGTACTACGACCTCGAACAGGACCGTGACCGCCTCCGTCTCGACATGGCTTGGGATCAACTCTGTGAAGGTCGATCGTTGGTCATTCTCGATGAAGCGCAGTCGTGGCCAGCGATTTTTCCGCGCCTTCGCGGGGCGATTGATGCAAAGCGGCGACGCAATAGTCGGTTTCTTTTACTCGGTTCGATTGCCCCTGCACTCATGACTTCGGTGAGTGAGTCGCTGGCGGGACGAATGGCCGTGCTCGAACTCACTCCCTTGCTCATGAGTGAACTTTCAGCGCAACCGATGCGCGATCGCAATTGGCTGTGTGGTGGATTTCCCGATGGCGGCATTCAACGACTGCGTGCCTTTCCAGAGTGGGGATCGAACTATGTCCGTTTGCTTGCAGAGCGCGATCTCCCAAATCTTGGGTTGTCATGCACGCCGCAGACGACCCTAAGGCTCATCCGAATGCTCGCGCACACGAACGGACAGCAGTGGAATGCATCAGAAATCGGGCGGAGCATGGGGCTTTCCTATCAGACAATCAACAGTTACACGGACTACCTCGAAGGGATTTTTCTGTTGCGGCGCCTGCCAGTGTTTCATGGCAACATGCGCAAGCGTCTCGTGAAGGCACCGAAATTGTTGTGGAGGGACAGCGGGATTTTGCACAGTCTGCTGGGCATCGAGAATGGTGACTCGTTACTCACGCATCCGGCGATCGGTGCGAGTTGGGAGGCGTTCGTTGTCGAACAGGCGCTGGGAGTACTGAACGCCCTCGGTGTTCGCTATAG
The DNA here is from genome assembly GCA_945862215.1 of Singulisphaera sp. GP187. Lineage (GTDB taxonomy): Bacteria > Planctomycetota > Phycisphaerae > Phycisphaerales > SM1A02 > F1-60-MAGs104. The sequence continues at coordinate 73,409 of CAMAXY010000007.1, read as the reverse complement.
CGCATCCCATCTGCGCACGAGCGATGGCTACGAAGCGGATCTTGTTCTGGACTGCGCAGGTGAGCGATGGGTGATTGAGATCAAGTTGACTTCTAATCCTGGAGCACGTGCGTTCGATCGGCTCGACGTCTGCGGCATTTTGGCGAAGGCCACACGCCATGTGTTGGTATCGCGAGTACCGACGGACTCCGCGAGCACAACGCGGCTTTCGTGTGGACTCGACCGATTCCTCCGCGAGATCAAGGCGTTGGCAAAACGGGCGAATGGTTGATCGTCCACCTTCCTCAATGATAGAAATTCGCTTTTCGAGTTTTGCGTGGGAGCGTCCATGCGAGAAGCACGGGGATTTTTTAGTCGCGTTTGTCAGACCTGCTCCCAGCGACTGATCGCATTTGGAGTCAACAGCGAAGCGGTCGCTCCGCGAAAATGCCATGTAAATCGAGGTGAATCTGAAGCGATGATCAGAATGCAGTGCGTACTCGAACGCTTCAAGTCATAATTAAGCGATGTCGTGGATTTATTTACTGTGCGCTGGAGTTTTTGAAATCGTGTGGGCGGTCGCGATGAAGTACACAGATGGATTCACACAGTTGTGGCCGTCGATCGGAGTCGTCGTCGCGATGGTCATTAGTTTTATTTTGTTGGCATGTGCGATTCGTCATATTCCACTTGGAACTGCATATGCAGTCTGGGCAGGTATCGGCGCTGCGGGCGCAGCGATTTGTGGAGTGATTCTTTATGACGAACCAACATCGTTGTGGCGGGTCTTGTCGCTGTGTGCGATTGTTGCAGGAGTTCTGGGATTGAAATTATTGCACGAGCCAAATGTTGATGGCGTGAACGATCATGATGCGACGCATGCGAGTGACGCACGAAAGGGTAGGTGATCGATGGTGACTGGTGTATGGCTTGCGTTGTTCGCAGCAGGGTGCTGTGAAATTTTGGCAACGACGTGTGTGAAATTCAGTGATGGATTTCGCAAGGCGAAGTGGATCGCAGGATTTATTGTGACGATGAGTGGAAGTATTTTTCTGATGAGTATCGCCGTCAAGGTGATTCCAATTGGGAGTGCGTACGCGGTGTGGACTGGAATCGGCGCTGCCGGAACTGCCGCAGTTGGAATGATCGCCTTCAAGGAGTCAAAGAAAGTCGCGCGCATCGCTTGTTTGTTGTTGATTCTTGCGGGAGTAATTGGTTTGCGACTCTCTGCGGCAGGTTGAATTGATTGCTATACTGATCTTCCCTCACGGGGCGTAGCTCAGCTTGGCTAGAGCGCCTGCTTTGGGAGCAGGATGTCGTCGGTTCAAATCCGGCCGCCCCGATTCATTTCGCCCAAAATTTTTTTTTGCGCAAAGTACGAACTTTGCGCCTGGGCTTTTTCATCTTGTCTGCGACTCACGCTCTTCGAAAAGCCAACTTTCCGCCGACCCAAGCTGCCGGCAGATACGCAGCGCCAAGGTCCAAGATGATGAACCATGTCGGAGCTGGAATTAAGAAAGCCATGGTGATTCCGCCGATCATGTGGACTACACCAATCACCACGGCGAAGATCATCTTGTGAGTTGCGGCGACGAGAGCGGCGATATACGCGCCGATCAAACTGCCAAGTCCGTGTGCGAGGAATGGAAAAATGAAATGTTTGACCTCGTATCGATCGATGTTGTCCGCGATACTTTTGGCGTTGTTGGGGTTGATGCCTTTAGGTAACGGAATAACAGAACTGCTGAGGGCAATCAGAAATCCGTTGACCGCCATGCAAACAACAAGTCCAACGATGACAGCAAGGATGTTTCGAAGAAGTGGCGGCATGAAAATGCAACTTGTTAGTGGTAGGGGAAGTCTACTTTCGCCTCACGCAACCCAATATGGAAGTGTCGCTTGTGATGCAGGTTCAGGAATGAGGGGAAGGAGTTGCGCAGGTTCGAATATGCGAACTGCTGCGGGGTCGCTGCGGTTGAGTGCTCGGTTCATTACGAAAACACAGAGAGCGCTTCTGCATGTAACTCGCCAACGCAATTGGTAAATCGCGAGAGCGGTCATCAAAGCTCGTAGACACACGTCGGAGTGCGGATCAGCTCGTCAATCCCTACCGCCTTGATTCCCTTTGCAAGCGGGTAACTCTTCGCGCCAGGATGCACGATCGTGACCTGCTTGAGGCCGAGTGCCTCTTTCGCGATACGAATCGACGGTGTGACAGTCGGAGCGTCGGCTCGTTTGACCTCGACGCCGAAGCGCTTTCCCTTATGAAAAAGCACGAGGTCGATCTCGGCGCCCTGTTGTGTTGACCACCAGTATGCATCGCTGTGCGGCACGCGGGTGAGAATTTCTTCCACGATGAGTCCCTCCCACGATGCACCGCAACGTGGATGCGAGAGCAGTGACTTCGTCGAGTGAATGCCAAGCAATGAATGCAGCATGCCCGTGTCGCGAAAGTAAAGACGCGGCGACTTCACCTGTCGCTTGCCGATGTTCTCGAACCAAGGTTGTAGCTGTCGAACCAGAAGGAGTCCCGACAAAAGGTCGAGATGATGGCGAACAGTGGACGCTGGAATTCCAAGGCTCGATGCAATCGATGAATAGTTCGTGGTCTGCCCGTGGTAGTGCGCGAACATCGTCCACATTCGCCTGACGAGTCCAGATGCGAGGCGAGCATCGTAAAAGGGAAGGTCGCGCTCGATGAGCGTTGAGATGAAGTTTGTCATCCATACAGTTGAGTCGTCGGCGCTTCGTGAAAGGAATGCGCGGGGGAATCCACCACGGCTCCAGCGTTTGTCGAGAGTGTTTGCGCCACACTCGGAAAGCGTCAACGATCCGAGCTGCACGATTTCAACGCGACCTGCAAGAGACTCTGAAGACTGTCGCAACATCTCTGGTGAAGCGCTACCGAGTACGAGAAATCGAGCAGGGAGCGGTTTGCGATCTGCAAGAACTCGAAGCAGTGGGAAGAGATCTGGAATTCGCTGTACCTCGTCGATGACGACCGTGCCACGCAGTGGCGCGAGTGCTGTCATGGGTTGACTCATGCGTGCGAGATCGTCTGGTGATTCGAGATCGAAGTACGCACCGCTGCCACTTCCTACAAAGGTCTGCGCAAGGGTGGTTTTTCCGCACTGCCGAGGACCAAGCAACAGCACGATCGGCGCACGGCGAAGCGCGACGCGAATTTGAGATGTGGCGTTGGTGCGGTCGATCATGCAGATACTATACCATGAAAAATGATAGTTACAACTAATGATTTACATGGTGCAAAAACAGCGAGTTCCGGAGCGCCAACCACCGGCGTGCACATGTCACGCACAATTCTGCTAGACCTACTCCTCAATCAATCCACGTTGGCGATGTCAGTTGTATTGCAGGTTCAGGAATGAGGGGAAGGAGTTGCGCAGGTTCGAATATGCGAACTGCTGCGGGGTCGCTGCGGTCATACTCCCTGTAGATGTAACTATTGGTACCCACAAGATGGTTCTGAAGAATCCATTGGCGCAAATCGTTGAGTGATCCAATGAGCCAACAAAATGTCCTTTGCGTGTTTCGCGCCCATTCAGCTTTGGATGGATCCGATGGAGTCGGAAGTGTTTCATCGGTGATAAAAAAGACGGCCTCCGCACTGTGCGGAAGCCGTTGAATTTCTCAGTTGTATTCCCAGTTCACAGTCGTGCACATCAGTCGATCTTCTTCCAGTGATCTGTGAATGCTCCAGACATAGTCGCAATCATTCCATCTTTTGTGAATGCCCCACTTGGTTCGCCATGGTTTGGGAACTTGAATTGAGGTTCGCCATCCTTCATCGTGACTGGCGATGCGCCATGCAGCGCAGTCGTGTCGTATGTCATTCCCTTGGCATCAATATTCGCAGCATAGAACATAGATTCTTCCGTATATTCTTTTTCGCTCAATGTGTATTTGGCAATGAGCGAAATTGAGGCGGGCTTGCCGTCATTCGTCCAACAGACATTCATGTTTCGGTAATCATCCGAATACGTCATGATTCCAACGACAGCAGGCGAAGTGATTTTCGTGCCGTCGGGCATGATGCGATATTCAAGGATGTACGTTCCTTCGATTTTGGGGCCGCCAGCGTTTGGCTTGGCAGCTCCAAGGCCCATACCGAGCAGCCCGACGCCAAAAAGTACGCAAGGAAGTGCGAGTGCGAGAGTCCAGATGATTCGTTTGGTATTGCTTGTCATAGTGCGCAGGGTATCGTTTGGAGATGAACACTGCTCATTTGAAAAAGTGCAGAATTTTTGTATTGTTAATTACGAGCGCAATATGCAGCTGCTCGAAAGATGATGCAGCGGAAAAAGTTGCGGCGCCTGCTGTTGCTGATCCAGTTGTAGTCGTAGTACCTGCTGCGCCAATTTTAATTCCAGTTGCAGTTCCAGATCCAGTTCCAGTTTCGGCAGCTCTTGCGTCTCCACTCACATGGGCGGAAGTGATTGACTTCCATCCCGATCCCAAGATCGTCACCGACGCAGATTTGCTTCAGCGTATGAATGCGACTGGTTTGCCATGGAGAGTTCGCGACAATAAAAATGGAATTGAACTCCTGCTCGTTCCTCCTGGAACATTCATGATGGGACTCAGCGATAGCGATACAGAGGTGCAGAATTCTGAGAAGCCTGCTCATCAAGTCACGATCACGAAAGCCTTTTATCTTGGACGGTTCGAAGTGACGCAGTTGCAATGGGAGCTCGTGCTCAACTCGAATCCAAGCGTGTTCTTTGATCCGCGCCTGCCTGTGCAGCGGGTCTCATTCAACGAGGCAGAACGTTTTCTTGATGCGACTGGATTTCGACTGCCGACGGAGGCGGAGTGGGAGTATGCGTGCCGTGCCGGATCACATCAAACGCGATACGGAGATATTGAAGTCATCGCGCGATACGAAGGGAATTCGAAATCTCGTCCAGGTATTGTTGGAGAAAGATCCGCAAATGCCTTTGGATTTCACGACATGCTTGGGAACGCGATGGAATGGTGCGCCGATTTTTATCATCCCGACTACTACTCGCAATGCAAGAGTGGCGTGACGGATCCGATGGGACCGAGTCAAGGAAAGTTCCGAGTCATGCGTGGAGGATCATGGGCGGGAATCGCAAAAATGTCCCGCGCCTCGTATCGGTATGGCGTGATAGCTGATTACAAAGGCGTCTACATAGGCGATGGATTTCGCGTTGCGCGGAATCCGTAAAAAGTTCTACCGCAAGAATGCTTCGTGCAATCCACCGTCGACAGCGATGACTTGACCAGTTGTCTTGCTGAGGCGATTGGAGACAAGCAAGAAATATGCTTCTGCTTGATCGGCTGGCGTGATCGGGGACTTGGTCAGCGTTCGCTGCGCATAAAAGTTAGAAAGTATGTTTGTGAGCGAATCATCGGACTCGCTCGCATCATGGGCGATCGAATATTTCGCAAGTGATGCGATCACGCGTTCGCGAGGAAACATCGACGAACCTTGTACGACAGTTGCGGGGGCAACTGCGTTCACCCGCACAAGGGGCGCAAGTTCCATTGCCAATTCTCGCACAAGATGATTCGCGGCCGCTTTCGAAGTGTCATACGCCAACGATCCTTTCTTTGCGACCAGGGCATTGGCACTCGTTGTCAGTACAAGATTGCCAGCAAGCCCTTGATCTTTCCAAGTGATAGCAGCTTCATCTGCAACGAGATAGCTGCCAGTCACATTCAGCGCAAACGTGAACGCCCATTTGTCATCTGGAATATGTCCTGTTGTATCGGGAGGAACAAAAACTCCAGCGGTGATACAGATCGAATCGAATCCGCCATATGCGATCGCAACTTGATCGAGCATCGTGCGAATCGACGCGCGATTGGTGATGTCAGCGGCGAATCCGATTGCGGGCCCGCATCCAGAAGTACCTGAACCTGCAACGCCGATACCAAGTCCGTGTTTGTCAGTGATTTCTTTCGCTGTTGCCTTCGCTGCGTTTTCGTTCAGGTCGACGCAAACGATATGCGCGCCTTCTTTCACAAGTCGATGGGCAGTTTCTTTGCCGATGCCCGATCCAGCACCAATGACAATAATGACTTGTCGAGCAAGTTCTTTCTCCGCGGGCATCCGCTGCAATTTTGCTTCTTCAAGCAGCCAATATTCGATGTCAAATGCTTCTTGCTGTGGGAGCGAAACATATTGGTCAATCGCTTCGGCGCCACGCATCACTTCAACTGCGCAGTTGTAAAACTCCGCCGTGACTCGTGATTCGGATTTGTCCTTGCCCCAGGCAATCATTCCAAGTCCTGGGATCAGCACGACCGTTGGATTTGGATCGCGCATTACAGGAGAGTTCGGACGCTTGCATGCGTTGTAATACGCTGCATAATCCTTGCGATATTTTTCTAGCGCAGTGGAAATTTTCTTTCGCAGTGTGGCGATGTCTTCGCTCTGCGGATCCCAAGCGACATACATCGGCTTAATCTTCGTTCGCAGAAAGTGATCTGGGCACGATGTGCCAAGTTCTGCAAGACGGTGCGCATCGTGCGAGTTGATGAATCGCAGAATTGCGTGGTCATCCTGAATGGTCGCCACGAAACGCTTGTTTTTGGAAATGTTCCCGCGAAGCCACGGCAAGATTGCAGCGAATGTCGATCGCCGTTGCAGTTCGTCAAGGCTCTTGTGTTTCGCTCCACCGAAGGCCTTTGAATCGCCACCCTTGGATTGATACTTCGACTCGATGAAAACGGACGCTGTTTCGATCATCGAGAGCGTTCGTTCATAGCAAACCTTGTCGTCATCATCCCAAGAAATAAATCCATGCTGCCCCATCATGATCGCTTTGATGTGTGATTGCTGCTTCGCAATTTCTTGCATTGCAAGTCCAAGTTCAAATCCAGGGCGCATCCAAGGCACATACGCCATCGAAGGCGAACCTGCGTCGAAAAAAATTTCCTTGGTCAGTGCTGCGCAATTCTTGGATGCAGCGATCGCAATGATCGCATTGGGATGCATGTGATCAACATGTTTGCTTGGAAGAAAACTGTGCAGGGGAGTGTCGATCGAGGAAGCGCGTGGATTGAGATTGAATGTAGTGTGGTTGTACATCGCAACCATCTCGTCTTCGGCAGGGGACTTCAAACCTTTGTCGGCGTGAGCGGAATAGATACGCTGCAGTCCAACAACTTTTTCTTGATAGAGCGAAGCAAAGTTTTCTTTCGTGCTTGTGCGAAGGTCGCCACCAGAACCCTTGACCCAGAGAACCGCAACATTCTCGCCAGTGAGAGGATCTTTCTGCGAAATCTTCGATGACGTATTTCCGCCACCAGTGTTGGTGATTCGCTGATCAGCGCCCAATTTGTTTGATCGATAGATCAAGCGTCCAACAGGATCCAAGGCTGCGACTTCTGCGTCGTTCCAAAGATGATGTACGTGTTTAAATAAAGTCATGTCTTTGCTTTTCTGCTGCGCCGAATACTAGTGGACGATGCAGCGGCAACGATCGGAAGGTCTTGGAAGCGATCGAGAGCCTCGCGCCACGATTCAAGGCTCTTTTTGCTGGTACGTGGGTTGAATGACTTGAGTGTGAATGAGCGTCGCATCACACTTCGCATCGCAGTCATTCCCGAAAGTTCTCCCGTCGCGACTGCTTGGACAAGAATGGTTCCAGCCGCAGTTGCTTCGACGGGGCCAGCGATGACGGTGCGATCGAGTGCATCAGCGGCCATCTGATTCAAGAGCGCATTTTGGCACCCACCTCCGACAATATGCAGCGTTGAAATTTTACGACCTATGAGCGACTGCAATCCATCCAGTTCAACTCGGTATGAAAGTGCGAGTGATTCAAAAATGCAACGTGCGATTGCGCCGTGTGTTTGTGGGACAGGTTGATTTGTTTCGCGGCAGTACGACTGCACCTTGCTTGTCATGTTTCCCATCTTTGCGAATCGACTATCTCCAGTATGAATAAGCGACCGAAGCGGTTCCGCAGCGCTCGCAAGTTTGACAATGCGCGAGTAATCACCATCCGCCTTCGACCATTCGCGGCGACATTCTTGCAAGATCCATAATCCAATCAGGCATTTCAGTAAGCGTGTCGTTCCTGCAAAGCCCGCTTCGTTTGTGAAATTTGCAGCGCGCACCTCTTCGTTGATAAGTGGTCGTGGCAGTTCGACTCCCAAGAGAGACCATGTACCAGACGAAAGGTATGCCCAGTTCTTTCCTCGTGCGGGTATTGCTGCAACGGCGGCCGCGGTGTCGTGCGAACAAGTCGCAATAACTTTGGTTCCAACGAGCCCAGTGTTGTTGCCGACTTGCGGAAGTAATCGACCAATGACTGTTCCAGGTTCGATCGTCTTTGGAAAAAGATGCTTTGGGATGCGCAATTTTTTCAGAAGCGGCCACGCCCATGATCGCTTGCGTGTGTTCCAACATTGTGAAGTTGACGCGAGAGTTGTTTCGGCTTTCGACTTCCCAGTCAACATCCAGTTGATGTAATCCGCAATCAGCAAAATGCGATCTGCTTTACGAAGCAACTTGGATCGATGTTGAACATCATCACAAAGTTGATAGAGCGTGTTGATTGGATAAGAGCCAATGCCAGTCTGCGCAAACAACTCTTTGCGTGATATTTTCTTCAAGACCTTGTCGAATGACGCAAATGTTCGTTCGTCGCGGTACGCATAGGGCGGTGCGAGCAGTGGTTGGTTGCCTTTCAAGAGAACGTAATCGACTCCCCACGAATCGCAGGCAATTGCTGTGATATCCTTCATTTTTGAAGCAGCGTGCAGTCCGATTTGGATTTCTGCCCACAGCCGCACAACATCCCATCTCAACGTGCGGCCAATGCGAATTGGCCCATTGGTAAATCGATGCAATTCCTTCAAGCGCAGTTTGCCGCCTTGTAATGTGCCAAGTATGACGCGTCCTGATTCCGCTCCAAGATCAATGGCGATGTATCGCGACATGATTCCTCCGTGACTTTCTGAGTGAGGCTTAAAGTTTCAGGACGCTCTGTCGATAATGCTCATCAGGCCGACCAGCAATTCGCTTGACCTGTTTCGCAGTCAGAAAGTTTGGGCCGCCGAGATTCGCAGCTCCCACAAATATCTGCGCCGACTTTTCGGCCATCAAGAGCGATGCGAGCACTCCTTCGGGAGATGATCCCACCGCAATAACTCCGTGATTTTCTAGCAAGATGATTCGTGGCTCACGCTTGGTGCGCGTGACAAATTTGAGCGTCTTCGTCCGAATCGCCTGCGCAAGCGCAAGTCCAGGATCGGTGTATGGAACGAAAACAGATTCGCAACCACAGCAGACGACTTCGTCTGGAAAAATCCGCTTGCCTGCGAATTCTTTCGCGCGTGGCGAGCAGAGGATCTGATTGACGGCAATCGCATGGACATGTCCAACACATTGCACGCCAGGGAGACCAAGCAGCCACGCATGAAAGAGCGATTCAACAGAAGGCTTCTTTGCTTCGGCGCTGATACGCGCATCGAAGAGCGACTGATCGATCTGCGCATCCGTCAATCCTTTGCTCTCGATCATGGGGAGCAATTTGTCGAAGCGGCATTCTGCGATTCCCGATTCATCTAGTGTCGCAAGATTTGATCCAGAGGCTTTGACAAAAAATGTTTCGTCGCTCATGCGCATCGAGACATTGCCCTCTCCCAGGATCGACATGCGCAAATCGTCCTTGCCTAATTTGTGTGCGAGTTGGAGAAGACTTGCGATCGAATCGGCGCGCGTTGTCATCTTTAGAGTGTCCCACAGATGAAGACTTCCATCCCAAGAGCGCGCATCGCCGCGGCCTTGACCGCAAGACCTTTGCGCGCGTCGACTTTGCTTGGTGCATAGACCACTTGAATGTGATTCGCTTTGTGACGCGCCATCATTTGATCACGATCGATTCCCTGCAGAACGACATGCATGATGGGCCACTGTGGCGTGGTCAATTTCCACCGATCTTCGGTCTCGGCTTGTGGGAGTTCGACGACTTCGCCGATACCGATGTCGAATCTCAGGCGCGCCTCTTCTATATATAGACGGGACCACACGATCCACCCTGGCTTGGAGACTCCTTTGACCGTTCCGCCACCAAGCCGGAAATACATTGGCGGTTGTCTTTCGCTCGATGTACCGCGATATCCACCGATGAAATGTGCTGGAGGTGCTGCGCCCGAGATGAGGAAGACCCAGACATATGCGTCGAGTATTCGGCCGCCAGATTTTCCGCAGTAGTGCCGACCCCATCGAAGGTCGTGCAATGTGTTTTCTGGTTCCCAGCCAAACTTCTTCCAGAGTTCATATGTCACCAATCCGTCGAGTCCCGAACATTCGTCAACCTCGTTGAAGTGTGGCAGCGCTTCTCCCTTGAAAAGTTCCTTGCGCGACTTCGCGTGAAAAACCGGTGGTCGATCTCGATTATTCAGCAGTCCCTCAGCAAGATCGGAGGCGGGAGCGAGATCTTTCAGTCCTTGTTGATATTGAATGCCGATCGTCGCGCATCCAAACTCGTCCGCAATTCGCACCGCGGCGATGTACATCTTGAGTTGGTCGATCGTTTGTTGTTTGGTCAGCTCGGTCTCTGCGTTCTTTCCCCAGTTGAACTTCATTCCTCTGCGCTCCAACCAACGAAGTGCGGCATTCGCATCGGCGGTCGACACTTGCAGCATTGCGGCATACAGCGAAGATTGACTGAGTCTCTCTTTGAAAACACCCGTCGATTGCAGCAATTCATCTGGAATAATCGCATTATGCATTCCCATGCAACCTTCATCGAAGACTCCCATGATCGCCTTGCGGCTGCGAAGATCCGCAGCATATTTTTCGCCGATGCGTGTGGCTGATGGCGAGAGTTTCACGCTGGCATATGTTCGAACATGTTTCGTCGCATGTGAAACTTTTCCTTTGCGAAGCCACGCGCGAAGTCCAGCCCGAAAAGTTGAATCTTGAAAGTCTTCGCTCCACAGCGATGAATATTCAATGCCCACCTTCGTCATCGATCCATTGAGATTCAGCATGCCGACAAGTCCTGGCCAAGTTCCAGACCAATTCGCTGCAGTCAAGATCGGTCCTTTGTGGGTCATTAATCCATGCAGAATGTGATGCGAGTATTGCCAGACGGCCTCGGCGACGATCAGCGGCGCGCCGCTGGGAATCTTGCGAAAGATTTCCATTCCATATTTTTGAGAATCAATAAAACTATGTCCGACTTCTTTGCGAAAACCATGCGCACGCTTGACTATCCCGCCTTCCAGCTTGATCGCTTTGATCAGTGCAGCCTCCATTGCAAGTTGAGCGGTTTCGCATTTCTGATTTGCAGAAGCGCGAAGGTCTCCATTGGCAATGAGATAGATGATTGGTTTGGGATTCACGAGGGATTTGATTTTACCGAATGCGTTCTTGTCCTGCGTTGCTGTGAGTCTGTTGCCCTAGCATTGCATTCACTCCAAGCGGAACACATGACGAGCACAACGAGTTCCATCCGCTGGTCGCCAACAACTCCGCTTGAGCGCATTCGCGTTGCAGAATTGATGGACGATCCTGCGCTTGATCCGCGCGAACATCATGCTGCACTTGCAGGTTTGAAACGCTTGAACGCATGGTCGAAGAGCGCACGCATTCTTTGGCCAAGTATTGCAAGGCTTGCTGTTGATGTCAACGCACAGGGTCGGCCGCTTCGTGTGATGGATGTTGCGACAGGTTCTGGCGATGGTCCGATGGCGATGGCGAAGTTGGCGCGTCGTCAAGGATTGAATATCAATTGGACTTTGTGTGATTGCAGTTCTCGTGCACTTGAAGTTGCTCAGCAGAATGCGCATGCAATCAGCGAGCGCGTCAATCTGCTTCGTGTCGACTTGCTTCGCGAACAACTCCCTGCGCGAGCGGATGTCGTGATTTGTTCGCTCTTCATCCATCATCTCGATGATGACACTGGCCGAGCGGCAATGCGCACGATGGCAAGCGCGGCGGATGTCGCTGTGGGAATCGCGGATCTTGATCGATCCAATGCGGGATTGGCGCTTGCGTGGATTGGATCACGAGTGCTGACACGTTCTCGCGTTGTGCATTTCGATGCAATTGCAAGTGTGCGTGCTGCGTTCACTCTCGATGAAGCGCGTGCAATGGCGCACGAAGCTGGATTGCATGGCGCTTCAGTTTCTCGTGTATGGCCCGCGCGGTGGAGACTCTGGTGGCAGCGAACTGCTGTTGAAACGACGCGCGAGGTTCGCAAGTGAAGGGGATCCTCACAAATCTGAGTGCAATCACAGAGGAATACGATGTGATTATCGCTGGTGGCGGCCCAGCAGGATCGGCCGCAGCAATCGCAGCACTGCGTGCAGGATGCACTGTGCTTGTTGTCGATCGCGGCATTCATCCGCGACAGAAAGTGTGTGGATGTTGTTTGGCGCCCGCAGGAATCAAAGTGCTTGCTCAGCTTGGAGCATCGTCAGTTCTTGACAGTGCACAGAAATTATCTGTCGTGCGTTTGGAATGTGGGGGACAAGTCATGCAGATGCGGCGTGAGGGTGGCGTTGCGATTGCGCGTGATGAGCTTGATGAATCGCTTCTTGACTTCGTCGTAGAACACGGCGGTATAGTTCTGATGGGATCTGTCGCATCATTCGATGTTGATGGATCGGTCGTCGTGCGTCAAGATAAAATCGTGCGAACGATTCGCTCGCGCGTGCGGATCGCAGCGGATGGATTGCAGGGGACTTCGCTTGACGGGATCTCCAAGTTTGAATGGCGAGTTTCGAAATCAAGTCGTATGGGATTTGGCGCAACGGTTGATGGAGCCGCGCTCGATATCAGCCGCGAACAAATTCTCATGAGCGTTCACAATGGTGGTTATATCGGTGCAGTTCGGCTGGCAAATGGACGAATTGATATCGCCGCCGCTGCTCATCCGAGCGTCATTCGCGGCGCAGGTGGCGTTGCACCTCTTGCAGCACAGTGGCTTGGTTCGCATGTGAGCACCACTACGAAATTTGCAGGGGAGCAATGGAGAGGGACACCTTTCTTGACTCGCCGGCGTATGCAACTTTCTTACGAAGACGTCTTGGTCGCTGGCGATGCGAGCGGATATGTCGAACCATTCACAGGAGAGGGAATGAGTTGGGCGCTGGCAACTGGCAGTGCCGCGGGCAACCACGCAAGTGCGATGATTCTTTCCAGCGCATCGTCAAACCAGTGGCCCCGTATTGCGAACCGAATTGTTCGTTCGTCACGTATGCGGTGCTTGATCACTGCTCAACTTCTTCGTCACCCTCGATTGCTCCGAAGTGTAATGCACACTTCTCAATTTTTCCCATCGCTTGCAGATCGAGTTGCAAGTGCGTTTGGTTCGAACATCGATACTCCTGCTCCATCTCGCATTTTTACAAAACTCGCACCATGACGCACGCATGTATTCATTCCATCGGATGCGCCAACCCTCCGCAGCGTTTGACCCGCGCTCAGTGGATCGAGATGGCATCATCGGTCGCGCCAAAATCGCTTGATCGCGCGGTGATTCTTCGACTCGCAGAGCGCAGTGGAATTGATGGTCGTTGGTGCGCTTCGGCGCAGGAAGTGGGCAAGCCGGCGTTTTTCCAAGCGGATCCTGAAGGTCATGGACCGACTACTTCGCAGCGCATGCAACTATGGTCAAGTGCGGCACGACAGATGAGCACGCAGGCATGCTTGCAAGCAATTGATCGCGCACAAATATCCGCACGTGCAATCACGCACATCGTCACCGCATCCTGCACAGGATTTGAAGCTCCTGGATTGGATGCGTGGCTGATCGAAAATCTTTCACTTTCCGCCGACTGTCGCAGAACAAATGTTGGATTCATGGGTTGTCACGCGGCAGTGAATGCCTTGGCGATTGCGCGCGATGTGATACTGGCCAATCCCGACGCAATTGTTCTGGTTTGCTGCGCTGAAGTTTCGTCAGCACATTTGCATTATGGGATTCGGCTTGACCAGTTGATCGCCAACACGCTTTTCAGCGACGGCAGTGCTGCAGTGATCGTTGCACGTGGAGATCCAGATGCGCTGCCATGCATTGCAGGAACACACAGCATCTTGATGCCAGAGAGCGCAAGTGAAATGGCGTGGCACATTGGAGATCATGGTTTTGAAATGACACTCGGCGCCCGTGTCCCAGAAATTATCGAATCTCGTGTTGGAGAATGGGCGCGAAATGCACTTGCGAAACACTCTCTCAAGGTCGAAGACATTTGCGGATGGGCGATTCATCCAGGTGGACCACGAGTCATCGAAGCTGTAATCACCTCGCTTGCGATCGCTCATGAATCAGGCGATGCAAGCCGCTGCGTTCTTCAAAACTTTGGGAATATGAGCAGCGCAACTTTGCTATTCATTCTGAGTGAATTGTTTGAACGCAAGATTGCTCGCCCGTGGGTCGGACTCGCATTTGGTCCAGGACTTGCTGGCGAGATGTTGGTGGTCGAGTGAAAGTCCCAGCACTTTCACCGCTGAGAACTTCCAAATTTTCCAATCATAATCAGTGGCTTGATCAATAAAAGAATGGCAACCGCAGCGACGGAGGCGATGATCGCATTCAAGCCGCCATCCATCACGCTTATCGCAATACTCCAAACGGCAAGCACGATAGAAATGATTGGCGTCACGGGATAGAACGGCACTCGAAACGGGCGGTGTGCATCAGGCATTGTCTTGCGAAGGACAATCACGGCAGCTACTGACAATGAAGAAAATATATTAATGAGCACAGTCAGCAATCCAAGGATGTCATCGAGATTTCCAATCGCAAGCGATGCCAGGCTTGCGACCGTGAGCACAATGAGCGCTCGCATTGGCACACCATTAGCAAGCCGAACGCCTATCCATGCAGGTATCTCTCGCGAATGCGCCATAGATTCGATGATGCGTGCGCCAGTGATAATCCCTGAAACCATCGTTGAAAAAAAGAGTAGTGCGATCACTGCAGCCATTGCGTTGCCGACGGCAGTGCCAAAGAGCAATCGAGCAGCGACTCCACCAATGGCTTGCATCGGCGTTCCGTCCGCATCGAGCATTGCGGCCGGATCAATGACACGCAGATAGACAATGTTCACGCCGATATAAATCGCAAATACAAGCACGATTGCTGTGATGATCGAAAGCGGAACATTACGGCCTGGTCGCTTCATGTCGCCTGCAATATCTGCGCCAGCTGCCCACCCGAGATATGCGAAACTGACGGTGAGAGTCGCGCTTGCGACTGCGGCAGAAATCATGCCTGGATGCGTGACAGTTTCAGAGAGTGCAGGCGCGGCCATGCGCGAACTGATCGGCCAGAAAAGTCCGGCAAATACAAAGAGAGCGACAAATCCAAATTTGACAAATGAAAGCGCAGTGTTGAAACGATATCCAGCATGAAGTCCGAAGATCTGCGAAACGAATGCTGCGACGATGGCGAGTGATGCAATCCAGCCGATCGGGACTGGCGTCGGAAGGAGTTGATTGACATATTCACCAAGTAGTAAACCGATGACAGCAAGTGATAAAAAGTAGCCACAAAAAATAGAGACCATTGCGACGAGATATCCAATTGTGCCACCGAATGCGCGACGTGCGAATTCGACGCTCCCGCCAGAACATGGAATCATCGCGCCAAGTTCCGCAAGCGAGAGGCCGCCACATAAAGCGAGCACACCGCCGATGATCCAAACAGCGAGAATGTTCTCAGAGGTGCCAAGTTTCGCGCCGAATTGGCCGGTCAGCGAAAAAATTCCGCTCCCAACCATGGAAGCAACGATGATTCCAGTTGCGCCGACAGGTCCTACAACACGAAAATCCTGCAGTTCTTTAAATGAGTTTTTCACGGTTGGTCGAATTACAAATTAGACTGTATCAATGATCAATCACTTCATGCAATTCACCCTTGCTGTTTGTTTCGCTCTCTCAACTTTCGCCTCCGCCCAAGAGAGTGCGCCGTCGACGCCAAAGAAGGTCGTTGCCGCAAAGATCACGGCAGTTGTTCCTGCTGGAGAAAGCGAGAATTCTAAAGCCGTTACCCCTTCAGCATCGCAGCCACAGACGATTGACCAAAACGCTATAACGATTTACGAAAAGTCAGCTGCTGTGGCACGCGCGTTAAAAGCAATTCAATTGACCACACGAATGACAGCGACTGGAAGAGATTCGGGAATGCTTCCGGCCGAGTTTATGGAGCCAACAAGTTCAATCTGGGATCTTGAAGCAACAGAAGGATCGCCATGCAAACGAATGCGAATCGAGAGCATCAAGAATGAGAAGCCTGTGCGTGTGATTACATTTGATGGAACGCATTCACTTCTGGCAAACGTGCCATCCAAAACTTATATGGAAGAAGGAACCAACTGGTCTTTACTACTGAAGTCAGCCGGATCTGGCGTACCTCAATGGATTTTTGAAATGCATGCTGAAGAGGCCGCACCTTCCAAGATCATTGCCGCAAACATAATCGGCGAGGAAACAATCGACGGACAACCGTGCGATATGGTTCGCATATTGCGTTCAATCGATCTTGGAACTTCAGATGATGGTGATGAAAAACCTTCCACGATGACGATGACTGACAATCTGTCCATCGCGCGCGCTGATAGTTTTCCGCGAAGGCTTTCACAAAAAATTGCGGTGAATGGAGAAGATCAGATGGCGAATCTGGCGGTGTCATATCAGTATTCGAATGTAAAACTCGATCCGACTCTCGATGCATCAATGTTTGCGACCACTCCGCCTGCGGGCTATGTCAAAGGAGAGAATCCCAAGGATGCGCCTGATGGCGAACGCGAACAACCACAATTGAAAGCGAAGGTTGGCGAGAAGGCTTTGGATTTCACGCTCACAGGAATTGATGGCGCGCAAGTTTCTCTTGAAGGCCTCAAAAGCAAGGTGATCTTGTTGGACTTCTGGGCGACTTGGTGTGGTCCATGCAAACAAGTCATGCCAACGATTCAGAAAATTGCAGACGAATATAAGGGCAAGGATGTCGCTGTATTTGGCGTCAATACCTGGGAACGCGGCGAAGGTGCTGCGAAGAAATATATGGAGTCAAAAGGTTTCACATATCCCTGTCTTCTCGCTGGCGATGAACTTGCGAAGTCTTATGGAGTCCCTGGAATTCCAACACTTCTCGTCATTGGAAAAGACGGCATGATTGTGTTGGCGGAAGTTGGGATGGCACCAGATGGTGGCAAAGCTCTGCGAGCTGCAATTGATGCAGCGCTGGCAAAGTAAGAATTGCTCCGTGTGCAAGCGTTGTCGATTATTTGTCCGCGACTTCTGCCACGGTGATATCAAACAGTGAAAGTGTTCCACTGACTTCGTTGCACACAACAAGTATTGGTCGTTTGGTTGGGCTCGAACTCGCGGGGATCACGAGAAGTCCTTCTGGTCCCAAATCACCAACATCCGCAAGCTTGTCTGGAACTTTGTCGCCATCCACATCGACAGCCAAATCAATGCTTGTATCGCGTCGATTGAAATAACCAGCAAAGATTGGCTTCGTTGGATTCGTCGCATCCCACATCATCACACCACCAGCTCGTTCCAATCCAACAAAGATTATTCGATGATCGGAAATCATCGCCACTGCAACACCTTCTGGCTCTGGACCACGAGCATCACTGCGGTCATCTTGTGACGAATTTTCTCGGTTGTCTGCATTAAAAGCAAGGGGCATGCGATCGCGAAGCGTTCGTTCCATTTCGCTTCCAGAATCCCAAGTCAATTCAATTCGCGTTTGCGCTTCGCCAGTTGCTGGAACGATTCGCCAGATACTTACTGATCGTGCGCCGAAGCAAACAAGATCGTCATAGTCTCCATCTTGATCTGTATCGCCGCATGCTTCACTGACTTCAAGTCGACCTATTGCGTCGGACTTCAATAAATCGCTTTGCGAATGGCCGTCTTCACCTTCAGCAGAAAGTGGAAATCGAGTTGGATCAAGAGCAGGCTTCGTTTTATCTTTCGAATTTTTCAATTTTGAAACGCGCTGGGTTTCGTTATAAAACGGATATTCGAATGATTCGCCTTCATTCGCTGTCACCACATATTCCTGCCCATCGCACTTAAAACACGCAACAGTGTCGGGTTGATAGATGCCACGAATTGGCCATGGAGAAATTGTTATTCGGTTTTCTTTGTCGCTCGCATCAAGTCCCACGCCCGCGGCGCTGAAATCCTTCAGCCCAAACGGCAAGATAGCGGTGATTTTCGCTGTGGCGATGTCAAGCACCGCAAGCGCGTTTGCTTCTTGCAATGTGATGTATGCACTCTTGCCATCTTCAGAGACGGCGATGTATTCAGGCTCGAGTTGTTGGATGAACGATCGACCAGGAATAGGTGCGTGAACACCTGCCGCTCGCAATTCTGTGGCGCGTGACTCGAACGCATCGAAACTTGCATTTCGCAGCGTTGCTTTCTCAGCACCATGCGAGAGATCGATGACGGAGATTGACCCAGCGGGATCTTCGGCGCCATCATCGCTTGGCTCCGCTTCATTGGCGACGAGTAGCGTCTTGCCATCAGGTGTGAATGTCAGCATGTCGGGACCGAAGCCCACTTTGATTGCTCCAATTTGTTTCATCGCCAAATCGAAGAATCGGACCTCGCCCTGCACTTCTTTCGACTTTGGAATCCAGCACATTGCAACAAGATTTCCGTATGTTGCAACGCTGGTGATTCCAAACTGCCGAGTCATCGAAATTCGCAAGGGATTTGCTTGGTCTGAAATGTCGACCATCGAGAGCCCTTGCGCCGAGTTTGTGACATAGAGCCGCTTCGAATCTGGACTCCACGCCGAAATCTCGCACGCAGATTGATTGAAGAGTCCAGAAGAATATGCTCCAAGGAACCTGACCTGAGCCATGTCGGAGGGGGCCGTACCAGCAAGCGGTGGGGAGAAAAATGAGCACACGCTGGCAAAAATGATTGGAATCAAAGTCATAGAGGCAGAAGTAAAGAGAAGTTGTGTTCAGATTGAGTTCAGTTTCAATGAAGGCACCAGAAAGCAAAATTTCTGAATGCAAACTGAACGTCAACTGAACAATTGTCAAGCACAATTCTCTCCATGTATATGAATCAAATGATCGTCAATCTCTTGGTTGTGACTTCCTGCGTTATCACTTCTGCAAATGCATTGGCATCGGATGTCATTATGAACGAATGGAATTCAGTTGGAAGCACAAAGTGGCTTGGAAATCCTACTGCGGCAGTGGCAGGGTGCCCGACACCTGAGGGAATCGCTGGAGCAGACTGTTCGACTGAAGAAGATGTTTACTTCGGTCGTTCGCTCGGCAACGGTGGTGATTGGATCGAGATCGTCATCGTCAAGGATCACACAGATATTCGAGGTTGGAAAATTCAGTGGATTGAAGCTGCAGCGACGGATGCAGATGGAACCGATGTTTGGTACGAAAATGGCGCTGTTCCGCAAGGTGAGATTTTGTTTTCTGGTGCAGCAATCTGGTCTGATTTGCGCGCAGGAACGATTCTGACAATCACAGAATCATCGACAGTGCTTGGGGGGCTTGATACGGATACATCATTTAATCCGTGCAATGGAGACTGGTGGATCAATGCCAATTGCTTTGACGCAGCTCTCGTCACGTGCAACGCGAACGTGATTGATCCGACGAATCCAACATACAGCGATCCGATGGATGTTGGAAACGACAACTGGGCGTCGAGAATTATCAATACGCAAGGGCAGATCGTCATCGATCTCGTAGGCGAAGGCCAGCCATCATGGGGAGCAACTGGCGTAAATAGTCGTGAAGCTGTGAGACTTGAGGAGAGTCCATCACAGGCAATCACGCCATATTCACGGTACGACGACGCTGACAATTCTTCTTTCGGTCAACCGAATGGCTGGAGCGATACGGTCACTCTGTGCAAGACATATCAGGATTTTTCTGCTTTGCGCTCGCCAGTGCTTGCGGAACTTTGCCAAACATGCAAGCCGCTCATGCTGAATGAATTCAACGCAGTCTCTGCGACTGGATTCTTAGGCGGCGGAACGCAAGCAGCAGACGCTGCTGGTGGTCAGGCGAATGATTTACAGTTTGGTCGATCGCTCGGCAACGGAGGCAACTGGTGTGAATTTGTAATCATTGCGGAGAACTTGGATATGCGCAATTGGATCTTGCGTTGGCAAGACAAGACAGATTCTGGAACAATCAGACTGTCGAACAACACATTCTGGTCGAATCTTCGCAGCGGCATGATCTTGACCTTCACCGAAAGCACCGCTGTGCAGGGTGGATTCGACACGGACTTGTCATACAACCCAACTTCAGGCGATCGATCGGTCAATGTCAACACGTTTGATACAACGCTTGTTACGCAGACGACCAGCACGAAGCCGCTCCATATTTCGGGAGAATTTTCCGTGTCGAACGATCGCTGGGCGATTGAAGTTCGTGACCAATCATTCGCTTCAATCGTGGAGCTTCAGGGTGAAGGTTCTCCGAATTATTTTGGTGGTGGGGTTGGTGCTGATGATGTTTGCAGACTGCGAGCGAATCCATCGGGTCGCATCGATGCCGCAAGTTTTTATGATGATTCCAGCACTTCTAGCACCTTTGGAAAAGCGAACACTTGGACTTCTTGCCCAGGTTCGACGACTGTCACGCAATCATTCGCTGCGCTTCCGCAAGTTGGATGTGTTTGGGTGATCGCCAATCGAGCGGACATCAATAATGACGGATTTGTGAATGGTGTGGACTTGGCTTCACTGCTCTCCACATGGGGTACCACAGGGCCAATCGGCGATATTGACCAAGATGGTTTAGTCGGTGGAGCGGATCTCAGTGCACTGCTTTCGGGATGGTCGCCTTGATGCAGATCGAGCATCAATTTTCAACTCAGCGAGGACGAGCATTTACGCTCATTGAAGTTCTCGTTGTCATTGGAATCATCGCAACTTTGGCTGGGTTGTTGATGCCTGGGATTGGCATGGTTCGAAAGAGCGCTGCAGCAACGAAGAGTCAATCCAATTTGAAGCAGTGGGGAGTGGGCACAATCATGTGGTCAACAGTCAACAAGGATCGATTGCCATGGGAAGGATTGAAGGATGCGAATGACATGCCTTTGAATCTTGCTCAAAAAGCATATTGGGCGAATGCGATTCCGCAAATGGTTGGTGAACTTCCATACTCTAAAATTTCTGATGATGCATACAACGCACAAACAGATGTGCCATTTGCAGGCAGCAGCAATTCGATTTTTATCGATCCTGGTGCAACGAGTGCGGAATTTGCACCATGGGGCAGCGGTCAGCCGGGTTCTGGAGGCATTCAGCGTCAGTTTTATTTCAACTATGTTCCAAACAGTCAATTAAACAACACACTGCTCGCATCTTCTGGTCAAGGGCAATATTCGCCGAAACTCGCAATGAAAGTCTCTTCAATTTCACGAGCAGACGCAACGATCCTGATGTTGGAAATGCGGTCAAATCCTCGCGAGTTGCCAGGAAGCGATGTTCACTTTGGACGAGATTTGAAGCGCCACCGTGCGGACTGGAAACGTTTCGCTTCGCGACATTTCGATGGTGGCCACCTTCTCTTCGCGGATGGACATGTTGGCTGGATGTTGAATTCAGAAGCAACACAAAATGTCCAAGGAAGTCGCGATCCAAGTTTCGCAGGTGGCGATTGGAACACCAACAAACTTGTTTGGGATCCGATGGGTCCAGCAACGGACGAATGATCATGAACTTTTTCTCAATGTCTTTGAATCTCTTCACACAATCTTCACCAATTATTCACTTGTATTCACACGATCTCGGGCTATGTTTACTTTGATCGATCCACGCGTTGTGGATTGATCCGTTCAGAATGTAGGGAGGCGTAAAAAGGAGTTGGAGCTCCTGTTATGTCATTTCATTCATCCCTACCACTCGCGGCAATGACTGCCACCCTTCTTTCTTCTTCATCCTTCGGTGCTTTGATGGCTGGCGATGTTGCAATCGTTGGTTTTCAAGCTTCGGGCGTGACAACGGACTCTGTGTCATTCGTCACCTTCGTCGATCTTGCAGCAGGCACAACTCTTTACTTCACCGACAATGGTTGGACAGGCAGCGCATTTCGAGGCGCTTCAGCAACTGACGGCGATGGAAACGAAAACCTCATGCGTTTCACCGCTACCAACACAATCGTTGCGGGAACGATCATCGGGTCAAGAACATCATCCGCAGATTATGCGTGGGCGCTCAGCGGTTTGGTTGGAGCTGCACCTGTAACCGGTTCGTATCAACAGCTTTCGCTTTCTTCGTCTGGTGAGCAAGTCACGATTTTTGAGAGCACAAATGCATCAAACCCAATTTTCAGTGGTTTCACTGCGCTGTACAACTTCGACAATACGAGTACATATGAAACTGCGACAAGTTCCTCAACGGGAAGTTTGCCGACTGGATTGGTTCAAGGAACCAGCGCAGTGCTTTTGACCAGTGCTGCGAATTCCGCACTGTTCAATCTCAACACGCTGACTTCGGGAACACAAGCAGAGTGGCTCGCAGCGATCGGTAATGCATCAAATTGGACCACTGGAACTGGAACTGCTGATGCAGGTTCTGGTTTTATCAATGTGGTTCCAGCACCTGGCGCTCTTGCTCTTTTGGCATGCGCAGGTATGGCTGGATCTCGCCGTCGACGCAGCGCACGCTGAACATTTAAAACAAGTCCCGTTTCCTCGCACGCTTCCTGCGGGATACGCTAGACCAACACGCTGATCGCTTCAAGCGATCGGCGTGTTCTTTTGACTGGCGACTTCATTTCGATGGGCGTTACACTCTCGCCACACAACACGAGCACCCAACTATGTCACACGCACCATCAAAGAACGCTACTCGTACCGAAACCGACGCCATGGGAGCGATTGAAGTTCCCGCTAACCGATATTGGGGAGCGCAGACCGAGCGTTCGATTCACCATTTCCCGTTTGGTGATCGAATGCCGCTGCCAATTGTGCATGCATTTGGATTGCTCAAGGCTGCATGCGCCGAGGCAAATTGCGAAATGGGCGGACTCTCCAAAGATCTTCGCGACTTGATTGTGTCTGTTGCCAAAGAAGTCTCATCTGGCAAACTTGATGAAGAATTCCCGCTGAAAGTATGGCAAACGGGCTCGGGAACACAGTCAAACATGAACGTCAACGAGGTGATTTCCAATCGCGCAATCGAATTGGCTGGCGGAGTGCAAGGTTCGAAGAAGCCTGTTCATCCAAACGATCATGTCAATCTCTCGCAATCAAGCAACGACACTTTTCCAACTGCGATGCATGTTGCTGCCGCAATCGAAATCGAGCGAACGCTCCTTCCTGCCGTGAAAAAATTGCGCGATGCACTTGATGCAAAGGCGAAAGAATTTTCGAAGATTGTCAAGACTGGCCGAACACATTTGCAAGATGCGGTCCCCTTGACTCTTGGTCAAGAATTTTCTGGCTATGTTGCACAGCTCGATTTTGCGATCCGCGCAATTGGCGAAAGTCTTCCTGGCTTGCGCGATCTTGCCATTGGCGGAACTGCCGTCGGGACAGGACTCAACGCACCGGTCGGATTTGGCGACCTTGTCGCAAAGAAACTTTCGGCAACAACAGGCATTGCGTTCACAAGCGCGCAAAATAAATTCGCTGCGCTTGCTGGACATGAAGCAGCAACACAAGCCCACGGCGCATTTTCTGTACTCGCGGGATCGTTGATGAAAATCGCCAATGATGTGCGTTGGCTTGCAAGCGGACCCCGCTGCGGAATCGGCGAGATTTCGATTCCTGAAAATGAACCAGGTTCAAGCATCATGCCAGGAAAGATCAATCCAACACAAAGCGAAAGCATGACGATGGTGTGCGTGCAAGTCTTTGGCAATAATTCGGCAGTGCAGTTCGCTGCAAGCCAAGGCAATTTTGAGTTGAATGTTTTCAAGCCAGTCATCGCGGTAAATCTTTTGCAGTCATGCGAGTTGCTTGCGGGAACTTGTCATGCGTTCCGCGAATTCTGCGCAGAAGGCATTGTTGCAAACCACGAACGCATTTCTGAGTTGTTGGGGCAAAGTCTGATGATGGTCACTGCTCTCACCCCGCACATTGGATATGACAAGTCAAGCGCAATTGCAAAGCATGCGCACCACCAACGCATGACGCTGAAAGCGGCGGCACTGCACTTGGGTCATGTCGACGAAGCGACCTTCGATCACGTTGTGAGGCCGGATCAGATGGTGGATCCTTCATAAAGTCGATAATGAGTCGATAAAGTTGGAATTTTTACGGCAAGATCGGTGTCGCGGAAACCTGAACTTTCTGACAACGCCAATGCCACTTCAGTGCTAAAGTGTTCTTCAACTTATTGGTTCGAGATCTGAGCAAAACACGGAGATTTGGTGTTGCAAAGTACGACAGAAGAAAATGTAATGGTCCTTGAAGAGGATCTTGTTGTTGGAAACGACATCCATGACCTTGGCGAACCGAAAGACGCAGTCGAGGAAGAATCGCCACTCTCAAAAGGGCAAATGCATCTGGCCATGTTGGCGGCAGTCGCTTTGCCACCTCTTGGACTCTTGGCGGCGATGTATTTCCTTTGGGGTGGGATGTTCAGCTGGTTAAATCTCTCGATGATGGTTGCTCTTTATATAGCAACTGGGCTAGGAATCACGATTGGCTATCACCGCATGTTCACCCACAAGGCGTTCGTAACACCAAAGCCCATTGCAGTTTTCTTCATGATCTTGGGTGGTATGGCCGCTCAAGGGCCGCTCGTTTGGTGGGTCGGAACCCATCGCAAGCACCATCACTATTCGGATCACGACCATGATCCGCATTCGCCGCATGCAAGTCGCAAGCCAGGCCTTGTTGGTTGGGTGGTTGGTTTTATGCACGCTCACATTGGATGGCTCTTCAGCAGTACTGGTGATAGCAATTATCGATATGTGCCAGATCTTTTGGCAGACAAAACGATCATGCGCGTGAATAATCTTTTCCCGGTGTGGGTTGCTCTCGGCTTGGCGATTCCGGCGATTATTGGTGGACTCGTCACGATGTCATGGACTGGTGCTGCGCTTGGATTCTTATGGGGTGGACTCGTACGCATGTTCCTCTTGCATCATTCCACTTGGAGTATCAATTCCATCTGTCACGTTTGGGGATGGCGCGACTATCGCTCGGGTGATGAGAGTCGAAATAATCCAGTGATGGGAATTCTTTCCTTCGGTGAAGGTTGGCATAATAATCATCACGCGTTTCCTTCAAGCGCTCGACACGGTCTGAAGTGGTGGCAGTTCGATGCAAGCTGGATCATCATTCGATCTCTTCAAATTGTTGGTTTGGCAAGCAAGGTTCGCCTTCCTACCAAGGAACGAATGGACGCTCGGCGCCGCAATTCTGTGTGACGGAATGTTCACGAATATCGCTGTTTATAAGTTTGCACCGCTTGCCGACTTGGAAACACTTCGTGAAAAATTGCAGGGAATTTGCCGTGATTGCGAATTGAAAGGAACAATTTTATTGAGCCCTGAGGGGATCAATTTGTTTGTTGCTGGAACTCAGAGCAGTATTCAAATCTTGTTGAAGGAATTGAGGTCGATCACAGGATTTGAAGACCTCAATCCGAAGGAAAGCTTCAGCGAGAATCAACCCTTTCGTCGCATGCTGGTCAGATTGAAGAAGGAAATCATTGCATTTGGCGTCGAAGGAATTGAACCTGGGAAAAAGTCTTCTGCAAAAATTTCCGCCAAGACACTGAAGCAGTGGATCGACGAGGGCAAACCGTTGACGCTGCTCGACACGCGCAACGATTATGAAATTCGTATGGGGACTTTCGAGGGAGCGATCCCAGCAGGCGTTGAGCACTTTCGAGAATTTCCAGATGCGGTCGAAAAACTTTCTCCCGAGTTGAAGGAGCGAACGATCGTGATGTTCTGCACAGGCGGTATTCGCTGCGAGAAGGCGGGACCATTTATGGAACGCGCCGGATTTCAGAATGTCTTTCAACTTGATGGTGGCATTCTCAAATATTTCGAAGAGTGCGGCGGAGCGCATTACAAAGGTGATTGCTTTGTATTCGATCGGCGCGTGTGCGTTGATTCACAATTGCGAGAAACTTCGGCTGCAATTTGCTTCAGTTGCCAGATGCCGTTGACCGAACAAGAGCAGCGACACCCACTTTATCTCGTTGGAGAAACGTGTCCATTCTGCCATCCATCTCGCGAGCCTTCGAATTCACCTTCGCAGCAGGCGAAATGAATAGAAATTTGCGCAGAGATTATTCGTTTCCCAGTTCAGATGGTGTCAGAGCCAAGTCACTCTCTGATATGAAAATCAATTTGCATGACAGTTTTCGCACATTCACTGGCAACAACGCAAGCAGAATTTTCAGTTTGGCGAGATATGCGAAGCGGAGCAAGACAAGAGTGATCGAACAATACAATGAGATTGTCAACGCAAATTCGATGAGCGCTTGAGTTCGAAAGCCATCGGCTTTGTAGTCGAGACGGTTCAGAAGGCTTGATACCACCCCTTCGGTGGCGATGACGGCAAGCAAGGCATAGAGAGGAGTGGCGATCAGTTCATAGGTGTACATTTCACGATCAACCTTGAATGTCGAGAGCACGCGTCGAATTTGGATGTAAGCGCTGATCGATCCCAGCGACCCAACGCCCACAACAAGCGCAAGGGCAATGGATGAATGGCGAAGATCATAGAACTTGATTACAAGAATTGCTATGACAACTCCAGCGACTTTGGTTAGAGCACGCCATGAAAGCAGAGTGAGATAGAGTTTCCATCGGCGCAAGCCGATGAGAGGTCCCTCAAGAACTTGTTGCACAGTCGGGTAGACCAGAAAGAGCGATGTGAATAGGACGGGCAAAATGCTGCCCTTCCACTTCTCGCCCCACAAGATTTTCTCCAAGCTTGGATAGATCGCTGCGATTCCAAGAACAAATAAAGGAACAAAAATAATACTAGAAGTAAATGCCGATGAAATATTCATTTTCTCAAGATAGGGGTTGTCTCTGGCTCGCGCAGCGTACGGAGCAAGCACACTTGACAGAGTCCCTGATAAGAGACGAATAGGTTGAGCTGCAAGCGTGACAGAAAAGTAGTAAACCCCGAGGCTTGCAAGTGGCACAAAGAGACTCGCAATAAACGAATCAATCTGATCGGTCAGTGTGATCAACACGCTGAAAAGAAACGGAAATTTCAGCAATGCCAGCGTAGGCGCAAGCCAATTCGGTTGAACCTTGAAATCTTGACGTTCGAATTTCGCCCAGATGGAGCACAGAATTATCTGCAGGAACGTGCTACAAATTTGAGCGATGACAAATGTGAGCGCCCCCCAACCAGCTCGAGCAAGCAGAAAAGCAGTCGCAAGTTTGACAATAGATGTAAAAACGTCAATCCACGCAATTTCCTTGAAAAGCAATTGCGAAGACATCTTCGCTCTGGGATAGAGAGATAAGTGATTGAACACCGCGAGCACAGCCATCGATACCAAGACCCATGCAAGCGATTTCTGATCGTAGTAATTTTGGGCTGGTAAAGCCGCCCCAAGTGTGAAAAGTGCGCCCAGAACCGCAAAGATGAGTGCAAGGCGAATGAGTCCGCCTCCAACGGCTGCATATTCCTGTGGACGCATCGTTTGATAGATGAGACCAGTTCCGCCTCCGCGCATGATGAGCGTGAAGGTCGTGATTCCCAGCGCGATGGCATAGATACCGAAATCATCAGGCGTGAGATACCACGCAGTGATCACTTGGGTCAATAAGCCTGCAAAACGTGCAAAAAGGCTTGCAAATGTTGTGATGATCAGACTGAGGGCCTTATGTGACTCGTTTGTATTTGGCAAAGCGTGGCGTCCTGTGCCCCGAAAAATATATCAAATACAGATTCTATAAAGCCGCAGTCATTTGAGACAAGAATTCTATGATACCTGATTTTGTTGACCATCAAACCAACGTTCTTTATGATGCAGTAAATGTACGGCCAAAAAGATTCTTCGAGCACTTCCAGTTCTTACAACTCAGTGCGGTCGAACCATTCGATCGCAATCGCAGCGATTGGCTCTCTTGCTGTTGGGGGCCTCATAGATCTTGCAACTGGCGAAACGCTGAGTATGACCGAGAATTCGCCGACGTCACTCGTCATCATCTTTCGTGCTTTGGACTTGTACGCCAGTCCGCTCGGGCTATTGTGTATTGTCGTTGCAACATTTTTTTGGTTTCGCGGCTCGAAGCAATTTCTCCGGTGGTTTGACATTGTCTTGGCTCTCGCAATGATTGCGCTGCTCAACAATCTTGCAGGGCTGATCGTGTCGATCTTCGACCCAAAGGTGAAAGCTGCCTATCTATTGCTTTCGGCGAGCTTGGTTTATATAGAAAATATCGTTGTTTTCGTGGCGTTTTATTGGAGATTCGATCATCAATGGCAGGAACGAATTTCTGCAGGAGAAAAAACGATTCCTGCTGTTCTGTTTCCCCAAAATACGATTTCCCAAGATTTGTTGCATGGTTGGCGTCCAAGTTTTATAGATTATTTATTTTTATCGTTCAATACGGCAAGCACATTTGGCCCAACGCTTCCCATCCCACTTCGCCCATCAATCCATATCGGAATGATGATGCAAGTCTCCATTGCAATGGCGGTCTTGATCATGATCGCTGCTCGCGCAATCGGCTTGATTGCCTGATCTCTTGATTGCGTAACCCAAAAATTCTTTTTGGATGAACAATTGCGCGAAGATCAGTTCGTAGCACTTTTCAGCACGCGTTCGACTGCAGCCAAGTTTGCATCGATTTCAATGGGCGCGCTCGGATGCGGATGCGGAGAGTGCGCATCGCTTGTCAATATTTTTTCTGGATCCTTCAGAACGTGTCCAGTCAGCATTGTGACAACGCTTTCTCCAGGCTTGATCACGCCTCGTGCGACAAGAGCCTTGACTCCTGCGACACTTGCCGCACTTGCAGGTTCGCAGCCGACACCGCTTACATCAATGACAGACTTTGCTTCCATGATCGCTTCGTCGCTGACAGCGGCAACAACGCCGTTGGTGAATCGAATCGCAGCAACACCGCGATCCCATGATGCTGGATCGCCGATGCGAATTGCAGTTGCAATTGTTTCTGCACGAACGCGGTGTCGGCTTGCAAAATCTTCTGCGAATGCATGGGCAAATGGCGCGGCACCGCTCGCTTGAACAGAAAGCAGGCGAGGAATTTTTTCGATCAGTCCAAGTTCGTGCGCTTCACGCAGTGCCTTTCCGAATGCGGATGTATTCCCGAGATTGCCCGCAGGAAGCGCAATCCAATCAGGCGGATTCCATCCGCACTGTTGAAGCAGTTCGAAGATGATTGTCTTCTGGCCTTCGATGCGAAATGGATTAAGCGAGTTGCCTAAGTACACGCCGAGCGACTGCGCAGATTCGCGTACGAGTCGGAGGCAATCATCAAAGTCGCCGCGCACCAATAAGGTTCGTGCGCCATACGCAACTGTTTGCGCAAGTTTTCCCATGGAAATTCTGCCAACTGGAACCATCACCAGCGCAGGGATTCCAGCATGTGCCGCATAAGAGGCGAGCGAACTACTGGTGTTTCCAGTTGAAGCGCAGGCAATTGCAGTTGCACCGCATCGACGCGCCTGCGTGACGGCGACAGTCATACCGCGATCTTTGAATGATCCAGTTGGATTATGACCTTCATGTTTCATGCGCAGCGAATCGATTCCGGCATAATGCGATACAGCCTTGCGGTGCAAGAGTGGCGTGTTGCCTTCAGGATGCGAAACGATCAACGCATCGTCGGTTGGCAGTACGAGTTCGCGAAAGCGCCACACTCCAGATTGTTCGATCGCTGTTCCGCGCATCGCATGATCGCTTGCGCGAGTGTCAAACAATTTCTGAAGCGCTACGCCTCGAGCGGGAGGCGATGCGGGAGTAATGTCCAGTAAGCCGTCGCATTGTGGGCACGTCGCATGTGGAGTTCGATCGCTCAGCGTTTTACCGCATGATGCGCAAGCGATAATCATTGAATTGTTGACAGTCATGCGTCCTTTACGATAGCTCCTTGTGTGTCGATTTTACAGATGCGAACCGTGCAATCCAGTCCAGCGCGTGCATAAGCACTTTGCATCGCTTGAGCGATCTTGGAAGCAGTCGCTTCGCTGTCGCAAAGCGCGAACGCAGTTGGACCAGCGCCTGAAATAGAAACTCCCAGCGCGCCAGCATCAATAGCAGAGACTTTCGCATCGGCGAAACCTGGGAGAAGGGGAGTTCTTGCAGGTTCTGCGATGCGGTCATCCATTGCTCGCCCAAGCAGAGCAAGATCACCTGAGTGACACGCTGAAATGATTGCTGCAACTTGCGCCAACTGATGGACCACGATGGACCTCGGCACTTCGATGGGAAGAACGCTGCGCGCTCTTGTTGTTGTGAGTTGTTGCGCTGGAGTTGCAAGCACAATTCGAAGGCCTGCAGGCGTTGGAATCTTCACAACTTCAATCGGGTCGAGCGAACGAACAAGAACGATGCCGCCAAGAAGTGAAGGTGCAATATTGTCAAGATGCCGTCCTGCAACGGTCTCTTCACCTTCGAGAGCGCAGGTCAATAATTCATTTTGTGTAAGTCCAGAACCAACTGGCCAGATCAGCGCATTTGCTGCGACTGCTCCTGCGACAGCAGATGCTGCGCTTCCACCTTGACCGCCAGAAAGTGGAAGACCTTTCTTGATTGTGATCGCGATGCCAGGATGCGATATGCGCACTCCACGCGTTGTCGCTGCGCGCATGACAGCAGCAGCTGCGATCGACGCAGTGTTTTTCGCTGGATCTGTAGGCAATTGTGGATGACCCGCATCGATGATCGTGATGCCTGCAGTCTGCGACCACTCGGCGATCACTTCGTCACGCGCACCGGTCAATGCACATCCAAGCACATCAAGTCCTGGTCCCAGATTTCCAATTCCGCCTGGAACCGAAACGATGACACGCATGCATGGAGCACTCATGATGCCACCACACGAAGAAGATCATTCAACACGCCTGCAGCAGTCACTGCTGGACCAGCTCCCGGACCAGAGATGACCAGCGAATTTTCGCGGTATCTCGTAGTTGTGAAGACGAACTGATTGTCTGTGCCACTGAGCGAACCAAGCGAACTCGATTGCGGCACACTGAGCAGTCCAACTCGCACGGATGCTCGTGTGACCGAGGCGCAATAACGAAGAACATCTCCCTTTGCAGTCGCCACTTCGACGCGCTGGGTCCATGCATCATCGAGCGTACGTAGTTGAGACATGAAATCTTTGAGCGATACTTCGCGCAGAGCAGATGGCACAAGCGATTCGACGGCAACATTCGCTAGTTCTCCTTGATATCCAAGCATGCGACCTAAGATGATCGCTTTGCGTGCGACATCGCATCCCGAAAGATCTTCGCGCGGGTCTGGTTCGGTGTATCCCAGTTTCATGGCTCCGCGCAATGCATCAGAAAACTTCCGCCCTCGTCCAAGCTCACTGAAGAGATAGCCCATCGTTCCCGAAGGACACGCCAAGATGCTCAAGATCCGATCGCCAGAAGCAATCAATTTTTCGGCTGTATCAATAATCGGCAGTCCTGCGCCAACAGTTGCTTCGTGAAGAACCTGACGACCATTCGTTCGTGCATCTCGAAGAATTGCGCGCGCAGAAGCATTGTCGAGCGCAAGCGGAATTTTATTCGCAATCACCAAGTCGATTCCGTTGGCGATGGCACTGAGCAGCGGCTCGCGGGTATCGCCGCTTGAGACATCGACAAGCACAGGTCGTGTCAATGCATAAGAGGCAAGATGTCGAACTGCGTCGAGTGGCGTTCCAATATGCACGCCTGATATTTCCTTCAGTGATCCTCCGCGCTTCTTCGCCAATACGATCGCTTTCAGACGATTTGCAGAGAATCCACGCGATTGAAAAATAAATCCTGTTGTATCGATGACCGCGACGATGCGTAAAACAGATCTCTCTCGAAGTGGTAACGATTCAATTTGATCGAGCAGTTCGCGTCCAATGCGACCGCAACCCATCAAGATCACATCCGCTCCGTGGCGACGAACCGTGCGGCCTCCACCAACTTTATCCAGCCTGAATGTCGCATGAATTGCGCGCAGTGCGCTTGGAACGCTCTCGGTGTTCACCACAAATGAAATATTCCGTTCAGAGGAACCCTGTGCGATTGCGATCACATTGACTTGCGCGTCTGCAATTGACCCCAAGACTCGAGCGGCGGTTCCTGGTGTGCGTGCCATGCCGACTCCGACCACTGCGACTGTTGCGACTCCCATCAAGACTTCGACCGAGTCAATTTCGCCACGTTCCAGTTCGTCAGCAAACGCAACCCGCAATTGTGTTTCTGCAGCAGCGGCTGCATGTTCAGGAACTGTGAAGCAAATCGAATGTTCAGAAGATGCCTGCGAAATCAGCGAGACAGATATGCCGCCATTGGCAAGTGCGCCAAATGTTCGAGCAGCGATGCCAGGTACGCCCAGCATTCCGTTGCCGGCCACTGTCACGAGTGCTTGAGAAGTCATCGCAGAAAGCGCACGCACAGGAGAGCCTGCAACAGATCGACCGTGGGCAATTTCAGTTCCGTCAGCATCTGGATCTGCGAATGGACGAATGCGAAGCGTCGTGCCAAGAGTCAACGGAATCAAAGCGCGCGGATGTAGCACTTTTGCACCGTAATAAGCCAGTTCCGAAGCTTCGCGTGGATCAAGTTGAGGAACGATGCGCGCTTCAGGAACAATGCGTGGATCTGCTGTCAGAAATCCGCGGACATCTTTCCAAAGTGTCACTTCATTTGCAGTAAGGACTCGAGCGATGACCGTTGCGGTCAAATCAGAACCTCCGCGGCCAAGTGTCACCACCGAATTTTCTTTACCTGCGCCGATGAATCCAGGGACTACGGCAATTTCTCCTCGTGCAAAGATCGGCAAGAAGAGCGGCAACGCTCGGATTTCGGTCCGCGCGAGATCTGGTGCAGCATCGCTGAAACGTCCATCTGTTTCAAGAAAATCTGCAGCGTCAACGACGGTCGCAGAGCCACCTGAAACGCGTAGAGCGCATGCAACAATTTGTGCGGCAATGCGTTCGCCACGCGAGATGATTGCATCGCTCATTCGTGCCGACAATGTTTTTTCGTGATCAACAGTAACAAGCAGTTCAGCAAGCTGTGCAAACGATGCGTCAATGTACTGACGCAGTGGCGCATCGCTGGCATCAATCAACTCGATCACCCGCAAGTGTCTTTCATGAAGCAAGCGCGCATCGGCTTGGGCAAGTGCAAGATCTCCATTGGAAGCAGTGCGAGCAACCGAAAGCAGAACATCTGTGACTCCCGCAAGCGCAGAGGTCACAATCACGCGCATCCCATTCGTGCGTGCAAGAAGCGCGACCACGCTCTCGATTGCTTGTGCGTTGGCAAGCGCAGCTCCGCCAAACTTATGCACGGAAATCGTTCGAGTTGCCTGCCGCTTCGTACTCTTCATCCCTGCAATATAAAGGGAAGAAGCATCTATGATTGGCGCTTCTCTCAAATTGGCGCAATCATGGATCATTCCTCCCAGACATCTTCAATACGCCTTGTCACCGTCGATGAGTCGAATCTCGATATCGCAATGCAGTTTGCCCGTCAGTTTTATGAGCATTTCAATTATCCATTCGAGCAGGAACGCAAGCGTGCATTGCTTGCTGATTTTCTTGCTGACGAATCGCTCGGTCGACTATGGATCATCGAACAAGCAGGTGTCTCTGTCGGATACACGATCGTCGCGTTTTCATTTTCGCTCGAGCGCAACGGCCGAGTCGCTTTCATCGACGAATTGTTCATTGCCTCTGCATCACGCAGCGCTGGAGTTGGAGCGACTGTGTTGGCCGAAATCGAAGTGTGGTGCGCATCGATCGGGGTGACAACCCTCAGACTTGAAGCAGAAGCATCCAATGAGCGCGCAACCGCACTCTATATGCGCTGCGGATATATCGATCAACATCGACGGTTGTTGACAAAGATTCATAGCGGTCAACATCACTGATGCCCGATGTGATGCACGTGCCAATCACTTGATCTTCGATGCAAGTGGATCATTTGGAACTTTATAGACATGCTCCGCGCGCACGACGAACGACCCACCTTCAGTCGATTGAAGTGTTCCTTCAACAGCAATCAACATGAGTGGCTTGAATGTTCCTTCTGATTCGAGCGCGAGCGCGAGCGGTTTGCCATTTGCGTCGTTGATCTCGATTGATGCCATAGATTTTGCAAGTTCTTTCTTGTCTTCACAGCAATAATCCCATGGACGTGGGCAATGTTCTTCTTCATCCGTTTCAAGGCAAGACTTCATCGACTGATCGACGATTGTGAAAATTGCACGACTGCTGACAAATGGCGCACGAGATCCGCCGATACGACCAATCACAGCAACGCGGTCGCCAGTTTTCGCAGCTATTCGTGCTTCAATCACACCAATCGCGCCTGCAGGTTGTTCAGTGACGAGCAAGTTTGCGGGAAGAGCAATCGACCCAGCACTCTGTGCAACAGGATTCGCTTCAGTTGGCGCAGGCTTATCGCAGGCGACAGTAAAAGAAAAAACGGTGATGGCGACGAGTGCCGCAATAGGTTTGGATAAAAAGTGTTGCATGGTTTTGCTTTAAGTTTACAAGTGAGTCATTGCGTATGTGTCAAACAAGATCGGATTTGAGTGCCGTTGGAATTGAAGTGCGTAAACAACGAATCGTCGGTGGCAGGCTGCCTACGAGTCCAAGCAAGAGTCCTGCACCAAGCCCGCTTGCAACACACGTCGCATCGACTGAAAGCGAAAAGACTCCCATTGAAAATCGAACGCCTGCGCCGTCGAGCAAGAAACTCGCAACGACCAGTGCAGGCAACGCTCCAGCTGCAACGGTCAATATCGATTCTTGAACAAGGCTGAAAATCACTGCTCCACGAGAAAATCCAAGAACTTGCAACATTGCGATCTCTGGAGATCGAGACGCGAAGGCTGCATCGAGCGCATTCAGTCCACCAAGCATTGCTCCGAGTGCGACAACAAGCGCGCTGACACCAATGAGGACTTGGACCGGGCGAAAGAACTTTGCGAGTTGTGCGTAATAAGACATTTCATCGATCGCTGCGATTTCCAAATCCGATCTTCGTGCCGCAAAAACTTCCAGATCGCTGATATCCGCGCCATCAAGTGAGATGACAGCAACAGAAATCGTTTGTCGCTTTGTCAGCACCAAGAGATCTGTAATCGGCATCCATGCTTCACCATCAATCGCAACGCCGGGTGCGTCGATGATCCCAGTCACACGGTGAGGCCTCTCGTCGATCAAGATTGTTGGCAAAAGAGAATCATCTTCGGCGATATCGCGATTGCCGATTCGCAGTCGTGCAGCGAGCGATCGTCCGACGAGCGCTTCATCACGACCGCCTTGCGGCAAACGACCGACTGCAAGTCGAGCTTGGGGATGCACAAGAAATGCGCTCGGCTCAACACCGCGAACAAGCGCAAGGTCTCGCGCATTGCCGACAGGTGCTGGCTCATCCGCGCGTCGCAGTGGCAGCGGCACGTGCAATTCTGGAGAGACAAACTGAGCACCACCAAGCGTACGAATGCCCTGAATGCTGGCAGAAAGTACGCCAGGCGCAGACGCTGGAATCTCGCTGCGTTCAACACTTTCTTCACTGCCTGCGCCAAGCAGCATTACATTTCCTGGCGTTCCACTTGCACGAACACCACGATCAAGCGCACGAACACTTGCCATAGCGCTGACAACAAGAAAGACAACCAGAGCACCACCGCCAGCGGTAAGCATCAAACGTAACGGGCTGCGACCGATATTGCGTGCGGCATAATGGAGTGGAAGTCGTTTCATGATCGGAATCCCGAAACGATTGATTGTCGCGACGCGATGATCGCAGGGACAATTCCTGCAGCAAGACTCAATCCGATAGCGAGCGCAATTCCTATGAAGGCGATCTGGATCGATGGCGAGACCGCAATTGAAACACCTTCCATCGTTAAAGCCGTTCGCGCAACTGAAACGGTCGCATATGAAAGACCCGCACCAATTGTCCCGCCGATCCCTCCAAGCAAGAGTGCTTCGGCAATCACGAGTGCAGCGAGATGCACTCCGCGGAATCCAAGTGTTTGCAGAATGCTGACCTCTTTTTCGCGACTGCGCATTGAAAGGATGATCGCATTAGCAACAAGCGCAAAGACTGCTGCGAGGCCAGCAAGGCCAAGCAATTGTGCAAATCCAACCAGTGCGATGACATCCGTCGCTGCGCGAGCGACGTGCGCGGTCTCGGCTCGCGTGGAAGTCGGCGCTTGATCTTTGGCAAATCGTTCGTCGATCGAGATTGCAATGGCATCAAGTTGAGTCGGATCTTTCACGCGCACATCAAACTGAGTGACGATTGTTCCGCTGCCGCCGCGCTTGGCTTGCTCTTGCAAAAATGGTAGATGTACGAATGCACTGCTTTGATCTTGTGGTTCATCGCTCTCAATGATTCCAGCGACATATGCATCGACGCCTGCAGCAGTGAAGCGATCGCCCGATTTCAATCGACGCCTCTGTGCAAGTTCACGTCCGATCAGTGCCGCATCTCCACGACTCAGCCACGCCTGCATAGAAACTAGCTCGACTCGCCCAGCGTGATCGCGTGCAAATGTTTCTGGAGGCACTCCGCGAAATGTCACGACATCCAACGACGCACGACAATTCGATACCACGATCTTGACAGGTGTGACCGTCTTGACTCCCGGCACTTTACGAATTTCATTCTCGTAATACTGCGGAAGTTGGCTCGTAAATGGGCAGAAGCGATTTTGTCTATAAACAACAAGGGCTGTGTCTTGCGCGGCGCGTTTGGTCGCACGCTCGACTCCTTTACGAGTCGCATCGACTGTGCAGAAAAGAAAAACCGCGACGGCAACGCCAGCAATGACGAGCGCGCTCCGTGTCGGTCTTCGCAAGAGCCCGCGCCAAGCGAGAGCCACAACTCCACGCATTGAAGTCAGAAGATTCATGAACGCACCGCCACGCTCTCAACGAGCTGGCCTTTATCAAGATGCACATTGCGCTGCGCAAACGCCGCGGTTGCTGGATCATGCGTGACCATCACAATGGTCTGCCCACGTTCTTTGTGAAGGCGCGTCAGCAATTCCATAATCCCAGAAGCAGCAACTCGGTCGAGATCTCCAGTTGGCTCATCTGCGAGCAAGAGAGCAGGGCGCGTGACAATCGAACGCGCAATCGCAACGCGTTGTTCTTGTCCACCAGAAAGTTGTCGGGGATAGTGCGCGTGACGATCTGAAATGCCAACGGAATCCAGCGCTTCCGAGACACGTTGATGTCGTTCGCGCCGAGTGAGTGCATGCAGATAGAGCGGCAGTTCGACATTCTCATACGCCGTCAAGACAGGAACGAGGTGGTACAACTGAAAAACATATCCGACGCTTCGCGCGCGCCACTCAGCAAGCGCGGCACGCGAAAGTCGAGCGATGTCTTGCCCGTCAACAATCAACGAACCCGCAGTTGGACGATCGATTCCTGCAAAGAGATTCAAGAGTGTGGTCTTGCCAGAGCCCGATGGCCCCATCAATGCAACGAACGCACCGCGTGCAAGAGAGAGATCGATCGATTCGAGTACGCGGACAATTTCGCCGCCGCGTGCATAATGCTTTTCAAGAGCAGTGCAAGAAATGATTGGTTCATTTGTGTGCATCATGTTCTCTGTTTGTTGGTGCGGCCATCGGTGCATCGCTGACACGGACCATTTCGCCTGCAGTCGTCATCGGCGAATCATCGAGCACGACAACATCTCCAGGACGCAGTCCGTCATACACGGCAGTCCATCCATCTGCGCCAGCTTCGGCAGCGCATGTGACAAGTCGCATTTCAATTTTCCCAACTTGATCTCGCATATCAACTACAACTCGCACCTGTCCAGTGCGATTTCCATCAGCACTTGTCACAGTGTGACTGAGAGCGTTCGATGGCGCTGCAATTTCTGAGCGTGAGGCATTATTGATTGCACCTGCAGTAGCAGTCCCGCCGCTTGGATTCATCGCATCTGTTTGAATCTTGACGCGCGCCAACATGTCTGGCACAAGTCCGATCGGCGGTTCGTCAAGTAACACCTTCACTTGCAGAGTGTTCTTGGCGATATCCGCTTGCTGCACAAGCCGTAACACTCGCCCGCGAATGATCACCCCTGGCAACGAATCGACCTGAATTTCAGCAGATTGTCCGATCGCAAGCCGGCCAGCATCTGCCAGAGGAACATCGGTTCTCACTTGCAAGCTTTTTGGATCGAACAACTGCACGACGGTCGCCGTCGCTGCATCCATGCCAACAAAAGAACCAGGCGCAGCGAGTCGCGCCATAACGACACCAGCGACTGGAGCTCTCACTTCAGTGCGAGCAAGGGTAAGCGCAACTTGATCGCGCATCGCGCTCACTTGTTCCAGCGCAGCTTCTGCACCGCGAATACGTATCGCAAGTCGTGCGACTTCTCCTTCGCCAACACCACCTCCAGCGACCAGTTTGGATTTGCGCGTCAGTTCATCGCGTATCACAGCAAGTTCAGCCGCTTTGATATCGACTTCAGCATTCGCGCGGCGAAGTTCCAGTTTCGCTTGATCATCAATGAGTCGAGCAACGACTTGACCTTCGGTGACTCGGTCACCCTCAAGAACAAGAACTTCGCGCGTGACGCCCGAAGTCAACGCCGATGCACTGATAGGAAATGGAGATGGCTCGATCCATCCTGGCGCTTGCACAACAGGTCCACGAGCAGCCTTGGTCGAAACGTTCGCAGAGCTCTGCGTGGAATCTACGAGCGCGCCTTGCGCAACCGCCGTCGTGCGCACAATGACAGGTATCGCATGGACCACAGTCAGCGGAGCCCATGCCCGCCAACTTGACCAGGCAAGAATCGCAAGCGCGCTGCTGATGATGATTGCAGGGAGAATGACCCGCGTACCGATACGCGCACTCGGCATGGGAATATCTGTTTTCTTGTTCAGAGTAATGGCTCCTCTCTTTGCTCTACATCTTTATCGCTTTCGATATTGTTCAGGATCTTTGATTGCACTCGGGTTGGTCTTGGCCATAAGCACAAACTCATCAATGCACGGCGGACAACAGAACGAATATGACTTGCCACCAATAATCCATGTGAATTTTGCGTTGGCCTTTGTCATTGAAATTGGACAGATCAAATCTCCACTTTTAGGAGAGGCATCATGCTTCGCCATTTTGCCCTTGTATTTTCCACTTGCGGTGGTCGCGCCGTTCGCGTCGATATCGGCCTGCGTATAAATGCCTCCTGGCACCAGATACAACTTCGACTCTTCGTCAGCGCCAAGAGCTTCCGGCATTTCTTCATTGTGATTGTCAACGACTTCGACATGTTGAGCCTTTGCGTGATCGTTGGAATGACTCGCGTCATTGCCTTTGACCACTGTCAGCGTGAAAGGCACAGTGAGTATCTCCGTGCTTTCTTTTGTTCCCACATTGAATTGTGCCCAACCTTTGTAGATACCGGAAGTCTTGAAATCAGCCTCGAAATCCACGCGATGTCCGCTGGATTTCGCAGCCGCATCACCATGCTCGCTGCCCTCATGCTGATGGCTATGCACAAACTCCTTCATGTCCTGGCTGATGATCACCAAGTGACCCATTGCACCAAAGTAAGGCTGCAAGTTGTTGACGGGCTTGCCATCCTTTGTGATTGTGTATGCCATATGAGTTGAAGCACCGGTCTTGATTGGACCTTCTGTGTCAAGTGACACGGAGTATCCATCAACTGTTTTCGGTTTATCGCTATCAACTTTCAGCGGCACCATAGTCGTGGCCGCACCTTCGACCGCAAGCGTCACAGGCACGACTTGCATACCAGCATCCTTTGGAGTGAAATTATTGAAGAGCGTGTACTCGCCGCCCGCAGGAAATGTATAAGTGAAAGTGAAGGTTCCGTCTGGCTGAAGCACCGGATGCTCATGCGCAAACCAAGAGAGATCCTTGCTCACCATCAACAACTGCAACGATTTTTCATGAACGACCTCGACGGACTTGACCGGCAGGCCAGTCGGATCCTTCAGCGTGAAGAGAAGATTTGCTGGCTTGCCCGCTTCAATTTTTCCGCCTGTGGGTTTCACATCAACACCGAACTTGTCATTCATGGGCTTGAACGATGAAAGCACTTCGTATGACACCTTCATTTTTGCATACGCACTTTTGGCGGCCGCCAAGTCATCGATTTCGCCTGCTTCATGCAACGCATCCGTATCAATAGCGAGGGCCTTGCCTGATTTATTAATGACTTTGATTTGATCTTTCGCAACGCCAGAATCTGGTTTCAGTGAGAGTGCTCCAAGCGACTTTGAAAGTGCGCCGATGGCATCAGCCTGTTCGTGCGCCGCGCCCAGTTCTCCTTTTTCAAGCAAGGCGTTCAGCGTATTCATCCGCTCGCCGATTTCGCGAAGCGCAGCTGTAAAGTTTTTAGCAGCGGTGACCTCGCTATGCGAGTGATCTTCATCGTGAGAGTGCTGGGCGTTTACAGTGCTTCCAGGAAGGATCAAAAGCGTCGCGGTCATAATCAGCGGTATCGACGCAAGGTTTTTCCTACTTGTCATTGAAACGGTTTGAAAAATGTTTTTCATATCAATTCTCCTGTGAATGGTCGTTTTTCTCAACGGCTGTTGTTTGAGCAGAGGCTGGTGGTGATATTCCGTCGCGTGCATCTGCAATTGGCGCGATGGAATTATTGAATATAGGTGTCACGATTGGTTGAACAGTTTCAGCTGCGCATTTCGCAGCGTATTCAAGCGCCAATCGTTGCGCTGCCCCGCGTCCGAAGCGGTAGAAGATCGCTGGCGTTACGAAAAAATCAAGCAGGGTGCTTGTGAGCAATCCACCGATAATGACAACCGCCACTGGGTATAAAATCTCTTTGCCGGACTCACCCTTGCTGAGCACGAGCGGCACAAGACCTAGACCAGCGGTAATCGCGGTCATCAGCACTGGTGCAACGCGCTCTTGGCTTCCACGGATGATCAGTTCCTTGGTCCACGACTGTCCTTCCGTCGTGAGCAAGTGAATGTAATGACTGATCATCAGCACACCATTTCGCGTGGCGATGCCGATGAGCGAGATGAACCCAACCAGTGATGCGATGCTAAACGGTTCGCCAACGATGGCAAGCGCAGTCACGCTGCCCACAAGCGCAAATGGAACATTCAACATGATCTGGGCGGCCACCATGCCCGAGCGATAATGTGTGTAGAGCAGGACGAAGATTGCGATCAACGATCCAGCACCAAGAATAAGCAGCAGTTTTGTTGACTCTTTCTGCGCCTCATACAGTCCGCCATACGCGATTGTGTAGCCCTGCGGAAGTTTCACGTCCATCGCCACGGATTTCTGAATGTCTTGAACTGTTGATCCAAGGTCGCGGCCGCGCACATTCGCAGAGATCACGATGCGGCGGCGCAGCGATTCTCGCTGTACCTCGTTTGGACCAAACTGCTCGACGATTTGGGCGACGTCACGAATCAATACGATTGCGCCGGTCGGTGAAACCAATCGGACCTCTTCCAAACTCGCAGGATTGTTTCGATAGTGATCGTCCAACGAAAGCGTGATATCAAAAACTTTGAGACCGTCCAGCACCTGTCCAACCACTTTGCCTTTTGTCGCAGTCTCCATCGCATCGGTCAATGCCGCAGTGGTGAATCCAACACGGGCTGCGGCGACGCGATCGACAATCATGTGCAGTTGCGGCACAAGCACTTGCTGTTCGACTTGTAAATCGACAACGCCGGGAATGCCATTCATCGCAGCTTTGGTCTCTTGCGCGAGCGAGCGCAGCACACCAAGGTCTTCGCCGAAGATTTTAATGGCGACTTGAGCTCGAACGCCTGACAAAAGATGTTCAATTCGATGGCTGATCGGTTGACCTATTCCCACCGAAACGCCAGGGAAAACAGAGAGCTTTTGGTCAATCAGCGCGAAGACCTCTTCACGCGACACGATGTCATCGATGGGCGGGGGGATACGGCCTGAATGAGCGGTGTGTTTGCCTGGATCTTTCGATTCTTCGATAGTCCAGAAATCAACTTCAATCTCGCTCGCGTTCACGCCCAACGCATGCTCGTCTTGTTCTGCGCGGCCGGTTCGGCGTGCGGTGCTTTTTACCTGCGGGATTGAGAGGATTATTTCTTCAGCCTTGGTGCCAAGCTTGTTGGATTCGTCCAACGAAATTCCTGGCTGGCCAAAGAAGGCGACCACCGCCGTGCCTTCGTTGAATGGTGGCAGGAATTCTGAGCCAAGGCGCGTGACAATAAATAACGCGATTGCAACAAGTGCGCCTAGGACTCCCAGCACAGTGAGCGGCCTCGGCATAGAAATTGTGTAAGCCTTAAGGGCAATTTTTTTGCAAGCGCGCAGCAATAACCCGTCTTCGCCGTGCGTCATTCTCTTGATGCCAGGCAGCAGGTAGTACGCGAGAACCGGAGTGGTAGTAAGCGCCACGAGCAGCGAAACAAAAATGCTGACGATATATGCAGTGGCCATTGGCGCGAAGAGCCGCCCCTCAATTCCCGGAAGAAAAAAGGTCGGCACGAAAACCAAATTGACGATGATCGTGCCCAGAATGATCGGATTTCGAATCTCGCTCGAGGCAAGGTAAACCACCTCAAGAGTTGGCTTGGGAGTGCTTGACCGACGGTTCTCGCCCATACGTCGATAAACATTTTCAATATCCACCACGGCGTCGTCAACCAATTCGCCGATCGCCACGGCGAGTCCGCCCAGAGTCATGGTGTTGACGCTCATTCCTAGCCAATGAAAGACAAGAAATGTCGTGATGATTGAGAGAGGTAAAGCGGTGAGCGTGATGAGTGTTGTGCGGACATTCATTAGAAACAAAATCAGAACAATGGCGACAAGGATTGCACCGTCGCGCAGCGCATCAACCACATTCTCGATGGCGGCATTGATGAAATCCGCTTGTCGAAAGACATCAGCATTGATCTCGATCTCTGGTGGAAGTGTTGTTTTGAGTTGCGCAAGCATCTGGTCGATGGAATGACTGAGAGCAATCGTGTCAG
Source organism: Singulisphaera sp. GP187 (assembly GCA_945862215.1). Lineage (GTDB taxonomy): Bacteria > Planctomycetota > Phycisphaerae > Phycisphaerales > SM1A02 > F1-60-MAGs104. The sequence goes on along the minus strand of CAMAXY010000007.1, from coordinate 30,330 downwards.
AACCAGGCTGCTTTTGAATGGCCATAATGACCGCGGGCAATGCGTTGTCTGAACCATCTCCGCGCTTTATTGTTGGTCCTGTCTCGAGAACAGTTGCCACATCGCGGATTAAAATGGCGCGAGGCGGCGCGTCGTGATCGCCAAGTTTGTTGCTCACCAGCGATGTCTCGATGTCTTGGACAGTTTGAATACGACCAATATTTCGTACGACTAGTTCCTGAGCGCTACTGACCAGAAATCCACCGCCAGTGTTTTGGTTGGCATCTGCAAGCGCCTTCTCGACATCTTCGAGGGTGAGGTCGAAGAGGCGGAGTTTGTCGGGATCTGCTTGAACGCGGAATTGTTTCAGTTGACCGCCTTGAGCTGTCACTTGTGCTACTCCAGGAATGGACAGCAACGCTGGGCGAAGCGTGAACTCAGCGACAGTGCGGACATCCATAGGCGAGAGGATCTTGCTTGAAACGCTTAATAAAACAATTTCACCCATGATGCTTGTCGACGGAGTCATGGCGGGAACGATGCCGAGCGGGAGTTTCGAAGTGATTGTGGCGAGCCGCTCTGTGACGACCTGTCGGTTGTACTTCAGGTCTGTGCCCCATTGAAATTCGACGAACACAATTGACAAGCCAAGCGACGAAATACTGCGGACGCGCTCTACGCCTGGAGAACCATTGACGGCGGTTTCAATATTGTAAGTAACCCGAGTTTCCACTTCTTCGGGAGCGAGTCCTGGCGCTTCAGTCATGATGGTGACAACGGGGCGATTGAGATCAGGCAGCACATCGGTAGGCGTGTTAAGCGTGACATAGCCGCCATAAATGGAAAGCAACAGCGCTGCGATCAGCACAAGTACTCGGTTGTTCAGAGATGATCGAATGATCCAGTTGAGCATGTATGTTTCCTTGTTGATCTCGTGGAGATCATTTTGTCAGTGTGTGTGCCCGTGGGCATTCGCGGGTTCGGGCGCGGGTGCTCCTTGAGTTTCTGGCACAAATCCTCGCAACTGCGAAAGACTGAATGCGCCGCTTGTCACGACGAAATCTCCTGGCACAAGTCCTTGTTTGATTTCAACCATACGGTCGTCGAAAACACCAGCTTCGACATCGCGTTTAATGAAGACCATGCTGTCATCTTTGCCTTCCACAATGAAAACAAACTGCAATGGACCATCTTTGACAATGGCGGAGGCCGGAACAACGACAGCAGACTCGTTCCTATTCAGAACCACGCTGAGATCCACGAATTGTCCTGGTCGAAGTGCGCCTGATGTATTGTCAACATCGACGATCACATGCGCAGTGCGCTTGGTCAGATCGATTGTTGGACTGATGAATCGCAAAGTGCCCTGCGCGACCACCGCGCTCTTTGCGCTCGATCCAGTTCGTACTCTCACCTCCGCTCCTTGAGCCGATCCGAGTCGATCAAGTAATCCTTCCGGCAATTCGCCATCAATCTGAACGGATTGAAAATTACCAATCGTGAGTATTGCAACTCCAGTCGCCACGCTTTGACCGAGAATCGCCAAGCGGCTGACGACCACGCCGTCGATTGGCGAAGTGAATCGAATCAATCCTGGTATCGCCGTATTTTCCAGTGGACGGCCGTTGGGTCCTTCGACAGCATCGCGGATCATGCCGTTGCCAACATCAGCGGTCGCTTGAGTTGTCGCGACTCGTCGACGCAATGAATCGACATCACTTCGAGCCTGTAAGAGTGCGATTTGGCGCGATGCAGCTTCGGATTGAATCTTTAGCGCATCCGACTGTCGTTGCGCAATAACATTCGCAGCAACACTGCCGCCAGTTGTGCTACTGAGCCGCTGTGCAACAGCTTGCGCAATTTCAGCGCTTCGCACAAGCGAAGGCACTTCAATCTCAAGCGATGCGACCTGTGACTCTGCCCGTTTCAAATCGAATTGGAGACTTGCGACTTCAGGAGATTCAAATTCGCCTACGACCATTCCTTTGGTCACTTTGTCGCCAGGCTGAACCGAAATTGATCGAATAACCCCTGGATAGATGGGAGAAATTGCAACGAGAGAGTCGGGAAGAGCCCGAACAATTCCTGACAGCCGCAGCACATCTTCGACTTGACCGAAATCTACTTCCGCAGTCTTGAGATCGATCGCGCTCGCCGTTGCTTGGGAAACATGCTTGGGAGAGTTGGGATCAAATGTTGATCCGGCTGATTTGACATGGCCGTCATGACCATGTGCTGGAATAAAAGCCAAAGTGACCGCAAAAACAATTGGGATCATCAGTGTCAGAACACGTGAATGAGTCATGGGAATTCCTCCATTGGTAGAAAACCAGCGGCTCTCGACAGAGCGAGGCGCGACGAGCGCCGTTGACGTTCAAGGTCCGTCAGTTCCAGACGAGCGAGAGCGAGTGCGTGTTGCGAGTTCATTGAATCTCGTTGCGAGAGTTCGCCCGCCAGCATTGCGTCGTTCGCGCGTTTGGCTGTTTCTGTCGCTGGAATAACTTGTGAAGATTCGCTGACGTCGTGGATATTTTGTGCCGACCGCGCCTTTGCAAGCGCTGAGCGCAATTCAATGATCGCAGTTTGGCGGACTTTTTCCGCGATGATTGAAGCTGCTCGATAGTCCGCCGCTGCCCTGTCGATGCGCAACGATCCAGTGTTGAAGATCGGGATCTCAATATTCGCGGCGACGCCGATAGCGTTTTGATTTTCCAAAGTGCGCTCTGCGCCTGCGCCGATTTCGAATCGTCCTATGCGACTGCGCTGCGCAAGCTGAAATTTGCTTTGCGCCGCCTTCGCGCGAGCCTGTGCGGCGCGGACATCAAGTCGCGACTGAGCAAGTTGATTTAACAGCGCGGCCTCTTGCGCAAGAGTGGCGTGAAGCGCATGTTTCGCTGCGGGATCCGCTGACCCGACGCTCCAATCGACTGGAGCTTCGGCGCGGCCTAACATCGCCATCAACGCCAAGCGCGTGGTATTCAAATTCTCCGTTGCGCGTTGGCCTCGGTGATGCGCATCGGCGAATTCCTTCTGGGCATTCGCAACGCTATTGCCGTCACCTTCACCCGCCACAAAGCGATCTCGAGCCAACGTTAATAATTGGTCGGTCAGTTCAAGATCATTCGCCGCGAGCGCGCATTCCTGTTCACGCATAGCCACTTCATGCCAAAGCGAACGAGCGTCAGACGCGAGCTTGACGGCTTCTGCACCCAACGAAAGAAGTGCAGCTTCGTACGAATCACGCGCAGATTCGCTGCGAATTGGCTGCTTCCAAAGCTCGTCGATTTGCACCATAAGCATCGCAAAAATTGGAACGACGCCCAGTGAGTCCAGCGGTACGCCAGACGAGAAGTTCAGAACGGGATTCAGCGGCGTAGCGATTTCGAGCGCCTGGGATCGCAACGAATCCGTCTCGGCGAGCATGCGGGCGATATCAGGACTTGCATCAAGCGCAATTGCAACCGCGTCCACTTCATTCAGCGGATTTGGAAGATCAGTCACCGCTGCTGCGTGCAGCGCATTCGCATCAGGCGCAGTGTTTGCGCCATCGCGCGACCACGTTGGCAGCGCACCAGTACGCGAGGAGATATCAGGTCCAATCGAAGTGGGTAAATCCATCTGCGGCGCGGCGCACGCAGAGACAAACAGAATTGGCAGTGCGGCCAGCAAGGCCGTCACTCGAATTGAATTATGCATTGATGAACTCCAAAGTTGACACAGAACAACCACTTGGAAACGCTCCAAGTGGATCAGTCGTGTCAGGAGTTCAAATAATCCAGATGCTGAAAGTCGAGCGACGATCGTTCGCGCTCATCGCAATTTCTGGTGGCCGCGTTGGTGGGGGCACATCCCACGACCCTGAGATTTCCGTCGCATGAAGTGTCGAGGGCTCAATCAAGGAAGGGGGTAGGACGAGAGCAAATGGAACTGCACTTAGAATGAAAAATGAATCGAGCGATGGAGCAGTTGGAGGCGGTGCTTTCGTCGCGCAATGGACACAAGACATTGGCGGCTGCTGATGTGATGGGGTTTCTTCGTCATCGCAGCAACTCTTTGGTTCTGCATGTTTACCACCATGTTGACGCTCGCTCGAACAGCAAGAAACTTCCGCATCGCTCAAGCAAGCGGAGTTCGCAAACGCCATCACTTGACAACAACACAGTGGAAGCCAAAGGGCGATCACTGCGGTGATGAGAATGCGCTGAAGACCGAACATCTACTAAACACAATAGATTGTTGGATTGTGGGATGTCAAGTTGATTCATCAGTTTTCCTTGCGAGAACTTTGGAATTGACACAAAAAAACATCCAACAAGCGGTTTAAGCGGAAGGAACCTTTGAGTATGCACTCAGGATTAGGTTTTTATAACCCGCAGCGATTTTTATATGAGTGTCGCCGAGAGCAGGCAAATTTCTCACAACTCTCCCCGTCACACAGTTTCACTGTCGACCCGCAACTATGAAGAGGAATAAATTGGAAAAAACCTTTCCCATTCTTTCATTTGTTTGGCTAACATTATTATGATTCTTGTTGGGGATTTCTCGGTTTTGCATCCGTGTTCAGATTATGAAGTGTTATCAGAAATTCCCCAATTGCTTAAGCCAACATTCCCCAATCGTCCAGAACCCATTCGAGTCGCCAGCGAAATCGATCTTCAGCTGATCGAAACTCTCCGCACAGACGGACGCGCTGGAGGCCGAGCATTCGCAGAGCGAACCAAACTTTCCGAGGCAAGTATCTCACGCAGGATTTTTCAGTTGGAGGAGTCCGGTCTTGTCCGAGTTCGGGGTTATGTTAGTTTGCAAAATGCAGGATGCAACGCGGCGGCAATGATTCGATTTTCGACGATGGGATCTCCCATTATCTTGGCGCAAGCGTTGGCAAAGCGACTTCGTTGTTACCGTGTCGCAACGATCGCCGGCCAAAGCGAAGTGATAGCTTGTTTGGTTGCGACCACGCCGCTGCTCTTGCTTGCGGAGTTAGAAGAGATTATTGCTGAACATAATGATGTTGTCATTCATCATGTCTCGCCAATCTTGGACATCATTCCTCCTCGCGAAGCACGACAAGTACTCAATTCTACGAATGAACCGGTGATCGAAAGGAGAGCCACGGTTCGTCGCTCCCACTTTCAGGCAAACCTGATCCGAACGCTGCAATCTGATTACCGTATGACACTCACTGCCATTTCGGACGTAGTTGGACTCTCTGGTCCCTGCATTTCTGAGCGCGTTCAAGAAGTTATCGATCTGGGACTCGTTCGTCACATCGTCGTTGTCGATCCGAATTTCTTGGGAACGCCAGTGTGCGCTCAACTTCGCATTTCTGCAAAGCGAGATTTCAAAAAAATTGCGCAAGAGATTGCCGAGACACTGAATCCAAACTGGATTTTTCTCTGCGCGCAGACCGAGCAGATTCTGGTCGAAGTCTTTGTGGCGAGTGAAGGTCAATTGGTGGATTGGCAACACAACATCATGAAGATCCCTGAGGTCGCATCGGTTGCTTACAGCCTCTTTTCTGCTGTCTACAAGCAGGATTTCAATTGGTTTTCCAGCAGGGCAATTTCTCTAGCGACATAACTTGACTTTGAAGTTTCTGTTCGCCGGTTCCATCCCACGATATTCGCAGCCGGGTCGGTAATCTTGCACTATGGCCACGGATCGGCTTGAAGAACGCTCGCGCTTTCAATCATTCACTGACCTCTATAGAAGTCGGACGATGCTCGTCCTGTTGTTCTTAGGCATCGCAGGTGGTCTTCCGAATGTGATGGTGACAAGCGTTGCGCAAGCGTGGACGTCATCAGTTGGTTGGAGTGTGACTGCAATCGGCGCGCTCACATTCTGCACGTTGCCATACGCGCTGAAGTTTCTTTGGGCGCCCATCGTCGATGGTGTGTCGTTGCCAATTCTTGGACGACTCGGTCGCCGGCGAGGTTGGTTGATCTTGTCGCAGATTCTTTCGCTCGCTGCGTTGATCGCACTTTCGTTGTGGGGCCCAGTGGCGACTGATCCTCTCGGTGCTGTCGTTTGGAGTCCAAGCGAAATCGACGCTGCTCTCTTTCATAACCGAATATTTTTCGTACTCCTCTGCGTCACTGCATTTTTCTCTGCAACGCAAGACATCGTTGCGGATGCGTTTCGCGCGGACTCGCTTTCGTCGACAGAACTCGGCGCTGGCGCAAGCACATTTGTCACGGGATATCGCATCGCGTTTATGGTCTTCGGCGCAGGCGTTCTGCTTGCTGCTGATGCAATCTCGTGGCGCATCGCATCGACCGCAGCTTCCATAGGGATGCTGCTTGGACTTGCCGCAACACTTGTCGCGCGTGAACCACAACTTGTCGGCGTCGTGCGACCCGGCCTTGCAGATTCCGTTGTGCAACCAATCGCAATTTTCTGGAATGTGTGGCGCTGGCGAATAATCGCCTTGGCATTGTTTGTCTTGCTCTTCAAATTGCCAGATCAATTGACAAACTCGATCACGACACCGCTGTTGATGAAGGGTCTTGCATATTCAGCGGAATCGATTGGTTGGGTTCGGCAGTCGTTTGGTTTCGCAATGACAATTGTTGGAGCGGGCGCAGGTGGTTGGATGGTGGCGCGCATTGGCGTGATTCGCTGTTTATGGATTTTCGGATTCGCACATTCGATCAGCATTAGTGGGTTTCTGATTCTCGCGCTCGCATTTGGCGCGACTGTCCATGCGACTCCAACAACAGCGCCACCGATTTGGGCGCTCATGTCTGCGATCGCAGTCGAAAACATCGTGATTGGAATGGTGACGAGCGGATTTGTCGCGTTCTTGATGGCGATTTGCGATCATCGATACACCGCTACGCAGTACGCACTCTTGACCGCCATCATGGCCGCGGGAAGTTCCGTGGCAGGAGGAATGAGCGGCGCGCTCGCAGAACGATTCGATTATCCCTTGTTCTTGGTGATCGCGATGTTGAGCGGAATCCCAGGCATACTTCTGATTTCATTCGTGCGGCCATCGGCGCAAGCGCAACGGGTTTCATGATTCAGCCTTGATGCTGAGGGTGCAGACGGTTCATACACTGCGTCCGTGCTCCCTCATTTTCAAATGAATGCGATTCGCTATGAAGAGTTCTGTAAAGACATTCTTCAGCCGCTCGCGTGGCCCGTGAAGCAATCTGTTTCTGTTGAAGTGGCGCACTTTGCGTCGCGCGTGCCGATCGCTGATGCGATGCGTACTCGAATGAAAGGCGCCGAAATTGGTTATCGATGGGGACCCATTTGGAGTACTGCATGGTTTCGCATTCGTGGAAAACTCAATACGGACTTTCGCGGCCATCGTGCGCTGCTGAGATTTTCCAGTGGCACGGAAGCGTGTGTTTGGGTTGACGGCACGGCGCATGCGGGGCTCGATCCATATCACGACACCGCTCCAATTCTTCCTCTTGATTGGCGAAGTGCACAGCGCGCTCGAGGTGGCGAAAAAATCGATTTGTGGATTGAAGCGGCGTGCAATCTTCCCCTCGGAGCCACAACGTTTTGGTGGGATCAGCCAGAACAACGCGCGCGCTGGAGTGAAGCGAAACCTGGTCGGCTTGAGTGCGCAGAAATTGTGGCGATCGACGAAGCAGTCTGGCAGTTCTGCCAACGATTCGATTGGTTGCGACGAATGCTTTCGAGTGGCAACGCCGAACATTCGCGCACGAATGACATTGACGAAGGACTCAACGCGATCGTTCGCGCGATTCCTGCGGGAATTGCAACGCGTCAAGATGTTCTCGCTCAGCACGGCGCGCTCGATCGACTGATGAAAGGTCGAACGAGCGGCGAACGCGCCACAACATGCATCTCCATTGGTCATGCGCACATTGATACGGCATGGCTTTGGCGTATTGACGAGACTCGACGCAAATGCGTGCGCTCGTTTGCGACAGCGCTGCGAAATATTGAACGTTTTCCGCACTTTCGATTTCTCTGCAGTCAGGCGCAGCAATATCAATATGTCAAAGAGGAATGCCCGAAACTCTTTGATGGCATTCGCGCAGCAGTGAAAGCTGGCAAGTGGGAACCCAACGGCGCAATGTGGATCGAGCCCGATTGCACCGCACCGAGTGGTGAGAGTTTCATTCGTCAGATCACGCATGGAACAAGTTGGTGGAAAGAACAATTTGGATCGTCTGCACCACAGAGATTTTTGTATCTGCCAGATACATTTGGATTCCCCGCATGCCTTCCGCAGATTATTGCCAAGGCCGGACTGGATACTTTCATCACCAACAAGATTATTTGGAGCGACACAAATCGCTTTCCGCACGTGACTTTCAATTGGCGCGGACTTGATGGCACCGAGGTACTGACGCATCTCACGCCGGGGCATAATTACAATAGCGATTTTCTTCCGGCTGATTTACAACTCGCAGACGCAAACATCGAGCGTCAAGACAGAGGTCGCACACGAACATATTTGCAACCTTATGGTTGGGGCGATGGTGGTGGTGGACCCGATCCGATGCAGATTGAACGGACGCGCAGCGCAGCGCAGTGCGAAGGGATGCCCGCCACAAGCTATGTAAAAGCAGGCGATTTCTGCCAGATTCTTCATGAAGAAGCGCAGGCATGTGCTCGACGAGGAACTGAGATTCCTGTGTGGGACGGAGAACTTTATCTCGAAGCGCATCGAGGCACATACACATCGCAGCGATGGATCAAGCAAACGAATCGCAAGGCCGAACAACTGCTGCGTCAAGTTGAAATGCTTGCGGTACTTACGCCGCTTGCGCGAGCGCAGGAGCGGGCACTGCTCGTCGAACTCGATGCTCTGTGGAAAATTGTTTTGCTTCATCAATTCCATGACATCCTTCCTGGATCGAGTATCGGTCCGGTCTATGACGATGCACGTAAAGCGATGGGCGGTGCGATCACGCAGTTGACCGCACTCCGTGACGCGGGGCTTTCACGCGCGGCGCAAAAAGTTGGTGGAGCGAAGAGCGATCGAGTCGTTTTCAATCCAGCAAGCAGCGCAACGCTCGAAGCGCCAGCATGCAGTGTTTCCGTGGCGAACGTAGTCAAAAAGGATGAATCGCTTCGCGCGTCCGATCGGGAGATATCCAATTCGCTTGTCACCGTTGGCTTTGATGCGCTTGGCCGTATCACTCAGATCATCACGCTTGATGGAAAAGTGCAACCAATGCGTGGTCGTGTGTTCAACGAACTCGTCCTCTATGAAGATCGTCCACGCAGATGGGAAGCGTGGGATACGGACAAGGAATATCTTCAGAAGCCAACGCCGGTAATAACACCATGCACGATGAAGGCGATTGTGCGCAGTGGTATGGCGACACTTTCTGTCGAGCGCAAACTTGGAACACGCAGCACGATTGTGCAGACATATGAATTGCAACCATGGAGCGATGTCGTTTTCGTTCGTACTCGATTGGACTGGCGCGAGGATCGCACATTGCTGCGCACACTTTTTCCAACAAGACTTCGCACACGCACAGCTCGCTTCGGCACGCAGTTCGGACACATCGACCGTGACTCGCACCGCAATACAAGTTGGCAGACGGCGCAGTTCGAAGTTCCTGGTCATGACTGGATGACATTGAGTGATGACGCGACGGCGTTCTGCGTGATTGACGATGGCATCTTTGGAAAGAGCGCCCACGGCGGAACGCTTGGGTTGACGCTCGTCAAGAGTCCAAACTTTCCGGATCCAAAGTCTGATCGAGGTGTGCATGAATTTGTTTATGGCATTCGATGTCGTGCGGCATGGGATTCTTCTGACTGGGCCGCATCTGATCGGCTCAACAATGCGCTTGTTTCAGTTTCGCCCATAAAACAAAAACAACTCGCTCAATCGCAGCAGTTTCTGAACATTCAGAGCGTCAGTGGACAATTCGGCACTGAAATTTCTGCACTCAAGCCGGCGAGTGACGGCAGTGGGGATGTCATTGTTCGCCTTGTTGACCGAACTGGTTCGCCTCAAACTTGTGCCCTCAGTTGGACGCGCGGCGCAAAACGCGTCACGCTTTGCGATTTCTTCGAGCTGCCAATCAAAGGTGGCGCCATCTCAGTGAAGCGGGAGATATCTGTCATCAAGATGAAGCCATTTGAAATCATTTGTTTGCGAGTGCGCAACAAATAACAAAAATATCTGTCTGCAGTTACTCTGTTTGAATGAGAATAAAAATTTTACAGTGCATTTTTGCGTTGTCTCTCTTCACAATTGAAGCTGCTGCGCAAGCGCCAGCCCAACCACAACCGATGTCTGGAAATCAAGTGGTTGTGCAACTTGTTGGTGGTGATTCTCTGCGCGGTGAACTTGTTTCAGAGACACCAGATTCGATCATTATTAAGCACGCAGTTCTTGGACAGATGACGATTGCCCGTTCGAATATGACAAGCATGGTGACGCAGACTGCAAATCCCGCCGCCACACCAAGCGAGCCTGCCAATGTTGCGGCGATTGCCACTGACATCACCAATGCGAATCAAGCGAGCAGTGAAGCTGTCCTGATCGATTCTGCAAAAGGCGCGGCGGCTGGCGCAGCCGCGGCGGGCACTGCAGCTGAGGCTCCGAAGCCTGTGTTGCCGGTTTCTAATTGGAAATTTGTTCTTGCCGCCAATGCGAATTACACGGATGCATCAGATAAGCAACTCGACTTTCGTGTGGCCGGAGCTGCGGTCTATGAAATCAAGGATGTTGAAAAGTGGAAAACGGACGCCGAGTATTTTTTCAAGACCGTCAATGATGCGACCACAGACAACAACTTGCTTGTGACAAGTGTCTACGACCGAGATATCACGGCAACCGATTGGTTGTGGTTCTTGAAAGCTCAAGGCCAGGCTTCATCACTCGAAGCGTGGGAGCAGCGTCTCTCTGGGTGGGGTGGAATTGGTTATCGATTTTTCCAAGCTCCGCCAATCGCACTTGTCGGCAAGGTTGGATTCGGAGCGACGCACGAATTCGGTGCAGTCAACGACACCTATCCAGAAGGCTATTTAGAAATCGATGGCAAGTGGGATATCACAGAGCGTCAGTCGATTCAGGGAAATGTGTATATTGCCCCAGATTTAAGCGATATCAGTCAATACATAACAATCGCTCGGGCCGAATGGGCTTTGAAGGTCGATCCCGAACTTGGGCTTTCGCTTGTTGGCGGTCTTCGATTTCAGTATCAATCCAATGTTCCAGCAGGCGAGAATGCAACTGATTTGCGCGTATACGCCGGCTTGAAAATGGATTTTTGATCTAGGCTCGACAGATTCGTACAGAGTATTCAACCCACGCTCTGATCCATGGAATCATGGATCTCCGCCAGTCGTGCCCCAAGAGCTAAGTAAGTATGTTAGATCTAGACCATCCACAACACCATCATGGTTGATATCGCCAGTTGGCCCAAGACCACGATAGTTTGTCAGCAGTATTGCGAGGTCTGCTCCGTCAACAAATCCGTCCCCATTGAGGTCTGGATTTATTGGAGGTGGAGGTGGAGGGCAGATATCAATTCTTCCATCACCATTTCCATCCAGCAGAGGATCTATTAAGATTTCGAGTGGGTCTGGAATATTATTTGTGTTGCAATCAAGTGGCTTATCCCACACCACGATTGCACTTCGTGACACGGCTCCAGCATCAGGACCTGGCAATGCATCGATCCAAGTACCGTCTGGTTCATCAACACCTCCAAGACAAATAGCCGCGTCCAAAAAACTAGATTGAATTGGTCTGCCAGGTGACCACGCAAATGGAACAAATTCCACGCCGCTTGTCCAGCGCCAAGGCTGTCCCGCAAATCGATATCCACCAATCCATGGTCCAGCGCATTGAAATGCACCAGATTTCGTAGAGAGCTGAATACAAAATGCAAGTGAGTCATTTGATGGCGTTGTCGCCAATTGCGCAGAAATTAGAGTTGCTGTATCCCGAGCTTCGCGCCAAGTCCACGGTTCGTCCACGATGATCAATGCATACAGTCGTTGATCTGCTCCAGTCCCAGTGTTCCAACGCTGGAGTTGATAATCAATCACTGTTGCTGCTTGGGTGGCAGTTGCGACGGCAAGCACCAATAGAAAAACTCCAGAATGGATTTTAGGTGATTGCATGTTTGCAAAATACACTCAGTTTATTCAAAAGTGAAACAAGTTTTGACATTTTTCTTTATCGTCTTATATTAAATTGTGATCAATCGCCGTTCATTTTTGAAAAAGTCCAGTCGTGCCATGTTGGCGGGATCAGCATTTGGAATGCTTTGGACAAAGAGTGCTATCGCAGACTGCACAGGCGCGGTGTTGACTGATGCTCTGATCTCTCGCTTCAAATCAAGAATTCAAGGGATGGTCATTCTTCCAAGTGATTCTGGATACGCAACTTCGCGCCTGATCTTTAATACGAGATTTAATCCGTACCCCGTGGTAATTGTTCGTGCTGTGAGCGAAAGTGATATTGCTCGCACGATCGAGTTTGCAAGGACGAACAATATTGCTCTGGCACTTCGATCTGGCGGGCACTCATATATAGGAGCATCGGGTGGAAGCGGGATCATTCTTGATCTTTCGTTGATGAATGAAGTCACTTCGCTCGGCGGCGCAAATTTTCGCATCGGAAGCGGTGCGCAATTGCAAAATGTCTATGGAACGATGCGATGTAACGGCAACTGGACAATTCCATCCGGGTCATGTGGAACTGTTGGCTTTGGCGGAATTGCTCAGGGTGGAGGATTTGGTTATCTCCAGCGATCTCACGGCTTGACTCTTGATCGTGTCCGTAGCGCTCGCATGGTTCGGGCTGATGGAAAGAGTGTGATTGCGAGTCCAAATGGTGATGCTGATTTGCATTGGGCAATTCGAGGCGCAGGAGGTGGAAGCCTCGGAGTTGTCACGCATTTTGATGTCGAAGCGGTTCCGTATCAAACCATTCATGTCAAAGGTTGGTATTGGCCGCTCAACTTGGCAGATCAAGCGCTCAATAAATTTATTTCACTTCAGCAGGAAGGAATCCTTCCGCGTTCTGCAACTGTTGCGCTTGTTTTTAACGCAAACTCCGCTGCAATTTCGCCTCCTCAGTGCGTTTGTGTTTTGTTCTCGACGGGAACGCTTGCAGAAGTTGAGGCGGTCAAGCAATTATTTGTTGGTCCTGGAGGTATTCCAGAGACACCAGGTCTCGGATTTGAGTACGACGCAGAGTCTCCTGCATGCGATCCGCATGAGATGCCAATTCGATCGCATTATCGTGCAAAATCTGCAATGGTCTATGGAAATGTACCGACTGATACAGGCGCACTTCTGAAGCATTGGATGGAAAGAAGAATTGCAGATCCATTTCTGACGCTGGCCGATTACGGCACAATAAATTTCTTGACATTCGGTGGTGCTGTTGCGGACATAAGTCCAAATGCAACCGCTTTCCCACATCGGCAGGCTCTGCTCGAAGTCCAGTTTTTGGGATATGCGAATACCCAAAGTCCTAGCGTGATCAATGCAAATCTAAATTGGATTCGCGGGTGCTATGCGGATTTATTCCCACGACTTTCTTCCGAAGGTAGTGGTTGCTATGTGAACTATTGTGACGATGATCTTGCCGATTCCCAGTGGCCGAGTTTCTATTGGGGAGAAAACTATCCGCGACTTCAACAAACGAAGCTGCGTGTTGATCCTGAGAATTTCTTTCACGGCAAGCAGTCGATTCGACTTCCTGAACTGTAATTTTCTCATACGCGAAGTTATTGTTCGTAGGTCATATTCTCATAATGCAAGAGCAGGCTTCGATCACTTTGAAACGCAGTCTTAGAAGGTATTCTCGTGATGTCGCATTTCACAGGTATACCTTTCAGACTGGAGAATCGCCAATGCTCTTTCGCCAAATCGTTGATACGAATCTTTCTCAGTATGCATATTTGATCGGTTGTCAGAAGACAGGCGAAGCGATTTTGTTCGATCCACAGCGCGACGTTGATCGATACATCGAAATTGCATCACGCGAGAAAATGAAAATTGTTGGTGTTGCCGAGACGCACATTCACGCAGACTTTCTCAGCGGTGCGCGCGAACTTGCTGAACGAGTTGGCGCGTGCGTCTATGTCAGCGCAGAAGGCGGCGCGGATTGGCAATCAAAGTGGGTTGGTCCATACAAGCATGTGCTGCTTCATGATGGTGACATGATTGCGCTTGGCGGAATTTCAATTCGTGCGATGCACACTCCTGGACATACTCCTGAACATATGAGCTATCTCGTTTTCGATCGAGCAACTGGGACGGACGTTCCAATCGGAATGATCAGTGGAGATTTCGTATTCGCTGGCGATCTAGGTCGGCCTGATCTGCTTGAAACTGCGGCGGGGCTTCAAGGCATGTCAGATCAGAGTGCGCACGCTCTCTTTGCAAGCGCGCAGAAGTTTGCGCAGCTTCCAGAATTCTTGCAAGTATGGCCCGGCCACGGCGCGGGCAGTGCATGCGGTAAAGCGCTTGGCGCAGTGCCGCAAACAACTGTGGGATATGAGAAAGCAGTCAGTCCTATTCTGCAATTGCTGCGCAGTGAAGGTGCGTTCGTCAAAGACATTCTTGCAGGTCAGCCTGAACCGCCGCTGTATTTCGCTCGAATGAAAACTTCTAATCGCGAAGGTGTGCCCGTGCTTGGGCAGATCCCCAAACCAGAAGTTGTCACCGATTTGAAATCGCACAGTTCGTCTTGGGAAAAGCCAGGCACAGTCGTCGTTGATGCGCGGGCTTGGCCAGCATTTCGCGATGGGCATTTGCCAGGAGCACTTTATGCCCCGCTTGGGAAAATGTTTCCGATGGTTGTTGGCTCATACGTGAAGCCGCAAGAGAAAATTGTTCTTGTTTGCGAACCTTCGATGAGTGACGAGATCATTCGCGATCTCGTGCGCATTGGATATGACCATATCATTGCAGTCGTGCCGCCGACTGTAATTGCAACCGCGACCCATTTGGAAAAGACGCCAGAAGTCAGCGTGAAAGAAGCCGCAAACCAATTGGGAAGTTCTTTCATTCTTGATGTGCGCGGCGCAAGCGAGCATGCTCTGGGATGTGTCGAAGGTTCGTGCAATGTTGCATATACACGATTGAGCACCAAGCTTGCGCAAATTCCAAAGGATAAACGCGTGCTTGTTCACTGCGCGCTTGGCGGACGATCTGCGTGCGCAACAGCAATGTTGCGGCGGCTTGGATATGACGCGTTAAATGTCGCCGGCGGTTTCGAAGCATGGAAGCAGGAACAGTTGCCAGTTTCTACGCCTCGCGTTGGTGGATGTTGCGGCGGTGGTTGCCGAGTGTGATTGCCGAGCGTGATTGCTGAGCGTGATTGCCGCGTGGCAATCAAAGCGTTCGCTGCGCGCAAGGAAATGATCCAACGATTTCGAGCGCATCGCAAAAACCTCGCGCTTCTTGAATCGCAGCAGCAACTGCGGCTTCCGTGATATGACCTTCGCAGTCGATGAAGAAAACATAACGCCAGTTCTTTCGTTCTGATGGTCGCTTATCGATATGCGAAAGATTCACGCCTGCACGTCGAAGGCAATCCAACACATCTGCAATCGCACCTGGTCGGTCTTGAGTATGAAACATGATCGCGGTCTTATCTTTTCCCGATGGTGGTGCGACATCTTTGCCGATCACCAAGAAGCGCGTGATGTTCTGAGGACGATCTTGAATGTGATCAAACAAAATACGCACGCCGAAAAGTTCTCCAGCAAGCGATGATCCGATCGCGGCGGTTCCCTTGTCTCCTTCCGCAGCTGCTTTTTGCACGGCGATCGATGTGGATGTTGTTGGGACTAATTCGATTTCGCCAAATCGTGCAGCCAGCCATTTGCGACACTGCGCAAAGACTTCAGGTCGCGAACAAATGCGCTTCACAGATTCTGGTGCACAATTTGCCATGAAGCATTGACTAACATCGATCATCGCTTCGGCGCAAGCCTTTGCGGGATACAACTGAAATGCATCCAATGTGTCCACGATCGATCCACCGATCGAATTTTCATATGGAACCAATCCATAATCCAATCTTCCAGAAGAAACTTCGCTGAAGACAGAATCAATCGAATCAAGTGGAGCCGGTTCGACACTCGATCCAAAATGTCGAAGCGCGGCGAGATGGCTGAATGTTCCTTCTGGCCCGAGGAATCCAACTCGCAGTGGAAGCTCGAGTCGAAACGAACCAGACATGATCTCGCGAAAGACGCTTTCGATTGTTCGATTGGAAAGAGGACCTTCATTGCGGGAGATTGCTCGATCGATGACGGCTCGCTCTCGGTCGGGGGCATAGATCGGCAAGGCTGCAGCTCGTTTGACTTCGCCTACATGTGACACAACGCGTCCACGCTCGCAGAGCGCTTCGACGATTCGGCGATCGATCTCATCGATTTGACGACGGCATTCATCGAGTAATTTTTTGGCGTCATTCATCATCATTCTCTATCGTGAATAGCAAAGATAAATTTCTATCTATTCCACGGCATTTTTCCAAGTATCGTCGCCATCGCACATATTCCTGTTATGCCAGAGAATAAAAGACCTGCACCAACAAAGCCAGTTCCAGCGAGAAACCATGGGTTGAAGAGAGCGGCAAGAGCGGTGAACATAAGCATCATCGATCCTGCGACAATGAAGACTTGTCGCATGATCGAAATTTGAACCTTCGATCCCACCACGACTGGAAGCCCCGCAGACTTCCATGCCGTAATGCCACCATTGATGATCGCAATATCTGAACGACCACTTGCGCGCAATTGATCGGCGACATTTGTGGCGCGCATTCCGCGGTGGCACATGACGAGCGTTGTGCGACCGACATGCGCGCTTGGGAAACTATTGATCGAGAATATGGAGGCCGGAAAGAGCGCTGCGCCAGCGACATGCTGCTGCTTATGTTCATCGAGCTCGCGAATGTCGATCAATATCGCTTCGCCATTATTCAGCATTCGTGACGCGTCGAGCGCATCGATCGATGGCAGTTTGGATGAGGAGTGGACCGTTGGTGCTGCGGTGGACATGTTGGAATGATAATGCGCATCTTGGGCTTTCTTCGTAGCCGCCGTAATCCACGCCTTTGCCTGCGCCAACCAACGTCGCGCCCAACCAAATTCGAGTGCAAGGATGCTCACTCCAACTGGAATAACGATAAACGCTGGACCAGGCAGCACGATCATCGCAATGCCGATGATCGTCACGGTGCCACCCGCAAGCAGCACCGCGATTTTTCGCGCTTTCACGTACGGATTGCCATCCCAATCGCCCATGACAAAATCCTACGCACAATCGCCAGCGGCACTTCGAACAGGAGAGTTAGATCGCATGGATTTCTTGCTCGGGAAAAGCATCACGCACGCGCTCAACTTCATCCATATTCGCAAGCAAGATCGCAGACAATTCTGGATCAAAGTGTTTGCCCGCCTCTTCAGCAAATAGCTTTTCGATACGTTCGCGTGGCCATGGTTCCTTGTATGACCGGCGTGATCCAAGTGCGTCGTACACATCAGCGACGGCGACGATTCGTGCAAAGAGCGGAATCTCTTCTCCACGAAGTTTTTGTGGGTAGCCACTGCCGTCCCATTTCTCGTGATGACATAGTGCGACTTCAGCGGCAGGATCGTCGTACTCTGATCGTGATCCAAGGAAAATACCTTCGCCAATTTTCGCGTGTTTTTCCATTTCGGCGCGTTCCACTTCATCTAACTTGCCGGGCTTTCGCAAAATAACGTCGAGGATGCCGACCTTACCCACATCGTGAAGGATTGCGGCAATGCGAAGCAACTTTTGCTGTGACTTGTATTCGGTGTCGGTCAGCAGGTGTGCTTTCATCCACGCTTCGAAAAGAATCTTCGAAATGCCAGCAACACGCTGAACATGTCCTGTGGTTTCTGTGGGGTCTCGCAATCTTGCCATTTCAACCATTCGGAAAATGAGCGTATCTGCCCACTCTGCTTCTGTTTTAGCTTCTGCTTGGGCGACTGCCGCTTGGACGAGTTGCTTCTGCGCACGCGAGGCGCGCGCATGATGTTTCACTCGTGCGACAAACTCCACAGGCGGGGGAAGTTTCTCGATGTAATCCGCAGCGCCGCGAGCAAAGGCTTGGGCTTTCATTTGCGGATCCTTTGTCCCCGAAAGCACAACGACTGAAGTTTCTGCAAGTACCGGTTCCGCGCGATACGCAGTGACAAGATCCAATCCATACCCATCGGTCATCGTGAGATCTTGAAGAATCACAGCAGGTAGAAGATCTTTCGCCCGTGCAAGAGCTTCTAACGCGAGCCCACAGCCATGAACTCGCGCGTTGGAATCACTTTGGAGGAGTCTACGAACCGCTTCGATGATCATTGGCTGATCATCAACGACAAGAACGTCATACGGATCAGCGATTGTGCTGTTTAGGATGCTCACTTAACAAAGCCTATCCGACGACTGACGCTGAGCGGGCTGTTCACGATTGAGTTACAAATTTGAGTACATTGCTCTACTTGCGATTCACCGAATGTGAATGGCTTTTCACTCGCACAGAAGATCACATGACTGCCACGCCATTACCACGACGAACCTTTGCGATCATCTCGCATCCAGACGCCGGCAAGACGACGCTGACTGAAAAATTGCTGTTGTATGGCGGTGCTTTGGACTTGGCCGGCTCGGTCACGGCGAGAAAGTCACAGCGCGCAACAGCGAGCGACTGGATGGAGTTGGAAAAGCAGCGAGGCATCTCGATCAGTTCGACGGTGCTTCAATTTGACTACAACGGGTTCCGTATCAATTTGCTTGACACGCCAGGACATAATGATTTTTCTGAAGACACATATCGCGTTCTGACCGCAGTCGACGCCGTTGTCATGGTCATCGACTCTGCCAAAGGAATCGAAGCGCAGACTCGTAAATTGTTTGAAGTCTGCCGCAAGCGCGGTGTTCCGATATTTACATTCATGAACAAGTGCGATCGTCCGATGCGTAATCCGATCGAACTGATCGACGAACTCGAATCCGTGCTTGGCATCACTGCATTTCCTGTGAATTGGCCACTCGGTTCAGGACCAACATTTCGTGGAGTCTTCGATCGGTTGACGCATCAAGTGCATCTCTTCGAACGCACGAAGGCCGGCGCCTATGTTGCGCCGGTCAAAGTGGTCGGACTTGAAGATCCAGCGATTCACGAAAAACTTGATGATTTGGATTATGCCCGTGCTCGCGAGGAGATCGAACTTCTTCATGGCGCTGGTGAAACATTCGACGAAGTGCGAGTTGCATCTGGCGCCGTGACGCCAGTCTATTTTGGTAGCGCTTCAAACAACTTTGGCGTTCAATTATTGCTTGACGGATTTCTTGCGCACTCGGTCGGTCCTGGGCCGCGTCCAGCAGGTGATCGCATCATCCAACCGAACGATGCGCCATTCAGCGGATTCGTTTTCAAGATTCAGGCGAATATGGATCCGCGCCATCGCGATCGCATCGCATTTGTGCGCGTTGTTTCTGGTGCTTTTACCCGAGAAATGACCGTCATTCATGCACAAAGTGGGCGTCGCATTCGACTCTCTAATGCGCAGAAACTTTTCGGTCAACAACGCGAGACAGTCGAAGAAGGGCGCGCAGGCGATGTCGTTGGAATTGTGGGACAAGATGCGCTGCGCATCGGTGACACGCTGACGGAAGATCGAACGATTGTCTTCAACGAGATTCCAAGATTTGCCCCCGAGTGTTTTACATATCTCAACAATCCGCAACCAGGCAACGCGAAAAAGTTTCAGCTTGGGATCGAACAACTGTTGCAAGAGGGTGTCGTGCAGATGCTGATGGTTGGAACGGGTCAGTTTCAGCGTCCACTGCTGACAGCGGTTGGTCCGCTGCAATTCGAAGTTGTGCAGTATCGATTGAAGGCGGAGTATGGCGCCGAGTCGAGACTCGAGCCATCGCGTTGGAAAATCGTGCGTTGGTGGCGAAAGCCGGATGCGCCGAATGATTGGACGCCTGATTTGCTTTCTGATGCGACGGTCGGAACGGATCGAGATGATCAGCAGATCATTCTTTTCACGGACGAATGGGCGTTGAAACAATTTTCACAGCGCAATGCCGGTGTCGAGCTTTCTCCCATTCCGTGGGTTGATTGAACAAAGTTCGAAGTGCATTCACCGCGGGCAACCTTTCGATCAACTGACATTTTTTCAGAAGTCGATTTGGAATCGCAGGGAAGCGACGAGCGCATCATCGAGCGCCCCACTCGGTGTGCCAATCCACTGCACGTCCGGTTGAATGGAGAACGATGGTGTGATCTGAAATTTATAAAAAGCTTCTATATTTTTTTCGCTTCCGCCCGGCGATGATGCGAGTCCATATTGGGTTCCAAGTGCTGTGATTCCACCAGAATCCGTGAAAAGTGTCCAAGAACCCATCAAGCCAAACGAATCATCTTGTCGACCTGGAACAAGTCCTGCGAATGTCATGCCACCGTTGAAGCCCCATTCAACTGGGTTTCGACTTGGTTCGCTCCATGAAAGTGCGCCGAAGAGATTTACCTTTGGTCCTGAATCGAGCGATCCTTCAGCGGCCCAAACTGTTTGGAGAGCAGTGCCATAAAAACCATACGCGTTATGAATCACTGTTGTGACAAGATTTCCTGTTGTGGTATCGAGAGGGCCATTGAGCCCAGTCTGACCGAGATGCACCCAGCTGCCACCTTTCACCAATCCGTCGTAACCCTTTCCAAGCGACCACTCAAATTGCAGTTCGCTCATGAGCATTGCGGACTCGGTGTTGTCGAAGAATGTTGATGGCCCGCGTCCTCCAGTCTTTGGTCCGTTCTCGCCAGAATCTGCGTTCCACGAATTCGTCGAGCCGTCATACCAAGCAGTTTGCCAAGTGATCTGTTCTGTCGGCTTCAATGCAATCTCCAGTGCCGTTGCAGGATCACCCCAATTTGCGATGTATTGCGCGATGCCAGAAACATATCCGCCATAGTTGCTCATAAATTCCGAAGCGCCGTTTACAAAAGCAAAGTTTGTCGCAGCGTCTGATTTTCCGAACTGGACTTCCAGCAAATCACCGAAAACTTTTTGCCGCCAATAGAGCGATGAAATGATGACTTCCGAGTTCTCGCCTCCGGGATAGTTGCCGTTATAGAACACGAAGTCTCCAATGGGATAATCCTGATGAGTCAGCCTGTTGTATCCCTGCATTTCAAGGTGAAAAGTCCCACCATCGATCTGTGCAAACTTTTTCGAATCAACCTCGAACGCTAAATCAAGAAACGCTTGTCCCCAAAATCCTGTTCGAAGACCACCCATTGTGTTTTGCGAGAAATCAAGAGTCAGACTTCCATTGAAAGTAATCCCTTTCTCACCGATAGAGTCGCGGACTCCAAAGAAATTACCGAGTACTCCATATTGCGATTCTGCAGAAGCGGGATCCGTGCTCGGCGCTGAAGGCTCTTGCGAAACTTGCGGAGCGCTTGTTGGATTTGTGGGAGAAAGCTCCGACTGAATGAATGCGCAAGTCATGAGCGAAAGAAGCATCAATCAAAGAATAATACATGACGGACTTCTTTATACTTCGACTGCACAGAACAATGAAACTTCAACGACCACTCGCCATCCTCTTTGATCTCGATGGAACCCTCGTCGATTCGGTAGGCGATATCGCAGATGCAGCGAATGAAATGCTCGCGCAAATCGGATTGCCATCTTGCCCAGACGCGGACATTCGCCACTATGTTGGAAATGGAGTACGTTTACTTGTTGATCGTGCAATTATGCGAAACATTGCGGGTGGAGCCCCTGATGAACAGATCAATGCTGCGATGGAGGTCTTCAAGGCGATCTATTCACGAAGTTGCGTCGCTCGCACGACGCTCATGCCGCATGCTCGTGAAACCCTCGAATCTCTTGCCGCGGAAGGCGTGATCTTGTCTGTAGTCACCAACAAGCCAGAGAACCCCACGCGACAGATTCTCGATCATTTCAAGCTTTCTTCAATCATCGCATCGACCATTGGCGGTGACACACTTGCTGTGCGCAAGCCCGATCCCGCAGTTGTGCGCGAAAGTTTTCTACGTGCGGGGTTGGATCAGTCGTCACCCGCGTGGTTCGTCGGAGATTCGCATACGGATGTGTTGACCGCGAAGAGCGCAGGAATGCCATCGATCATTGTGCGCGGGGGATACAACCACGGAGAGCCACTTGAAGAATTGGATCCGCCACCAGATGCACTCGTCGATCATCTTGGGGAAGTTCTTGCGATGTATCGCGCTACGAGAACTATTTGATTTCAGCGCGGCTGTCTGTTGTCGTCGCAATCACAGCGCCGAGAGGTTTGCCAGCATACGAAATTACCCAGACATGACCTGCAAAAGTGTTTTGCAGATGTGTCATACCTGGTCGTAAGTTGCAATAAAACTTTGGCGTGCCACTCGAGTCAATCCAATCAATCTCCACGACTTCGCTGCGCTGATTGACGAATTCAATTGTGGTCGGCGCACTTGCGGCGGGCGGTGATGCACGAGGTAATTTGCCCGCATCTATCCACGCAAGCACGATTTCTCGCGGTGGATCGCCGCGCTTGTTTTCTGGCCAAACAAATGGAGCGAAGTTGTTGGGATCGAAACCCGCAAGATGCGCAAGACCTTCTGCTTTCAATTCCGCTCGTCGATCTGGCCGCACATATCGCCATGGACCATCGCCAAATATTTCAGTCAACAGCGCAGCAAAGCGCGGGTCATACGCCTTCAGTTTTTCTCTTGTATCAATCGGTCCGTGCTCGTTGTCATTGCTTCGATTGGTATCGAACCACGACTGCGCACCTTCGGCCCAGTATTCCATTCGATTTTCCATCGCATAACAGCCTTTCCATAAACCTTCCGCCTTCGCAGAGTCATAGACCTGCTGCAACCGCGCATCGAATGTTGGATCAACTGTGTGGAGTCCCATTTCGTGAACTGCATGTGCAAATTCATGAAGCAGAATGTTCTCTGTGGAATATGGATCGCCGCGTAAACAGAGAAGGTTTTCTTCGCCACAACTGACTGCGGGTCGCGCAGTCGTTGCGCCAAGTCCGCGTGCACGACGATTCCAGAAGTTGCGTGGAGTGAGATCGCTGTGTTCGGGGATGTCGGTGGTCATCTCGATTGGCGCCATCACAGCAAATCGCACGCCGTTCTTTGCCATTGCGCGCAGAATTTCTGGGCGATGCCCAATCTCTTTTCGAATGAGATATGTCGCTTCAAGCAGTGCATAATCCGAAACCTTCGCAGAGCCGACGACGGGAAGACCTTCCACCATCACGCACTTTTTATAAAACGGCGAGAGCGAAAGTCGTGCAACAATTTCTGGAGGGGGAGCGATGACAACATCAGCGCTTGCCGAAACCGCCCGAATAAGTTGGCCAAAAAAAATCAACTCGATCATCAACCGTAATGCAATTGTCACAGCTTAAGTGTAATGACTCATCATTCTTCGCTGATACTTTGTTTAAAAACTTGCTATTCTTTTATCAATGCTCAAATTGCAAAGCGCCCCAACCGTTTGGATTGCATTTTCTGTCACCTCATTCATCAGCTCAAACGCACTTGCGCAGTCGCAAGTTGGTCCAGCTTTCCAACGAGCGGCGGTAGTTGAGGATTACGTGTTGCCCGACCATACTGGCCTCAAACCACCTGTTTTTTATGAACCATGGGACATCATGAATGGCATTCGTCGTGCGGAATTTGGTGCTGACTTATTAAGTCCAAAAACCTTCTTGCCGCTGTTTGATCCGCGGCCGATGGAAACACAAATTGATTTTAGTATGGTGGACAATCCGTTTGGTTTCACGCCACTCGATCCGATTTTTCAAGGTCCACTCGAGGTCCCCTTGCGGCCGATTCGTGGATTAGAGCATTTTTTGTATGAACAGTGCAGCACTATGTCCAACATCTATTACACACTTGTGTTGCAAAGTCTCTCGCGCACAATGCCAGGGGAGGGCAATTTGGCTGGCGTGGGCCGACTTGATGTCAATTTTCTCACCGTGCTTGCCAAAACTCCAGGACTGGGAACCAGCGCAGTGCAAATTCTTTTCCGTCAGCACAATGTCATTGGCCAACCTTCGAATTGGACACCAGGAGGCGCATCTGGCTCTTATTTCTTTATGGACTCTCTGCAAAATGAGAACAATAGCACGCTGAATATTGTCAGTTTTCAACAAGGACTTCTTGACGACAGAGTTGTTTTGAGTGTCGGAAAAATGCATCCCAATCAGTTTTTTATGTTGAACTTCTATGCCAACGATGAATCGCGCCAATTTCTCAACGGTTCATTCGACGGGAACAGCGTTTTTCAGCCAGCGCAAGGCACATATTCCCCTGGCTTTGTCGCGCAAATGATTCCGTGTGATGACATCTATGTCAATGCAGCAATCTTTGATCTCGCCGATTATCCAGGCAATTCTTTCCAAAATATAAATGCAGGTTTATATTGGGCTGGCGTGGAAGTTGGATGGACCCCAAATTGGCTGGGGACTTTCTCGCGATACAACGTGACTTTTGGAACAACCAATGCAGGGAACCAGTCCTATTCTGGATATGGTGATGTGACTGGAATCAAACAGGCCAATTCGATGATTGGATTTCTTGGGCAGCAACAAATTGGCGATTGGCTCGGCGTATTCGCAGAATATGGATTGGGAGAGAGCACCGGTGCTGTCGCGCAACAAGAACTGAGCGTCGGAGTTTCAATTGTTCGTCCGTTCGGTCGTCCCGATGATGACTTTGGAATCGCCTTCGCATGGACGAAGCCGAATAATAACTACGGCAATGAAATCCCTGGGAGTGATCCGCAAAGCGCTTCCGTTCTTGAGACTTTTTATCGATTACAACTCACCAACAGCTTGCAACTTTCTCCCGACTTACAGGTGTCATTCGATCCAGCGAGCGGCGATGGCAGTCCTGTGGTGGCGCTCGGTCTGCGGCTGAAGATGCAATTCTAAAATGCACAGCGTTGTCAAGTCTTTTATATAAGATCACGTATGAGCAAAAACACATATGTCATGTTGATCGCAATCATGACCGCATGCGGCGGACTGCTGTTTGGTTATGACGTTGGTGTGATCAGTGGAGCGCTCTTGTTTCTTGGAAAAAACTTTTCACTGACCGACCAAGGTCAAGAAGTTGTTACAAGCGCCGTGTTGGTCGGAAGCTTTCTTGGCGCACTCGGTGCAGGTTGGTACACGCGCAGATTTGGTGGGCGTTCTGCAAATATGTTGGCTGGCGCCATCTTTGTCGTTGGTGCATTCGCAAGTGCAGCGTCGGATAGCGCGGAAACGCTCACGATGTCCCGACTTCTCGTTGGTATTGGCATTGGCATCACCGCAGTTGCTGCGCCGTTATATGTCGCGGAAATCGCACCACCTGATCGTCGAGGAATGATGATCACGCTCTATCAACTTTTCATCACCATTGGAATCATGGTCAGCTATATCGTTGATCTCGCTGCCGCTCCACATTGGCGCGTGATGTTTGGTCTTGGCGCGGTGCCAGGCGTTGTGCTGGCAGTGGGAATGAGTTTCATGCCTTCAAGTCCACGTTGGCTCGCATCGCGAGGGCGTATGGCCGAAGCGAAAAAAGTTCTTGATCGCACACTCGAACCCGCACTTGCCGAAATAGCCTTGCGCGAAATTCAAGCCGATCTTGATTCCCAAAAAAGTCAGTCCCATTGGTGGCTCGCATTTCGATCGCGCGCCGCGCGACGGGCCTTGGTCATCACCACAACTTTGGCGGTGTTCCAACAACTCATCGGTATCAACGCAATCATTTATTATGCCCCGCGCATTTTTCAAAAAGCTGGATTTGTAGATGAAACGGCTGCACTTTGGGCCACTTTGGTTGTTGGCCTTGTCAATGTTGTCGCCACATTCATCACGATTGGAATGGTGGATAAAACTGGACGGCGCAAGTTGCTCATTTGGGGTTTAGCAGGCATGGTCACTTCTCTGGGCATTTTGGGAATCGCTTTCAAGCAGTTTGATAACTCGGATAACCAGAAAACTTCACAGCAAGCATCGGCTGCAACAGCGACCACAACTGCAGCAACTCCGGCTGCGAGCACATCTGCAGACGTCACTTCGCCAAAGGATCTTCCAAGCACTCCCGAAGGATCAGAAAGTTTGGCGTGGTTGACGCTGGTTTGCGTGATTGTCTATATCGCATGCTTCGCATTCAGTATGGGACCGTTGGTGTGGGTGTTGATTGGAGAAATGTTTCCTCTTCAAGCGCGTTGCACTGGCAACGCAATAGCGTGCGGAGGAAATTATTTTGCCAACTTTATTGTTGGCGCTACATTTCTTTCGATGCTCACTTCGTTTGGCGCCAGCAATACTTTTCTCCTTTTTGCCAGCATGGCCATGTTCGCGCTGCTTTTCGTGTTGTTTTTCCTTCCCGAAACGGCGGGGAGAACTCTGGAAGAAATCGAGCGCGACTTGGGCGAAGAGATACGGTCTGGTCAGCACCCAACTCGGTAATCAAATTTGAACATTACAGCTCAAAGAACTGGCAGCACGCTTTCGGTTGCGGTGATTGGAAAACTCGACACGACGACCTCAGCTGCGTTCGATAGCGAAATGCAGTTGGATGGGGTCAATCGCCTCGTACTTGATTTCAATGAGTGCCACTATATTTCCAGCCTCGGCCTGAGATCGATTTTGATCGCGCATAAGCAGATGAGTGCAGCCAAAGGAACGATGACGTTGATCAATGTCTCGCCAGAGGTGTATGGCATCTTTGATGTGACTGGTCTTTCCAAAATTATTTCTATCAAGCGAAAGATGCGCGAGATTTCTATCGAAGGATTGAAGTTCATGTCGGCGGGTGTTTGCGGAGAGTGCTATCGACTCGATCAAGACACGGTCGTCAAACTCTATCTCGAAGGGGTGGATGCTTCGATCGCAGAGCAAGAAAAGCAGTTTGCCCAAGCGGCGTTTTTGATGGGTATACCCACGGCGATTTCCTACGATGTCGTTTCGTGCGGAAAGAGAACGGGGATCGTTTTTGAGATGCTCGATGCCGAGCTCTTCAGCACAGTCATCAACGACGATTTAGACAATATTGATCAGCACGCGAAGATGTTGTCAGATGTTGCAAAGACACTTCATTCCGCCAAGGGAGATCCCGCAATTCTGCCGAATTTGAAAGCTCAGTTTCGCGGATACATCAACCAGATGGATGGATTGTTGACTGCCGAAGACATTGCGCTTTTGATGAGGAATCTGGAATTGATGCCAGACTCGGAGACCTGTGTTCATTTCGACCTGCACTCGAGCAACATCATGATCCAGAATGGCGATCCGATCATCATCGACATGGGAGATTTTTCTATCGGTAGTTATTTGTTCGATGTCGGGCTCATATACACCCTGTATGGCGCAGAGGAACTCGGACTCAGCAACATGGCAACGAAAATTCCCAACGACAAGGGGTTGGAGATTTGGAAAAGTTTTGAGAAGCATTATTTTGCAGACAAATCTGACGAAGAGCGTGCATATTTTCACGACAACAGATATTTCTTCGCATCCCTGCGAATCATTTTTGTGATCACCTTCCTGCCGAAACTGCGAGAAGACTGCATCAAGATGATGAATGATATTTTGCTGCCTCGCATACGATCCGCTCAAGCAGTTTGAGCTGGAATCCGCTCGCTTCCCGAATTGCGCATCATGGTATTGCGCTGTGCCGCAGCAATCTGCTCGAATGGGGGCATTCGACGAGCGGAAGTTGAGCCGCTGCCATTAAAATTTTACACATTCCCTTTCGCTTGAGCGAGTTTTATTGTTCAATATGCGCCATGCATATTTCACGTCGATCGTTCGTAGCCGCTTCACTTGCTGCGCCATTTGCTCTCAGTTCGGTCTTGAGCCTTCGCAAGAACCAACCGTGGAAGAGTGACAAACTCCGAATTGCCAAAGTGGGTTGCGGCGGCATGGGATCTTCTGATCTTTCAGAAGTTGCAAAGCACAAGTCGGTGGAGATTGTTGCGCTCTGCGATATTGATCGCAGACAACTTGACATGCTTCGGCTTGGTGGGAAGGGTGAAGACGGGAAGCTGATTGCTCCACTCTTTGCTTCAGCCGTTGCATTCGCTGATTGGCGCGAGATGTACGCAACGATGTCCGACAAGTTTGATGCAGTCGTAGTCAGCACTGCAGATCACATGCATGCACCGATTGCGATGGAAGCGCTCAACCGAGGCAAGCACGTTTATTGTCAGAAGCCTCTTGCACAAGGTGCATATGAAAATCGGCGATTGGCTGAAGTCGCTGCATCGAAACCTTCACTAGTGACTCAGATGGGAACGCAGCGCATCGCTACAAAGTGGCGTCGCTATGGCGCGAAATTGTTGCGCGATGGAGCCATTGGGCCAGTGAAGGAAATTTACGCATGGACAAATCGGCCTGCAGGTTGGTGGCCGCAGGGCAATCCTCGTCCACAAGGGAGCGATCCGATTCCAGAGTGGCTCTCGTGGAATTTATTCTTGGGAGTCGCTCCATCTCGTCCTTTCAAAAATGGATACACGCCTTTCGATTGGCGCGGCACGATTGATTGGGGAACTGGCGCATTCGGTGACATGGGTTGCCATATGTTGGATGTTCCGTTTTATGAATTGCAACTTGGACGACCACTCACCGCGTACTGCACGCCAGCGAAGCCTTCGACCGATCAATTTCCTGAAAGTGAATCCGTTGTTATGACATATGCGCCAACGCCCAAGACTGCAAAGTCTGGTCTCACGTTGAAATGGTTTGATGGTGGACAGTTTCCAGATTTCAAGGCGATCGGCTTACCCACAGGATGGGAAGGCGGCAAGGAAGCAGAAGATGTTGTGAAGGGCGATGGCGGTGTGATCTTGGTCGGCGAGAAGGGAATCATGTGGTTCCCAATCGAGCACGCATGGGCGCGGATCTTTGTCGATGGCAAGGTTGTCGAAATGAAACCAGAGGATTTGAAAAGTTCGAATCACTGGCATGATTGGATTGATGCATGCCTTGCCGGCAAGAAGGATGAGTGCGTTTCTCGATTCGAGAAAGCGGGGCTCATGTGCGAAAGTCTTTCGATCGGCGCGATGAGTTCGTTGGATCCAGGCAAGACGTTGCTATACGACGAGGCGACCTGCACATTCAGCAATAGTCCCGTGGCAAGCGCGATGCTCAAGCGAACATATCCCAGTGGATGGAAAGTCGAAAATCTGTAATGCGCAAAGAACGGACGATCAACAATCTTTCAAGCGCGTCTCCAAAACATCAGCGTTTGATTTTTTTGTGCGCTATGACTTTGTTGATGACCTCCAGTATGGCTGCAAGTTCATGCGCAACCCGCCTCGCCTCCAAACTTTTAGGTCACGAAGGTGACGCAGATCAAACTCATGCGTTAAAAGAGTTGGCGATGTTTCACGCTCAGCCAGCATTCATCGCGCCGGGCCCCGCCTTTGATGCCAAGAAAATCATGGCTGGGAAAAGTATTTACAGAATCGCTGGACCAAGCAGTAATCCGTGGTATCAGCAGGGATTGAACGGCATGGTGAGCGCCGCCCAAGATGTGGGCTATCACTTTTCTGCGTGCAGTAATGAAGGGCAACTTTCCCAATATCAACAATGTATGGCTCAAGGCGTGAAGCAAAAGGCATCATTGATTGATTTGTTCGCTGGACCGAATCCAAATGATCTTGCGTCAGAAATAAACGCAGCGAAATCTGCTGGGACTTTGGTTGCTGTAAGCCATAATTTTGGGATGGATGGAACGGTTTTGAATGTCAACGCGAATTTCACGGTGGACTTTGGACTTGCGGCACGATTACTTGCCGACTGGGTTATTTCCAAAGACGTCGATGCACATGTGTTGGTGTTGGTGTCGGATGAACTTCCTTCAACGGCTGTTATGCGAGCTGGAATCACTTCCGAATTCATAAAGTATGGCGGCTCAAGCATCAAATATAAATTTATGAATGTGCCCATTGCGCAGTGGAGCACTGGCTTGAAGCCCGCTGTCGAGGAAGCGATTGCCGAGGATCCAAAACTGTCATACGTCATTTGTATCTATGACAGCATGTCGGAGTTCGTGGTGCCAACAATTACCGCCGCCAATATGGACGGGCAGATCAAGGTGATTGGTTTCAACGGAACCCCATTTGTGCTTGACATGATTCGCGCGGGCAAAGTCGAAATGACTATTGGTGAATGCCAGGAGTGGACAAGTTACGCAATCAGCGACGCAGAAATGCGCTTGATTGCTGGCATGGGCGCAGTGAAAAACATGCATATTCCGTTTCGCATTTTCAATAAGGATAATGCGGAAGATGCGGGCATTCCAGCAACATACGGCAAGGGTTACGGTGACACGTTCAAAGCCGACTATGCCAAGTT
>CAMAXY010000006.1 GCA_945862215.1 Singulisphaera sp. GP187 | reverse complement strand
GATGACAAGCGAGTTGAAAATCCCAATACGCCACTGACGATTGGGAAGTACACAGTGCTCAATACGCTGACGGATCAATTTGATCGTGCAAAGGCGAAGGCAAATGTCGAAGACATGATGAGCGCGAATCCAAATCTCGGATGCGTCGTTGGTCTCTTCGCATACAACCCAGTTCTCGCACTCGAAGCGCTGAAAAGCGGCGGGAAAATTGGCAAGATTAAAGTCGTTGGATTCGATGAGGAGCCAGAAACTTTGGCTGGAATTCGCGATGGATCAGTGCAAGGAACCGTGGCGCAAGATCCATATAACTATGGATATCGAAGCATTCAAATTCTCAACGCAATTTGTCTTGGAAAGCCAGACGCGCTTCCCAAGAGTGGATTTATTGATATCCCCGCCGTCACAGTGACGCGCGCAAATGTTGATGCGTTTGAGGCTGACTTGATGAAAAAGTTGGCTGGGAATGCAAGTGGGAGTGCGAGTGGAAATCCGGCGGGGAATAAAGCGAAGTGATGGAT
Organism: Singulisphaera sp. GP187; assembly: GCA_945862215.1. Lineage (GTDB taxonomy): Bacteria > Planctomycetota > Phycisphaerae > Phycisphaerales > SM1A02 > F1-60-MAGs104. The sequence goes on along the minus strand of CAMAXY010000006.1, from coordinate 83,654 downwards.
GCTGCTCCCATCCTGCGGTGCAGGGGGCTTGGAAAGAGGTTTGCAGGCGTTCACGCTTTGCGATCAGTGGATATTGATATTTACTCAGGAGAAGTTGTTGCGGTTGTCGGCGCGAACGGTGCTGGCAAGAGCACACTGATGAAAATTCTTGCAGGGGTTCTGACGCTAGATTCTGGTGAAGTTTTTTTGTCAGGACAATCGGTGCGATTTGCTGGCGTACGTGATGCAGTGCGAGCTGGAATTGCGCTTGTGCATCAAGAACTGAACCTAGCGGATAATTTGGATATCGCCGGAAACATTGCTCTTGGTCGCGAACCAAATCGATTTGGATTTCTTGATCGCAAGACGATGCACACCCAAGCGCGCGAATGGATCGAGCGAGTCGGCCTGGATCTATCACCTGCGAGCGATGTGTCCACGATGTCGATCGGTCGTCGCCAAATGGTTGAGATTGCAAAAGCGCTCTCTTTGCGAGCGAAAGTGTTGATTTTGGACGAGCCAACAAGCAGTTTGAGTATGGGCGAAACGAGTCGTTTGCTGACGCTCATTCGCACACTTGCAAATCAGGGGGTTGCGGTTGTCTATATAACGCATCGACTGAATGAAGTTCTCGACTGTGCTGATCGAGCCGTTGTACTGCGTGATGGTGAGCGGGTTGCAGAGTTTTCTCGCGATCAACTGACACGCGAAAGACTTGTCGGAGCAATGGTGGGAACGATTCATGAAAGTCAGCGTGTCGAATTGCGATCTACGAATGAGAAGTCGCAGGCGAGACTTGTTGTGCGCGGTCTGCAGACACAAGCGCATCCAAAGTCGACCATCAATTTGAGCGTTCACAAAGGCGAGATTGTTGGGCTGGCAGGTTTGGTCGGCGCAGGCCGCACAGAAGTTCTGCAGTCCATCTTTGGAGTCGATCGCCGTATTGTCGGTGATGTTTCTCTGGATGGCCAGATTATTGCGCCGAGTGATCCTGTTGTCGCTTCGCGCTGCGGAATCGCAATGGTTCCAGAAGATCGGCAACGAGATGGTTTAATGTTGGAAGATTCTGTGCGGATTAATGCGTCGGTCGTCAAGATCGCAAGAGATTCCATCGCAGGCTTCATTCGCCGTGGTGCAGAACGCACGGGAGTTGCGCGGATGATCGACTTGATAAAAATTCACCCTGTGCTGCCCGAGCGACAAGTTGCGCTTTTTTCAGGTGGAAATCAGCAGAAAGTAGTGCTTGCGAAATGGCTTTCGACAGAGCCCAGTGTGCTCCTGCTTGACGAACCGAGTCGCGGCGTGGATGTTGGCGCGCGCGCAGAAATTCACGCATTGATTCGAAAAGCTGCACATCGCGGCGCAGCGGTGTTGTGTTCGATCAGCGATACAGAAGAATTGTTATTGCTCTGCGACCGAATTGTCGTGATGCGCGAAGGTCGGATTGAAGGCGAGATGAATATTGCCGATGCAACCGAAGACGCGATCACTCGATTGGCGGTTGTCGGCGGTGAAGATGTCGCAAGCCACTCTGAGGCAGCAGCATGAAGAAGATTCTAGGCATCGCAGGAATTTTTCTGGTGATCGTGATTGCAACATCGATTCTTTCGCCGAATTTCTTGACTGCATACAACATTGAAAACCTTCTTCGACGCACTTCACTCTTCGGCATTCTCAGTATCGGCGTTGGATTTGTGATTCTCACCGCAGGCATTGATCTTTCGATTGGTGGTGTAGTTTGCTTGTCTGGAATATTGACCCCATATTTATTGAATCAGATGGGATGGTCTGCGACCGAAACAGTTGCATTCATTCTGTTGATGTCTATTGCGATCGGAGTGATGCAAGGCGGGTTAGTCGCATATGGGCGTATCCAATCATTTCTTGTCACGCTGTGCGGCTTGCTGATTTTCAGAGGGCTCGCGCGCGGTGTCACAATGGATCAAACGCAAGGATTTCAGGGAAAATTCAGCGAGTTGCGCTGGATTGGCAATGGACGTGTTTCAATTCCAGGCGTTGAAGGATTTGCGATCCCCGCGCCAGTCTTGTCGCTGATCGTGATCGCAATTCTTTCAATGATTTTTCTCAACTGCACGGTCTGGGGAAGGTGGATGAAGGCAGTCGGCCGCAGTCCAAGCGCTGCGCGATACAGCGGGATCCCTGTCGCACGACTGCAAATTCTTGCATACACACTCTGCAGTTTGTTAGCAGGTTTCGGTGGTCTACTTTTTGTTTGCGATGTTGGCAGTGCGCAACCGAGTGATTTCGGAAACTTTTATGAGCTCTATGCCATCGCCGCAGCGGTGCTTGGTGGATATCGTCTCTCTGGCGGAGAGGGAAGTGTTGTCGGCGTTGTTATTGGCGCAGCGGTGATGCAGGTCTTGCGCAATGCGATCGTTCTCATATCTTGGTTGCCTGACACGGCGGAGTTCGCAGTGATCGGGCTTGTGATCTTGATCGGTGTTCTGGCTGATGAATTCCTGAGGCGGTACGCAGCGAATCGCGCTCGCACTCAGGCGAAAGGAACTTAATGAATTCGGTCGTCATAAAAAGTATCGTCGGTGTCGGTATTTGCACGCTCTGTTCTCTTGCGGTCTTTGCAGCGGCGTCTCTTTCATCAACCAAACAGAAAGCCTCATCTATGAATGCAAGCGTTACGGTCGCGGACTATGGCACGGTGAATGGTCAGCCCGCGCATGTGTGGACACTCACAAATTCCAGCGGAATGCGCATGAAAGCAACCGATTATGGAACGATCGTCACCGAACTTTGGGTGCCAAATTCCAAGGGCAAACTTGTTGATGTTGTGCTCGGACGCTCCTCGGTGCAGGAGTACATCGACCGCACTCAATACTTTGGATGCACAGCGGGGCGGTGCGCAAACCGAATCGCCAAAGGCCAGTTCACGATTGATGGAAAGTCTTCTCAGGTGACATGTAATAACGGAGTCAATTCGCTGCACGGTGGCGCGAAGGGTTTCGACAAAGTGTTGTGGAAGGGTGAGTCTGGAATGAAGGATGGCAATCCGTTTGTGACGTTCACCAATGCCAGCAAAGATGGCGAGGAGGGATATCCCGGAAATTGCACGGCGGTTGTGACATATACATTGACGAACAAGAATGAATTGCGCGTTGCGATGAGTGCGACAACAGATGCGCCAACGCCAGTAAATCTTGCGCATCATTCATATTGGAATCTGGGCGGACATGATTCTGGCGTGATCGTGCAAGACGAGTTGATGATTCCAGCTGATAATTTTACTCCAGTCGATGCAACGCTGATCACCACTGGCGAGATCAAGTCTGTCGCGGGAACGCCGTTTGATTTTCGCACGATGAAAACGATTGGCAAAGACATGGGACAGTTGCCTGCGACAGCGACGGATCCAGGCGGCTTTGATCACAACTGGGTAATCAATGGTGCGAAGTCGGGCGAGATGCGAGAATGCGCTGTTTTGCGCAGTCAAAAGAGTGGAATTGTGATGACGATCACCAGCAATCAACCTGGCATTCAGTTTTATACTGGTAATTTTCTCGATGGAGTGCCGGGGAAGAATGCTGCGATTTATATAAAGAACAATGCGCTGTGTCTTGAGTCGCAAGCGTTTCCAGACAGCATCAACAAGCAGGGGAAAGCGGGATGGCCTGATGTGATTTTGCGGCCTGGGCAGACGTATCAGCATGAGATGGTGCATCGGTTTACGGTGGTTGAATAGGCGGTGCTGAAGATGATGTGCGCAAGCGCGGCTGAAATAGCCGCGGACACAGCGGCGGAATCGCGACGGAAACAGCCATGAAATGCATAAGTGGGCAGCCGTGAAAAGTCCTCTCGGGGCTCAGACAGTCCTCGGCGACCGACATGATCCGATTCGCATAATTTTATTACAAGTTCAGTCGGCCGCCTGCGGAACTCGCCCGAGAGAACTTTCCAACGGCTGGGGACGCAAGCAGATGTGCGGAAGCACTGCAGAGTCGAGCCTCTGAAATGGGCAGCATGTGTCGTTTTTCGACACTGGTTGCCCATTTCAAGCAGTAGAGCGTGCAAAGTCGGGGGGTCTGCGGAACTCGCCCAGCAGAATTTTTCAACGGCTGGGCACGCACATCGTTTTGTGTGTGCGCCGTCGGGACCATGTCCTGCGCGAGTTTGCAAGCCGAGCCGGAGTCTGCGTAGGCGAGGCGCAGCATGTTTGAGCGCCAGGGCATGCGTCCCGCGGCGTTCGCATAAAACATTTTGAATTTGTTTGAGCCCGAAGCAAATCAGTCCGCTGCCAAAATCTGCACGAACCACATTTGAGTCCATGCATTCCGTAGTTGTTTGAAGTGCCGCGCTTGTACTGTTACGCAATAACTTGTCGAATTGGTTGCGCGCCTTCGACGCCAACAAGTTTCTGATCAAGCCCAGCATAAAAATATGTCAGCGCATTTGGATCGATGCCAAGTTGATTCAGAATCGTCGCGTGAAGTTGCTTTACATGGAAGCGTTCGCCGACACCGATCGATCCAAGTTCGTCTGTCTCGCCGACAGAGATGCCACCTTTGATCCCGCCACCAGCCATCCACATAGTGAAACCCCACGAGTTGTGATCACGACCAGTTCCCTTTGCGTATTCGGCAGTTGGTTGTCGGCCAAACTCGCCGCCCCATACGACAAGAGTGTCTTCAAGCATTCCTCTGCGCTTCAGATCCTTCAGCAGTGCGGCGACTGGCTTGTCCGTTCGCCCAGCGTGATAGTCGTGATTCTTTATCAAGTCGTCGTGCGCATCCCAATTCGCATCGTTGTGCGATCCACCAGAATAGATTTGCACGAATCGAACGCCTCTCTCGACAAGTCTTCGAGCAAGAAGGCATTTGCGACCGAAATCTTCCGTCTGAGGTTCGTCCATTCCATACAGGTTCTTTGTTTCAGCAGTTTCACCAGTGAAATCAATGGTTTCAGGCGCAGTCGATTGCATGCGATATGCCAATTCATAACTTTCGATTCGACTTTCCAGGTCTGCATTGCCGCTGCGAAGAAGTGCGTGGCGCGTGTTCCACATCTTCAGTCGATCGAGCAATTTGCGCTGTGCAGTTTCTGATCGAGAGCCAGGAGTCGCAAGATCAAGAATCGGATCGCCCTTGCCGCGCAGCACGCATCCTTGATAGAGCGCTGGCATATATCCGCTGGTCCAATTCTTCGCGCCGCTGATCGGTCCGCCTGTTGCATCGAGCATGACGACAAAGCCAGGCAGATTTTGATTCACAGTTCCAAGCCCATAATTGACCCACGAACCCATCGAAGGCGCGCCACCGAGAAGTTTGCCCGTATTCATCATCAACATCGCGCTGCCGTGAATGGGACTATCGGCGTACATGCTTTTGACGAATGCCATGTCGTCCACACAAGTCGCCAGATGCGGAAAGAGATCGCTGACCCACGCACCAGATTGTCCATGCTTCTTGAAATTCCATTTCGGTCCGACAATGCGACCTTCGCTCTTGTCGCCACCGCGACCTTTAGTTTTCACTTGAATTGTCTGTCCGTCGTACTTGAAGAGGTCTGGCTTGTAATCAAATGTGTCCACGTGACTTGGTCCGCCATACATAAAGAGGAAGATCACAGACTTTGCTTTGCCTTGGAAATGTGGCAATTTTGCAGCAAGTGGATTGACCGCAGGCAGTGGGGTGGTTCCATCAAACGCAAGTGCTTGCTTCTGAAGAAAACCATCTTTCGCCAACATGCCTGCAAGTGCAACGCTGGTGAATGCGCCACCCGCTTGCCAGAGAAATTCGCGGCGCGTGTTTCCGCAGAAACTATTTGTCGGTTGTGATTGATCAGTCGACATACATGAACTCGTTGCTGTTATAGAGAGCCAGCGTGAGAATATTCATCGCATCAGATTCTGACATGGATTCGCTTGATTGCAAATCAGAGATGAATGCAATGCCTTCGTCGATCTCTTGGGATTCAACCTTGCGACCATACGCCAAGCGCAGAGCACGTTCGATTTGTGCACGGAGATCATTTGGAAACTCGCTGCGAAGTCGGTCGGCCAAGACGATTGCCTGGCCGTTGGTCAATGTGCTGTTGAGCATCGTGAGTGCTTGTGTTGGTTGAATAGTTGAAAATCGCACGGGGCAGGCATTATCAACATCCGCTTGATCGAAGACTGAAAGTAATGGATCCTGTAGCGAGCGTTTCGCATGGATGTAAACGCTGCGACGAGGCCATGATGCAGGTTCTGACAAAGGCCAGACTTCTTCAGGTTTGCTGCTTGTTGCCAAGACCTCATCAGGCATCGGTGGGCGAATCCCAGGCCCGCCCATCGCAGGATTCAAAGATCCATTCACCGAAAGCAGAGTGTCTCGAATCTCCTCAGATTGCAGCCTTCGCAGTCGAAATCGCGAAAGCTTTTCATTGGCAGGGTCTTTCGACAAAGCCTCTCGAGTCGCATTGCTGGACATTTGATACGCAGCACTCATCATGATGAGTCTGTGCATTTCCTTCATGCTCCATCCACTTGCGACGAATTCCTTGGCAAGCCAGTCAAGCAGTTCGGGATGCGTTGGCGTTTCACCAAAGTGACCTAAGTCGTTGGGTGTGGGACAAATCGCATGATCAAAATGATGTTGCCAGATTCGATTCATCATGACGCGCGAAGTGAATTGATTTCTTGGATCAGTGATCCATTTCGCCAATGCCAAGCGGCGACCACTTGACTCGCTTGCGTACACCTCTATGGCACTGCCTAAAGAAAAAGAATTGCCTTGCGCAATTTCTGGCACTGCATGTTGGACTTCTTCCGCTGGAGCGTGTGGACTTCCTCGCGTGAGAACATGTGTGGTCGCTGGATCGTCACGTTCAGCTGCGCAAAGAATTGCGGTTCCGTGCCACGCAGGGGGTTCGAGTTTATTCAGCGTCTCATATGCGGTGCGCCAATTTGCTGCCTGATCTTTATCTTGATTGCGTTCGATGGATGCGAGAGTTGTTGTCGGTTCGCCGACACCTGTCGCAATGCTGATGATCTCCGTTCGATCAAGCACGCGGTCATAGAGTCGAACTTCGTCAATCATTCCCGTGAATGCACCGCCTCCTGGATGCATTGCCCCAATGACCAAATTCTTTGGTGATTTTAGGGTTTGTTTGCCGCCGATGGCGCGCATCGCTTCGAGTGCGTCTATAGACAAGATGATTTCGCCGCTGGATTTTGATCGCGTAAATGCGACGTGATGCCACTGGCCATCGTTGAACTCTGGAACCGAATGGACAAAGGTCTCTGGATTTCCAACTCCAGCGGCGATGACTCCACCTGCGATGATCGATACCCCAAAGTCATCGATAATTCCAGGAATCTCACCATCGACGAGCCCACTCCCTGTGAACCAACGAGGATCGGACTCTGTGCCCCTTGCAATTCGATCGGTGTTGAACCAAAATGAAATCGTGAAGTCGTCGCCAGTGGTTGATGGAATTGAAATGCGATCGTCGCCGCCATCGAATGATCCTGCGAGGCCGAAGTGTCCAGGCTTTCCCCATCCAAGATCGTGGACCTTTCCATTCGCAAGGCCGAGAGAATCTTTCAAGATTGCACGGTCTGCTTCTGGTGCATCTCCCTTCGTCTCGAATGCGAAGTGCGAAGTCAATCCATTGTTCGGCGCACGGTCGAGATCTGGCTTGGAAGATTCCATCGCAAGAAGTTCGTTGATGATCGCTTTTCTTTTTTCACGCCACTTCGCGCGCGCCGCGGGATAGTCGACCATTCCAAAGTCGGTTGAGATCGATCGCATCACATTTGCTGCCTCGATGCCATTACCCGCAAATGACTTGTATGGCTTCAACCCAGCGAAATTTGCGGCAAATGAGTAATAGTCTCGCTGGCGAATTGGATCGCCTTTGTGATCGTGACAGCGGGCGCATCCCAGTCCCATACCGAGCATGGTGCGAGCAGTTGTATCGACAATCCCGTCGAGATCGTCAGCGAGTGCTTGAGAAAGATCCGGCACCTCATCGTCCCACATTCCAAGTCGGTAATAACCGGTCGCAACCATCGTGTCGAATGATCGGTCTGGTAATTCATCGCCGGCAAGTTGCTCGGTCAAGAATCGGTCGTATGGTTTATCGCTATTGAATGCAGCGATGACCCAATCGCGATATCTCCAAGAAGCGGGCTTATCGCCGTCGCGCTCAAATCCGTTTGTGTCGGCGTATCGAACAAGATCAAGCCAGTGTCGTCCCCATCGTTCGCCATAGTGCGGGCTTGCGAGTAATCGATCGATCAATTCACTCCACGCCTGTGGACGTGTGTCACTTACAAACGCATCGACTTCTTCTGGGGATGGTGGAAGGCCAGTGAGGTCATAAAACGCGCGCCGTATCAGCGCAACGCGATTCGCTTGCGGTGCTGGCGAGAGTCTGATCGTCTCAAGCTTCGCAAGAATGAATCGATCGATGTCATTCTTGCACCACGCTTGATCATTCACATCGGGAGGCGATTGATCAGAAATCGGGGCATAAGACCACCATTTCCGCTCCTTCGCAAAGTCAATTTTCTTTGTGCGCGTTGCCTGAGGCTTTACAGCGTCGTCCGCTCTCGCCACGCCGATCAGCATGGTGGTGAAGAGCGCGAGTACAAGCGCAAACACGAGCAAAGGACGCATGGTCGAAGTGTAGGTTGATACTTGCGGGGATCTACCTATATTCGAAAGTCGAGATTGGACGATTACTTCGAGCCAGCTGCGAGCTGCTCGCTCTTGAACTGAACAACCATCTTTTTCCCCGCAGAAAAAATCAGTTCTACATCTGTCACCACATATCGATCAGCACGAGTAAGCGCGTCGAGAAACGAACTTTCAAGAGCCATTTGTTCTGGCGGTCCAGCCATCTTGGTGCTCATCATTTGGCCGAAGTGAAGTTCGCCTGCTTCGGCAGATTCAACAGAACCTCCGAAGCGATTCACTCCAGAGAAGCCGTTGACTCGCCCCGCGCCGTCGAAAGTAATAGTTGGTGGTCGCGTTGCTGTGATTGCTGCGCCATTGAGCGTGACGCATGTCCAAGATTGACCCGCGAGAGATGCGATTGGCTGGTTTGCTGATTTGGATTGAGAATTACACGCGGACATTACGAAAAGAGCTGAAAATACAAAGATCGTTGCGATAAAACCAGTCAAGTTTTTCATGATCGTCAGAATAGTCAACATGGCAGGACTTCGTAGCATCCTTGCTTCATGATCACATCTCTCATTGCGTGCATTCCCATGTTCCTTTCTTCTCAAACTCAATCTGCATCGACGCCACCAGTGGCTCCACGCATTCCATTTGTAGTCAAGAGTCCTCAAGGTGATCGCACCGATGACTATTACTGGATTCGTGATGACGACACAAAGACAAAGCGTCCAGAGATTCTTGCATATCTCAACGCGGAAAACGCTTACACCGATGCGGCCACTGCGGTGCTCGTTCCACTTCAAGAAAAAATGCTTGGAGAAATGCGCGGTCGTATTAAAGAAGATGATCAGACGCCACCGAATTTTGACAACGGATATTGGTACTCCACGCGATTTGACACTGGCGCGGAATATCCTGTTTATGAGCGACAAGCGGGGACTCCTAAAGGTGCAACGCCAAACGCGTTAATGGAAGTGATGTTGGATGGACCTGTACTCGCCAAAGGAAAGCCTTTTTATTCAATCGGCGCAGTTGAAGTCAGCCCCGACAATCAGTGGCTTGCGTGGACCGATGATGTGACTGGTCGTCGCATCAGCACGCTGAGATTTAAAAATTTGCGAACTGGTGTGACATCCGCAGATGCGATACCAGGCGTTCTTGAAAATGCTGCATGGGCACTCGACAATAAAACTGTTTTCTACATTCGCCAAGATCCTGTCTTGTTGCAGACAGGCCCGGTGTACCGCCATGAAATTGGAACAGATCCATCCAAAGATGTGCTTGTGTATAACGAGTCTGATCTGACTTTGGGAACGAGCGTTCAATCAAGTCGTGGTCATGAGAAGGTGCTGATCATGATGGATGGATTCGATACGACTGAAATTCGTGCAGTCGCTGCGAATCAACCGACGATGGCACCGACAACCGTACTCCCTCGTATGGCAGGAGTGCGCAATTACGCAGATTTTCTTGATGGAAACTGGGTGATTCGTACAAATGAGAACGCACTCAATTTCAAGTTGGTCGAGGCACCCGATGGTGCGGCGAATGATCGAAGCAAATGGAAGGAGTTGATTCCAAGTCGTCCAGAAACTTCGCTTGATGAATTCACTCTCTTCGATGGCGCAATCGCAGTTGCCGAAAGAGCCGAGGCGAATTCGGTTGTGCGTGTGATTCCTTGGGGTGCGAAGCCCGCATGCGCCAAGGCATTCACAATCGCATCCGATGAATCTGCATTTTCGATGGGACTTGGTACAAACCGCGATCCGTCACTGGCGAGCGTTCGAGTGAATTACACATCGATGGTGACACCTCGAACTGTGTGGGACGTGGACTTTGCAACCGGCGCGCGAACTGTTCTCAAAGTTCAGCCAGTCATTGGTTATGACAAGTCGCTCTATGAAACCACCCGCATTTGGGCGCCGTCGCGAGATGGAAAGCGCATTCCGATTTCGATTGCGTGGCGCAAGGATCGATTCAAGCGCGATGGCAGTGCGCCGGTTTATCAAGAGGGATACGGCGCGTATGGAATTTCATCTGATGCAGAGTTCAGTAGTAATCAGATTTCGCTATTAGACCGCGGCTTTTTGCTCGCAACTGCGCACGTACGTGGCGGTGCGGATTTGGGACAAGAGTGGTACGAAGATGGAAGGTTGACCCATAAGAAAAATAGTTTTAACGACTTTGAAGACGCGACAGATTTTCTTGTGAAGGAAAAGTTTGGCGCTAAAGATAAGATTTTTGCGACAGGTGGTTCTGCGGGCGGATTATTGATGGGAGCAGTCGCAAATCAAGCGGGGGATAAGTATCGAGGGATCGGTTTGCATGTGCCGTTTGTTGATGTTTTGACGACAATGCTTGACGAATCAATTCCGTTGACGACCAATGAATGGACGCAGTGGGGAGATCCGCGCGAGAAGGCGGCATATGAATACATGGGCTCGTATTCGCCCTATGACCATATTGAAAAGAAGGCGTATCCCGCGATGTTGGTCACGACGGGTTTGTGGGATTCGCAGGTGCAGTATTACGAGCCAACGAAATATGTTGCAAAGATGCGTGCGATGCGGACAGATCAGAATCCGCTGTTGTTGCGCATCAATATGGATGCGGGGCATGGTGGCAATTCGGGAAGATTCAATCGTCTGAAGCAGGTTGCGCTTGAATATGCATTCTTTGTTGACCTTGCGAAGACGGCAGGGAAATGAGTTGGAGGTTTTGAGCAGCGGAAACAGCCACGGAATCGAACAACGGAATTGCATAAGTGTGCAGCCGTGGAAAGTCCTCTCGGGGCTCAAACAGTCCTCGGCGACCGAGACGATCCGATTTACGAAGTTTGACTGCAAGTGACGTCGGCCGCCTGCGGAACTCGCCCGAGAGAACTTTCCAACGGCTGGGCACGCAAGCGAAATCGCCACGGAATCTGAAAAACGTTCGAGCGAGAATTTGATTCGCCAACGTGGGCAGTCCGCTGCCAAAATCTGCACGAACCACTTTTGAGTCCATGCATAAGTGTGCAGCCGTGAAAAGTCCTCTCGGGGCTCAAACAGTCCTCGGCGACCGACAGGATCCGATTTACGAAGTTTGACCGTAAGTTTCGTCGGCCGCCTGCGGAACTCGCCCGAGAGAACTTTCCAGCGGCTGGATACGCAAACAGATTCGAACAGTGGAGACAGCAGCGGAATCAGACAGTGGAATCATGTAGCAAAGTCTGGCTGAGAGGGTTTATGCAGTACGAATTCAACAAAAAACCCGAAGCGTGGTGCTTCGGGTTTGAATTGGAAAAGCGGGCGAAGGGACTCGAACCCTCGACATCAACCTTGGCAAGGTTGCGCTCTACCACTGAGCTACGCCCGCAAATCAACTTTCCGAATGACTCGAAAACCATTCGTAATAAATGATCATAACAGTTTCGTATGGACTGACAACCTAAGGAATGAACGGAAGATTTACAATAAGAATGCGTGATTGTGTCTCTTCAAGTCTTATCATTTCGTGATGTTTGGCTGTTTCTTACTGATCGTCTCTGCCATTTGTATGGCAACCGAATCCTCAAATCCCTCGCCCCCTCAAAATGCGAAGGTGATCAATCATGTCATCTTGATCAGCGTCGATGGTTTGCGTCCTGAATTGTTACAAGCACCCTTGATTGAGAAACATCCTTCGATGGCTCGACTCTTGCGAGGGCCTCATACATTCGATGCGCGGACCGATCCAGATTCGACCGTCACGCTTCCCAATCATGTTGGGATGGTGACGGGGCGACTTTTCGCTGGTCCTTTGGGGCATAATTGGCTTGGGAATTCGGATCCTCCCAAACCTGGTGCAGGGGGAACGATCAACGAAATGCATGGAGAATATGTTGCAAGCATGTTTGATGTTGCAAGCGATCGAGGAGTCGCAACTGCTGTCATTGCCACGAAAACCAAGTTCATATTGTTGGATCAGAGTTATGACGAAACCAATGGGTCGATGGACATCGTTGGTACGGATGATGGTCGCGATAAGATTGATGCGTTCATCATTTGCAAAGAGAGCGATCAAGTCGCGACAGAAACTTTGAAATTCATAACGCATTCTGCAGTGAAAGGTGAACGGAGTTTGTCTTTCTTGCACTTCGCAGAGACCGACGGCGCTGGTCATGCACAAGCGTGGGATCTTGCGGACGAGACGGAATATCGCAAATCATGCGTTCGTGTTGACAGTGCAATTGGCAAATTGCTTTCAGGTATAGATTCCGACGCGACATTGTGCGGCCATGTTGCAATTGTTTTGACATCCGATCATGGCGGTGGCGTTCCACCGCGGAGTCACACTGATCCCAAAGCACCAATAAATTTCACGATTCCCTTTCTTGTTTGGCTTGGAGTCGATCAAGCCCCGTCGGATCTGTATGCGACCAATGCCAAACTGCGAACGCTTCCAAACGCAGCGGAAAATCCGCGTGCCGAAGAAGCAAAGCCCATTCGAAACGCGGATGCCGGCAATCTTGTATTGATGATGCTTGGATTGCCTGCGATTCCAAACTCGACCGTTAATGCAGCGCAAGATCTCATTTTTGTTCCCAGTGCGGGTACAACAGTGCGATGAAAAGCGTCAACCAAGCGTATTTTTTTTCAACCCTCCGCACGACAAACAACTTGATTGCTCTTGCAATCCTTGCGATCACTCTGCCGACAATTGCTCGCGCTGACATCACTCTGCCTTCGGTGATTGCTGATCACATGGTTCTTCAGCGTGACATGGTCGTTCCCGTCTGGGGGCGAGCGAAAGCGGTGCAGATGGTTGATGTTTCAATCGTCGACGGAAGTGGAAAGGTGATCAACAGCGTGCAGGTGAAGTCAGGCGACGACGGAAAATTTATGGCTCGACTTCCTGCGATGAGTGCTTGCAAGAATCCATTGATGATGAAGGTTGCGTGTGCTGGCGAGAGTGTGCAATGCAGCGATGTGCTTGTTGGAGAAGTGTGGCTTTGCGGTGGTCAGTCAAATATGGAATGGAAAGTTCAAGGAAGTATTGGGGGCGATACGCTCGCTCAGACACTGCCTGCGACGGTGCGATGTTTCACTCCTGACCGCAGGATGTCTGCATATCCAGAGGCAGATTTACCTACGAAATGGATTGTTTCCACTGCGGAAAGTGCGCAAGGATTCACGGCAGTTGGTGCTTGGTTTGCTGCCAAAGTTGGTTCGACGCTCGATGTTCCAGTTGGAATTCTGTCGATCAATTGGGGCGGAACGCGCGCGGAGCCGTGGACTCCAGCGGATATCGCATTGACTAATCCGATGTTCGCAGCAATTGTTGCCGAGCAGCAAAAAGCTGGCGCAACATTTGAGCATATGTCGCCGGCACAAATGCAAACGTTGATAGATGAGCAGACGCGCGCATATCAAGAGGCGATCAGTGCATATTGGAAAAATCTCCAATTGAAAGAAAGTGGTTTTGCAAATCACTGGGAAACAGAACCAGCCGATGCAGCGCATACATGGCGTGCGGCGCAAGTTCCTGGAGTCTTTGGAACTGTGGCAGGAACAGAATCACTTGCAGACTTTGACGGAGCAACATGGTGGCGACGCACAATTACTTTGCCGAATTCTTGGGCAGGGCGAGATGCGAAATTGCTCCTGGGTCCCATCGATGAGAGCGACATCGTGTGGATCAACGGCATTGAAGTTGGACGGACGACAGGTTTTTGGCAAGCGCCGCGAACATATTCGGTTCCTGGTGCAACTCTCCACGCAGGCGTAAATGAAATCGCTGTGTTGATTGTTGATACACAAGGTGCTGGGGGATTTAGTGGAAAAGCTCAAGGAATGGAGATGAATTTGGCGACCACCGATGGAGTCTCCGCAACAGATGCAAATTCTATTGCGCTTGCCGGTGAATGGCAGTGGAAGCGTGGATCGACTTCGACGGTCCATGCACCAAACGCACCACAGGGGCCAACGCATCCTCAGGCTCAATCGGGGTCGTTCGGTTCGATGTGGAATGCGATGATGGCGCCCGTTGTTCCTTTCGCAATTCGTGGTGCGCTTTGGTATCAAGGGGAAGCAAATGCAGGTGAAGCTGATCAATATCGTGAACTTCTTCCACTGATGATTCGTGCGTGGCGCGCGAAGTGGAACGAGGGTAATTTTCCTTTCGGCATTGTTCAGTTAGCAGGATTCCGTGCAGCGAGCGACGATCCAGTCGAAGGGGAATGGTCTGCGCTCCGTGATGCTCAGTCGAACACTGTTCGAGTTGTGCCGCACTGCGGCCTTGCAGTTGCAATTGATGTTGGAGATGCGAACGATATTCATCCGCGTAACAAGAAGGCCGTTGCAGATCGCCTTGCTGCGTGGGCGCTTTCACAGGTGTATGCGCGCGGCGGCGAATTTTCTGGACCGCTCTATCAATCAAGTTCAGTGCAAGGCGCGAAGATGATTGTTACGTTCGATCATGCAACGGGACTCGCGGGCGCGAATGGAGCGCCAGTGGGCGGATTTGCGATTGCAGGATCAGATGGAAAGTTTGAGTGGGCAGATGCGAAGATTGAAGGATCGACGGTGATTCTCTCGAGTTCAAAGGTGCAAGCTCCGACCACCGTTCGCTATGCGTGGAGTAGCAATCCCGTGCGCGCAAATCTGGTCAATTCTGCTGGTTTTCCAGCGCCGCCGTTTGCAACCGATATGCCGGAGACGAAGCCGAATTAGGCATTGGCTGGATACGCAAACAGATGCGCGACGGAATCTGCAAAACGTTCGAGCGAGAATTTGATTCGCTACCGTGGGCAGCGGAATGATTTGAACCCCGGCGAGTTTGCAAGCCGAGCCGGAGTCTGCGTAGGCGAGGCGCAGCATGTTTGAGCCCGGGGGCGAATCAGCCCGCTGCCAAAATCTGCACGAACCACTTATGAGCCCAATCAATTAATGATCTGCAGTTGGCAATCCCATGCCTTGTCGAGCTGGATATGGCGGAGTTGGAACAACCTTGAATGGCTGTTCGCGAATCGCTTTCTCCATCAAGTCAACAGCAACATCCATTTGCGGATCGATTCCACCTCGTGATGGTCCGCCATGCATCACAGCAGGATCATCAATAACCATCACGTCGGGATCAACACCGTGGCCTTCGATTCCCCACGTCCCATCAGTTTCATAGAACGCAAATTTTGGCACGCGCACGCCGCCACCATCAACAAGTCCTGGATTGCCTGAAATTCCCACGAGTCCGCCCCATGTTCGAGTTCCCACGAGCGGTCCAAGTTTCGCTTGACGAAAGAGCCACGGAAACATGTCGCCGCCCGAACCAGCGAGTCCATTAATCAACATTGCCTTTGGACCAAAGTGTCCATCCTCTGGCCATGCTTGACTGCGTGTATCGCGCCGAGCCCACCAATTCGTCACAGGGCGATCAAGTAGTTCAATGAATCGCGATGGAATCTGTCCGCCACCATTCCAACGTTCGTCGATGATGAGCGCATCTTTGCCGCGCTGTCCAATGAATTGGCGCATGAGATCATTCTGTCCATCAGTTCCTGTATTTGGAACATAAACATAACCCACACGGCCTTCGGTCTTGCGATTGACATACGCACGATTCGCTTCGATCCATGAGCGATATCGCAAGTCTGCATCGCTGTCGATTGTTGTGACTACAACACTTCGTGCAGTCTCGTCTCGAAATGGTTTCGCAGAAACCAAAAGTGTGACCGTCTTGTCGCCAAGACCAGCGAATGCAGCCCATGGTGCTTTCTTCAAGTCGATCGGTGTTCCATTCACGGCGAGAATAAATTCGCCTTCCTTCACATTGACTCCAGGAGAACGCAGTGGATTTCGTGCGTCGGAATCCCAAGGAGCGCCTTCATAAATTCGCTTGATTTGATAAGCGCTGGCAGTGGTTCCGTCAGGCGCAGGGGCAAAGCCAATATCAAAGTCAACGCCGAGCAATCCTGTGTTGGTTGTCGAACTTCCTTCGATATCACCGCCGTTGTAATACGCATGACCAACATTCAACTCCGAGATCATTTCTGAAATGATGAATGAAACATCTTCGCGACTATTGGCATCATCAACGAGGGCGATGTAACGAGCACGAATTGCAGGCCAATCAACATTGTGCATGTTGGGGTCATAGAAAAAGTCTCTAAAGACGAGCCATGCATCGCCAACCATTTGCCGCCATTCAGCGCGTGGGTCTACATCAACCATCATGGGTTTTGTCACAACTGGTTTCGAAGCTCCGCCCGCTGCAGCCTCGACAATGCGTGCATTCGCACCTTCGGGGACGAGAATCTTCTTCCCGTCAGCGGTGATTACAAATCCACCGCCAGTTGTGAGTACTTTTTCAGTTGGCTTTTTTTCGCGAGCATCAATGATCTTGATTCCGCTGTTATCGCCGCGGCGTGTATAAATCAGAAGGCCTTTGTCATTGACTGCAAGATTTCCAAATGCACCTCGAATCGCTCCAGGAACTCGAACCGCTCGCGATTCGATGTTGTCGAATTCGATTACGAATCCTTTGCGCTTCGGCTTCTCAGGAGTTGCAACTGGAGCATCTGTCTTGACATCTGTTGCAACAACTGGAGGTGTTTCAGGAGCGGCGGTGGGCTTCGCATCATCATCCGCAGGCTTTAGATCCGCAGGCTTCGCATCATCATCCGCTGGCTTTGGATCCGCAGGCTTCGCATCATCATCCGCAGGCTTTGGATCCGCGGGCTTCGCGTCATCATCCGCTGGCTTTGGATCCGCGGGTTTCGCATCCTTCGCATCCTTTGGCTTCTTTTCCGACACAGGAACTTCTTCGTCGCTCTCTGTCGTCTGCCATGCGGCCTTCACACTCGCACGCAGCGGAATTGCAAGCAAGACTTCAGAATTATCATAAATCCAAGTCGAATCCATCGAGCCATACTTTGGAGTGAACTCTTGATCGCTGGTGTAGTACAACCATTCTCCAGCACGATCGAATGTTGGCAAATTGCTGCCGAAAGCAGGCGAAGTGACTTCATGCTTTTCGCCAGACTCCACGTCATAAATAACGACTTGGTTTGAACGACCAGATGTATCGGACTTGCGATACGTGATCCAAGATGAATCATGACTCCACTTCACTCGGGGAGCGCCGTCGTTCCACTCCTCGCGGTCAACAAGTTTTTCTTCGCCGCTGGCAACATCGACTAGAAAAATGGAATTCGTCATTGCGGCGAATGTGATTTTCTTGGAATCAGGGCTCCAGTTCAGATCAGACTTGAATGCTCCATTGGACTTTGTCAGTTGTCGTTTCGCACCTGTTCCATCGGCAGGCATAATAAAAATTTCGTATCCATTCTCGGTCGAATCATCAAAGAATGCGATCGACTTTCCATCGGGGCTCCAGGTTGGCTCACGCTGGGCGATTCCATTTGTAGGAGTCAAATTGCGGGGGATTCCGTTTTCAGCTGGCAGGGTCCATATATCGCCCCGCGCTGCAACGATCGCGCGCTTTCCAGTTGGAGAAATGTCCCACCCGTCGATGAATGCGCTCGCATCAATAATCTGCGGGCGCAATTTCGCACGTGCGCCTGGAATCTTGACATTGACCGTTTGCGTTTTGCGAGTTGCGAGATTCAGAACCATCAAACTTGCGCCATTCTGAAAGACGATCTCGCCAGCGGAACCGTCATCTGGTCCGATCGACGGCCACTTCACATCGAAGTCTGCAAATTTTGTAATTTGACGGCGATTGCCGCCTTGTGCATCACATGCCCAAATGTTCAAGCGATGCTCTGGCCCAGCATCGCATAAGTAATAGAGCGTGTCGCCGTGCCACATTGGAATCGTGTCAGTTCCTTCCCATTGCGTCACGCGTTTTGCGGTGTTGTTCGTAAGGTCATACACCCAAATGTCTGTCGCCATTCCACCGCGATATCTTTTCCATGTTCGAGAGTCTGTTGAATGTGGTGTATATGCAAGAAACTTTCCATCGGCACTCACAGTTGGATTCGCGCCGTATGGGGTTGGGAACTCTGTTGGCAGTCCACCATCTGCAGACACCGCCAAGATTTGCGGAGCGCGTGGATATGTTCCCATTCCAGTTGCACTGAACAAAATGCGTCCATCTTTCATCCAGTCGGCGGGAGTTTCTGCCGACGGGTGGTATGTCACACGCTTCGGAATGCCACCATCGATAGGTGTCACATAAATATCTCGGTTGCCTTCGTAATTTCCAAGGAATGCGATGGACTTTCCATCTGGAGAGAATCGCGCAAAGACTTCTGCGCCTGGAGGATCTGCAACGGGTTGTGCGGTTCCACCATTCTTGTCGACAGTCCACAATCCATTCGCATATGAGAAGACGATGCGACTCTGACTGATGTCTGGATATCGCAACATCGTCGCATTGGGCGGCGCATCTTGGGGATTTTGAAATGGAGCGAAAGCAAGAAGGCAGACGATTGAAAATTGAAAGACCATTCTGAAACTCCTGTGCAAAGGGAACGAAGACTCATCACAAAAATGTGCGTAAAGAATCTACGAGAACGGTGGGGGTGGGATTCGAACCCACGATGCCCTTGCAGGCATACCGGATTTCAAGTCAGGCGCGTTCGACCACTCTGCCACCCCACCAGGGGGATTCGAATCGTAGCGATTTTCAGTCAGGAGAGTGTGGATGCGGCGCACAAATTACGAGGAGTTTTTCGCGCACGACTGGCTTGACCGAATAGTCGTCGCATCCAGCCTCGATACATCGATCTCGGTCATCCTCTGCCGCGTTTCCAGTCAACGCGACGATTCGACCGAGATATCCGCTCGCACGCAATTCTCGTGCTGTCGCATATCCGTCCAATTCTGGCATTTGCATATCCAACAGAATGACGTCGAATTCACGCCGAGATCCGTCCGAAGATATGCCGAGCGCAATTGCTTCGATCGCCGCACGCCCATGCGGGGCGATTTCCACTTCTGCTCCGGCTCGGCGTAAGAGCGTCGATACGAGTCTTTGATTGTCAACGCTGTCATCGACAAGTAGAATTCGTCGGCCTTCGAGGCGAATGACTGCATGCTCAATTTCAGAGCCCGCAGTAGATGCTTCAATATAATTCGTTGCAAGTGGTGCCTGAAAGCAAAATGTAAATGAACTTCCCTTATCGACGGTTGAGCGAACAGTGATCTCTCCATCAAGCATTCGAGCAAGCCTTTGTGAAATTGCGAGCCCCAGTCCGGTTCCTCCGAATCGACGTGCTGTACTGGAATCACCCTGCTCGAAGCTTTGAAAAAGGACTTGGATTTGCTCGGCAGAAATACCAATTCCTGTATCTCTTACTTCAATCTCAGCCACAAGCGAGTTTTCTTCCACATGGGCACGCAGAAAAACAGTGACGCTGCCGCGTTTTGTGAACTTGATTGCGTTCCCAATAAGATTGACCAAGATTTGTCGTACGCGAAGCGGATCCGTCCGCACGAGACGATTCGTTTCATCGCTTTCGTAAATCACCGTCAGTTCGAGCGAGTTGTCCTTCGCCCGAAGCCGCATCAATTGAATGACTTCGTCGACGATTTCTGGAAGTCGAACTTCGAGCATTTCAATTCGAAGGCGCCCAGCTTCGATCTTGGAAATATCCAGAATGTCGTTCAGCACTGCCAATAGATGCTCGCCATTCTTTCGAATAATTTGAGCAAACTCAATTCGCTCCAATTCGTTGGTTTTGCTTTCGACCAAGAGATCCGAAAATCCAAGAATCGCAGTCATGGGAGTTCGAATTTCGTGGCTTACATTAGCTAAAAATGAGCTCTTCATATTATTCGCACGATCGGCAATTTTTCGAGCGTGGTCGAGTGCGCGCATCGCAGATACGCGTTCAGTCACATCGACTGCGACGAAAAGATATCCCACCAAGTCTCCATTGGAATCGCGCCACGGATTCGCAGCGAGATTGATGCTGCGTTGTCCGCCATCGGGTCTTTTCCAAGTCCAATCCCGTTCGTGCGCACGTTGATCATTTGCTAATGTTGCAAGCGATGCGAACGCAGTCTGACCTGATGCGGACCGAACGATTTCGTTCAATTCATCGCGATCAAAAAGACAAGATGCGTCACGTTTTTGCAGCAACTCTGTAGCGTTCCATCCAGAAAGACGCTCTGCCGCCTGATTGAAGATTGTGACGAGGCCTGATCGATCAGTCGCAATAATTGCAACTTGTTTCGCGCCTTCTATTAGTTGTTCCAACTGACTTCGTGAACGCGCAGAAAGATTGGCGCGGTGCGCAGAAGATTGGGCGAAGAATAATGTGAGACCAAGAAGGAGTGACACAGCCAAACTGAGCCAGAGCAGCATTGTTACGAAATTCTTTGCAAGGTTGGCATTCGAAGAAAGAATCTGTTGCAGTTTCAGTTCGAAAAGACCGCCAGCCAATAAAAATTGATTTCCACTTCCATCAATGCTCTTTCCATTACTGGCGCCACGTTCACAGAGAAATGTGTCATTCAGATACGCCTCCGCTTCGAATCCATTTGCGAAGGTGGTTTCGATGAAGTCCATCATCACTCCAACGTTCAAGAGCAGGACATATTCGCCTCCTTGCTCTGGAGGAGCAACAAGCAAGATAGATTCGGTAATTCCGTTCAGCTCAATCGGACGATCAATGACTATTGAATGACTCTGCTTCGCCATGTCAATCGCTGTTGTGCTGACTTCAATATCACTGAACTCCAACTTGTTTTGAGCTGAAGGTAAGTCTGCGGTTTGAATCCAAATTATGTGGCTTCCTCTTTGAGACCAACCGATCGCAATAATGGATGCCGAGTTGCCCATTATTTGATTGGCATCAACACCGACAGCGGCACTGTTCGAATCTGTATATGCATCAAATTTTTTATCGAGATTTTTGAAATCGCTTATAAGTCGGTCAATTCCCTTTTGTGCGACAACCTTGACAACGCTATTCACATAGCTGATATTGAGCTCGTTTTGCTTCAAAATCGCCTTTTCGTTATTGGAAGAATGATGCCATGCGCTGAAAGAGAGAGCGATACAAATCACGCTCACTGAGAGGCCGATCCAATTTGGCATTCTCAGGCTTCTTGTGGGAGCATCAATCCACGCACGAATTAAAAGCGCCAGTCCGGCTGAAGCAAATACAATTTTCGAAAAGTTGCCTATATCTGCCATGCTGTCAGCAATGCGGATATCGAACTCTGGTGCATTGGGGGAAAGCCACGCGTACAGCAACAGTCCAAGCAATGCGCTTGAAGGAAGTGCGACAAGCCAACGCCCAGATGTTGTGCGAAGTGTTGTTGCGACGCAGGCTATTGCAAGCAATTCCAGCGCTGCTTTCAGCCCTGGACTTGCAAGTGTGTTTGGGATGACAATTCCCACGCACGCTGCAACCAAAAGCACGATGGCGAGCACACGCGCCAAAACGGTCCACCAATTCCAATTTGGCAGCACAACGATCAACGCACATAACAGCAATAGGGTCGCGGAAAAGGCGAAGACAAGGTCCGATTCCATTCCTTTGTATGAACTATCAGCGGCTCTGAAAACGAGGAATCCAATACTGCTCAAAACGACTGCGCCAGCACTCAATCGAGAGAGTGTCCGTGAGGTTTGATTCACGCCTTGATTTTCTCTGTGGTGTTCGAAGTCGTATCTTCTTTGGTGGTCTTCGTTGCGGTCGACCCGAATTGCGTGATGAGATGCGCAACCATCGCCGTCCAACCAGTTTGATGCGAAGCACCGCATCCGCGGCCAGTGTTCCCTTCGTAATACTCGTTGAAGAGAATGTGTTCACTGAAGTTTGGATCCTCTTGCATCTTGTGATGGTCTCCCAGCGATGGACGTCGACCTTTGTCGTCCTTGCGGAAGAGTTTGATCAGTCGATTCGCGACTTCTTTCGCGGCATCTTCAAGCGTGATCATATTTTTCGATCCCGTTGGACATTCAATCTTAAAGTCGTCACCGTAATACTCATGAAAGCGCATAAGACTTTCGATGATCAGGAAATTGACTGGAAACCAAATCGGACCGCGCCAATTACTGTTTCCCCCAAACGCACCTGTTGCACTTTCGCCAGGGCAATAGCGCACGGACATACTTGTTCCATCATGCCAAAACACATAAGGATCATTTTCGAGTGCGCGTGACATCGATCGAATTCCAAACTCAGAAAGAAATTGGCTCTCGTCAAGCATTCGACGAAGCAAGCATTTCATTCGGTGACCACGCAGAAGCGAGAACAGTCGCTGATCTCCTCTGCCAGCTTGATTCCAGTGTGAAACGAGATTTGAGAGATCTGGTCGAGTTTCAAAGACCCATTCGATGCGCTCTTTAAAAAGTGGAAGCCGCGCAAGGCGTTCGGGATTCATCACCTGCACAGCTGTGAGGGGTAAGAGCCCGACGATCGATTGGACTCGCATCGGGATGGTTTCACCAGAAGGAAAGCGAAGTCGATCGTAATAAAATTTGTCTTGATCGTCCCACAAGCCTTCACCGGTTCCGGCAAAGTCTGCCATTGCCGAAGCGATTTCGAGAAAGTGCATAAAGAACTTCATCGCCATGTCCTGATACACACCATCATGCAAAGCCAGCTCGACGGACATGTGCATCATGTTCAATGCAAACATTCCCATCCACGCTGTCCCATCAGCTTGCTGGAGCACAGCGCCTGATGGCAAGTCTGCACTTCGATCGAACACGCCGACATTGTCAAGTCCCAAGAATCCGCCGGCGAATAAATTGCGTCCGTCAGCATCTTTGCGATTCACCCACCACGTGAAATTTAACAACAAGCGGTGGAAAATCTGGCGCAAGAACCCGTCATCAGATTTGCCGGTTTGCTTTAGATCGATTTCGTAAATACGCAGCGCTGCCCATGCGTGCACAGGAGGATTGACATCTCCAAAGGCCCATTCGTAAGCAGGAATCTGCCCGTTTGGGTGCATCGATCGATCGATCATGAGATGCAAGAGTTGCTTCTTCGCTTCTTCTGCATCAATCTCTGACAATGCAACACAGTGGAAGGCAAGGTCCCACGATGCGTACCACGGATACTCCCAAGAGTCAGGCATACAGAAAACAAAGTGATTGTCCAAGTGCTGCCAATCGCTGTTGCGCCCAGTCTTTCGCGGTGCAGGTGGTGGGGGCATTGCAGAATCTCCAGCGATCCAATTGCGAACCTCATACGAATATGTCTGTTGACTCCACAGCAGTCCACTCCACGCTTGTCGCTGAATCTTTCGTAGTTCTGGATCGTCGATGAGAGTTTGCTTCTGCGCATAAAACTCATCTGCCTCCGTTTTCCGTTTCGTCATGATCGCTTCGAAGTCGGCAAACCCGACTTTCGCCGTTGCTGGACTGAGACGAATGCGAACGACCTTCGATTGACCAGGTGCAATTTCAAGAACATATTGAGCGGACATCTTTGTTCCAGACTTGGCTGGATTTACTGTGTTTGCAGCCTTATTCACAACGAGATCATTGATCCCATCTTTGAAGAATTTTCCATTGCGCGGCAATCCATCTAGTCGTTCTACATTGGTTTCGTTTTCGCAAAACAGTAACTCGGGTGTGCCTTCGCATTGCAGTTTCATTGGCGCCATATCGAGATGCGTGATGTCGATCTGCGGACCGGCAGCGGTTTTCGTTTCTGTCATCACAGGGCGAGCGGCGCTATTCGTCCAAGTCCATGTATTGCGAAAGAGCGCCGTGGGCAGAACATGAATCGTTGCAGGGTCTGGACCTCGATTGAAAACCTCGATGCGCATCAGAATGTCTGATGTGTCTGCTTTTGCATAATCAACACAGACATCGAAGTATCGATCGTCATCGAAGATTCCCGTGTCGAGCAATTCGAACTCGCGTTCCAGTTTGCTTCGAGCAGCATTCACCCGCACAAGTTCGTCATATGGATAGGCACGCTGCGGATATTTATAAAGCATCCGTTGCCAGGATCCGCTTGGAACAGCATCGAGAAACCAATAGTTTTCCTTGACATCTTCGCCATGGTTGCCTTGTTCATTCGTCAGGCCGAAGTATCGCTCTTTGAGAATTGGATCCTGTCCATTCCACAGCGCCAACGAAAGACAAAGCAATTGTTTTTGATCGCAGAACCCAGCGATGCCATCCTCTCCCCAGCGATAGGCTCGACTGCGTGCTTCGTCATGGGGGAAATAATTCCACGCGGAGCCATCTGCCGAATAATCTTCTCGCACAGTTCCCCATTGACGGTCTGACAAGAAAGTACCGAAGTCTCGCCACTTCGCTCGACCTGCATGAAGATCGGTGATCCGAGATTGTTCGGCGTTCGTCGAGGCGGAATTTTTTTCGGGAGTTATTGCCATATTTTTACTCGTGTCGGTTGACCAATTATAAATTCAAGATACTTGCGGGTGTTTGGTTATTGACGCGCATCCAATCCATCAGTTCAAGCAACGCAGCGACGCTCCAAGCTTGTGCGAAGCATCCCTGCGGTTGGTGTGGTGCATCACCGGAAAAAATTTCACTGACGGAACCAAGCCCAGCCTCGCGCAGATGATTAAAAAACGGGAAGAGAAAGTCTTGAATTGCTTGTGCATCTTTATAGATGCCAAAGTGAGTCTGAACCATTGGCATAAAGAGCCAAGGCCAAGCTGTTCCCTGGTGATATGCACCGTCACGCGATGCAGGATCACCGCCATAGTTTCCGCAATACGCCGGATCATCTGGACTGAGCGTGCGAAGTCCCTGTGGTGTCCAGAGTCGAGCCATACACAGATCGATGATTGCTTTGCGTTGGCCTTGTGGCAAGAGACCTTGGGTTATTGCCGATGCGAAGAGTTGATTTGGTCGTAGTAAATTTTCTGATCCATTTGGTCCATCGATCACGTCGAGGCAACATGATCGATCGTGATTCCAGAATGCGCCGAATGAATTTTGGACGCGCGCCGCCGCTTGCTCGTACGCATCAGTTGGTTGCTTCAACACTGCTCCGAGGGTTTTCATTGCCATCAGTGCTTGGAACCAGAATGCGTTGATCTCAATCGGTTTGCCTTGGCGTGGAGTGATGACTCGATCGCCGACCTTCGCATCCATCCAAGTCAACTGAATTCCATTTTCACCAGCACGCACGAGCCCATCTTTGGGATCTACGCTGATTCCATGCCGAGTTCCCTTTGTGTATGCAGCAATAATTGATTGCAGTCCTGGCCACATTTCTGCGAGCCATTTAGCATCTTTTCCTGCAGCGAAAACCTTTTCTGTTGCGATGATCATCAGCAGCGGAGCGTCAACGCTGTTGTATTCCAGTGCATCTCCATCATGATCAGGGAAACGATTTGGCAGCATGCCGCCATCGAGATAATCGCCGTATGTCAAGAGCAATATCTGAGCTTCGGCAATTCTGCGAGTCGCCAGCAAAAGTCCGGCTACAGAGAGCATTGCGTCACGGCTCCAATCAGCGAACCATGGATAGCCTGCGATGATGGAAATTCCATCCTCACCCTGCGGACCTTTGCGCTTGCGTTTGACAATGAATTGGTCTGCCGCAAGGACCAATTGTTGAAGCGCTGTTTTGTCGTCCTCAACTTGCGCAGTGGCAAAGAGTGATTCAGCACGAGATCGTTCCGCCTGAAGTGCCTCGCCGACTGGACGTTGGTTCTGTGATTTGGTTGATGCTGTGAAGTCCGTTGAAGTTCCTGGATCGAGTACCACTTCAAATTTGGCAGCACTCCAAAGACAATCGATGGCGTCATATCCACGATCGCGCTCTTGCGTGAGAAGAAAATCCTTCCACCATTCACCGGTCGGCGTTGGCACCGACTTGTCGCACTGCACGAAAAGTTCAGAGCCCTCGCCGGCATTTGCATGTGGCCAACTCAGTCTGATTCCACGCGGTGCGCGTTCAAGGACTGGCGTTGCCGCATCGAGTCTGCCAATTTGATGATGGCTTCGATTGTCAACAAGCACTTCGAATTGCAGTTGGATTGGGCTTGATGCCTGCACGAGCGTCCAATGTTGGCACACTGTGTTTTCGCCATGAATCATGAAGATTCTGCGTTCCAAGAGTGCATCAGAAAACGACCAACGCCAAACGGGAATCTGATTCTCAAAATGAAATCTCTGAAGCCGAATGTGTCCCTGTGGCGAGATTGATCCATCTTTCCATTGATTTGAACTGAGCGGATAATGAACGCCGCGATACGTGGCGGTTGGCGAAGTTTCTCCAAGGAGAAAGGTGCGAACGGCGGGGGGCGTCGTTGCTGCGATGAGCGTCGCGTGATATTTCCGCGTGCGTACACCTCCGACTGTCCCGGAGGCATAGCCGCCAATTCCATTCGTGACGAGCCACTCACGACGAAATGCTTCGTCTCCGTTACAGACGATTCGACCGAAGTCAACAAAGCGAATTTTAGCTGGATGAATATTCATATTTTTATTCCGCTTGCACGCCATCACGCTCGCGTCGACGCCGCTTCAATTCGGCATCGACGAAGGCACTCAAGTGTCCGTTGAGAACATTTTGAGGATTTGGCTCTTCATAGTTCGTACGGTGATCCTTCACTCGGTTGTCATAAAAAACATAGGAACGAATCTGCGTTCCCCATCCGCGCTCGACCTTGCCGCCTTTGGCTTCGGAAATTTCTGCGTCGCGTTTTTCTTGAGCAATCTGCTCCAACTTCGACATCAACACAGCAAGCGCTTGCTTTCGATTCTGTGATTGATCTCGAAATGTGTTGGCAACGACCTGAATTCCCGTGGGAATATGCACAACTCGAATCGCAGATGCAACCTTATTGACATTCTGCCCGCCAGGTCCGCTCGCCCGAACGAACGCAACAATTTCCAAGTCGCGATCTGGAATTTCGATTTCTGATTCGTCAAATTCTGGAGTGACATCGACTGTTGCAAAGGAAGTCTGTCGCTTGCCTTCTGCGTTGAAGGGCGATACGCGTGCAAGTCGGTGTGATCCTGATTCGCACGATGAATAGCCAAATGCGAATGGACCGCGAATCGCATACGAGACTTCCGCGATACCAGTTTCGGTTCCGTGCGTGCGACTCATTTCTTCCACTTTGAATCCCATCGATTCCCAGTAATACAAATACATACGCTCGAGCATCTGTGCCCAATCATTTGCTTCAGTTCCGCCGACGCCTGCTTGAATCGCAAAGAAGCAGTGTCGATGATCGTGACGCTCCGACAAGAGACTTTGCAATTCCACGCGCTGCATTCGCGCCATCAGTGCATGGAGACTGGTGTCCACTTCGATAAGCATTTCTCGATCGTTGGCCTCGCGTGCAAGTTCGAGTCCGACAGTTGCATCTTCGTGACCTTTGACGAGTTCTTCAAGTGGATCGAGCATCGCTCGAATGACCTTCAGATCAGAAATGGCTTTCTGTGCTCGTTTCTGATCGTTCCAGAAGTCGCCCTCACCCATGAGAGCTTCAAGTCGTGCGCGTTGTGAGACCTTGTCTGGGTAGTTAAAGAGAGTCGCGGATGGCTAAAATCCGCGCCTGAAGATCGTCGAGAACTGGCTGATGGGTTTCGAAATACATGTCGAGACTGTACCCCGACGAATGATCTTGCGCTCTCTTGATTATCATCGCACGATGCAGAATGCAGAGCCATCATCTTCAGAATTGATCGCAGCGCGTCGTGTCAAGCTCGAGCGACTCAAATCCGAACTCGGCGTAGAACCCTTTGGAAATCGTTTGGATGGAAATGTCACTCTTTCTGCCGCACGCGCGCAATTCGATGCTTCGGCGCACGCTGCCTATGACGCTGCAAGCGCTGTCTTGAAGGAAAATCCAGATGCAGTCGTTGCGGACAACCGCGCAGTGGTCATTGTTGCTGGCCGAATTGTTCAGCACCGCGATATGGGAAAAATAATTTTCATCGGTTTGCGCGATGCTTCCGGCGATTTGCAGATCAGCGTTTCCAAGTCTGCGATGTCCGCCATTGACTTCGAGGTCGCCAAAGCACTGGATTATGGCGACATTATTTCCGCCGAGGGTCGGATCGGACAGACGAAGAAAGGCGAGATTTGTGTTTGGGCAAAGCAGTTATCGATTCAGTCGAAGAATCTCGAACCGCCGCCATCGAAGTGGCATGGCTTGGAAGATACGGAATTGCGATATCGCCGACGGTATGTGGATATGTTTGCAAATCCGCAGACCATCAAAACATTTCAGGCGCGTTCGTACATTGTCAGCGCGATCCGACATTTCATGGAAACCCGTGGATTCCTAGAGGTCGAGACTCCGATGATGCATCCTGTGGCTGGCGGTGCTGCGGCGAGACCTTTCGTGACAACGCACAATGCACTTGGAATGCCGCTCTTTATGCGAATTGCGCCCGAGTTGTATCTGAAGCGGTTGCTTGTCGGCGGACTTCCAAAGGTCTTCGAGATCAACCGAAATTTTCGCAACGAGGGAGTCGACCGAAGTCACAATCCAGAATTCACAGCACTCGAAGCGTACGAAGCATTTGGCGATTATGGCACGATGCTCGAACTGATTGAGTCGCTGATTCATCATTGTGCAACCGAATCGCTTGCGAAGGGATGGTGCGCACGGGCGGAAGAAGGTCCGATTTTGCCTTGGGGCGAAATGCGCATCGATTATCACCGACCGTTTGTGCAGGTGCGATATGGCGATCTCTTCGAACGCGCCATGGGATTTGCGATGACCGATCAAGCGAAGGTTCGTGCAGCTGCAGTTGCAGCGAATCTCGCACATGCCGCGACGCGCGATCACTGGCTTCTGGTGAACGATCTATTCGAGCGCAAGGCAGAGGCATTGATCGATCCATGTCGCCCAACATTTGTGATGGACTATCCAAGTGCCATCAGTCCACTCACTCGTCCAAGTCGAAAAAACCCTGAAATTGCAGAGAGATGGGATATTTTTATTGGTGGCATGGAAGTCGGGCCTGCGTATACCGAACTGAACGATCCTGATATTCAACTTGCGAAGTTCACAGATCAGATGCAAGGCGTCGAAGAAGAAGATGCGGTCATGCGCACGCTTGATGAAGATTTCATCACAGCGCTTCGGACTGGCATGCCGCCAGCTGGAGGAGTGGGGCTGGGCATCGATCGCATTGTGATGCTGATGACCGATAGTCCATCGATTCGGGATGTGATTCTCTTTCCTCTGATGCGCCCCGAAGGTTCTGCAGATGCTGCGACTTGAGCGATTGATTGCAATCATGATCGCGCTCTGCGCGGTTGTGGTTTCTTCGACTGCATTTGCAGAAGATGGAAAAACGCAAACAGTTCAGACGCAAAAATCTGGGCAAAATTCTGGGCAAGTTTCTGAGCAAAATTTCCCCCGTGATTCCTGGTTCACGGTTTCGATTGCCGGCACAAAATGTGGGTGGATGCATGAAAAGTTCGAAGTTCTTGGCGATCGCATTCAAACCAGCAACGAGATTCGCCTGACCTTGGGCAGAGCAGGCGCCTCGACAACCGTTCGAGTCGGTTGGAAATTTACCGAATCATCGGATGGAACACCAATCGAATGCGAAGTTCAGCAGGAATCTGGATCAGAAGTTTCGCGCACGATCTATCGCTTTTCTAAAACAGAAGTCGCAGTCGATGAAACAGCGGGAGGCCGCACTTTGTCGCGCAAGATGCCATCTCCCGAAGGCATTTGGTGGACTCCAGCACAGGTGGAGCGCAATGTCAACTCGCGCCGCAAGGATGGAGTCACGGAAATCACCTATCGCACAGTCGATCCATCGAGTGGATTGCGAATCGTCGATATGGTCTCAAAGCGAATGGGAGAAGGTGAAGCGAAGAAAACAATTCGTTGGCTCACCACGAATAGCGCTGTGCCGATGCCAACGGAGGAAGATGTTGATGCCGATGGCGAAGTCATTCTTTCCCGAACGAAAATGGCGATTGGCGACATGATTGCGCTGCGATGCAGTGAATCACAAGCGAAACGATCAAGCGCAACTGGCGGAGTTGATCTCATCGATCGCAGCATGGTCTCGCTCGCGAAGCCTTCGCCAGAATTGTTGACTGCACGCCACGCAAGAATTGCGGTGCGTTCAACCAATGGAGATGCACTTGTATTCCCTGCATCTGGCGCGCAGCGTTTTGAAACAAATTCAGCTGGGGGACTTTTCGTCGATATCGACGTGGGTCGCACTTCGCTTGTGACGGCAGAGGAACTTGCCGACGCTCGATATCTCGCGTCAAGCATCTTGATCGATGCAAAGGATCCTGCTGTAATCGATCTCGCTCTTCGGGCAGTGTCATCTGCTCGGCTGAATGAAACTTCGCCAGTTGCAGATCGTGCCGAAGCGCTTCGTGCATTCGTGATGCGATTTATTATTCACAAAGATCTCGCGACAGCATTTGCAGGAGCAAGTGCAGTCGCTCAATCGAAAGCCGGAGATTGTTCCGAGCACGCGGTTCTCTTGGCTGCATTGCTTCGAGCGCAAGGCATTCCTTCGCGGGTTGCAAGCGGAATGGTTTATGCAGAAGAATTCGCGGGAAAACGAGATGTTTTCGCTTGGCATATGTGGACTCAGGCGCAGGTGGATGGTGCATGGATCGATCTGGATGCAACGCTTTCTTCACGCTCCTTTCATCCAGGCCATCTGCTGCTGGCGACTAGCGCACAGGACGATGCGCAACTCGACGCAGATTTCTCCAGTTTGCTGTCGACAATGGGAAATGTTTCTATTGAGGTTGTTCATGTCGATCGATGAGCGCATCGAAGCAGAATGTGGCTACGACACGTCGCCATGTCCCGCACTTCCTGTGCGAGATGCGCGTGGTCATAAAGGA
This sequence comes from Singulisphaera sp. GP187, assembly GCA_945862215.1. GTDB lineage: Bacteria > Planctomycetota > Phycisphaerae > Phycisphaerales > SM1A02 > F1-60-MAGs104. Next base: position 52,304 of record CAMAXY010000006.1, on the reverse strand, counting down.
ACATTTGGAACAGTTCTTGTCATCGGTGGTTGCGCAAAGCTTCCTAGAGTGATGCTTGGTGGACCTGTTATCGCAGCTCGTGCTGCTCTACGAACGGGTTGCGGACTTGCGGAGTTGGCTGTTCCCGAACCGCTCGCCGCATCAGCACTCGTCGCTTTGGAAAGTGCAACAGCACATGCGCTTCCTATTGATTCGCATGGAGCGCTTCTTCCTTGCGAATGCGCGGAATTACTCGATCCCATTCTGAATCGTGTTCAATCGGTCGTCCTCGGTCCTGCACTTGGTGATGGATTTGCGATCGATCAAATCGTTGTGCGTATGTTGAGCCACGTCCGTTGTCCGCTGATCATTGATGCAGATGGTCTCAACGCGCTCTCTCGTTTAACTGATTTTCCTCGAGACATTCGCGATGCTTCGGTGATACTGACTCCGCATCCTGGTGAATACCAGCGCTTGGCGGAATCACTCGATCTCGATCCGACTGCGGCTACAGATGAGGCTCGTCGAGGTGCCGCGGCAGCTGCGCTTGCGGGAAGAATTGGATGCGTTGTTGTTCTCAAAGGCGCACGAACGGTGGTCAGCGATGGTGTGCATCAATGGTCCGCGCGCGCCGGAAACGCCGCGCTTGCGACTGGTGGAACTGGCGATGCACTCGCTGGAATTATTGGATCAATCGCTGCGCAGTTTGCGCGTCCACCACATCGCATGTTTCTCTTTGACTGTGCAAGATTAGGAGTCGCAATTCACGGACTCGCAGCCCGATCGTGGAGCGCACGTCTTGGCGAAGCTGGCCTGCTTGCCACAGAACTCTGCGATGAAATCCCAAGTGTCTTGGATGATTTACGAACGAATGAATAAAACTGCTTTCGAACATACAAAGCAGACTCGGCTATAGACTCATCCCCATTGAAAGGACACGCTATGAATTCTCAACCGCATATCAATATTCGAGATCTTAAAGTCGGCGCATTTGTCGATGGGATTTATAGCCTCGTCAATCCGCAAACAGCTGTGACTCGTGGGGGAAAGTGCTACTTCAAGGCGCTTATTCGAGATGCGACTGGCGAAGCCGCGGCACGAAAGTGGACATTCGAAGAATCGCATTTGCAAGATGTGAGCGCAACTGGATATGCACGAGTCGTCGGTCGCGTCGAACTTTATAACGGTCAGAATCAAATTGTTCTCGATCAGATTCAAGGCGTTGAGGTGAGTGCTGAAGACTTGGTGTCGCTCTTGCCAACGACCCGCAAAAATATCGCTGAGATGTTCAGCGGAGTGAGCACACTTCTGCATTCAATGAACGATCCTGGAATGCGTGCTCTTGCCGACGCATATCTGACAGACGAACCAATGATGGCAGCATTTCGGCACGCGCCCGCCGCAACGAATGTGCATCATGCATGGATCGGTGGATTGCTCGAACACACGAACCAACTGATGCATCTTGCCGATCGCATGTTGCCGCTTTATCCAGAGTTGAATCGAGACATCGTTTTGCTAGGGCTTTTCCTGCATGATCTTGGCAAGACCGTCGAACTGGAATGGGAAAAAGGTTTCAATTACACAATGGATGGTCAATTGATTGGACATCTGGTGCGTGGCGCCATTTGGCTGCAACTGAAAGCGGCGATGGCTGCTCGCAGTAGCGGCATTCGACTTTCAAACGAAGTTGTGACGGTTCTTCAGCACATTCTGATTTCGCATCATGGACAATTGGAACATGGCGCAGCAAAATTGCCTTCGACTCCAGAAGCTATTTTCGTTGCGCTCCTGGATAATCTTGAAGCGAAAACAACCATTTCCATTCATGCAGTAGCACGCGAACGGTTACATGCTGGGAATGCCGAATTTACCGAGCGCATCTGGAGTTTGGATTCAAGAATGTATCGGCCAGATCCACTCAATCCAGTGGATTCCCACACTGATGTTGCGTTGCAATCCTGATCAACGTTGACCGATGTGATTGCGAATGGAATTCGCCATCGAATCGATGGTTGCTTCTCTCATCAACACAAATGGCCATGTCCGATCGTTGGCAAGTGCGATTTGTGCACGAATGGACTTGCTCTGTTTTTCCCCGTTTTCGAGCGATGTCAATTCCGTACTTTTGATTTTGCGCAACGCGTTGATGTGATCGCAGAGCGCTCGATATGCAGCGCGGCGTTGGGTTGATTTGCGTGGTGCGTCTTGAATTTCCTTCAGGAGTACAACGCGATTTGGTTCGATCATTGCAGGCGATTCTTTATTGTCTCGATCAAGTCGTGTTGGATCCCACCAAGCTTGTCGCCATGATGGTTGCTGCAGTGCGTTGGTATCGAAATGTATTCCAAGGTCGCTTGCAAATGGAACGACGGTCGCAGTTGCAAAACCGAATTCAGGCAATTCGATGTCGAGAAAATCTTGCCACCAGCGATCGCCAACGCGTTCGTATCGCACTCCACCCGTTCCGTGAAAAAAAAGATCGCAAGTCAGGCGCATCAGTCCTGATGCGAGAAATGCCCTCGGAAGAAGCGGAAATCCATTTTCGAAACGGCGTTGCGCTTCAGCCGCATCCAGTCGTTCGCGGCAACCATCCGCACGCACTCCCCACAATGGCACTTCGCTGCGCGAGCCATTTTCTCGCAGAGGGCGTGCAGAACGCGGATCGATTTTCAGCGCAGCATTAAAACTCGCCGCGCATTTTTCTGGCGCAGTAAACATTCTCTGCAAGAGTGATCTCGCAGCATCGCATGCCAATAGCGTTCGGCTCTCCACTATCGCACATGGTGGATTCACCCAACGATTTGCGCATTGCATCATCGCTCGTGCCATTTGAACCCCAGCGTTTGGAGAATCGCAGGCATCTTGTATTGCTGTGATCACTTGGTCTAACGCATGTGATGCAGCGGGGGATGCAAGTGTTTCGGCATCAGGGCGACGAGGGATTTGCGACGGACTGGCGAATGGCACAGCATCGCGAGCAAATTGCGTTTGTTCGATGGCAAGTCGCAAAGAAGTCCTACGTACGCTCCCATTTCGTTCACGGATTGGAAGATCCATGCGAAATGGATCCACAACATCTTGATCGCTGAGAAAATGAACCCAGCAACTTTGGGGTCCGTGCGCTTTCGCAACGCTCGAAGCAGCGATGAATTTCGCAAGTAATCCACAGTGCAAAGAGATCGGCTGGTGTCCAGTTCCTGCAACAAATCCCGCAGGAATTTTAAGAGAGTCACGAAGTTGACTGCGAAGTTTGGATGCAAGCGGAGAAAGCTCTTTCTCTTTCGAGCCCTCTGCAGGCAAATGCACCTCGACTGATTTCAAACTGTTTTCCAATTCGAAGAGTCTATTCTCAGAATCGAAGAATCACGCACGCGGACAAACTGAGCGGCGAAGATAAGCCAATCTTCCATGACATCGTTCCAGTTCATGCAGCAACGTGTCTCGGTACACAGAAAGTCTGCGATCTGGATCATCGAGTCCATTTCCAAAAGTCCGATTGGGATCGAGATAGATCTTTGGAACAGCAATTTCCCGCACACGCAGTCGATTCGCAGCTGCTTGGACCCAAAATTGCATCGGGAACTCGTATCCATTCGCGTTCAGTTGAAGTGCATGACACGCAGCAGAACGGTATGCCTTGAATCCGCAGAATGAATCAGTCAATGGGGACTCAAATGCTCCATCAAGATATTGATTGATTTCCAAAGTCAATGTGCGATTGATTTCGCTTCGATCCGCAGGAGCGACCGTGTCGTTTTCGTGATGGCGGAGGTATCGACTTCCAGAAATGACATCAACATCATTGGATTGGATTGCGCGGATGAACTCGGGGATAAACGCAGGCTCGTGTTGCTCATCGCAGTCCATGGTGATGACCCAGTCGAATCCACGCATCGTCGACCAGGCGAAGATGTCTTGCATGACTCTGCCATAGCCAGAATTTTTAGGCTTTCGCACCAGTTCAACCGGCCATTTTGCAGCACGGGCGGCGGTTGAATCCGAGGAGCCATCATCAACAACCATGACAGGCAATTGATACTGCAACACGCGGGGCAACACGCGATCGATGTATTTCTCCTCGTTATGAGCAGGAATGGCAACCAAGATGGAAGGTGCGCAGTTCATCAATTGATATCACTCTAGGGGGGAGTCTTGTCTTGCGCAGGGGGAATTGCAGAAATTCGTACTGCAGTTCCAGCATCATTCGAGATTGAGATTCCCATAACTGTCACCTTCCCATGCCATTCTTCTGCAACTGGACCGATCCCCGCTGCGATCCAAAGCGTTGTGGAACGCTGCGCCTTTGCAAAACGCAGGACAGCTTCGAACTTTGTTTCAACGCGCATCGTTTGGAATTCACCAAGCGGTGTCCGAACTTTCTCTGCGCGAAGGATGCGTGTTGTTCGCTCGCCGATACCTCGGTCTCTCTCTCCGCCATCATCCATCCAATCAACGCGCATCAAACTTGATGATGCAAAGATTTCACCCATGTGCATTTGTCTTGGAGCAAGAACCAACGGAGGTGTGAAGATGCTTATTGCTTGGTCATTGGGTGCTTCAACAGCGACAAGCGAGATGTCGCCGTTGTTTGCGAGTGAAACAAATTCCCGGTCTCCATCAATCATTGGAATCATCCACATTCCTCGGTGTAATTCAGTCGAAACTGCCAGAGTCGCAATGACGGGATCGCCTGTCGCGCGGCCATTTACATCGACCAGTTGCCATGTCCAGTTTGCATCCATCGCAGCGATCTGATCCGTCGCATCGACGGCAAATGGAGCGCTCGAAGTCGAAAGAATTTCAAAGAGAATCGGCGAAGTCTTCACATTTCCACTTGGGGCTGCGCACGAAATCGGCAGCGCACACAGCAAGATCAATCGCACTTTTGTGCGCACATTCATCATCGAATTTGCAAACCTTTTCCACTCCAAATTTGCTGAAGCTGGCGTGGTAAACAGATTTCAGTCATGAATCCTCCCGGTTCTGATCGTCGTATAAGACGACCCTTTGCGTCATGCCAAGTCACTTCCGCGCTCTCGTCGATACCGGGTTGAGTCACGAGCATCCATTGTCCATCTGCAGCGTGCGTCCAACTTTCTGCTCTTTGAGGCATGCTCATCGAGCGAGGATCAAATGCATAAAAAGCAAAGTTGAGAGCGGCTTGTATTTCCTCACGCGGCAAGAGTTCTCCCAAGACCAACAATTCAGCTTGCGAAAGATAAATCCCAGATGGGACAGTCCATTCTTTTTCGTCGCGTGTTCTTGATTGCGCATTGGCGTTGATCACGGTCAACACTTGCCGTGGATTTCCAGTTGCTCTTGGCGAGCGAAGACCCGTTTGCGCAATCGATTTTTCTTTCAGCTTGCCGCCTCGCTCAGTGACCCGACTGGTCCATGCTTCGCTTTCGTGATTCCAAGCAGACCAGAAGCGAGCCTCCATATCTGAAAATCGCCCCGTGGCAGGATCGATGATGGTTCGGCCTTGGACCAGCACGAGCAAACCCGTAGGATTCTCCTTGGTTTTCACTGGGTTTTCACCAGATGCATCGCTGAGTGTTCCTGCCAGAACAGTCACTCGGTAATAACCAATTTCCTTTTCTTGCCCACCATCAACAGCTTGCCAGACTCGAAACAATCGAGGTTCTCCGCCACAAAGTGCCTTCATTTTTTCTGGGGTCATCGCTTGCAGTAAATCGTTCCCAGATCGAAGCCGATCTACACGTTTTGCTGCTAATTTTTGCAAATCATCTAATTCAATTGTGTGAAAACTTTCCTCAAGCGTCGAGCGAATTGCAAGAAAGTCCTCGCGCGATGTCAGAGTATTCACAACAAGAAATTCAAATGGCCCTGTTTGCAGAATCAACCATCCCTGCACAGCAACGACACCTTCTCCAAGATCAGTTTGTGTGAACAAGATGTGGCCATCTGCCTTGGGATGAATCCACGGTTCATTCAAAAGAACAGTAAATTTTTGATTCTTTTTCCTCATAGACTCGAGGTATTCGTTGACTTGTGCTTGTGGGTTTGGCTCGCTCAAGCCCGAAACAAGAGTCTGAATCTGCAAGTGATATCGCGCAGGATCACTCGAGTCATCGACCGTATAGATCGGCATTGCACCTGTCACTGGCTTTGTCAAAATTGCCCCTGAAATTGGACGAAATCTTATTCCAAGAGATTCCAGAACGAGAATGTTTGCGTCAAGTGAGCCCGTTGTTTTCAGTGCAGATTTTGCCGGCGCGGGGGTTGCAGCGGGGGTTACGGCGGGGGTTACAGCGGGGGTTGGCTGAACCGTTGCGGGTTTTGCCGCTGGCGCAGCTGGCGTTGGCGACCCAGTCGAAGGGATCTTTTTTCTCGAAGGTGGAGTTTTTGGCTTTAGAGTCGTGTTATTATCAGACTGACTATAAATTCCCATCAATTTTGCGCCGCTTGCCTCTGCCTGAAATGGCAAGCCAGCAATGAAAAAGAGGACGATCGCGAGAACTCTAAGTTTCATTGAATTGAAACATCGGCCCAACTTTCCAAAGCAGTTGACAGTTTCACGCAAGTCGATATCATCGCCGATTCGCCCCTGATCTAGGGGAACTACTATGAACGGAACTATTCGCATAAGACTCGAAGCGTACGACCATCAGGTGCTGGATGCCAGCGCCCGTGAAATCGTGGAGCAAACAAAGATCAGTGGCGCACGTGTGGCGGGACCAGTTCCGTTGCCGACTCGCCGCGAAATCTATACCGTCAACCGATCGCCTTTCATCGATAAGAAGAGCCGCGAACAGTTCGAAATCCGAACTCATAAGCGAATCATCGATATCTCAGATCCAAATTCCAAGACCGTCGATGCATTGAACCGTCTCGTGGTTCCGGCCGGCGTGTTTGTGAAAATCAAAGCCTAAGTTTTACGGAGTCGCATCAAATGAACACTGCAATCATCGGACGAAAAATTGGAATGACTCGTTGGTTTCTCGACGATGGTCGAAATATTCCAGTCACCGTGATTTCCGCTGGACCATGTTTCGTCACACAAGTGAAGACGAATGCGAAGGACGGATACAGCGCAGTTCAACTTGCATACGAAGATGTCAAGCCACGCCGAAGTTCGATGCCAGTCATCGGTCACGATGCAAAAGCTGGAGTTGCTCCAAAGCGCGTGCACAGCGAGATTCGCTTGGCGAACGATGCGGAAGCAGAAGCATTCACTCTCGGTCAAATGATTGACGCCTCGACCTTCAGCAATGTGAAGTTTGTCGATGTCATCGGAACGAGCAAGGGAAAAGGATTCGCCGGAGTTATGAAGGCGTATCGCTTCAAGGGTCTTTGCGCATCGCACGGTACTGAGCGCAAGCATCGTTCACCTGGTTCCATCGGAAGTCACGGAACGGATCGTGGACACGGTGCAAAAATCAAGAAGGGCAAGAAGATGCCCGGTCGCCTCGGCAACGAGCGCGTCACAACACGAAGTCTCGATGTCATCAGCATCGACGCTGAAAAGAATTTACTTATTGTGAAGGGGGCGGTCCCCGGCGCAAACTCTGGCTATCTCACTGTTCGAGCTGCAATTCGGCTCTACAAACCAAAGGCAAGGCTCCAGGCCAAGGCATAGACGTCATTTTTCTCACGGACGTCGTGCTTTGTTGTGAAGGCCCAACCGGCGAAAGCCCTCGGGAACCACACGACAAGGACAACTTGAACATCATCCAAGTCAAACTCTACCCACCGCCTGTTGTGATTGGCGTCGGGAGAGCAAGGCGAAAACGGCGATATATCGCCGAAGGAAATACGAAATGATTGATTTACCAATCTATTCTCATGACGGTAAGAAGGTCGACTCTCTTAAGATCGACCCTGTAACGCTCGGCGGCGAAGTTCGCTTTGCATTACTGAAGCAAGCTTATGTTGCGGTTCACTTGAACCAAAGACAAGGCTCTGCCCGAACCAAGAGTCGCGGAAGCGTTCATGGTTCGACTCGCAAGATTTACAAGCAAAAAGGAACGGGTGGAGCTCGCGCAGGCGCCGTTCGTTCTCCAATCCGCAAGGGTGGTGGAGTTGCGTTCGCAAAGACGCGAACGCGCGAAGATTTGCGTTCGTCACTTCCAAGAAAGATGCGACGTCTCGCCAACCGCAACGCTTTGCTCGCGAAGCTTGTTGACGGCGAAGTGAAATGCTTTGATCATCTCAATCTCGCTTCGGGAAAGACCACTGTGTTTGCAGATTTGCTCACGGTTGTGGGCATCAATCGAACCTGTTTGATTGCGCTCGATCCGAAGAACGATGTCGCTCGACAAAGCGCTGCGAACTTGCCATATTCCTCGACCATTCGTGTCGATCAACTCAACGTGTTCGAGTTGCTCAATCACCGATTTCTGGTGATTGACCGTGCAACATTGGTTGCATTCCTCGACGAAAGTTGTTTTGCAAATTCAGAAGAGGTCAAATCATGATTCCGACCGAAGTCATTCGTCGCCCTCTGATCACCGAAAAAGCAAACGCAGGCGCGAGCGATGTCAATCGCTACACCTTCGAGATCGACGGTCGAGCAAACAAGACTGACGTCAAGTTGGCTGTTGTTGCGCTCTACAAAGTTCGTGTTCTTGGCGTCAGCGTCAACAACCGAAAAGGCGAAGATCGCCGCGCGAAATTTGGTCTCATTCCAGGCAAGTGGGTCAAGCATGCGATCGTTCGTGTGCATCCCGAAGACCGGATCGAACTCTTCTGATTTGATACTGGAGCATAGAAACCCATGACGATTCGAGTTTATAAACCAGTCACGAATAGCCGCCGCAACGCGTCGGTCAATTTGCACACTGAAGTCACCAAGAAGAAGCCAGAAAAAAGCCTGCTTCGTCCATTGCCAAAAACTGGTGGACGAAATTGCCAAGGAAAGTTGACCGTCATTCAACAGGGTGGTGGACATAAGCGCCGCTATCGTCTCATTGATTGGCGTCGTACGAAAGATGATGAGCCAGCTTTGGTCGTCGGAGTTGAATACGATCCAAATCGCTCGTGCCATCTTGCGCTTCTGAAGTATGCAGATGGAAGCATGCGATACATCCTTGCTCCAAAGAACATCAAGGTTGGATCGAATGTTCTCAGTTCGGCAAAGCAGATCGATCCTGATGTTGGAAATTGCATGACCCTTCGTCATATTCCAACAGGTCTCGAACTGCACGCAATCGAAATGGTTCCTGGACGCGGCGCACAATTAGTTCGCTCTGCAGGAATGTCAGCTCGTCTGACAAATAAAGAAGGTCGTTTCGCAACTCTCGTGATGCCATCTGGCGAAATTCGTCAGGTCTCTCTCGATTGTCGCGCAACAATCGGTCCGGTCGGAAACGCAGATCATGCTCTTGTCAAACTTGGCAAAGCAGGTCGCGCTCGTTGGCTCGGACGACGTCCACGCACTCGCGGTATGGCGATGAGTCATCATCAGCATCCGCACGGAGGTGGTGAAGGTCGTTCGAAGGGTGGACAGATTCCATCGAATGCAAGCAACACACCATCAAAGGGCGGTCGCACTCGTTTGCGCGGCAAGGCTAGTGATGAACGAATTCTTCGACGTCGATTCAGTCGTCGTTACGGTCAATTGAAAGTCTAATTTTCGGTCTATTTACTCAGGAGATTACGAAACATGTCTCGATCATCAAAGAAAGGTCCCGCAGTTGACGAAAAGCTCTTCCGCAAGGTCGAAGCAATTCAACCGGGAAGCCGACGTCTGCCAATCAAGACTTGGCGCCGCGCATGCACGATCGTTCCCGAATTTGTGGGTACGACATTTCAAGTGCACAACGGACGCATGTTCATTGATGTCTTCGTGACCGAAGACATGGTTGGACACAAGCTTGGCGAGTTTTCAATGACGCGTTCCTTCCGAGGACACACGAACAAGAAGGAAGGCATCGCCGGCGGCGAGAAGTCCTGAATCTGATTCATCTGGAGATACCTATGGCATATACAGCTACACATCGTCACTGCCGAATCGCACCGCGAAAAGTTCGTTTGGTCATTGACATGATCCGCGGACTTGATGTCGCAAGTGCAATGGCTCGTCTGGACTTCAGCCCGCGCCGCGGTGCAGTGTTCGTGAAGGTTGTGCTCAAGAGCGCAATCGCCAATGCAGAAGAGAAGGATGCCGATGTTGGCTCGCTCTTCATCAAAGAAACAAAGGTGGACGAAGGTCCAATCATCAAGCGCTTTCAGCCGAAAGACCGTGGGCGCTCACATCCAATCAAGAAGCGAACATGTCATATCTATGTGACTGTCGCTGAGCGCAAATCCTGAGGCTTTCAATATGGGTCAAAAAACACATCCATTTGGTTTTCGAGTCGGCATCACTGAAGCGCACAAGAGTCGTTGGTTTGCTCCAAAAGCTCTCTTTGGTGAATTGTTGGTCGAGGATTACAAGATCCGCCAGTTCATTGACAAGCGACTGAATCGCACACCTCCCTTTGCGGCGGTGAGCGACATTCTCATCGAGAGAACGCGCGAAGAATTAACTGTCGTCATCAAGACGGCGCGTCCAGGCCAAGTACTTGGACTGAAGGGTTCCGGGAAGGAACAATTAGTGAATGAACTTCAAGCGTTGACGAGTCGCAAAGTCGCCGTCAATGTTGTTGAAGTGCGCAATCCAGAAATTGATGCAAGACTCATCGCAGAAACAATGGCTGAACAATTGAAGAAGCGCGCGAATTTTCGTCGCCTCATCAAGCAGCGCTGCGAAAGTGCAATGCAGAATGGTGCAAAGGGAATTCGAATTCTCTTGGCAGGTCGTTTGGGCGGCGCAGAAATGAGCCGAACACTTGATATGCGACTTGGATCGATTCCACGTTCAACCTTGCAGGCACATGTTGATTACGCGCTCGCGCATTCATTCACAACCTATGGCGCACTTGGCGTCAAAGTGTGGGTCTATCGCGGCATGTATTCCGCTGCTGAAACTCAACCCGAATATCAATCCAATGCAGCGGGTGGCCGAGCCCGTGCGCGTGGAAGACGCTGATCTGAACTGAACCCAGAAAAGAAAAGAAGACATGAAACTACTTCCATCACGAGTCAAGTACCGCAAGCAACAGCGCGGCAAGATGAAGGGCTGCGCAACACGCGGCAACTATGTCGCATACGGAGATTATGGATTGCAATCACTGGAAACAGTGTGGCTGAGCGGTCGTCAAATCGACGCAGGCCGTATTGCAGCTCAGCATTTCCTTCGTCGCCAAGGCAAACTCTATATTCGAGTTTTCCCAGAGAAGCCGATTTCGAAGAAGCCTTTGGAAACCCGAATGGGTACTGGAAAAGCTGAAGTCGAATATTGGGCAGCATGCGTGAAGCCTGGAACAATTCTCTTCGAAGTCGAAGGTGTCCCAGAAGATTTGGCGAAGCAAGCCTTGGCGCGTGTGGCGCACAAGATGCCGATTCGCTGCAGAATGGTTGCCCGTCGTTTGGCAGTGTAATGAGATAGATACACCAGATAGATTTTTAAGCAAGGAACTGAATCAATGGAAATGAATGAAATCAAGAAAATGAATGACGAAGACTTGGGCCTCGAAAGCGCCCGAGTCCGTCGCGCGCTGTTCAATCTCAAGTCGCAAGTCGTGACTGAAAAGATCAAGGACTCTTCTCAGTTCGGCAAGATGCGAGTCGAACTCGCTCGGCTGTTGACTGAAGAGTCGTCGCGCCGAGTTGCAAAGAATCCACCACTTTCTCGCAAGAAAGTTGCGAAAGCTCCAGTCGTTAAGAAAGTAGTTGTCAAGAAGCCAGGTGCAAAGAGATCCGATCTGAAGAAGCTCGAAGCCGGCAAGCTTGCTGAAGGAAAGAAGGTGATGTCTTGAGTCGTAAATCCCCAGTTGTGATTCCAGAGAAAAGCCCTCGCCTGATCGGCATGGTCGATCGAGATGTGCAAGATCGAACACGACGTGTTGTCATTCAATATTCCGCCAGACATCCACGCTATGGAAAGTATGTCCGCAAGCGCACAGTTCTCCAGATTCATGATGAAACCAACGACTCGCATGCGGGTGACCGCGTGGAGATCGCAGAGTGCCGTCCAGTGTCACGAACCAAGCGCTGGGCGCTTGTTCGGATCGTTGAACGCGCACCAATGAAGGCAGAATTGGTTTACGGCGAAGCAGTCAAGGCCAAAGATCCTTTGAAGGATGCAGGCAAACCAGCGACCAAAACTGCGAGCAAATCAGCACCAAAGAAGTCAGTCAAGAAGTAAAGAAATTAACGGAGACCTCAGCGATGATTCAAAAAGAAAGCAGACTTGAAGTAGCCGACAACAGTGGCGCACGTGAAGCCATGGTGATCGGTGTGCTTGGATCAAGTACCGCTCGAGGACGCTTCACGCGTCTTTCGATGTCGGTCGGCGATCGAGTTCGTGTTGCAATCAAAGCAGCGATTCCCAACGGTGACGTGAAGTCCGGGGACAAAGCGCTTGCAGTGATTGTGCGCGTCAAATATCCAGTTCGTCGTAATGACGGCTCCTACGTTCGGTTCGATTCGAATGCATGCGTTCTGATCGATGATGATGGTAATCCCAAGGGCACGCGCATCTTCGGCGCGGTTGCACGTGAACTTCGGGAAAAGAATTACATGAAAATCGTTTCCCTCGCGCCAGAGGTGGTCTAATCCCATGCCGCTCCATGTAAAAAAAGGCGATCTTGTCGTTGTTACCGCAGGAAATAACCGCGGTGAAACTGGTGAAATTATCACAGTGGATCGCAAGGCGATGCGCGTGATTGTGAAAGGCGTCAATGTGCGCAAGCGCAATATGAAGCCCAACCAGCAACAGCCAAAGGGTTTCGTGATCGAGAAAGAACTCTCGATTCACATTTCCAATGTCAGCCCCGTCGTTGATGGGAAACCATCGCGCGTTCGATTTGTCACCAAGCCTGATGGTTCGAAGGTTCGTCTTTCAGCGCGAAACAATAGTGAATTGCATGTGCTGAGACGTGCGACCAAGTCCAAGACCAAGTCCAAGTCCTGAAGGAGTATCAATGAGCAAGAAAGAAATACCAACATCGCTTCCTGAACCTCGACTCCGTCGGGCGTATCGCGAAGAAGTTTCCGCCCGAGTTCTGAAGGAATTCGGCATGAAGAACATTCATCAATTGCCAAGGATTGACAAGGTTGTGATCAACGTTGGAGTTGGTCGTCACCTCGAGAATCAGAAACTGAAGCCTGAGTATCGCGACGCTGTGATTGGCACACTCTCGACAATCTCTGGACAGAAGCCAATTATGATTCTGGCAAAGAAAGCAGTTTCGAACTTCAAGGTTCGAGAAGGTGCGCCAAGTGCATTCATGGTGACTCTGCGCCGCGAGCGCATGTGGAATTTTCTTGATCGTTTGATCAACCTCGCTATGCCACGTATCAAGGATTTCCGCGGAGTGTCTGACAAGACATTCGACCGTCAAGGAAACTTTGCGATGGGATTGAGCGAACAGGCTGTTTGGCCTGAAATCAATATGGCAAACATCAATCACTCGCACGGAATGAACATCAACATCGTCTTCACGCATAGCGATCCAAAGAAAAGCCGGCTTGTCTTGGCTGAACTTGGAATGCCTTTCGTGAAGCCAGAAGAAACATCAAGCAAGCCGGTTGCAGCAGCTGCTGCTCAATAAGGAGAACTATGGCAAGTAAACGCGTATTTGCAAAAATGAAGATTGCGCCGAAGTTTTCGACGCGAAAACGAAACCGCTGCGAGATCACGGGACATGCCCGCTCGTATTACAGAAAGTTCAGAATCAGTCGTCACATGTTGCGCCAGTTGGCGTTGCTGGGAATGATCCCAGGCATGCGAAAAGCTTCGTGGTAATTCACTACGCCGATATTTATTACTCAGGACAATATTCAAGGACCAAACCATGTCATTGCAAGATCTAACCGCCGATATGTTGACCCGCATCCGTAATGCTGTGTCTATTCGCCGCAAGAACGTGACTTGCCTCAATAACCGCCTCAATCGAGGAGTTTTAGAGGTGTTGCGCGACGAAGGTTTCATCATGGGATTCGAAGTGATCCCAGACGGACGCCAAGGACTTCTGCGTGTCCAATTGAAGTATGGACCTCGTGGAGAAACGCTCATCAATCGCATTGATCGTGTTTCCCATTCAGGATGCCGCGTGTATTGCGGGGCCGAATCAATGCCCCGACTTCTTGAAGGACTTGGGATCACGGTGGTCTCAACAAGCCAAGGCGTGATGAGTGACCGCAAGGCTCGTGAAATGCGCGTAGGCGGCGAAGTTGTGTGCGCCGTTTCGTAAACGAATCCTTTTACAAGCACTATAAGAATAGAAGAATCGAAGAACAGAAAGAACCACCCATGAGCCGAATCGGAAAACAACTCATTCCCGTCCCAGCCACTGTGAAAATCACAGTCAATGCTGCGACGAAGACTGTCAGCATTCAGGGTCCGAAAGGGAATAACTCTTTCACCTACCGACCAGAGATGGTCGTTGCATATGACGACAAGACCAAGACCATTTCTTGCACCGTTGATGATGTTTCACGCATGGAAGAAGGAAATCGTCGTGCATATTGGGGAACAACTCGCGCAGTGATCAACAAGATGGTCAAGGGCGTGTCAGAAGGATTCACCCGCAAGCTTGAAGTGGTCGGCGTGGGATGGACTTCCAAACTCCAAGGCAAGAAATTGATTCTCTCCGTGGGATATTGCAATCCGATCGAATTGATGCTTCCAGAAGGTGTCGCATGCACGATCGACAACAACACAATCATCAATCTCTCTGGCGTCGACGCACAGAAGGTTGGAGCGTTCGCAAGTTTGATTCGCAGTCAACGAAAGCCAGAACCATATAACGGTAAAGGCATCAAGTATTCCGATGAAGTCATTCAACGGAAGAAGGGCAAGGCATTCGGCGCCTAAGGCGCTCGAAAGGAATTCCAATGGATATTTGCACACAAAAACGAACTCGACGCAGCCGACGACGCAAGGGACTTCGCAAGACCCTTCGTGGAACTCCAATGCGACCACGCTTGGCGGTCTTTCGATCACCTCGCCACATCTATGTTCAGATCATCGACGATTTGGCTGGGCGCACGCTCGCTGCTGCATCATCGAAGGACAAGGAATTTGCAGGCAAAGTCGGTGGCAACTCGGACGCGGCAACCGCCGTCGGCCGTGCAGTCGCCGAACGCGCGATCAAGGCCGGCGTTGGCCAAGTGGTTTTCGATCGAGGTGGATACCTCTATCACGGACGAGTCAAGGCGTTGGCCGAAGCAGCGCGCGCAGCAGGACTCCAATTCTAAATTAATGCTTTTTATTGAAAGATTCAGAGAACAAATATGAACGATAACTTTGATGACAGTGGCGTAGACGCAACAACAGTGAAGGTGTTCCGAACATCATCCACTGTGGCAGGTGGTCGACGATTCAGCTTCGGCGCACTCGTCGTGGTCGGTGATCGACACGGCAAGGTTGCGGTTGGATATGCAAAGAGCAATCAAGTTCCAACGAGTGTTGAGAAGGCCACGCGTGAAGGTCGTCGTAAATTAAAGGCTTATCCAATGCAGGGTCGCACTCTGCCGCATTCCGTCGAAGGTCGTTTCGGCGCATCGACGGTTCGTTTGGTTCCAGCAAGTCCTGGTACAGGCGTCATTGCAGGTGCTTCTGTTCGTGCGGTTCTTGACATGCTCGGCGTTCAAGATTGCTTGACGAAAGCCTATGGATCTACGAACGCAAAGAATTTAGTCAAGGCAACATTCGCTGCACTCGACATGCTCCGAACGCGCGAGCAAGTTGAGAAACTTCGCGGCGTGACCCTTGGAACAACAACAGTCGAAGATGCAATTGCTCGCGGTGTAGCAGCAATGCCATCACAGCGTTCGGGTGAACGCGCAGCAGCTCCAGTCAACACCGTCGGCGATGAACGTCGACGCGGTGGTGGCGGCGGCGGCGGTGGTGGTGGCGGAGGCAATCGCTTCGGTGGTGGTGGTGGCGGCGGAGGTGGCGGAGGTCGACCAAGTGGTGGACGTCCGCGTACCGACGGCGGCGCAGCGCCGGCTTCAGATTCAGCGCCGGCTTCAGCCCCGGCTTCAGCACCAGAGAGTATTACACCCCCGGTTCAGTCTTGATTCGCAGTTCATTTTAGATGAGGAAATAAAGCCATGATGATCCATGATGTCACAAAGGTGGTTGGAAAAGACAAACTTCGTATGCGCGTTGGTCGCGGTGAAGGTAGTGGCAAGGGCGGCACAAGCGGTCGCGGTCACAACGGTGCGAAGAGTCGTGCAGGTTGGACAAGTCGTCCTGGTTATCAGGGTGGATCGACTCCGCTGCTTCGACGATTTCCAAAGCGCGGATTTTCCAATTCAGATTTCCGAGTTGATTACCACGTCGTCAATGTTGCTGATCTTGCAAAGCATTTCACAGCAGGAACAGTTGTTGATGGCAATGCGCTTGCCTCGGTTGGACTGATTCGTGACACCAAGCTTCCTCTGAAGATCTTGGGTAACGGAGATCTCGCAGTCAAATTGAATGTCACAGCTGATCGATTCTCTGGACAAGCAAAGTCCAAGATTGAAGCTGCTGGCGGAACTGTTGTCTTGACCCCTTATGCCGCAAAGGCTGCTGCCAAAGCAGATGCAGAAGCAGAAGCAGAAGCCACGAAGAAGGCAAATGCTGCCAAGCGTGCTCCAAAGGCAAAGGAAGTTGCAGAACCTGCGGTTCAGGCAGAAGCCAAAGCAGAAAAGAAGCAAGAGAAGAAAGACAAGCCAGCGAAGAAGCAAGACAAGACCGAAGACAAGAGTTAATTAAGACAAAAATTAATACAAGGACTGATCGCTCAAAAATATGCTCCAAGCATTTGCAAACATCTTCCGAATTCGCGACCTTCGCAACAAAGTATTTTTCACTTTGGGCGTGTTGGTCATTTATCGAATTGGTTTTTGGATTCCGCTTTTGGGAGTCGATCAAACTGAACTTGCCAAGGCGGCATCCCGTGCATCAGTCGATCAGACTGGATTCGGTCGATTGCTTGAATACGCATCGATCTTCTCTGGCGGCTCTTTGCAGCAGTCGACGATCTTCGGATTGGGAATTATGCCGTACATCACGGCGAGCATTATCTTTCAGTTGTTACAGGCGGTCGTTCCATCGCTGCAAGAACTCAAGAAAGACGGAATGTCTGGACAACAGAAGATCATGGAGTGGACGCGTTACGCAACCGTCGGACTCTGTTTGTTGCAAGGTCTGATGTGGTTGGGATTCCTTCGAACTCAGAATTTGGTTCAACCTCAATTCCAACTCGGTGGCGGCTTGGTCATCTTTTATGTCTCTGGAATCTCTGCACTCACAGCAGGAAGTCTCTTCCTTATGTGGTTGGGCGAACAAGTTGACAAGTATGGAATCGGCAACGGTGTTTCGATCATTCTGACCGCGGGGATTCTGTCACGAATGCCAAGTGCTGCAACTTGGATCGTTAAGAATTTCGATGCAAGTCTTCAAGGCGGCGATGCAAAGATCGGCGTTGTTGGCTTGCTCATTCTGCTCGCAGGCTTCCTATTCGTCGTTGGCGGCGCGATCATTATCACTGTGGCACAGCGCCGAATTCCAATTCAGCAAGCAAAGCACACGCGTGGCCGCAAAGTGTTTGGTGGTCAACGTCATTACTTGCCTCTTCGAATCAACCACGCTGGTGTGATGCCGATCATCTTTTCAAGCACGCTGATGATGTTCCCAGCATCGGGTTGCGCATGGCTTGCGTCACGCGCTGCAGCAGCGGATGCATCATCAACTTGGTCCAGCATCACAAGTTTCATCGCACAGAATTTGCAAATCGGGTCATATCCATATGTAGTGATTGAGATTCTTTTGATCTATTTCTTCTCATACTTTTGGACGACTGTTCAGTTGTCTCCAACTGACATGTCCAAACAACTTCGCGAACACGGGTCTTTCATCCCTGGTCTACGACCTGGACCACGCACTGCAGAATATTTGGAAACCGTCATTTCACGGATCACGTATGTCGGAGCTGGTGCTCTGGCACTCATCGCAATCATCCCAACGATCGTCAGCGAACAACTTGGAATTCCATTCTTTGTCGCGCAGTTTCTTGGCGGAACCGGCCTGCTCATCGTGGTCAGCGTTGCATTGGATCTTGTTCAGCGCATCGAAGCAAACTTGTTGATGCGAAACTATTCAGGGTTCCTCACAACAGGAACAAACGACTCTGGTCCACGCATTCGATCGGCAAGAGGTTAATTCAGAAATGGTCACGATCCGAACAACTTCAAGCCGAGCAACTTCAAGCGAAGTTCTCACCGACGTCGATGCACGGCGTGGTGGAGTTGTTGCGACTGTGCGATTGGGTGAATCGACTGTTGCTCGACGAAGTCACGCAAGCAATGGACCGCAAGTTGGCGGAGGACGTCAAGTCGAACTTCGAACTGCTGTTGAAATCGAAGCGATTCAAGCTGCAGCGATTGTCGCTCGCGCTGCAGTCGATGCGGCTCTTCGATGTGCGGTCATCGGAGCAACGCCAGCTTCGTTGGCATCGATTGCATCTGGAATTATCGCTGCAGAACGAGCGGAAAGTTTGGTTCAGAATCTGACGATCGACTCACGAGTGGCTGGTCATGCTAGTCATGCTGGTCATGCCGCATTCCCCGCGTCTTGCTGCATCGCAGTGAATGATCGTTTGATTCACGCTGTTCCATCGGATGAACCGCTCTGTGATGGTGATGTTGTCACTGTCGATGTCGCTGTTCGATTGGGTGGATGGTGCGCTGATGTTGCTGACTGCGTCGTCATCGGGCGTGGAACGAGCCGATCTCATGCGATGGTCAGCGGATGCCACGAAATGCTCGAAGTCGCCTTGGCAACAATGGCTCCAGGAGTTCGTTGGTCACAAATCGCAAAGAAAATGCAAGATGTAGCCGAAGCTCGAAGCCTTGGGCTCGTCACTGGCTACGCAGGTCATGGAATTGGTCGCGCTCTGCACGAAGCGCCGATCGCGCCGTGCGGAATCGAAGCCGGTTTCATCGAGCGCGGAGATTTCACGCTCTTGCCAGACATGGTGTTGTCGGTCGAGCCAACAGTTGTTTCTCGTCCAGATGGAATTCGCTCGGTTGATGCCGACGGATTTGCCATCGGATGCCGGCTTGTTGCTTGCTCCGACGGTTGGACAATGCGAACTGAAAGTGGTGCCGCAGGTTGCTCTGTTGAGCGCACCGTGGTCATCACTCGAAGTGGTTGCGAAATGCTTGATGAAATGTTTGACGGAGCATGTTGCTCTATCAATAGGAGTTCAAAACTATAAATGGCGAAAGAAGAAAAGATCACCCTCGAAGCCGAAGTCACGGAAGCATTGCCTGATGCGATGTTTCGAGTCAAACTTCAGAATGGCCACGAAATCCTGGCCTATGTCAGCGGCAAGATGAGAAAGTTCTTCATCAGAATTCTTCCAGGCGATCGAGTCACGATTGAAATGAGCCCATACGACATGACCAAGGGCAGAATCACTTTCAGGCAGTAAGACGAAACTAGAACAAAACAAGAACAACAGTAAATTTTCACCCCCAACTCAAACAAAGATTCATCAATATTTACGGAGTCACTTATGAAGGTTAGAAGCAGTATCAAGCGCAGAACACTCGATTGCCAGATTGTTGTCCGAAAGGGCAAGCGCTTTGTCATTAACAAGAAAAACCCAAGACTGAAGCAGCGACAAGGTTAATTCAGAGGATAATCCAAAGGTTAATCCAAAGCTGAATCAAAACTGAACCCACATCGGAGAAAACTATGCCACGTATTGCCGGTATCGACATTCCAGACAAAAAGAAAATCCTCTTTTCACTCCAGTACATCCACGGTATCGGCCCAAAGGGCGCCGAGAAGATCTTGGAAAAGACTGGCATTGATCCCAATCGCCGAACGCACACGCTTGGCGATCAGGAACTTGCAGCAATCTCCAAGGAGATCGATGATGGTTACATCGTTGAAGGTGCTCTGCGACGTCAAGTTGCACAGGACATTCAACGACTGAAGGACATTCATGCTTATCGCGGAGAGCGACATCGTCGTTCATTGCCATGTCGTGGACAGCGCACTCGTACCAATGCTCGTACTCGCAAGGGTAAGAAGAAGACCGTCGCCGGTAAGAAGGGCGTAAACGGTTAATCCAAAGATTCAACCAGAGAAAAAACTATGTCGAAGAAACCAAAAATTCGTAAGAACGTTATTAAGGGCATCGTGAATGTGAGCGCTTCGTTCAACAACACGATCGTCACAATTACAGACACTAACGGCGAGACCATTTGCTGGGACTCGGCTGGAAGTGTTGGATTTAAGGGCGCGCGCAAGAGCACGCCATTTGCTGCGAGTCGTGCAAGCGAGCGAGCGGCGGGGAAGGCCCGTCGTATCGGCATGCGCGAGGTCGAAGTTCGGGTCCGTGGCGCTGGCCCCGGCCGAGAATCAGCTGTCACCGCTCTTCAAGCCAACGGGCTGAAGGTGCTGACGATTGAAGATCAGACACCGCTTCCTTTCAACGGATGCCGATCGCCAAAGAAGCGACGCGTCTAACATCATCTTTCGCCTATTGCCCCAAAGCAGGGCCGCAGAGCAACCCGGCAGGGTTCTGCGGTTCCGATCGGGGCTAGGCTCGTTCTGTTCGGACTGGATACTGCCGCATTAGGAGATTTGAATCATGCATATTCGATGGAGAGGTCTTGAATTACCGGGTCGTGTGACTGCTGATAAAACCAGTATGACCACGACATTTGGCCGTTTTTCCGCTGAGCCTTTTGAGCGCGGATTCGGTACCACCATTGGCAACAGTCTTCGTCGCATTCTGCTTTCAAGCATTGAAGGTGCAGCGATTACGAAGTTGGCAATCGCAGGAATCACCCATGAATTTTCTTCGATCCCAGGAGTTGTTCAGGATGTCTCTGACATCTTGCTCAATATCAAGGGACTGATCGTGGAGATGGACGGCGATGAAACCAAGAAAGTGCACATTCGAGTGGAAGGCCCGTGCGATGTCACTGGCGCGTCCATTGAATCAGATGCTTCGGTTCGCATTCTCAATCCAGATCATGTCATTTGCAGAGTGAATGACAAGGTTCGTTTTGAAGTCGAACTCACAGTCAATCGAGGTCGTGGATATCAACCTGCAAGTGAGCAATACAACACCGAAGAAGATCAGGTCATTGGAGAAATTCCAGTCGACGCAATTTTCACACCAGTTCTACGCGTTCGTTATCGCGTGGAAGACACGCGCGTCGGTCAGCGTATGAATTACGAACGCCTCGTTCTTGATGTTTGGACCAACGGCACAGTGACTCCAGAGATGGCAGTCGTTGAAGCAGGCAAGATCCTTCGCAAGCATGTCAATCCATTCGTGCAGTTTGATTCTGCCGGAGATGAAATGGTTGATCAAGGACTCTCGTCCGATCAAGAAGTTGATTCGGATCTGGATCGCAAACTTTCCATGTCCATCGCGGATTTGAATCTTGGTGTGCGCGGCACGAATTGCCTGCAAACTGCGGGGATTACTACTGTCGGACAATTGGTGCAAAAGACCGAAGCCGATCTGATGGAACTCCGTTCCTTCGGTAGGACTTCATTCACTGAAATCGAGAGTCGTCTGCAAGAACTCGGTTTATCGCTCGGTATGCAAGTATCAGAAGGCTCTTCGTTGAAAGCCTGAGTGGAAAGCCTGAAATTAGAAGGAGTATTGAAAAATGAGACATCGTGTAGCCGGTAAACAACTTTGTTTGGAAAGCGATCATCGCAAAGCATTGCTGCGCAATTTGGCAGCAGGACTTTTTGAGCATGGCGAAATCGTCACGACTCTGACTAAAGCGAAAGCCGTCAAGCCGTACGTGGAACGCCTGATCACAATCGCTCGACATCGCACGCTTGCGGCTCGTCGTTTGCTTCACAGCAGATTGACCGACCGTGCAGTGTTCGCTTGGATTGCTGATCCCAATGTCAAGGAAGAACGCAAGACGAGCGCATACTGGGCTCTCCCAGCAGCGAGCGAGATTGAGTTCAACCGCTATGGCGAACTTCGAAAGTCGCCGCGCTTGGTTCATCATTTGATGACCCGAGTTGCGCCGCTCTTTACGGATCGACCAGGTGGTTACACACGCATCGTCAAGCTGGATCGACGCCGAATCGGAGATGCGACAAATTTGGTCGTGCTTCAACTCGTTGGCCGTGAAGGTGGATCGCAAGTTTCAGGTGGAAGTTCAGTTCGTCGAACGACTGCGGATAAACGAACTGCTTTCGCAGCAAAGATTCGTAAGGAAACTACGAAGGCTGAAAGCAAGCCAGAGAACATGCCAGAGAACAAGCCAGAATAAGTTTCGGTTTCTGAATTCCGGGTTCTTTACAACGCAAATTCATTCCTTCGCCAGCTAAAACTGGCGGAGGAATCTTGCGTCGTTTTCGAAGAGCCAACGGATATCGCTGATGCCATAGCGGCGCATCGCAATTCGCTCGATTCCTAGACCGAATGCATAGCCGCGCCATTCTTCAGGATCGATTCCAACTGCGGCAAAGACATTTGGATCGACCATGCCACATCCGCCGATTTCAACCCATTGCCATTGACCTCGGATGTGCATTTTCATGTCGACTTCTGCAGAAGGTTCGGTGAATGGGAAAAAGCTTGGGCGCATTCGCACTTCAGCATCTTTGCCGAAATAGGCGTGCGCAAATTGCAGTAGGGCGGTCTTGAGATCGACGAGGGAAAGATTGCGATCGACGCACAATCCTTCGATCTGGTGAAACATCGAGAAGTGAGTCGCGTCATGGGTGTCTGGTCGATAGACGCGACCAACCGCCACCACCTTCAACGGAAGAGGTTGCGTTTCCATCGCACGAATTTGCACAGTAGAAGTCTGCGTTCGCAGCAGTCGCTTCACGCCAGACTGTTCACCCATATAAAAATTATCCGTAGCGTCGCGCGCGGGATGACCTTCTGGAATA
Source organism: Singulisphaera sp. GP187 (assembly GCA_945862215.1). Taxonomy (GTDB): domain Bacteria; phylum Planctomycetota; class Phycisphaerae; order Phycisphaerales; family SM1A02; genus F1-60-MAGs104. The sequence continues at coordinate 29,368 of CAMAXY010000006.1, read as the reverse complement.
TTGAGCGCCGTAAAATTATGCCATTCATCTTCTACCTCTGGACCATCCGCAACGGCGAATCCCATTTGTCCAAAGACGTCGATGATTTCATCAATCGTTCTGGAGAGAATGTGCCGGCGACCTTCGCCAAGTGTGACACCTGGTTCGGTGACATCGATCACAGGCCCTTTGGGTGCAGAACCAAGAAGATTCTTCTGACTTTCGAAAGAGGCTTCGAATTGCAACTTGAGTTCGTTGAGTCGCTTTCCGAGTTCTGGTTTTTGATCGCGGGGCGCATCTTTGAGCAGAGACATAAGCGCTTTCAATTCTCCGTTCGTTCCTAGGTATTTTGTTCTCCAAAGTTCGACTTGCGCTGGTGATTTTGCAGCAACAAGTTCTGACTCCCCTTGAAGCTGGAGTGAATTGATTTTGTCAATCATCGGTTGCCAAAATGAAAGGCGTCGAATTGCAAGCCATCGGGGTGGAAGTGTAGAGATTTTGTCCCGTGTTTGTCTCGGCAGGGTCGGGTCGCATTCTCGGGTCTTTGGATATGAACCGAGAATACGACCCCGACACCTGTCGGGATGCTCCCCAAGAATTATTCCCCAGAACTGATCCCCAGAATTGGTCCCCAGAACTGAAGCCGACACACACTCCCGAAATTTTTAAATCCGCAGCCGTGCAGATTGAAACACAAGCCACCTGGAAGGACTCGACATACAGATAGACAATCACGGGGCGGGCATTGAGAAAAATCCTAAATTTCTTGCAAAAATCATAAAATTGCTCATAATAAACGAATATGAGTGCCACTTCAGACCCGTTAACCCCAAGTCGATCGTTCCCAGAGACTCAGACTGTTTGGATTTCTGATCGATTGTCCGAGGGCGAAGCAGGTTTGATGCTCGCCAATGGATATGTGATGGAGAGTTATGTTCGGCCGCTGAGCATCTATTGCAGCAAGATTGGATTGGCACGATCGGTGCGTATTGATGCGGATGATTTAGTGCATGGTTTTTTTGCTAATCGCTTGAGCAATTCTGAATATCTCAAGTCATGGTTGACGAGTGGATTGCGACTTCGCCAATGGTTGCGAAATGGACTTCATTTTTACGTGCACGAATTGCGGCGGCAGAATGCAACTCAGCTTGGACTTCAGATTGGAGGTCAAGCATTGCCAGAAGAAATTTTCAGTGAGGGTGCAGCGCACGATCATGAGTTCGAGAAGGCGTGGGCATTGGCTGCCCTTGACTTGGCAATGAAGGAAACAAAGGAAGGACTCGAGAAGCGAAATCGACGTGATGAGTGGGAAATGTTCTGGAGTCATCATGTCGAAGGAGTTCCACATGCAATTGTTGGAGAGCGATTCCAATTATCGACAGCACAAGTGGCGCAGCGAACATTCGCAGTAGGTGCGCAACTGCGAGACGCGCTTTATGGAATTCTGCGTAAAGACGGAGCATTGGGGAGTGAGATCGATGTTGAAGTTCGGTCCATGATGGAGGTCTTACATGAAATCCGACCCTGATTTACACCGCGATGATTCAGGAGCGTCGCCTGCGGTTGCGATGCGGCTATTTTGCGCGATTTTAGGCCCAAATGCGCACCCGATTGATCGACTCGCGGCGCGATGCGCTGCATTGGATGAAGCGCAGTGGAGCAGTCAAGTTCTCGCAGCATTTGTGACTGTTCCCAAGTCGATTGAAAGTTGGATCGCTTGGAAAGATATGGCAAAGAGCGGCATTCGCGAGAGCGATCTTCATACTGGAGATCCTTTGGCACTCGCTGCATTTTTGCAATATCTCTGCGCGATTGCAGGCGCATTGGCTTGCGATGGAACTGTGATAACAAAAACTTCGACAGTCGAAATCCGACGCGCGTTGAATGTGATTGGTCCATTGATCGAACCAAGATGGCAAGATATTTTTCGTCGAGCACTCGTTCGACTTGATCAAATCAAAGAGATTGGTTTGACAAAATAGTTTTTATGTTGTGTAGTCGGCGTTAATTTCGACATATCTCTTCGTCAACCCGCACGACCAGAAAACATCAGACGCAACTCCCATTGCAAGGTCTAATTCAATTCGAACCGTATCGGCCGTGAATGCACGGCGGACCGCAACGGGGTCGGCGTTCGTTGGTTCGCCAGCTGCAAAGAGGGCAATTCCACCTGCTGAAACCCGCAGAGTTGATGGATTCAATTCGACTCCTGCGCGACCTGCTGCAGCCAGTATTCTGCCCCAGTTTGGATCGCCACCAGTCACTGCGGTCCGCACTAACAAACTCATTGCAACAGTTCGAGCCACTTGCAGTGCATCAGATTGCGTTCGTCCTCCATGCACTCGCACTTCAAGTCCGCGCTCGAATCCTTCTCCGTCACGAACGACCATGAGCGCAAGTTCTTGAGCGACTGCTTCAAAGGCAAGTGCAAGTTGATTTGGCGGAACGATTCCAGCGCAATTGGAAGAGAGCGCAAAGACACTGTCATTCGTGCTCGTATCACCATCAACTGAGATTCTGTGAAAACTTTTTTCGACGGCGGATCGAAGGTGTCCGTCCAACTCGCTTGGTGTAAGCGTTGCATCAGTTACAATCACTGAAATCATCGTTGCCATATTGGGATGAATCATTCCTGCACCCTTTGCGACGCCAGTCACAGTGCAGGTTCGTTCAGTTGTTCCTTCCATCCAACGAATGATTCGGCTCGCCCACTTTGGTCGCGTATCGGTGGTCATGATTGACCGAGCGAATGTCTCGCACGATCCAGGTTGAAGTGAAGCCTTCAGCGCAGGTAATGCCTTCTCGATGCGAGCGATTGGGAGTTGGACTCCAATGACACCCGTGGAATTCACAAGGACCGATTGCGATGGAATACCCAGAGTGGCCGCGAGTGATTCAATCGTGCGGCGTGAGCGAGCAAGGCCTTCTTCGCCAGTCGCAGCATTGGCGCAACCAGAATTGATAATGAGCGCGCGAATTCGTGCTGAAGAAACAGCGAGATTGGCTCGAGAGACTTGAATCGGCGCGGCAACAATCAGATTGCGTGTGAATACAGCAGCGGCGGAGAGTTCTCCATTGCCAAACTCTCCATTGCCAAACTCTCCACTTCCAAACAAGAGCGCAAGATCATTGACACCTGGCTTTTTGATTCCTGCAGCAATACCTCCAGAAGAAAATCCGCGTGGCCAATGCGGCGCAGTAGTGGGGGGATTGGAAGGAATTCCGTTGGGTGAGAGCGTTGTGGGAGTTGCGGTCATAGATCAGTTGGCCCGAATAGGTATTGCACCAGTATCGAGAGTCATTGCAACTTCATCACATGCATCATTGCGTGGGCATGTCGCGCAGTCCTTGAGAACTTTCTCTGGCAAGATGCTGACACTGACTGTCTTGAATCCGCAGCGCGCGAAAAACTCTGGCGCACGTGTCAAGACAAAAACCTTTGGAATGCCAAGATCAGCTGCCCAATCAACGAAGTATCGAGTGAGTGTCGAACCAAGGCCTCCACCTTTGCGACCCGGCACCACTCCAAGTGATCGGATTTCGGCTAATTGAGGGGTATAAATCCACAGCGAGCCGCATCCAACAACAGTATCACCTTCAACAGCGACTGCGAATTCCGAAAGTGACTCGAGTATTTCGTCGCGCGATCGTGGCAAATGTTCGCCTTGTCGGGCCCAATGTTCGATGATCCCGCAGATTGCGTCGAGATCATCGATGTGAGCTTCGCGAATTCTTGCATCGCATTGCGTTCGCTCAGTCGAGCCTTCGTCGCTGGATGATTCGATCTGACGGCGAGCGGCTGCAACAGATCCTGCAACTTGGAGTGGTGCAGTACCTCCGCGTACATCGCGCTTGGCGATCGCACGGTCGACCGTCAGCGCAACATAGACATCGGATTGAATGCGAGGTTCGACCTCTTGCATTTGCGCGACCGTGAGATCTTCGAGTGGCTTGGATTCTCTGATCGCTGCGCGTACGAGGCGTCCAGCAGAATGATGTGCATCCCGGAATGGAATGCCCTGATTCACAAGATAATCAGCAAGTTCGGTGGCGTTGGAATATCCACCACCTGCGGCGGCGCGCGCACGCTCGCGGTGAACAATCAATCCATCAAGCACAGGCGGAAGCATTCGCAAGCTGAGCGAGAGATGCTCCATCGCATCGAAAAGTGGTTCCTTGTCTTCTTGAAGATCTTTGTTGTAAGCAAGAGGCAGTCCCTTGAGAACTGTCAAGATGTTCACAAGGTTTGCGATCTGTCGCCCAGTTTTTCCTCGAATAAGTTCGAGTGCGTCTGGGTTTTTCTTCTGTGGCATCAAACTAGATCCGCTTGTGACGGATTCGGAGAGTTCGATCAATCCTGCTTCACCAGTGCTATAAAAAATAATGTCTTCAGCGAAGCGCGAGAGATGGACCGCAGCAAGCGCAGTGGTTGCGAGTGTCTCGACCACGAAATCTCGATCGCTGACGGCATCGAGAGAGTTTGCAGTCGGCGCAGAAAACCCAAGATCATGCGCCAAGTGATCGCGGTCGATGGGATATGCAGTTCCAGCAAGAGCGCCAGATCCCAGTGGACAGAGTCCGGTGCGAATCGCTGCGTCATTAAATCGATCTCGGTCACGGAGCAACATTTCGACATATGCCATGCACCAATGACCAAAAAGAATTGGCTGGGCGCGTTGCAGATGCGTGTATCCAGGGAAGAGCGTTTCGCGTTCGCGCTCTGCTAAAGAGAGAAGGCTTCGAATCGCAGCTTCGATTTCATTCTGTCGATTTGCAATCTGCTTGAGAGTCCAGAGTCGCAAATCAGTTGCAACTTGGTCATTACGACTGCGACCTGTGTGCAGTTTTTTCCCGAGTGATCCGACGCGGGCGACCAGCTCTCGCTCCACCCAGGAGTGAATATCTTCGTCGACAGCATCAATCAAAGATGACGGATTTTCAACGCCATGACGCAACACATCGTTGAGAGCTTCAACGAGCGAATCGGCTTCGCTGACCGACAAAACATTCGCACGTTGAAGTGCACGCGCCCAACCGACGCTTCCTTCAATGTCTTCGTGCAAAAGCGTTCTGTCGAATGCAAGCGAATCGTTGAAAGCTCGAAAGAGTGGATCAGCGGCTTTCGTAAATCTTCCAGCCCAAGTCACGCTCATCGAGTGACCTGAGGGGATGAAGTGCGAGCAGCAGCGTTCTTTTGTGCAGTTTGAGGATTCGCAGCATCGCGTAGCGCACGAATACGCGCCGGCAATGAAAAGAGGCGAATGAAACCTTCCGCATGAGTTTGGTCATAGACATCGTCTGCGCCGAAAGTCGCAAAGTCCTGACTATAAAGCGAATTCGGACTTCGTCGCCCAGAGACTTTCGCAGTACCTTTGAAGAGCCGAACGCGAACGTCACCGTCGAGAACTTGCGCCGCATTTTGTGCGCTCGCCCAGAGAACTTCGCGTACTGGAGTGAACCATGTTCCTTCATAGACGATGCGCGCGAAATCGAGCGCCAGCTTTTGTCGCCACTGCATTGTGTCGCGGTCATAGCACAGTTGCTCCAAACCGCGCAGAGCTTCCATCAAGATCGTTCCACCTGGAGTTTCGTATGCCCCGCGACTCTTCATGCCGACGAGTCGATTCTCGACCAAATCGATTCGACCAATGCCATGCGCACCGCCGGCACGATTGAGATTTTCAAGAAGTGTGACTGAATCCATCGGCACACCATCGAGCGCAGTTGGGAATCCACTTCGGAATGAAACAGTGATTTCAGCTCCGGCATCAGGTGCGAGTTTCGGATCACAAGTGAGCATCCACACATCTTCCGGAGGCGCCTTCCAAGGATCTTCCAGATCGCCACCTTCGTGAGAAATGTGCCAGATATTTGCGTCGCGCGAATAGATTTTCTCTGCACTTGCTGCGCAGGGGATTGAACGCACTTTCAAATAGTCCAGCATTTGTTCACGGCTCTTGAGATCCCAGAGTCGCCATGGGGCAATCACTTGCAGATGTGGCGCAAGTGCAGCAAATGTGCATTCGAATCGAACTTGATCGTTGCCCTTGCCGGTGCAACCGTGGCTGAGTGCATCGCAATCTTCAGCAAGTGCGACTTCGACCTGAGCGCGCGCAATGATCGGTCGTGCAATCGAAGTTCCCAAGAGATATCGCCCTTCATAGACGGAGCCAGTGATCGCCATTGGATATGCAAACTCTTCGAGGAATGCTTTGCGCAGATCCTTGATCACGCATTTGGTCGCGCCTGAGCGAATTGCTTTCTCTTGAATTCCTTCAAGTTCTCGCGCACCTTGACCAACATCTGCCACCACGGCGATGACTTCGCATCCATATGTCTCAACGAGCCATGGAATGATGCAGGAAGTATCGAGACCTCCGGAATATGCGAGTGAAACACGGCGGGGTTTGAATGGCTGATTCATGGTGACTCCTTCAAAGCAAAGATGGAAGTACGGACGGTGTGAATAGAAAGCGGACGAGTTGTGTGCGGTCGAGATTCAGATGCGAAGTGCGATATCTGGTCGCAGCAGTGCGAGCATGAGTGCGTTCTGCACATGCATGCGGTTTTCGGCTTGGTCAAGAACGATCGATGCGGATGAATCGATTACTTCCGCGGTGACTTCTTCGCCACGCTTCGCAGGAAGGCAGTGCATGAAACGAGCGTTCGCGCCAGCTCTGCGCATGAGCTCTGCATTGACTTGATATGGTGCAAGAAGTGCGGTCTTTTCAAGAGTTTGAGATTCTTCGCCCATGGATATCCATACATCGGTATAGATTGCATCCGCGCCTTTGACAGCATCGAGATCGTCCGTGCAGACAATGCGTGCGCCGCTGCGGCACGAACGACCATCTGCGACTCGAAGAACTTCAGCAGGTGGTCGATAGGACGGGGGAGTGATCACGGTCATTCTGCCGCCAAGTGTGGCGACTGCTTCGATGAGCGAGTGGCAGACATTATTCCCATCGCCTACCCATACAAGATGGAGTTGTTCAATTGGAATTCCAGTTTCCAACAATGTGAAGATGTCGGCGAGTGCTTGACATGGATGATGCAGATCGCTGAGCGCATTGATCACAGGCACAGAACTCGCCGCCGCAAATCGTTTGAGTAGATCATGTGATCGACAGCGAATGGCAACGACATCAACCCAGCGCGAAAGATTTCGCGCGTAATCCTCGACGGTTTCGCGCACACCGATCGGCGATACTTGATGATCCAAGAAACTGACTCCGCCGCCAAGTTTCTGAAATCCAAGTTCAAAGGAAACGCGAGTGCGCAGCGAAGGCTTTTCAAAGAGCATCACGAGCGAACGCTGCGCAAGACTTCCTGCGAATGCTGAATAGTCAGCCTTCATTCTGCTTGCAAGTGCAAAGAGATGTGTGATCTCGGTTGCGGAGAGATCGACAACCTGAATCAGATCGCGTGTGACGAGGATTGGTGCGGTGAGTGTCATCGTGAGAGTGTTGATTGTGTGGTGTGCAACGATGCGATAGATGGGGGAAGAATGGTGCTGCCGACAGATTCGCCTTCAGCAAGTCTGGCCAGAATGTTTTTATCACGCCATCCGGCAATCACAACACAGACTCCAGTTTCAGTCGCTGTGGCAAGAGCGTTGTTGATCTTAGGGATCATGCCACCATAGATCACACCTTGTTCGATCAAGGTTGCAACATCTGACGCAGTGATTTGCGAGATGAGTGCGCCATCTTGATCAAGAACGCCAGAAACATCAGTCAAGAATATAAGTCTTGTTGCGCCGACAATTCGCGCAATCGCAGCCGCGGCATCGTCTGCATTCACATTGAGCAAATCTCCACCCGCATCCACCGCAACGCTGGAGATGATTGGCAAGAATCCAGCATGAAGCAGAGTATGCACAAGCTTTGCGTCACCGCTTACAACTTCTCCAACGCGGCCGGGATTGAACGAATAGCGCGTGGTCGTAATTGAGGAGGTGAGAAAACCATCCGCCAAAGAAAGTCCAACTGCCGAAGATCCTCTTGCGAGAAGTTCCGCAACGATGGTCGCATTGACTCGGCCGCTGAGTACCGCAGAAATTTCGATCATCTGATCGGGTGGAGTCAGACGAATGCCATCACGTTTTTCTGTTGGCATTCCAAGTCGTGCAAGGTGGCGATCAACAGAACTTCCGCCGCCATGCACGACGATGACCGATCCAGGTCGAGCTGTGTGCAGTGCGCAGATCGAGTCGATCGTCGCTGCAAGTGCTGCGGAATCATCAAGAAGTGCGCCGCCGAGTTTGACGACAAAAAGTGAGCGTTGATTCATGAGTGGGCTCCGATGGGCATCGCATTCGATACGGCAGGCGCTGAAAATCCCTTTGTTTCTACAAAGCCAAATCGAATGTTCATACATTGAACTGCTTGGCCGGCAGCACCTTTGATCAGGTTGTCAATCGCACTTGAGAGTATGAGGTGCTTTCGAGCTGGGTCGACGGCGAGGCCTATATCGCATCGATTGCTTGCTTGCACTGCAGAAACCGAGGGCCAATCACCTGCTTTGAGAATGTTGACGAATGGCTCTGATGCGTATTGATTGCAGAGGGTTTCACGAACTTGTGCTTCGGTGATGTTCGGTAGAAGAGTCGCATGAATAGTTGAGAGAATTCCGCGATCAAATGGTCCGAGGTGTGGAGTGAAGATCACATCCGAAAGCGTTTCCTGAATCATTTCTGGTTGGTGGCGATGTGTGAAGACACCATAAGCTTGTTGACTGACTTCACAAAAAAGACTCTTGAGCACAGGAGTTCGCCCAGCGCCGCTCACGCCACTTGTACTGTCAACAATGATCGAAGTCTTTTCCAAAAGTCCGGCATCGACGAGTGGTCGAAGCGCAAGTATGACGCTCGTTGGATAGCAACCTGGAACTGCGATCAACTGCGCCTTTGAAATTGCAGTGCGATTGAGTTCGGCGATGCCATAGACCGCCTTCTCGAGCAACTGTGGATGCGCATGTGAAAATCCATAATGCTTTGGATATGCCGATTGATCGCGCAGTCGAAATGCTGCAGAAAGATCGAAGACCGTGATGCCTTGTGCGCACAGAACAGGAGCCAAGTCATGGCTTGCTTCGTGAGGCGTTGCCAAGAAGACGACATCGGGTTCGAGTGCGAGAATGTCCGTGGCGTTGGCAGCGTGCACCTTCAGAGCGGTCCATCCACGAAAGCGCGGGAAAATTTGGTCAAAGCGAACAACGTTTTCGGCGCGCGATGCGGATGCAAAGAGACCAACAAGATCGATTTCGTCATGCTGCAGCAGAATGCCAACGATTTCTGCGCCGGAGTATCCCGCTGCGCCAACAACAACTGCTCGGCAACGATTAAATGGAGAAAGCGTGGATGATGGAATGTGACTCATGGACATCTTTCAGGAATGAGCGGGGGATCGGCGTTGTGACGGGGCCGAACCTTTTGAAATCGATTGCAAGCGGCGGGCAACTGACTTCGCACTGCCGTTGGTTGTGCATGCGATGAAGATGCAGTCGTCGCCTGCGATAGTCCCAATGACCCCTGGCATTTTCGCACGATCGATTTCGACAGCAAGCGCACTGGCTTGGCCAGGTGGCGTGTGCACGACCGCTTGCGTTCCGCCGATTGCAACTTCAAGCAGGAGTCTGCGAACCGTAGCAGTAAGTGTTGAAATTCGGTCAACGGGGAGCGTTTCACTTCCCGATGCAAGCATTGCAGAAAGAACTTGATATCCCGCAGCGGACTTCACAACGCCGATTTCCGTAAGGTCGCGCGAGAGCGTTGTTTGGGTTGTATCGATACCGACGCGCGACAATTGTTGCGCGAGATCAAGCTGGCTGGAGATTCGTCCCGATTCGATCAACTTGATGATTTGGCGGTGACGTTGAGCTTTGGCGACCATTGCGCATTATTATGCAGTCTAATGAATAATAAGTCAAGTCGATTCCGAAGAAATTTTCGGCGGTTTGATGGTGGCGAGTTCGAGCAACTTTTACAGCCGCGGAAATGCATAAGTGTTCAGCCGTGAAAAGTCCTCTCGGGGCTCAGACAGTCCTCGGCGACCGACACGATCTGGTTTGCGAAATTTTATTACAAGTGACGTCGGCCGCCTGCGGAACTCGCCCGAGAGAACTTTTCAGCGGCTGGGCACGCAAACGAAATTGCGACGGAATCTGAAAAACGTTCGAGCGAGAATTTGATTCGCTGCCAAAAATCTGGACGAATCACTTTTGAGTCCATGCATAAGTGATCAGCCGTGAAAAGTCCTCTCGGGGCTCAGACAGTCCTCGGCGACCGACACGATCTGGTTTGCGAAATTTTATTACAAGTGACGTCGGCCGCCTGCGGAACTCGCCCGAGAGAACTTTCCAGCGGCTGGGCACGCAAACGAAATTGCGACGGAATCTGAAAAACGTTCGAGCGAGAATTTGATTCGCTACCGTGGGTAGCGGAATGATTTGAACCCCGGCGAGTTTGCAAGCCGAGCCGGAGTCCTCGTAGGCGAGGCGCAGCATGTTTGAGCCCGGGGGCAAATCAGTTCGCTGCCAAAAATCTGGACGAATCACTTTTGAGTCCATGCATGTTTGAGCCCTTAGGGCAAATCAGTCCGCTGCCAAAAATCTGCACGAACCACATTTGAGCCCATCCATGCTTCCCGCAGCGTTCGCATAAAACATTTCGAATTTGTTTTGAGTTGTCTTAGCGCGCGTGGCTGAAACTCGAATGTCTCATGCCAATAAAAAACCGGCTAGAACTTTCCAGCCGGTTGAATTGAAGTCAAATTTAAATCACAAATTCTGCGATCACTGAGTTGGGCATTCTCCCCAAGAACCTAAGACCACTGCCAAGTCGCCTCCATCTGTAAAACCGTCGGCATTCACGTCTGAAGATCCGCTACTTCCCCATCCAGACAGAACCATCGTTAAATCTGAACCATCTACCAGATGATCTCCCGAAATATCTGCTGGGCATGGCGGTGCTCCAATGCATTCTGCGCGAGTGATTTTGAGATCGTCAATACCACCCTCGAGGGTGCTTGCTGTTAAGGTGTCTGCGATCGAGAATCGAATTCTGAATGTTTGGCCAGGATTCGCAGCATCAGAAAGCTTCTTGGTCTTGAGCTGCCAAGCACTTGTATTGGCAACATCACGCTCGAGCAATACATACGCACCTCCATCAATTGAAATCGACGTTTCGAATGGATCAAGTTGTGTCGTCGAGGAGCAGTAATACCACTTCCAATAGGAGATTTGGACATCAGCGCCTGCGTTGGTGAACGAGGGTGATGTCAAGTATGCAACGCCTCCGTCGACATCGTGTGCGCTCGCAGCTTGTCCAGCTGTGCTCAACTGTGTAACAAAGCATTTCACTCCAGGTGCAACAGTGTGATCATCCGTAGGTTCGGCGGGTGCGCCAGAAATCGATGATCCAATTGGATCGCCGAGTTGCCATGCTCCACTTGTCAGAGCCGCGTCTCCCGTCGCAACCCATCCAGTCGCTGTTCCTTCGAATGTCTCATCAAGAACGACCACGGTGCCAGTCGTCGTAGCGGGTGAATAGAAAGAGATGGGAGCATTCGACGGAGATTTCACAGTTGGATTTCCCGCAGAGGCAGATGTCACTGAGAAGTAATAATTCAATTGTTGACCACAAGCAGTGGCTGGCAATTGAGCGATGTAAGCACCGCCAGTTCCGCCGGTGAGCGCGCTGCTTGACCATGCTGAATTATTGATGCGATAATAAAGCAGTGCAGATCCAGGTTGGATTGTTCCAAAGGCAGTTGAAATAGTCACAGGAACATTGACTGTTGAACCTGCAAGAATGGTCGAGGGATTTCCAGATGGGAAACTGAATGAAAGTGGAACTGGCGGGTTGTTGATAAAAACTTTGAGCCCAGCGCATCCACCGGTAACCATATCCAGCCAACCGTCTCCATTGATATCAAATACAGCCACATCGAAGAGATTCGAAAGATCTGCAGTCGACAAGACAGTCGTGTCTTCGGCTAGTAATCCGCCAGTGATACCAGTGTTTTTATAAATCTTCGTCCGACGGCCAGAACTTGGACAGAATGGCCCAAGATCTGAATCGACATCGGTGACGATTACGTCAGTCCTGCCGTCGTTATTCAAATCTCCAACCGAAATCGTATTTCCGAATTCGCTTGGGGAACCTGCGATGACAGTGAGGGCGAAGTTTGGTTGACCATCGGCAGCGTTTCCGGTGTTCAATGCGTAACGATCCTGGCCGTCGTCCGCGATCACGAAGTCCAGCTTGCCGTCGCCATTGAGATCAGCAACATTCTGGCCGTATGGAGCCAAGCCTGGATAGACCGACTTTAATGTCCAAGTTTGTCCCGGTCCCGATGCGCCAGTCCTGTTGGTCAGAACAGCAGAGTCTTGTCCGCCTGTCAGAGTGTTGACACGCAAGATGTCTTGAAGTCCATCACTATTAAAGTCTCCGGCATTGCACATATTTCCAAACGCAGAAGCCAGCTGCGTCGCGGTCATCTTGGTTGTTGTGGTGTCGTAGAAAAAACCAGGACCAGGACCTCCAGCGGTGTTCCCCCAGTTGTAAAGCAGTTTATTGTCGTAATCCTTGGTCGCAGTTTCGGCAGGAGATTGTTGGCACTCGCCTGCATCTGTTGTGTCGCCGTCATTGTTCATGTCGATGCAGATTGTTCCGCTTGTTTCTGGCGTGTCATAATCGACGTAGTACAGATCAACGAAACCATCTCCGTTGAAATCCGCAACGGCTAAGTCGCAGAGGCGCGGATTTGCGACAGAACCGTTCTTTGCAAAAAGTTCGGGTATGCGTGCATCCTCGAATCGAAATCCTTGCCATTGTCCAGAGGCATTGTTGCCAAGATTGCGATAGACACGCGGCTGACCGAGCATCGCATTGACTGTGTCGGACATCGTGGTCGCGGTAATCAAATCGACCCAACCGTCGTTGTCCACATCGAAAGCTTCGACATCGCGGTCGTTGACTTCATCAAACATTCCAAGAGAACCTGCAACATCTGCAGCCTGGCCAAAGTTGCTTGTACGGTCAGTCAATACTCCATTTTCATTCATCAACAATAAGTCGCGAAAGAAACCGCATCCTGTGCAGGTCGACTGGATCGACCCAGGGAACTTGCGCATGACGATGAGGTCCAGATCACCATCGCGGTCGAAATCGGCATATGCGAAGTCTTTTTCAATATTGTCTTGGCCGGTCATCGCAGCGCTTGCGACCAACCGAGTCGAACTTTGGTTTGTAAAAGAAACCCACTGCGCATTCGCACTGGAAAGTGGGAGAGCGGCGAGTAAGAGGATGAAAATTGAGTGTGAGATTCGCATAGGTTTTTTTCTCATTGTTTTCTTTCTCTTTGTTTCTGCGGCTTCCATTCACTATGTGAAATCAAATCAAGGGCACGCGCCCCAGCCAGAAAGCACGGTCGCAAGATCAACTCCATCTGTGACACCGCTGTGGTCTAGGTCGCTTTGACCAGATCCCCCCCATCCGGAGAGAATGATTGCCAAGTCAATGCCATTGACCAAGTGGTCGCCGCTGGGATCGGCTGGACAAGAGCCGCAATCATCTGGCACTCCGTCATTGTTGGCATCTTGGCTAACGCCCAGTGCGATGTCTCGAAGATCAGCGAAGCCATTGTTGTTGCAATCCAATGTTTCTCCATTGAAAGCTTGAACGAAGAGATCAACATCAATCGAGTTGACAACACCGTTTTGATCGATGTCAGCAATGGCACAATCAGTATTTGGATTCGTCTGGCCTTGTGAGATGCATGTTCGAAGTGCGAAGAAATCCAAGATGTCGACAATGTTGTCTCCATCGAAATCGAATTCAGCACGACCGAGCGAATCGAGGAACTTGACGAGTTTGGTCTTATCGACGGGCGAAAGTGCGGCAAACGCAGCTGCACTGCCAGCACCTTCGCCGAATGGTCCGTGTGCTGCGATCGCAGCGGTCACACGAGCGGTGAATGATCCTCCAGCTGCAGAACCATCGTGCAACATTGGATCGCGTCGTCTGACACCCCAAAGTGTGGGCGTTCGCATTTCTGCTTCGCCTGCATTGCCGTCGCTGATTCCGTCAGCAAGCAGACCCATGTCGTGCAGAAGAAAGTCGCAGTATGGCTGAATGGTCTTGCTACGAATCGAATCTTCGAGCGAGGGAGCACTCGATGTTGTGAATTGCGAAACGTGACATTTTGCACAGCCCACTTGAGCAAAGAGCAATTCGCCATCCATTCCAGACTTTGGCGTCTGAGGTGGTGGTGCGAGATAGCGCTGAAAATCGGTAACACGGTCGATGAAGCCAAAGCCATTGGAGTCCACAACATCCTCTGGATCTGCAACGTCGTCGCAGATGTCTAGGCGTGAGCTGTCTCCGTTTGGTGCATTTTCTTCCGGCAATAAACGATTCGTGAGTCCCATTTCATTTCGGGATGCGTCGGATGAGAAAGTAAGCACGGTTGCAATCTGAGCTTTCCAGCCGAATCGACCTGCGCGAAGTGGGCTTTCAGGAGCAGCTTCGAGTGGAGTCACCCAGTGAACGCGGCCACTGACGCCGTCACCATTTATGTCAAGAGGATCTTCGTTTGCTGCGAGTTGAGCATCGGGAATCGCTTCAACCAACCCGAAGGCCATTGAACTATTTGTCAATCGTGTGCGAACAATCGTTGCATCAGCGGGAATAATCTCTGCGCAGAATGAACTATTTGAAAGGGCTTGGGCAAGTGACTGTGTTTCACCTGGATAAAGTTCGAAAGCACCTTTGTTTTCAATGCCGAAGCGCGTGACCGAAATCGCTCCCCAACCACCGAGTGGATTTGCATGGCACGAACCGCAATTGCTCTTGTTGATAATCGGTCCGAGACCTTCTTCGATTGGAATTGGGCGACTATAAAGAACTTTTCCAGTTTCAAATCGGTCGATTTGAGAAATGGTCAAGCCATTTAATTTTGCACCCATCCTCGGTTGCAATGTCGTCGCTTGCTGAGCAACGGCACTTTGGCAGAGTGCGAAAACCGTGATGGACGTGCCAAATGAATTGAATATTGTTTGTTTCATGTTTGCTGATTTCGCAAATGAGTGGGGGTTATTTCCGATCAATGGAAAAAAGAAGGCACATTATAGGCACCAAGTTTATGTACACCAAACATATGGACACCAAGTTTATGGTGTCATCAGGACATCAAATAAGAAAAATGAAATCAATTCAGGATAATGTAACCCCAAATTTGAGTCACGCCACTTTTATTCGCCGAATAGTATGAAAACGATGCACTTGGTTAAAATAAATAGAGATTTTTACTGCCGAGCAGGTGTCGCGGCGACTCTTTTGGTCGCATTCGGCTGTGCCGATAATTCTGTTGCACCGCCAAATACCAAGATTTCTGCTGCAATTCGAGGGCCTGAGAAGATTTCGGCGGTCGTCGAGCCCGCGCCAGGGGGCATCGAGCTTGGACCGGCGGTCCTCCATCAGAATCTTTCGGTCGCTGCCAAACTTCTAAGTTCTGGCCAGTTTCTCGACGCAGAAATAGTGCTTCGGACGTTATTAAAGGAGCAACCGAATTGTGCGCGCGCAGAATTCCTTCTGGGGGTGACCCTCCTGAAGCAGAAGCAGTATGCCAAGGCTCGGCCGCTGCTTGAAGAAAGTCTGGCGCACAATCAGGATTTCTCGGGGCGCAAACAGGTCAACCATTTTCTTGGATGGACTTGTTTTTATCTTGGCGATCTTGAATCTGCCAAGCGGCACTTTCAAAGTCATGTTGGCGCAATGCCGACGGCTGATGATTCCTATTACGGACTCGCCGTGATCGCCATCGAAGAAGATCGAATGTCCGATGCCCAAGTTGCACTCGAGAGAGCAATGGAATTGATCGGCACTGCTCCCGATCGAAACAAAGATCGCGCGAAGGTCCTTGCACGACTTGGCGATGTCGAACTTCGCAGAGAGAAAACTTCTGAAGCTCTCGCGCTCTATGAAGAAGCCGCTACGCTTTGGCCAGATCACTATGAAATATGGGGAAAATTAGCGCGAGTATATGACACGCTCAATCGACCAACGGATGCTCAGCAGTCGCGTGCGAAACAACAAGAGGCGATGAAACGCACAGGGCGAGAACCCATCGGAGATTCTGCGCCGTGATGTTGGTCATCCTTCTTTCGATTGCACTTACGCAGGCAGCCGCGGCGCCTCTGATCGATGACGCTGGGGAACGTTCATCAATTCAGATGGAAGATGTCACCGCCGCATCTGGCATCGACTTTGTGACGACCTCTGGCGTTGCGCCAAGCACTCAAATCATAGAAGTCAAAGGAGGAGGCATCGCGATCCTTGATATGGATAATGACGGGGATTTTGACTTGTTTTTCCCCAACGGATCGCTGCTCGATCAAACATCAAATGGGCCTGGTGCGCGACTGTACGAAAACCTTGGGGGCATGCGCTTTCGAGATGTCACTGTTTCAAGTGGGATCGATCATCATGCGTGGAGTTTCGGATGCGCAGTGGCTGATTATGACGCAGATGGTCTCGATGACATTTATGTTGCATGCCTTGGATCCGATCATCTTCTACGCAATCTTGGTACAGGACGATTTGCCGATGTGACTGAAGCGGTTGGATTGGGCAAGGAGAATCTTTGGGGGACTTCTGCTGCATTCGCAGATCTTGATGGGGATGGAGATTTGGATTTGTATGTCACAAACTATGTCGAGTGCGATCCTGCAAAGCCAATTCCTCCCGCGCATTTTCGTGGATTCGAAGTCATTAATGGTCCTCGCGGATTGCGTGCGCAGCCAGATTTGCTTTATGAAAATCTAGGTAATGGAACTTTTGTTGATCGCAGCGAAGCCTCTGGCATTCGAGCGGTCAGTGCAAGCTATGGTTTGAATGTTGCCATACTCGATCTGACACAGGATGGCCTCCCAGACATCTATGTGGGAAATGATTCGAAGAGCAACTTTCTTTTCAAGAACTTGGGCAACCTTCGATTCGAAGATATTGGCACTCGATCAGGCACGGCGACCAACATCGAAGGTGCCGAACAAGCCACGATGGGCATGGCCATCGGTGATGTCAATGCGGACGCGCTTCCAGACATTCTGACGACGAATTTCAGTGATGACACAAACACGCTTTATGTCAGCAGAAAAGACGGCTTTTTCGATGACCGGACATCTCAGTACGGCATCGGAATGCCTTCGCGAACGCTCTGCGGTTGGGCCGCTGCATTTGTCGATCTCGACAACGATTGTGACGAAGACATTTTTATTGTCAACGGTCATGTCTATCCCCAAGCGACACGAGCAAGTATGAACAGTGACTATGAGCAAGCTCCGCTGGTGATGCGTCGTGATGGCGACCGATTTTTTGCAATCAAAGATTCTTCGCAAGGATGGTTGAACAATGCACGGCGTGATCGATCAGCTGTCTTCGCAGACCTTGATGGAGATGGCGATCAAGATGTGATTGTGAGCGGATTGAATGAGCCTGTACAAGTGCTCAAAAATAAGCATGATGGCAAGGATGACTGGGTGATCATCGCACTCGATGATCCATCTCACAAAGGCAATCGTCACGGCGTCGGTGCGCGAATAGAACTTTCGATCGGCGATCAAAAGCAAACGCGCTGGATCATTGGCGGAGGACCATTCCAGTCCAACAACACTCCACAAGCGCACTTTGGAATTGGTCCTCTGCCCGGTCTTCTGCCGAAGGATTCAACCTCCGCAAGTCCTGTTGTGGTCACAGTCATTTGGCCAGATGGCGAAAGGTCGACATCGACGGTTGCTCGTGGGATGAAAACCGTTGTCTCCAAACCCGGTAAAGTTTCCAAATAGGTTTCAAATTGCATGGAATCACGCTCAAATGAGCGGTGAAACCAACGCGGCGACATTCTGAGCGAGTCGTTGTCGAATGGACTGCGGCCCCCAAGAAGCTGTTGTGACATCGACGCTGTTTGTCATATAGGTTTGTTGGAGAGCACGAACCTCACGTGCAAATGAATCTTCATACATGATGGCGCTGACCTCGAAATTGATTTCGAAACTTCGACGATCAAGATTGCTTGATGTGATGATCGAAAAAAGACTATCAACCGTGACTGTCTTGGAATGCAAAAGTCCTTTGGTGAATTCATGAATCTGAATTCCAGATGCAAGCATGGCCGAATATCGTCCGCGACTCGCAAGTGCCACAATCCGGCTGTTATTGCGACGGGGAACCACAAGATGGACAATCACGCCACGCTCTGCCGCAACACAGAGCGAGCTGAACATGTCAGAGTCAGGAACAAAGTATGGAGTGGTGAGAACGATTTCTTTTCTCGCAACTTGAATGGCGGCGATCAAGAGTGATCGCACTGCATCATTGTCGTAGTTCGGACCCGAAGCCATAATCTGAACTGGTAGGCCAGCGGTATGAAAAGTAGGCATAAATTCCAAGACTTTTGCTATTGTCTCGTTCGTGTCGAGATACCAATCTTCCGCAAAGATCAGTTGCAATTCGCGCACCACTGGACCTTCAATTCGCACCATGCAATCAACCCAAGGCGCAAATCGAGGCTGTAGCGCGAATTCTGGTGCGGCAATATTCATGCTGCCCATCCAACCAATTTCACAATCAATCACAATGATTTTTCGGTGATTCCGCACATCAATGCGGTGAAAGAGCGCGCGCAGAAAATGAGTCGGCAGAGCGGCAACGACTTGCACGCCACGCTCCCGCATACTTCGGCAGAGCGCACTCTTGAGAAATGCCCGAGATCCCTGCCCATCCACAAGAATTCGGCAGGTCACTCCGCGAGTGCATGCTTCAATCAATGCGTTTCCAATTGCTTCGCCGATACGATCGTCAAGCCAAATATATGTTGTGCAGTGAATGTTCTTCGTTGCCTTTTTGATATCCGTGATCAACTGATCAACGGATTTCTGAGAGTCTCCAAAGAGCGTTGTCAGATTTCCAGAAGTCGCTGGGGAATGACTTGCCCGCTGGGCGATATCCGCAATTTGCTGATCGATCGGATCGAGTGCAATCGCCAATGCACGAGGGTCATCATGTTTGTGGTACCGAGATTTGTTAAAGAGATCCAAGATGATTTTGTGCGACTTGCGCCTTCGGGTTCCAAGCTTCGACTCTCCGACGAGCAGGTACGCAATAATCCCCAGAAGTGGAAACGTGATCACGATAAGCACCCATGCGGTGGCGACCGGAGGGCGCGATCCTTTGCGCAAGATGACAATTGCGGCAAGCGAGAGTCGAAAAATGAGTTCGGCTGCCATGCCTACAAGTGCCCACTTCGTTCCCTCAAAAAAATAGTTTGGAAGCAAGAATCGCAGTGTTGTTGGAGGCAGGTGAAGAAGCATCGCGTGCAGCATGAGCACGTCGAGTTCAGGTCAGAATTTCAACCACGGTCAACCTTCGTTCGCCGCGAGGAAGATTCACCCGAACGGTTTCGCCCACACGCACCTTCATCAATGCTTCACCGATCGGGCTGGTTGTCGTGACTTCGCGATGTTCAGTTTCGCCGCCTTCGCTTTTACTACTGACAATTTTGTACGTCTCGATCCCGCCAGATTGTTCGTCACGAATGCGCACGATGGCTCCCAAGAAAACCATGTCGCTGGGCATTTCTCCCTCAAGAATCACTTGCACAGATTCAAGGCGCAGAGTCAATTCGCGAATGCGCAAATTGTTCATTGACTTGTCTTCGCGAGCCGCGTGATAATCAGAATTTTCTCGAAGATCGCCATGCCCGCGCGCTTCTGCAATTCGCACAATCAACTCCTTGTCGAGAGCGTGATATTCGCTCAGCAACTTTTCAAGTTTCTCTTTGTCAATTTTTGTGACGAATTCCATAGGAGTGTCCTAGGTTATCCCGCTCTTCGTCCACTCGCAACTTGATTCGCTTGCGCTGAGGGATGAATTGCAGCGACTGCCCCGATCGCAAATCCCACCAAGCACAAAGCGCCATTGAAAATTCCATACGCGACAAGACTTTCCCATTCGATCAATTCTGGCATAGACGCAGTCGAATTCATAGATGTGAGAAGACTTGGAATACCGCCTTGAGCAATGTTGGATAGAAAGAGGTTTGAAATTCCCGTGGGCGTGAAACCAATCGCTGCCAGTGGCATTTGCAGCCCAACTGCCAGCAGTATGCAGGCAATCATGGCGAATCCACGCACAAGAGAACTTTGCAAAGCCGATGCAGCAGCGATTATTCCCGCACTTCCAATGAGTGAAATGATCATCAAGAGATCGAGCAGAAGTGTTCGTTCGATGGGCCACGGCGTCCCAAGGCGAAGAGGCCAGACGATCAGTTGCGCCAGACATGCAAGCGTCAGTGCATCGACGATTGTCCTCAAGATCGTTCGGTCGCGCGGAGGCAGGCTGAGCCGCACAAGTGGCCAAACAATGATCATGCCCACGGCACAAGTCAGCAAAAGCATTCGAATAGATGGCGTGAGACTTGAAGGGGACAAATGAAGCGGCATTTGAAATCCAAATGATGCGATGGCTGAGAAAATGATCCAGCCTCCTGCGGCGATCACCAATCCTCGCGGCGGTTCAATGGCTTCCGACATAATCCACCGAGAGATCGACGGATTGTGGGCCAGCCCCATCGATGCGACCGTACTGATTCGTCAGCAGATCGAGATATCGTAACTTCTGCGCTGCGGGGACTTCTGCCGATGCTTCTCGTCCTGGTGCACGACCCCAAATCAACTTGCACTGTTTGGTTGTCAGCAATGAGAGAGTTTGATTGGTGCGAAAATCGCTGACATCCACTGCAGAAACCTGAGCGCGCCATCTCTGCGTTGCGATCAACTTTGCCATCTCGACGCCTGCGAGAAGATCTGCGCCGCCCCAAAGCTGTCCTGCTTTTTGAGGTCGCGCAAGAGATGCACCCAGAATTCTCGTCAGATTCGGTGCAGTTCCAGTTGCATATGTTCGAGGAAGAAGGCGAGCGCGACTATCCAACAAATGTTCGCCACCGGCATCGACCACAAGTGCGATCGGATCGACGAAAGTTGCATCGACTTCGAGAGATGTCGATCCAATTCGGCGGACTTGTCGGACTTCATCAAACCAGCCGCAAGAGAGCAGCGCAACTTGTGCGCGTTCAAGTCCTTCTCGGCTGTATGCAGATGCTCCTGCTTCGCGTGCAACAAGATCCTGAATCGGTGCGAGATCGGTTGGTGTCATCCAAGAGGGAGCATCAACAAACGCAACTTCGATTCGCTCTCCTGCGGAGGCTTGTGCTTTTTTCCGCAGGCTTGGTACGGCCCAACTAAATGTCACTGTTGCCAAGATTGCAAGTGTCGCTCCAGCGCCAATCCACATCGCTGAATTCTTCATGTTTTCAGTCATTCGTCTGATCCTGCGCACCAGACTGATCGCGCGTCATTGTTGCAGTGTTTCCTTCCGAAGCGCCTTGCGATGCGCCTTCAAGGGCAACTTGTGATTCTGTCGAAGCAGAGGATGCATCGGCAGCATGTGCTTGAACTGCGCTTGCAGCATTTCTAGCCATTCGATGATTGCCCTTCATTCTTGACAAAGATTTCTCGACCAAGCGCGCACACATTTTGGGAAAACTGATTCCTGCGTGCGCCGCTGCCTTTGGAACAAGCGAATGGTCGGTCATTCCAGGCATCGAATTGATTTCCAAGAACCAAGCGCCAACTTCGTCAACCATGAAATCGACGCGCGCGATATCGCGACAACCGATTCGTTCATAGATCGTTCGCGATGCATATGCAATTTCTGCTTGAATTTCAGGTGCAAGAGCGGGATCCAAGATGTACTGCGTATCAGATCGTTCGTACTTTGCGCTGAAGTCATAAAACTCTTGACTCGTCACAACTTCAATCATCGGCAAGAGATCTCTTTCGAGAATTCCCACTGTGATCTCGCGACCAACAATGAGTTTCTCTGCCATCAATCTCGGATGTTTGACTTCAAGTTCCGCGCGAGCCGCGGCGAATTGTGCAGCATCGAAGCATCGTCGAACACCAACGCTCGATCCATCATCAATCGGCTTGACGATCACCGGCATTTCCAAATCACAAGGTTCGCCTGCGATCAAGATGCGAGCAGGGGGAGTTCGAATACCAGCGGTGCGAGCAAAGAGTTTCGAACTGATCTTGTCCATCGCAATGCGCGCAGCACGAGGACGACTGCCTACATAGGGTCGACCATCTGCTTCCATAATTTCTTGCAGTGGTCCACCTTCACCAAATGGTCCATGAAGAACAGGAAAAATCACATCGCCAGGAAGCGCACGAAGTTCCGTGCTTGTTGGTTTGTCGATGATCTGCTCATGCACGATGAAGCCACCTGCTTCGCGCAGCGCCGCCGCAATCATCGCACCAGATTTCAAGCTGATTTCGCGTTCCGCATCCGGACCACCCATCAGAACAAGTACATTGATATCACTCATTGAAAAGCACCTCGTTGGGACCAAATGACAACCTCGCGTTCAAGCTGAATGCCCGAATGATCGAAGACCTGCTGTTGTACATCAAATGCTAATGCGAGCACATCGTTTGCCGATCCACCATCGCGAAGACCAATGAAATTCCCGTGCTTTTCGCTAACAAATGCGCCGCCGCAGGTTTTGCCCTTCATTCCTGCCAAATCGATCAATTTCCCAGCGCTTTCGCGTTTTCCTGTTGATGGGTCGACTGGATTCTTGAACATACAACCTGCCGATCGATCGCCCATTGGTTGCGTTCGCTTTTTGTATTCAAAGACTTCCTTGACATGCGCGCGAAGTGCGATTGGATCTGAAGCGCAGAGGTTGAGGTGCGCGGCAATGACAATGCCAGCAGGCAACGCACAGTGTCGATATCCAAAGTCCAGATCAGCAGCTGTCAGCGTGCAAATTTTTCCACTCATTGTCATCAATTCAATCGAGTGAACGCTCTGGGCAGTGTCGCCATACGAACCGCCTGCGTTCATACGAATCGCACCGCCAATTGTGGCGGGAATTCCAGCAAGTTGCGAAAGTCCAGAAAGTCCACGGCGTGCGGTTTCTTGAATGAGTCCCATCAGATCTACTCCCGCTCCAATGCGAGTCGGCGTGTCATTCTGTGAATCGTTCCAGAGTGTTTCTTGAAAAGCAGGTTGATTGCAGCGTACGACGACGCCATCAATGCCATCATCTGCGACAAGAAGATTTGCACCTGATCCCAGCACGCGCACCGGAATTCCACTTTCGTCACAGCGCTGACAGAGCAATTGAAGCGCCTTCACGCTCTTGGGAGAAATGAGCGCTTCGGCGCGGCCGCCGGTTTCGTACCAAGTCAACGGACCAATCGGAGCATCGAGAGTCGCTTCAACATCAAGATCGCTCCAGAGTTTCTCCTTGACAGTGATCAGTGTGCTCATGCGTCGCTCATTCGTTGGGACTTGCTGCTGCACGCGGCGGCATCGAAGCTGCTCGATTTGTTTGCTGAGTCAGAGCCTTTACAAAGTCGTGGCCGATCTTCCAAACAGGACCTGCACCCATCACGACGATCAAATCGCCATCTTGAGCATGACGATGCAAGAATTCACCGATCTCTGCGAAGTCATCAATTGCCCGAGCATTCGTTCCCTTGGCGTTCAGTCGCGCAACAAGATCCGCCGAAGAAACCAGCGTGCGTTCGATCTCGCTATCGCGTACAAAATAAATTGGCGGCACAATCACCAAGTCTGCGTGAGAAAAACTCTGCGCAAATTGTTCGAGCAAGAAGCGCGTTCGACTGTGTTGATGCGGCTGAAAAACACAGATGATTCTCCGCGGATTCTCAGCGTTTCTCAGCGCAGTCAAAGTTCGTTCGCACTCGGTGGGGTGGTGGCCATAATCGTCGAAGACTCGGACATTCGCGCCAGCATCTGTCACGCATGCACCCAAATATTGCATGCGGCGTTCGACACCCGCGAAACTTTCCAGTGCGTTCTTGATTGCAGAAGGCGTAGCGCCAAGCCAAGTCGCCAAGATCGCAGCGGCAGCGGAATTGAGTGCGTTGTGTTCTCCAGAAAGTCGTCCACGCCAAGAAAGCATCTCTTCGTTTCGATTCCAGATGCTTGTGGCATTCGTCGACGGTTCATATTCCACTTTGTAATCCGCAGTTGGCGACCAACCGAATGTGCTGACTGCGCACTGCAGTCCGCTTGCAACGGCTCGTCGATGCGCACCATCGTGACCAATCAACAATCTTCCGCCAACTTCTTCTGGTGGCAGATTTCCAGCGAAGACACGAAATGACTTCACGATCTCGTCGAGCGACCCATACACATCAAGATGATCTTCTTCGACATTATTGATTAGCGCCATCGTCGGTTGATGCGAATGAAAAGAGCGATTGAATTCACATGCTTCGGCGACGAAGATTCCAGGAGTTCCCGCAAGCAGACCGCTTGGAATTGTTTCACTTCCAGTTCTCGTGCCGCCACCATTCAGTTGCGGACAATTTGCGCCAACGATCACCGATGGATCAAGTCCAGCTTCGATCAACAGATGCGCTAGCAATGCGGTCGTCGTGCTCTTGCCGTGAGTCCCTGCGATCGAGACTCCTGTTCTGCCAGATTGAGCCCATCCAAGAGCCTGCGCATATGTCATCGTTTCGATTTTCATCGACTGCGCTTGAACAAGTTCAGGGTGATCTGCAGCGACGGCGGCGGAATAGACAACCAAGTCAATTTCAGGCTTCAATGGAAAAGGGGAGTTGCCGATGGAGACAGCAATTCCAGCAGTGCGGAGGGAATTTGTTGTATCGCTTGCCGACTGGTCGCTTCCGCTGACAGTGGCTCCTCGAGACTTCATCATGAGTGCAAGTCCGCTGGTTCCACAACCTCCGATGCCAATAAAATGGACGTGGCGACCATCAAAAATTGCCGCATCCTTGCGCGCGTTCATAGGTAGAAGAGTATCGGCACAAAGCCTCTTGCGCCTTGGAAAACCACTTGCGCTTTACGTGAATTTGTACCGCCGCTCCTATCACCATTGTGGTCTCTCCGTACACTCGTCCCTATCTATGGCAGATGCTCAAGATCTCGTCCGCGCGCAGGTGCTGATCGTCGATGACGAAAAGGATCATGCGGAAACTATGGCCGAAGCGCTCCACAAGCCTGGTCATATTTGCACCATTGTCAACAGCAAAAAGGCTGCAGAAGAGGAACTTCGCCACGGAAATTTCGACGTTGTCGTCACCGATCTTGTGATGGAAACCCCCCGATCTGGGATGGAAGTTCTGGAACTTGTTCGGCAGGTTCAGCCCGATGCCGCAACGATCATGGTCACTGCTCATGGCGATATTCCCACTGCGAAAGAGGCACTGCGAGGTGGGGCGTATGACTTTATTGTCAAGCCGCTCGATCTGGTGGTCTTTCGCAATTTGGTTCAGCGAGCCGCCGAGTCCGTGTTGCTTCGTCATCAAAATGAAAAACTACGTGGTCAGGTCGATGCCGCTTATGGATTTGAAGGGATCATCGGCGAATCCGCAGCAATTCGGCAAGTCATCACATCAATCCGTCAAGTCGGCCCGACCAATATTCCAGTGCTGATTTCTGGCGAAAGTGGGACGGGCAAGGAATTGGTGGCGCATGCGATTCATCAATATTCCAAGCGCAAGGAGCGAAGATTTGTTCCTTTTAATGCTGCAGGACAAGCGGAAAGTTTGCTCGAGGACCAACTCTTCGGCCATGTTCGTGGGGCATACACCGGTGCGGATAAGGATCGCGAAGGAGTCTTCGAATATGGCGATCGCGGCAGTGTTTTTCTTGATGAAATCGGAGATACGCCGCTGTCGATGCAGCCAAAATTGCTGCGCGTGCTTGAAAAGGGGGAGATCGTTCGCTTGGGTTCCAACGATGCACGCAAGGTCGATGTTCGATTCATCAGCGCGACCAATCGCGACCTGCGAACCATGATCAAACAAGGGCAATTCCGCGAGGATTTGTTTTATCGCCTACGTGGAGTCGAGATCAATATCCCGCCGCTGCGCGAACGGCGCGAGGATATTCCGCTGTTGGTGCGACATGCTCTTGGCCGCTTTGCCCGCGAATTGGATCGAGTCATTCCAACCATCAGCGAGCCTGCGATGCTGCGCCTCGTCGCATTTCAGTGGCCTGGAAATGTGCGTGAGTTGATGAACATTGTGCACCGAATGATGGTCGGGAGTTCTGCGAATATTCTTGATGTCCAAGATGTGCCCGCAGAAATTCATGTCACTGATAGCGACGATGCTGCGATGGGAGTTTCTGCTGGCTTGGGTGGACTTGCTGGATGTGGCTTGGGCAGGCTGGAAAAAGAGGCGATTCGGCAAACTTTGGCGATGGCCGAAGGAAATCGCGAAAAGGCCGCGCAAATGCTTGGCATCGGCGAGCGAACGCTCTATCGAAAACTCAAGGAGTACGGACTCCGCTAAAGGCGGAACCTTGCCGTCATGCCCTGGATTCTTTTTCGCCATTTTCTTTCAGAGTTGAGCAAGGTCTTACTGCTGACGACGGTCATTATTGTGGTAGTCGTTGCCTTCGGAGCGGTCATAAAACCGTTGACTGGAAATCTTTTGGGTCCGGGAGGGATTCTTAAATATATTTTTCTTGCGATGGTGCCGATGTTGCAATACGCACTTCCGTTTTCTGCGGGATTTGCAGCGACGATCGTCACGCATCGCTTCGCATCTGACAATGAAGTCCAAGCAATGTCAGTCAGCGGCATTTCTTATCCTGTGATCCTCCTGCCGCAAGTGTTTTTGGGAACCGTGCTGACGATCTTCATGTTCTTCTTAGTGCAGAGTGCGATTCCACGATTCTTGGGGCTGATGTGTGATGTCATTACCAACGATGCCGCCGAGGTGTTCGTCAGCACGATTCGATCAGGAGAACCCTTCCGAGCAGGAAATTTCATGATCTTTTCTGACCGAATTGCAATGGACGACAAGATCGAAGATTCATCAATAAAGCGCGTTCGTATGGAAAGCGTTGCTGCAATCGAAATCGGCCCATCTGGAAAACTGAGCACAGAATTTGTCGCGCGAAGCGGTTCTGCGGATCTGTATTCTGTTGGAAGTGATCTTATTGTGAAAGTTGCATTCCGCGATGCGACGGTCTTGCGTCCAGGGGAATCGACAGTTGCATTCATGTCACTCGTCGAACCAATGCCAACACTCATCGATGTTGGATGGGAGCGAAGCCCAAAATATTTACCGTGGTCGGAATTACTTGACGTGTTGCGTGAACCATCGAAAAGCGCGTTGGTCATGATCGAACAGAACAGGCTTGAGCAATCGATTTGGCCTGCTTTTTTGATGGAAAAACTCGGCGCCGAACTTGCAAAGTCAGGAAGCGCTCGTCTCTATGGCATAGAGGCAAATCGAGTTTATGAAATTCATGACGCGATTCTTGGTGGAAAGGGATTGATTCCACTGCCCCCTGCGAAGAGATTCACGGTGATCGAATTGGAAGGGGAGAAGGCACTACGTGAAGCATCTACAGTTTCAGCGGAGCTGATTGGAACCGTAAGTTCTGATGGAGCAAGTGGAACGAAACTATTGGATTTCGTATTAACCGAACCGCGGACGCGATCTCTTCGTGGAGAAGATGATCGTGTCGTTCGTTGGCCAGCCAGAATCGTTGGTCTCTCGGTTGAGAAAATGCCAAGTGTGCTTTCATCTCAAGAGTCCATGGAATCTGCACGGCGGATTTCCACGCAGAAGACTCCTCCGCTGAATGCGTACGCATCGGCTGCGAATGGATCTATCGCGCGCGTTGATCGTGCCATGATTGGTTCGTTCTACGAAGCTCTTTCTCATGTTTGGATGCGATTCGCCCAACCAATCAGCGTTCTTTTAATGCTTGTTCTTGGCGGGATTCTGGCGATCTGGCGTCGGGAGAGTCTTCCGCTGACTATTTTTCTGCTCGCATTCGTGCCGGCAATTGCAAATGTTCTGTTGGTTGCATCTGGACAGTCGATCCTGCGATCATCCAAAGTTGGATTTGGATTGACCGTGATGTGGATGGGAAACGCAATCCTTTTGGCACTCATCCTTGGAATTGGAAGGAGAATGGCACGGCGCTAACGCCTGATCAATGCACCAATGCGAATATTGACTCGATTCATCCTCCTCCGGTTCCTCGGCAATTTTTTCTTGCTGTTCTCACTGATATTCATCTTCGCAATTTCGATTGACATACTGATTCAATGGGAAACATTCGTCAGTTCCGCTGCGAGGATTGAAAGTGCGAAGAGTGGCGTTGAGAAAAGCGCGAGCATCTTGTCTGTTGCGCAGTTAATCTTCAGCTTTCATGGCCCTCGCGTCTTCCAGTTCTATCAATACATGATGCCGCTTGTCGCACTCGCCGCGATGGGATTCACCGCATCGGCGATGCTGCGCACTCGAGAATTCGTAGCGATGATGGCGGTGGGGATTTCGATGCGGCGTGCAGTGTTTCCGATCATCATGGGCATGGGGCTTCTATGTTTTTTACAAATTGCGAATCAGGAATTCATTTTGCCGCGATTGGCGGAACGACTATTGCTTGAGCACGGAGATATGGTTCGCGGTGCAGTGAGAACGTGGGGAATTGGATTAGCGTCAGACTCGCAAGGTCGCTTGATTCACGCCGCGAGTTTTGATCCTGCAACGGAGACACTGACTGGGCTCTATGCAGTTGAGCGAACAAAAGAAGGTGCAGTTGTGCGCCGGATTGAGGCTCCGCAAGCGAAATGGTCTGCAGAGAAACGTTCGTGGGTATTGGTCAACGGAAGGGCGGGAGTTCCGACTGGAAAAGTCGATATTTTAACTGGCGATCGGCCCTCTGTTTTCTCAGATCAACAGTTAGATTTTTTTCAAACAGATCTGGACCCTGACACCTTGAGACTTCGTCAGAATTTGCTCTATGCCCACATGTTGTCTTTGAGTGAGATTGCCGACTTGGCGCGCAACTCAGCCTTTGATCCGACGGCTCTGCGTAGATTTGCGACAGGCAGATTCGCATCTCTCTTGGTTGGACTTCTTGTACTTGCGATTTCCATTCCATTTTTCGCTCTGCGCGAACCAGCGCCAATCTTGAAGCAAGCTGTCAGTTGTGCAGCGTTGAGCCTTCCGATTCTGTTGACCTCGATGATTATGATTGCGTTGCCTTTGCCATCGTTTCCTCCGACGGTTGGCGTGATTCTTCCAGTCGTTATTCTCTTGCCGATCGCAGTCTGGCGCATCGCCATGGTTAAAACCTGACGATTTGCCGACAGAATCGAGCCACGGATATAGCCACGGAAATACATGAGTGAGCAGCCGTGAAAAGTCCTCTCGGGGCTCAGACAGTCCTCGGCGACCGACACGATCTGATTTGCTAAATTTTATTGCAAGCGCTGTCGGCCGCCTGCGGAACTCG
>CAMAXY010000005.1 GCA_945862215.1 Singulisphaera sp. GP187 | reverse complement strand
TCCCGAGCGACGTCCGGTGAGACGAGCGTCAGCAATTCGATGTTGACGCTCAAATGGAGTTCTCGAATGCGCTTCGTCAACGCGGCCGATCGAGCCCAGATTTGCTTTGGATCGAATTGTGGATCCTCGTATCCATCACGCGCTGCAGCGGAGAACCCCAATTGAATCTTCCGCCCAGCATCGCGTTGGGATGTGCTCCATTGATCGAGCAATGCAGTGAGCGATTGTTCATACTCCCCAAGCCGTTCACTGACAGCGAGCCGCTGCGAAACATCCACCCCCTGCACCACCAACCGATCCCACACTTC
Source organism: Singulisphaera sp. GP187 (assembly GCA_945862215.1). Classification (GTDB taxonomy): domain Bacteria; phylum Planctomycetota; class Phycisphaerae; order Phycisphaerales; family SM1A02; genus F1-60-MAGs104. The sequence continues at coordinate 85,157 of CAMAXY010000005.1, read as the reverse complement.
TCGAAGTTCCAAAAGGATCCACCGGTCCGTCGAAACAACACTTCGCGACTTTCGCCGTGAAGCGAAACCACGCAGCACATGCATCCCCTTGATCTGGTCTGGCAGTAAGAGAGGTTCAAGCGAATCAATAAATTTCAATTCGAGTTCTGCCGAAGAGTTCATCAGTTGTGTGGACGAGCGAGAAACATCCATCCAAGCAGTGTTGAACTCGATCGATGTCATTCCATAAGTTTGAAACGCGACCGAGGCTTCTGCCGCCTTCGCCAGATATCGCGGAACCTCGCGCTCGAGATATGGGTTGTGCACGTCACGAAGATGGTCTTGGTACATCCGCTCGATCACCACCATCTGCCCATCAGTTGCACCGAGAATCCCTCGCCAACGAGCGATTTCATTCTGAGTGAGAGTCGACTTGGCCGGCCAAGCTGGTTGAAGATAACCCACTCCTGCGTGGACGAAATCATCGAGCGTCTTGGGCTTAACGTCACCACAAAGTGCCAGAATCACCCAAAGAAATAGAGCAGAAAGGTGCATGTGTATATCCTCGTGTTTCTAAGTTACAGGACATTCCTGACGGGACCTCGTGAATGTGATAGAGAGAATGGACGAAGTCGGCCTGGACACACCCGATTCCGTGGATACTAAAATGAGTAAGAATGTTCGCTCAATTGTGTCCACTGAAAGTGAGGAAGTGCAGTGGGATGTACAAACCAAGCATCGACGATTGCTTGAGAATCACAACAGAGTCAACACACCTATGAACACCCGCTCTTCATCACCGCGCTGGATGCGAAATGTCTTGCTCGCCGCCGGACTCTACAACGTGCTCTGGGGCGGTTTCGCAGTGCTATTTCCTGGCGCAATTTTTGATTGGTTGCGCATGCCGCAACCCAATTACCCGCAGTTCTGGCAATGCATCGGGATGATCGTGGGCGTTTACGGCATCGGCTATGCCATCGCCGCCTTTGATCCCGTGCGACATTGGCCGATCGTGCTAGTGGGGTTTCTCGGAAAGGTCTTCGGTCCACTGGGCATGATCCAAGCGCTGTGGACCGAGCAGCTGCCATGGGCCTTTGCGCTGAACTGCATCACCAATGATCTCATTTGGTGGGTGCCCTTTGCGCTCATACTCAGACACGCTTGGACGGCTTATCTCAGCGACGCTGGCGCAGAGACATTGCCGGATGAATCCACTCTGCTGAAGGAGACGCTGACTAGCAACGGCAGCAGCCTCGCGGATCTCTCCAACGAAAGTCCGGTGCTCTTAGTTTTCCTGCGCCATTCAGGCTGCAGCTTCTGCCGTGAAGCGCTCGCAGATCTCGCAGCGAGTCGCCACAGCATTGAGAAAAACGGCACCCGTCTTGTCCTCATACATATGGGCAGTGCGGAGTCGTTTGTTGCTTTTACTGCTCACTATGGACTCGGCGATGTACCTGCTATCGCAGATCCAGAGCGCCGACTTTATCGCGTGCTCGGTCTGCGCCGTGGACGGTTCGCACAGTTGCTGGGATTTGGCGTGTGGTGGCGTGGATTCACGTCGCTGCTCGCTGGTCATCATCCCGGTGCACTCGACGGTGATGGCACACAGATGCCAGGCGTCTTTCTCCTTCATCACGCTCGGGTCGTGCGCAGCTTCATCCATGCCGATGTGGCGGATCGCCCTGACTATGTGAACCTCAGTGTGAACCTCAGTGTGAACCTCAGTGTGAACCTCGCCCGTGACCACTGAGATTGAGCAAGTCCAGTCCGTAATCGCAACGAACGCCCTCAATTCATGGACATTCCACACATCGAATCAGCCTGATTGCCCCTCCAGCCTGACGTAGCCAATCGGAAAATGACGTTGGTGGTTGTGCGGAATGCCAATCAATCGCAATCAGCGCCTTGGGAGTGCAGGTCAATTTGGTGCCAACGGGAACGCCAAGAAAGTACGGCTCAATCGCGTCGGTGACCTCGAATTCAATCATCGCGAACTCTCGCTCGCGACATTGACTCGAAACTGGCGCCGTGAGCACCCGCCAATCGGCCACCATCATGGGCATGTCGCTGCGAACCACTCCTACAGCGCTCACCCATGTGACTTCAACCATGATGCCCTCGTAGCGAAACTTCCCAAGCTCCGGAACCGAATTGCTCGATCGTTCAACCCAACCAGAGACGGTCGTGCGCAAGTCGTTTAACAATCGAACATTGACGACGATTCCGACTGCAGAAATAACAACGGCACCGAGCGCAATCGCGATCAGCGTGTTCCGTAACGATCGCTGCTTGTGCGTCCACTCGGCAAGCGATTCTCGAAAGTGATCTGCGGCACTGCCAAATCGCTTCTCGGCATCGCGTGTGGCATCGGATGATGATGCGCCCGACTTTCGTGCGTCCTCCTCGAGCATCGAGAGATGAGTTTCCATCTCCAGACGAAGTTCTTCACTCTCGCTAGGTAAGTCGGACACTGCGCTCCCCTTTTATGCTTTGGATAATTTTCTCGACTGCAGCATTGACTGTTCGCCATTGCCCAGCAGTCTGCACGAGTTCCTTACGACCCGCGCGTGTAATCGAATACACCCGAATTTTTCGCCCGCTCTCCTGTGTGAGCCACTCATCCGAAACAACCTTTCGCTTGCGCAATCGTTGCAGTGCTGGGTAGAGCGACCCTTCTTCAATTCCGAGGACCCCGCCGCTGCGCTCTTCGATCCGTCGAGCCAACAAGTAACCATGCAAAGGCTCTTCGACCAAGAGCGACAAAATCATCATGTCCAACGTGCCTGGCGGGGCGCCCATAGGGTCAATAGTCATACGCATAGTCTATCTATGCTTCGTGTGCAAATCCAGACTCTTCAGAAAATTTAAAAAAACGCTAAGGAGTTGACAACTGCTTATGCATAGATATACTATGCATACAAATGGCATCCATCGTGGATGCATGCAACTTCTTCCTTTCTACACGGAGACCGCTATGAAACTGCTTCAAGCCATCAATCCAAAGCGCGCCTTTTCATTTCCAGTATTGATTGCTGGGATCGCCGCGGCGAGTGTCACCATCATTTGCACAATCCTTGCAACAGCGCACCAATCAAATCCGGCGCCACTGAATCGCTTCTTGCCGGATTGCACGAATCATCTCGCAGAATCAGGAGTGATGGTGCTGTCTGGAACTTCTGTTTCGACCGCCAGTTGGACGCTCATTGATCAATCTTGGATCACTGTTGGAACCGAAGTTCAAGTGTTTGACTCCATTGTGGATGGGGTGCTGGTCAATGAAGGATGTGCAACCTCGCTGCTCATCACTCTCGACGGCGGCGAACTCATCTCGCTTGAGCCTGGCGAGAGCGTCGTGGTTGGAGAGGCTGTCGCTGTGGGTGGATACACGTTCGGATGTGTATGCAAGTGTGGAAGCGGATGGGTCTTCATCACGCACGCTAATTGTGGTGGCAGTACTTGCGCCTGCACTTCCGTCATAGGCCCGTTCATAGATCCAACGAATAGTCAATTGATTCAGGATGGCGTAACTGGTTGTAAATCTGGCTGGGGTCGCTGAGGACTGTTCGAGCCGGGCGGGATATTTTTATGGCTGATCACTTATGCATATAAGTGGCTCAAGTTCGCCGCACAACACCGTTGGCAAATGTTCGTTACTATGGCGATGCCTAGTGATTTGTTTCCACTGGGGCGTTAGCTCAATTGGCAGAGCGCCGCCTTTGCAAGGCGGAGGTTATCGGTTCAACTCCGATACGCTCCATTTCGATTCGCTCTGAGGCATTTGGTTGACCAAATGAACTCTCTGCGCAGGTTCTCCTAATTGGCGGACTCACGTAGGAAGAATTTTTGCGAGCATTCATGCGAGGCGAGCATTCGCGAGCACGCATGAAACCGCTAATTCAATTCGAAGTATTGCACTACCCAGCGAAACTCTGCGCGCGCCGAGTGATTCGACTGCTTGCAATTCTGCTTCGGTGAATCCGCCTTCGGGACCTATGAGAAATGATGCCGGAGATGAAATGCGACCTGCGGAAGAAATCAATTCGCCTCCAGGATGCGCGATGAATACTTGCAATCCTCGAGAGATCGCATCGCGCGCAGCAAATTCAGGCGCACACGAGGCCGCGATCTGCGGCAACCAAGATTGATGCGATTGCTTGCAGGAAGAAATCAACACGCGACGAGTGCGCGGTTCGTGCGAAATCGACCATTTCAACACGGAATGAGTGCAATTCAGAGGGGTCCATCGCGCTGCGCCCAGCGGCCCAAGTGATTCAAGCAAGGTTCCAAGTCGATCCCCTTTTGGCACAGCGCTGGCGATTTCGAGCATCGGCGCAAGCAACGGTTGTGCGCGCAGTGCGTCGATCTCTGCATCGATTGAACCATCACGATTCAATACTCCCATCGATGCGTCTGCGAGCACTCCACGTCCATCAAAGAGATGCATGCGATCTCCAGTTCGTAATCGACGACTTCCAGCTGCGTGCTTTGCTTCGTCTGCATCAACTCGACAAGTCGATGGCGCGCTCGGTGGCAATTGTGGCACAAAAATCCATGGCGCACTCATGACTTCGCCTTTGCGCGAATGGTCCGAAGGCTTGATCCCTCTCGAACATAGACGTCGTATCGCACAAGTTTGCTGTTGAAAACAATGTCGGGCTCTGCACACAGTGGCTCCGCGTGATGCGGTCGCTTTACAACGATTCGATTCCACTGCGCAGCGACTGCCGCGAGAAAAAGGTTCGAGGAATCAAGGTCATCGCCGACCGCAGCCCGCACAACACGAATCGGTTTTGGTGCAAGAGCGCTTCCTAGCTTGGGCGGATACATCGGATCAAGATAGATGGTCGCCCACGAATCGGAATTGGCTTGCAAAACATCCACTGCATTTTCCTGGCGCACTTCGATGCGACTTGCAATTGCATTCAATCGTGAATCACTCTTGGCTCGATCAACTCCATCGCGCAAAACTTGACAGACCAAAGCAGATCGCTCGATCGCAGTAACGGAAAAACCTGCCGCTGCGAGAATCCAAGAATCTCCACCGAGTCCTGCCGTCGTATCAAGAAGGCGACCGCGCTCGCCACATGCACGAACCAGCGGTTGCGAAGAAATTCCACGCAATGTGACGCGGCGAAAGTCGACCGCGGCCCCATGGCCGGGCTGTTCGCCGACATGGACCAATTCCATCCGTCCATCCGGATCGAATCCAACCACGACATTTTCTTGAGAACCGCTCATTGCAGGAGTATTACACTCGACAGATGACCACCGCCACGACTGCCCCAATATATTCCAGCCTGCTCGACATGATCGGCAATACGCCGATGCTCCAAATCAGCAAGATTGATACTGGGGTGTGCAAACTATTTGTGAAGCTGGAGAATCTCAATCCAGGTCAATCCGTCAAAGATCGCATCGCCGTTGCGATGATCGCTTCTGCAGAGCAATCTGGAAAGTTGAAACCAGGTGGCCGAATCATCGAAGCAACTGCAGGCAATACTGGTATCGCACTCGCGCTGATCGGAGCACTCAAGGGATACAAGTTGACCGTCGTCATGCCCGACAAGATGAGCGATGAAAAGATGGCACATCTTCGTGCGATGGGTGCGGAAGTTGTGTTGACGCGATCCGATGTCGCCAAAGGTCATCCTGAGTATTACCAAGACATGGCGCAACGAATGGCGGACGAAGATCCCAATTCGTTCTATGTCAATCAATTTGCAAACGATGACAACACGCGTGCTCACTTCGAAACAACTGGTCCAGAAATCTGGAAGCAAATGGGCGGAGATATTGATGCGTTTGTTGCTGGCGTTGGATCGGGTGGAACGATCGCAGGTGTTGGCGCTTATCTGAAATCGCATAATCCCAAGTGCCAAATTATTCTTGCAGATCCGCGTGGATCGATCCTCGCACCGCTTGTAAACGAGGGAAAAATCGTCGAAGCCGGATCGTGGCTTGTGGAAGGAATCGGCGAGGATTTCGTTCCTTCAATTCTCGACATGAACGTAATTGATCATGCCTACACCGTGACCGACGCTGAAGCATTCGCCGCCGTGCGCGAACTGCTGCGCAAAGAGGGCATCTTGGCAGGATCAAGCGTTGGCGTTCTCATGCATGCCGCTCTTCAATATTGCCGCGAGCAAACAACTCCCAAGCGTGTCGTGACACTCATCTGCGACAGTGGTGCGAAATATCTTTCCAAGATGTACAACGACTTCTGGATGCGCGACCAAGGTTTTCTTGCGCGCGAGAAAAATGGTGATCTGCGTGACTTGATCACACGTCGTCATGATCGTGGCGAAGATTTCGTCTTGCAGCCAAAGTTGCCGCTCAGTTTGGCGATTCGCAAGATGCGAATGTTCGGAGTCAGCCAGATGGCAGTGCTTGATTCGAACGAAGCGCTTGTTGGAATCCTGGACGAAAGCGATGTTCTGTTGGCGCTTGGTCGCGATCCGCATGCGAGCAACGATTTAGTCGGCGCGCATATGACCAGCAGGGTCGAGACGATCCATCCATCGAAATCCTCAGATGATTTGATGCCGATTTTTCGAGCCGACCGAGTCGCAGTGGTCCACGACGGCAAAGTTTTTTATGGCCTCATCACCAAGATCGACATGATCCATCACTTGAGGGTTCAAGTCGCGACATAAATTGGATTCGATCAGCCACTTGCAAGTCGGGGGCGATTCTGCGATACTTTGCCCCCCCGCTCGCCAAGAGCGGTCACATCTGAAGCCACCTTCTCCCGCATGTGCGAAGAGAAAATCGCTGAGGCCTGGCGGCACCTCTAACTCTCCCCACGAAAGGACAGCGACTCATGGCACGTAATTACGAACTTCTGCTTCTCGAAACGATCGAAAACCTCGGATTGGTCGGCGATGTCGTCAAGGTACGACCTGGATTCGCCCGAAACTTCCTCCTTCCAAATGCAATGGCGGAAGCTCCAACCCCCGAGAAGATCGAATCTCTAAAGGCCGCTCGTGCGATCGCAGAGGCTCATCTGTCCAAGCAACGCGCCGAGCGCGAAGCCGTGATCGCCCGCCTCGCCGGCATTACGCTGACACTTGTCCGCGCTTGCAACGATCAAGGCGTGCTCTATGGTGCGGTTACACAACGAGATATCAGCGATCAGTTGATCATCGAAGGCTATGGAATCGACATGCGCGCTGTTCGCTTGAACAATCCAATCCGTCGCGTCGCCACTGAGCAAGTCACGATCCAATTCGGTCGTGACCTCGTCGCGGAAATCACCGTCGTAGTCAAGCCAGATCGAATCATCGAAATGGAAACCTCTTCTGCGTCGCAGCGAACTGCCGAACCATCGGCCGATGATGCTCAATTCGACGAACCTTCTGATGACGCGCCCAAGGGCAAGTCGGGCAAGGGCAAGTCGGATGACGGCAAGTCGGACCGTGGGACGAAGAGTGCCCGCAAGACTCGCGAAAAGTCTTCGAAAGAATAACCGCTTCGGCGGTTTTATTTTGATTGAACAAAATCCGTAGGATTTGTACGTACTTTGACGATTGACTATCTCGGCGGCGTGATCTATTTTCGACGAATGATCCGCGCTTCCCCGATTTCATCGGCACGGATTCGCTGATGTCCACCTGCTTCGATGGAGGTTTGTTCCGCATGAGTACCTTGACGCCTGATGTACGCCGTGAAGTCCTGCCAGAGACGCGCCGTTCCCTCACTCACAAATTTTCGATCATGGCATACGAGGGCTATCTGACCGTTGGACTTTTCCCAGATGGGCGTCCTGGAGAAATTTTTATCAAGATGAGCAAAGAGGGATCAACCCTTTCAGGTCTCATCCAAGGTTTCTGCAGAGCATTCAGCCTTTCGTTGCAACACGGACTCTCGCTTCGTGACGCAGCAGAGCGTTTCCGCGGCATGAGATTCGAACCACTTGGTTCGACCAGCAATCCTGACATCCCTGAATGCTCGAGCATCTTGGATTATGTTGCGCGCTATCTCGATTTACACTTTGGTGATGGTGTGAATGCTGCCAAGCCTCGCTCAAATTGATTCGCGCTTTCCTCAATGGCGTAATTTAAAAAATTGATCGCGGGTGTTTTTTGCTGAAGTAAAAACCTGATGCAAGAGTCCTTGCGCTGAAGAAATCTCCTCATAAACTATTTATCCAGAAGGACATCTATGAGATTTTCAAAGTACTTGCTCTTTGCGATGATCGGCCTCAGCATTTTGTTTGTGTTTTTGCTGTTGCAAGACCCATCAGAGAATCAACCGATCGAACAATCGACGATCTACAGATTGATGATGTTGCTCACGGGTGGCGCAGGACTTTTTGTGGCATTGACGCTGTATCACCAAGCGCGAAGCCAAGAAGTTGCAGCCGAGAAGGCGCTCGAGTTGTCCACCATTCAAATCATCAAGGATCTCTGGATCACGCCGAATCTCCGACTTGCCCATGACTATGAAAAACTTGGTTCGATGCCAGCAGAGATGTATCCGGATCTTTCAATTCATTCCTCGCAAGATATGCATCAGGTTGCATTCGCAATCTCTGTCTTCCAGATCTTTGAGGATTACAAAACGATCTGCACACACGATAAGACCGGCATGAATGTCTGGCTTGGGAATTTCCTGAACTGGTCGCAAAGCGACACGTTGCAGCGATTATGGCCACGCCTTCGAATCAACTTTCAGCCAAGCACAATTCGAATGACCGAGGCCCTCTTCGCTACTGCGAACGAGATCAAGGCCTTACGGGCCAAGCAAGGCCATGTCAGTTATGAAGACTATCAAGCTGCGATTCAAAAACTTGCCGCTATTTTGAAGTGACCGATCAAACAGCCAGCGAATTGCTCAACTGGACTTGGTCGAAGTGCCTGGCTGTATTCGTCTCAAGCGTCTGAGAAGTTCTTTGCTCAATGCAGCTGTTGACTGCAACTCTGCGGGCAATCGCCAGAAGACTTCGCTCAAATCTTCGCGGCGAGTTCCCAGCGCATCACGCTCGCCCACAGTGCGAACAGAACCTGCCGCTCCCCGCAATAATTTATAGATGACATTGGGACCTTCAGATCGAAAAATAATGTCCGAATCTTTGCGCTGAACGGACTGAATTCCAAGCAATGTGAATCGAAGTCTGATTTCCACCAGAAGAAAGAGATCAGCCGTCGTCGTCGGTGCATCGCCATATGCGTTCACGATGTCGGCGATCGTCTTGGCGAGATCATCGGGGGTCAGCGAATCACTCAATCTGCGATACGTCTCCAATCGACGACGATCGCTGGGGATGTAACTCTTGGGAACAGAACCCACCAAACTGATATCGATGAGTGTGTCGATGGGAACGATTTGCGGTTCCGCGCGCAGTTCATGCACCGTTTGGTCGAGCAGTTTGCAATACAACTCATATCCCACCGCTGCAATATGTCCAGATTGTTCACTGCCAAGCAGATTGCCTGCGCCGCGAAGTTCCAGATCTCGAACAGCGATGCGGAAGCCTGCACCGAGCATCGAATAGTCCTCGAGCGCTCGAAGTCGTTTCATTGCATCGGGAGCGACCGGACGATCCTGCGGAAGAAGCAAATAGCAATAGGCTCGGTGATTCGATCGACCCACGCGTCCACGCAACTGATGCAATTCGCTCAAGCCAAAGCGATGTGCGTCGTCGATGATCATTGTGTTGGCAGTCGAGATGTCGATGCCACTTTCGATGATGGTGGTCGAAACCAGAATGTCAGCTTCGCGGCGCATGAAAGTTCGCATGACTTGCTCGAGTTCGCCATCGCCCATCTGCCCGTGACCAACCACAATCCGCGCAGTCGGCGCGAGTCTTCGCACATCATCGGCTGCAGATTGAATGTCGTGCACACGATTATGTACCCAGAAAATCTGGCCTTCACGAGCCAATTCGCGCGCAATTGCACCTGCGAGTCTTTCCTGATTCCACGGAATCACTTCGGTCACAATTGCACGTCGATCAGGTGGAGGCGTTGTCAAACTGGAAATGTCGCGCAGTCCCAGCATTGCCATGTGAAGCGTGCGAGGAATTGGCGTGGCGCTGAGTGTCAACACATCTGCAGTCAAACGGAATTCAAAGAATCGTTGCTTGTGCTCGACACCGAAGCGTTGCTCTTCATCAATGATGACAAGTCCAAGATCGTGAAATCGAACATCAGCTGAAAGCAATCGATGCGTTCCAATCACAATGTCAACAGTGCCCGCAGCGACACGGTCGAGAATGTCACGAACTTCACGATCAGTCTTGAATCGACTGACTCCTTCGACCACGAAGGGATACGCGCGCAGACGCTCGCGAAAAGTTCTCTCGTGCTGTTCGGCGAGAACTGTCGTAGGAACTAAGAGTGCGACTTGTTTTCCAGAGTCCACAGATTTGAACGCTGCACGCAGAGCGATCTCCGTTTTTCCAAAGCCAACATCGCCGCAGATCAACCGATCCATCGGCCTGGTTTTTTCCATGTCGCGCTTCGTCGCAGCAATCGAAGTCACTTGATCCGCGGTCTCGACGAATGGGAATTCTGCCTCGAATTCATTCTGCCATGTCGAGTCGACTGGATGCGCAATTCCTGCCGTGGATTCTCGCACAGCTTGGACACGGATCAGTTCTCCTGCCAAGTCGCGAACGGCTTCGGCAACATCGTCTTTCTGTTTTTTCCATCGTCGTCCGCCGAGAACCGAGAGTTGCGGGCGGATCGACCCTGCACCAATGTAACGCTGCACGAGCGAAACTTTGCTTGCAGGCACATGCAGCAGCGAGCCGTTGTGATATTCGAGCGTGAGATATTCCTCGTCACTGGGAGAAGGACGATCTCGCTCTGCGAGTTGCTTCAGCCCGTGATACTTCGCAATGCCGTGATCGCGGTGGACGACATAATCCCCAGGTTCGAAAAACAGAAACGCATCACGCGATCGCGCGCTGCCCGAAGAAGATGTCGTCGCAGATGTTCTTCGTCGAGCACCGAAGCGGTTGAGAACTTCGTGCCACGGAATCATGGCGAGCGAACGATTCGGTTCATCGGACCAAATGAACCCGCGATGCATATGCCTCTCTTCGACGCACAATGTCGATGACTGCATGTGCGCAGCGAGCACTTCGCCGGCGCGTGAAAGATCGCCGGAAGTTTCGCAGAGCACAACTGCGTCGTTTCCCTTGGAAATCTGAGCAAGAACTTCGATCGCTGCGGGCATGACTTCGGGGAACGGATTCAGAGCCGCGACTGGCACATCTACTTGGCGCTGGGCGTCTGCCGATCGAACCAAAGTTCCAGTTTCAATTGTTTTCGAGCATTTTTTATGCAATTCTCGCAGCGTGTCTGGCCAAGGAACAACACCACGACCATCACTGAGTCGATCCTGATATCCCCGCGATTGCTCTGCGATTTCTGATGTTTCGCAGAGAATCAGTAGTGTCCTTGGATCCAAGCGCGAAGCGATTGGTTCGACACGATCCGCATCGAAGAGTCCCCCCGCTCTTACCAAATCGATTGACTCGATCTGGCGATCTGCGGCTTGAGTTGCAAGATCGATTTCGAATATTCGCTCGACATCATCGCCGAAGAAATCGATTCGCACAGATGTCATTGCTCCAACTGGAAAGATGTCCACGATTCCTCCGCGGACAGCGAAACTTCCCGGAGTTTCAGCAGTCGCCATTCGCTCGTATCCACCTTGCCCTAACCAAGCAAGAATGGAATCTCGAGGGAGTTGCTCTCCTTTGCGAATGGTCGTGATGACTCCGTGCATATCTGCAACTGCAGGAACTCCCTGCATCAGTGCCGTCGCAGGAGCAACGATGACTGACGGCGAATCCTTGGCATCAAGCCGACGAAGAACACGAATGCGCTCACCAAATTGTTCGGCAACTTCTTGACCAACAAACGAGGATTCAAGCGCCGGAAAAAGTTCGCATGAAATGCCAAGCCCACTGATTTCAGCAACCGCTTCATCGGATTCGTCGCGGTGCGCTGTCACCAATAAAATCGGAACTCCCATTCGACTTGCGATTGCTGCAACGATGACGGAGGTACTCGAACCCGCACTGCCAACCATCGCAATGGGCAACTTTGCGGATTTCGAAGTTGCAGATGTCGACGAATCGCTCAAGAGCGCCGTTACTCGGTCAAGGCACTTCGATGTGCGAATGCGGTCAAACCATTGCATGCTTAGAACTTTACGGCAGAGAGCGACTCGGCGACGAACAAGCGAAGAACTGGCGATTGCCAGTCAAATGCAAATCAGTCTTTTCGCACTTGCGCAATTACAAACGGCTTGATCCCCGCGCTGATCGATGGCCCAATACCTCGAACACGTTGAAGTCCTGCAATACCGCCGAACGCACCGAGTCGATTGCGATCTTCGACGATTCTTCCTGCGAGCGCTGGGCCAATTCCTGGCAATAACGCAAGCGTGTCTGCATCTGCCAAATCAAGATCTATCTCAAAAGAAGGAGCATCGACTCGAATGGTCGGAGAGATTCGATCTACAACCAGTGGAATGATCGCGCTGAGAGAGAGCGCAATGCCTGTAATCGACAAAATTGTGATCGACGATTTTGAAAGTCGCCACCATCGTCGCGAACATCCCCAATCAATTCCCGTTCGAAGTATGGATCTGCGATTTTCACTCATGAGAAAGTGCGCTCTTTCCATCGACTGACTTCCATTCGCCAAGCGGAACGCTGAGAGCTCGGCGCAGTGATATCAAGGTTTCTAAAATTGGCTTGGGCTTTCGATCCCCACCAACTACGCCATGCGTCGGTTGTTTCGGATCGCTATCCATCAACGACTCCCACATCACCATCCCGACATGCGGCTTGGACATTGCAATCGAAAACATTCGACTCGCCCACGCGGCTTGAGACTTTGCAGACCACGGAGTTCGCCAATAACCCGCAGCAGGATCGCCCACGCTGCTCGGCGCACCCAAAGCAACGAAAACAGATTTGCGGAGTGGACGATAGGAATCAAGAAGCGCTGACAATTCTAAAAGATCTCGAGTCAATCTCCCAGAACTCTGCTCGCCCATCACAAAGTGCAGCATTAAGCAATCAAGATGAATTCCGTCGTTTACAAGTGCTTCAACAAGAGCACGAGGCGTGATCGCTCCTTTACGAGCAGCCACATCATGTCCAAATGGACGAGGGATTTCCAAAAGTGTCGGGACATTCTTGCGTGCCTGACGCAATCCAACCACGGCACGACGCGAAAGTTCGACCATCTGTTCAAGATCGAGCGGCCACCAATTGTTGTCATTCATTCCAGACGAGATATTCCACATACCCGTTCGCCCAGCGAGTCCTTTTCCAATTGCATCGGCGAATTTCCAAATGCCATCGCGCAGCACCGAAAAATCTCCGCGCTTCGCTGCGATCCAACTTGGAACTTTGTCGGGCTGAAGATCGACAATAGGTCCAGCAAGAATTGTTCGTCCTGATTTTGCGGCCCAATCAAACCATGGCGCAACCGAGCTGAAATCGAATTGACCAGGTGATCGCTCGATCTTCGCCCATGAAAGTGGCACTGCAACCATATCGAAAGACTTTGCAGCGTCTGCTGCGATCGCAGGTTGAATGCGAGGATCGACACGAACTCCCAGGACCATCTTTGATGCGGACTTGATTCCGTAGCGGCGATGCAGCCAAATTCTTGAATGTGCCACCGCAAGTTTTTCACTGGCTTGCAAACCTTTAATGAGCGCGCGACTGCTGAGTTCATCCGCTTGTGCGGAGTCTTGAGTTGTCAAAGCTCCTGTAAACAAGAGTCGCGCTTCATTCCATTCAGCAAGCGCATCTGCGGCGCCGGGGTGATCCCAAATTTGCCAGTCTTCACACTTAGCGATGAAGTGCTTGATGCGATGTCGGGCCAATTCGAGCAGCAGTGAATAGGGCTCGCTTCGCTGCTCAAGCAAGCATGTCGAAACTGAAAGTCGCCCCATCTCCTTCATTTCACATTCAAGATTCAGCGCGGCAGCTCTTTTGATAGATGGCATGCATTCCACTTGCCCCTTGCTGATCCGAATTTCACCTGAAATCGATTCGTCGTTTGTTCCCACGAGATATCCGCGTGCGATATTGATCGACACCGGGGTTCCTTCAACTTGCTGAAATGCGAATCGCAACATGTGAGCGATTCGAGTGTAGCGGTCGATTTCGCTCCAACCGATTTATGCCGGAATTGCACTTTCTAAGCGGTACTCATCCACTGGGCAATTCCTTACACTTTGCCCGATGCGAACACCAACCGACGATTCTGTATTTGAAACGCATTTGCCTCTGCAAGGTCGAAGGCAAGGCAAAGTTCGAGATGTGTATGACCTGCCACCTGACTCGAATGGTCCGCGGTTGCTGCTCGTGGCATCAGATCGAATCTCTGCATTTGATGTGGTTATGCCCACGCCGATCCCTGGAAAAGGCCGACTATTGACATCGATTGCATCAGGATGGTTTGAATTGCTGCGAAAACAAAATCTCGTGAAGGATCATGTGCTCTCCACTGAACTTCCTGCGATTTCTGGGATCGACGAATCTCTGCGCCATTCTCTGCAAAGTCGAACGATGACTTGTCGCGCTGCCCACGTTGTGCCGATCGAATGTGTCGCGCGCGGATATCTTGCGGGCAGCGGATGGGCGGAGTATCAAACCAGCGGGACAGTCTGCGGCGTGAAATTGCCACCAGGACTGCAGCAGTGCGATCGATTGCCCACCCCAATTTTCTCACCAGCAACCAAGGCAGTTGAAGGCCACGATGAAAATATCTCATTCGAGCGAGCAGGCGAAATCGTTGGCGCGGATCTCATGCGGCGACTTCGAGAGTTGACTTTGAATATCTATTCGATTGCCGCGCAATATGCTCTTGAACGAGGCGTCATTCTCGCAGACACGAAATTCGAATTTGGATTTGCGCTCGACCGAAATGGCTCTACCACGAACGAACTGATGCTTGTGGACGAAGTGCTGACTCCAGATTCAAGTCGCTATTGGCCACTTGCAAACTTCGAGCCTGGCCGCGACCAACCGAGTTTTGACAAACAGTTTTTGCGAAATTGGCTTTTAAAATTAGTGCAGTCTGGATCGTGGGACAAGACTCCACCAGGACCAGAAGTTCCAAGCGAAATCGTTGCGGGAACGGTTGCACGATACGAAGAAGCGCTGCAAAAACTTTTTGGAAAATAAAAACCGTTTGGATTTCGCAACTGCTTCAGCGCAGCGCGGCTTCAGCAACATTTCGCAAAAGCATTGCCACTGTCATTGGCCCAACACCGCCGGGAACTGGGCTCATCCATCCAGCAATTTCCGCGACCTGCGGATCGACATCTCCCACTGTCACAGATTTTCCGTCTACACCAGGGATTCGATTGATTCCAACATCGACAACAACCGCACCAGGTTTGATCCAATCAGATTTCACAAGTGAGGCCACACCAGCAGCAGCAACCACGACATCTGCTTCACGCGTGAGCATCGAGAGGTTCTTGGTGAACTTATTTGCGCTGACCACCGTCGCTTCCGCGCGCATCAATAAAACTGCGATCGGCTTGCCAACAATATTGCTTGCGCCAACAACAACGCACTTCGATCCTCGCAGAGTAATTCCAGTCGACTCGATCATCTCAAGTACTGCGAGCGCTGTGCATGGAACCAAACTGCGGCGGCCATAAACAACATTACCGATATTGGCGGGATTGACACCTTCAACATCTTTTTCTGGAGCGATCAGCGATTGAACACGCTCCGTATCGACTCCGACAGGCAGTGGAAGGTGCAGCATGATGGCTTTGATCGACTCTTCGGTGTTCATCAGCAGAATGCGACCTGCGATTTCGTCGTATCCGCAACTTGCTGGCAATGTGTGCAAGTGGTATTCGATCCCAGCTTCGGCGCAAGTTTTGGCTTGATTTTGCGCATAAATCGCAGCTGCACGATCATCACCAACCAAGACTGCATCCAATCGAACACTGCGCTTCGCAGCTTCGATTCGCTTGCGAATCTCCATTCGAACCTGAGCCCCGATTGCTTTACCGTCGATGATTTTGGCTGGCATTGGGTGAAATGTATCTCATGCGCTATTCTCTTGTTGGTCGTGGTTCCAAATTCTTCAGGAGAAAAATAATGCTTTCACTCATTCTTGCATCCTCTTTCGCTTTTCCGCAATCCACTCCACCATCTGCACCTGCTGCAAAGCCGGCACCCGCGGTCAAGACAGTCGCGCCAGAAGCACAACAGCCAACGATGTTTCCTGGATCACCAGCACCATTTCCTGAAATTGAAAATTTTGTGAAGGGAGATTCAATCTCAAGTTTTACAGCAGGTAAGGTCTATGTTGTCGAATTCTGGGCAACGTGGTGCGGACCATGCAAAGCTGGAATGCCGCATCTTTCAGAAGTGCAGCAGACTTATGCAGACAAAGGCGTTGTTGTCATGGGTATCAGCGACGAGAAACTCGAAACCGTCAAGACATTTCTTGAGAAGCCAGAGTGGGCCGAGAAGACCAAGTACACGCTCTGCGCAGATGCGGATCGTTCGTCATACAACCAGTACATGAAGCCAGCGATGCAAAATGGAATCCCATGCGCGTTCATTGTGAAGGATTCAGTCGTGCAGTGGATCGGGCATCCGATGACAATGGACGAACCGATCGCAGCGATCGTCGCGGGAACATGGGACATCGCCAAGGCGAAAGATTCATTTATGGGATCTGCACAGGCGAGCAAAATGCAGCGACGAATGTCCGGGCTTCTTCGT
The DNA here is from genome assembly GCA_945862215.1 of Singulisphaera sp. GP187. Lineage (GTDB taxonomy): Bacteria > Planctomycetota > Phycisphaerae > Phycisphaerales > SM1A02 > F1-60-MAGs104. Next base: position 68,446 of record CAMAXY010000005.1, on the reverse strand, counting down.
GAAGCTCAAAAAACAAATGATTACGCTGCATTCCTCGGGATGCTCGATGAGGCGATTTCCAAAGCGAGTCCACAGGAAGCACTTGGAATGGAACTACAAAAGTTTCAGATCTTGCTTGGCGGAGCAAATCAACCAGAAGCGGCTTATGCGCTTGGGAAGAAAGTTGTTGCTGCACTCATCGCAGAAAAAAGCGCAATGGGTCTGAATCAAGTTGCCTGGTTCGTTCTTGATTCCAAGACAGTGAAGACACGCGACATCGCATTCGCTCTCAATACAGCACAAGCGGCTGCTGCGGCAAGCGACAACAAAGACGGCGCGATTCTCGACACCCTTGCACGTGCATATTGGGATTCCGCAGATCAGAAATTGGCGATCGCAACTCAGAAATCTGCGATCGAAAAAACAGAAGCAGGCCAGATGCTTGATGAAATGAAAGAAACCCTCAAGAAGTATGAGACGAGTTCGCCAGGAAACGGAAAAGCGATCTAATAAATCGTCAGCCGATTTCGACTTCGCGGTTGAGATTGGAACTTTCGTAAACCGCGTCAATCACAGCTTGCAATGAACGTCCCTGCGCCCCCGTGGCGAAGGGCGTTTTTCTTTGGACGACCATCTCTTGAAAATGTCGATACTGCTGATCCCACGCTTGTTCCATCGGATTTGTTGCTTCGAACTGCGGCTTGATATCCACCAACATCCCATGCTCTTCGGTGGCGATCGAAACCTCCTTGCCAAAAATGTCAAAGTTTGTTCCTGCACGCGAACCCCAGATTGAAATTCCGTCCTTCGTCGATCCTTCTGGAATGTTGGCAGCCCACGTGACATTCACCTCGATCGTCAAACCTCCCGCGCATCGAATGAGCGCCATCGCACCATCTTCGACATCAAAAATCCCATCGACCTTTGGCGGTCCAGCCCACATCGATGTGTATCGATATTCGCTGATGGGATGACCGAACTTCGACCACGTTGCACCACTCACTCGTTGCGCTTTTGGATGACCCGCGAGATGAAGTGCGAGGTCAATCACATGCACTCCAAGATCGATGAGAGGGCCACCGCCAGAATGCTTTTTCGTCGTAAACCAGCCGCCTAATCCAGGAATTCCGCGCCTGCGATAGAGACTTGCCTTGATGTGATAAATCTCGCCAAATCTCCCCGCGTCGATCCACTGCTTCACAGTCAAAGCTGCAGGGGTTCCGCGACAGACAAATCCAATTTGCAGTTGTCCCGCGCTTGCTGATGCTGCGCTCAGAATTTGATCGCACTGTTCTGTGCTGAGTGCCATCGGCTTTTCCAAGAGCACGTGTTTTCCAGCCTTCAGTGCTGCGCACGCACATTCGCAGTGACGATCATTTGGAACTGCAACGACAACAGCATCGATACCTTTCATCGCCAAGAGCGCGTCGATGCTTGGTACTGCTTGGCTGCCCTTTGCGCCATGTTGTTCAATGAGAAGCGCCGCACGATCTGAGAGAATGTCCCACGCTCCCATAATTTTGATGCCCGCACGACGTGCAGTTTGTGCGTGCACATTCCCGATACCTCCGCAGCCAATCATTCCTAGTCCAAAGGTCATAAGTCTCATAGCATAGGGAACTATGGGATCACCACGGACGGTCATCATTGGCGCAGGCATTGTTGGATTATGCGGAGCGTATGAACTTGCGAAGTGCGGAGTTGATGTTGTTGTGCTCGACCAAAGCACTACATTTGATGGCGCTTCTTGCGGAAATGCGGGTCTTTTTTCAATTGGTCATTATCCGCTCACAAGACCTGGTGCATCATGGAGAGGACTTCGCTGGATGTTCAATTCATCCAGTCCACTGTGGATTCGCCCAAGTCTTTCGCCAGATCTTCTGCGCTGGCTTTGGACATTTCATCGACACTGCAACCAAGCACATACAGAGCGATGCTTGCAAACGCTGTGTGCAATGGGTTGGAGAACCGTTCAGGCGCTTGAAGAGATTCTCGATGCCGAATCAATCGACTGTCTCTACCGCCGATCAGGTTGGATGGATTTAATTCTTGACGAGAACAATCTGAATGCTGCGGCGCACGAGGGACGAACACTTTCACCGATGGGATATCGCACTGATCGAATTTCTGGAGCTGAACTGCGTCGACGCGATGGGGCATATAAAGATGAAGTTGCCGGCGCAATTCATTATGTCGACAGCGCGATCATTCATCCGGGTCGTCTTGTGCGAGGACTTGCTGATGCACTGCCGCGACACAACGTGAATATTCGTACGGGTGTGACTGTTGCAGGAATCGAGCGAGATGCGAAAGGAAAATGCATCGGAGCACGACTTTCCACAGGTGAAATTGTGCATGGAGAAAATGTCGTGCTTGCTGCAGGAATATGGTCGAGCGAACTTGCGAAATCTGCTGGAATTTCTGTGCCGATGCAACCTGCTCGCGGATATCACGTGCAGCTGGATGGAGTGCCGCAATTACCTGTCACTGGTGGAGTGATGCACGAAACATTTGTTGCGTATAACCCGATGGGAGATCAATTGCGTTTAGCGGGAACGCTTGAGATTGCACCTGTTGGACGACCTTGGATGCGACGACGACTCAATGCACTCATTGCAGGCGCGCGGAAATATTTGCACGGTATCGACTCAGGTCGCGTGACGGCAGAATGGGCGGGCTATCGACCATGCACTGCAGATGGAATGCCTGTGATCGGCTTTGCCAAATCGACTCCGGGGTTGTACATCGCAACGGGTCATGCAATGATGGGGTTGATGCTCGGACCGGTCACTGGTCGAATCATCGCCGCAGATATTTGTGGGCAAACACAGTCGATTGATCCCGAAATTCTTGCCGCCGTGCGACCTGATCGACGCTAGGAGCGAGCATCCCACAAACGCGCGGCGCCTCGTACTCCGCTCGCATCGCCGAATTGCGCCTGAACAATTGGCGTATCGAATTGGTCGGAGAAAATCCGCGCTGCGACCAACGCCGGCGTTCGCTCGAAGATCGTCTTGACATTGCTCACACCTCCACCAACGACAATCACATCAGGATCGATGGTGTTGACCACGACGGCAAGAGCATCTGCGAAACGTTGGCAAAGCAAGTCAATCACCGCCGTTGCACTCGAATCGATTTGAACGACACTGCGCGCGACGATCTCATCAAGTGAACGAAGCTCGTTTGTATTTCGAAAATACTCTGCTTCCAAAGATGGACCCGCAAGAAACTGTTCAATGCAACCTTCTTTACCGCAATAACAATGCCTCGCACGACGTTCCGCGCCATCGGTTCCAGGCATCGGGCAATGCCCCCATTCACCTGCAATTGCGTTGCGACCAACCAAGATGCGTTTATCAACGACAACTCCCCCGCCGACACCAGTTCCGATGATCACAGCGAAGACAACGCGCGCATCCCGTCCTGCTCCATCGAAAGCTTCGCTCAGCGCAAGACAATTTCCGTCGTTTGCTCCGCGAATTTCTCGGCCCAGTTGCAATGAAAGATCACCGATGAGATCTTGTCCATTCAAACATGTCGAATTTGCGTTGCGGTGCGTGCCGTTTTTCGGCGAGACACTTCCGGGATAACCAATTCCAACTGTGCAAGATGCGGCGACATCTTTTTCAATTGAAAGCACCAGCGACGCGATTGCTGCGACTGTTGCGGCATAATCACCTTTGGGAGTTGCGACCCTTCGTCGCAGAATTTCTTTCCCATCTTCGCTCAGCGCACAGCCTGCGATTTTTGTTCCGCCAAGATCAATTCCAATTCGCATCACGCCCGCATCCTCATGACAAAATCCTCATAACTGTGTCCAAAGCGAGCGCACAATTGTGTCGATGACTGCAGCGCCCAAGCGCGCTGTGCGTCCTCCGATATCCAACGACGGAGCGCACTCCGCGACTTCAATGCCCGCAACTTTTCCACTTGCCGCGATTCGCCGAAGAATCGTGCGGAAAGTTGCATCGGGAGCGATTCCCATTGGTGATGGAGCGCTCACGCCAGGTGCGGCGGCTGCGCTGAAGACATCCAAGTCGATACTCAAACAGACAAGATCGACTGTGGAAAGAAAACGATCGATCAATTGCAACAGCGATGCTTCTTGGCCAGGATGAAAGGCATCAGCATCAACAAGTTGCGCTCCTGCGGCGGATGCGGCATGAATCAATGCAGGCGTGTTATGCGGAGGTTGCATACCAAGCAGCATGTATTTGAACGGTCGGCTATGCGCCGCGCTCCATGCATGCACTTGAAAAAATGGAGTGCCAGAATGCGCGCGACCAGATTGCAACATACGCATATCGATATGCGCATCGAAGTTGATGCATCCAACAACTGCGCCATCTGCAGCGGCGCGCACAGTGCCAATCCAGTGACCGAAAGCTTGATCGTGACCTCCACCAAGAATGAGTGGGATTCCATCGCCAGCGCGTACTGCCGAAACTGCCGCGGCGAGTGATTGCTGCCAACTTTCAACATCTTCTCCAGCACCACTCGCATCGCCTGCATCAAAGAGAGCGTGCGTTGTAGGCGCGGGCAAATTTGCGCATGCCGTTCGCAGTGCTGCGGGACCATCCACCGCACCTGGACGACCGAAGTTTGCTCGAACGCCCGCATCAGTTGGATAGCCAATGACAACAATTGGACACTTCCGTCCGCGCGCGCGTGGAGCAGCATCCCATGGACGGATCACTTGATGCCAACGTTGTGCCGCTGGATCTGGTCCATCATCTCGTCCTCGCCATACCCATGTCATGACGGATGATCCTACGATGATCTTCTATGGCACGACGAGCACAAATAAAATCTCGGAAAATCACTGCGGAAGATGTTCGGAAACTTGTTGTTCCATCCGACCCTCAAATCGACGGCAATGGAGAGCGCATCGCATTCGTGCACAAAGTTGCAGATGAGCCAAGCACCTATTGCACGGAAATTTGGATCGCATCTGCAGATGGAGTGACGAAATCGCGGCGATTGACAGCGGGCCCGCGCGATCGTTCCCCACGCTGGTCGCCGGATGGGACTTCAATTGCATTTGTTCGTGAAGCAGAACGAGGAAATCCGCAAATTATGTTGGCAGCGATGCGCGGAATGAAACTGGCAGCGCCCAAGAAATTGACGAAACTTCTTGATGGGTCGATCGGAAACTTTCGATTTTCTCCAAATGGAGACGAGATTGCATTCGCATACCGCCAGACTCTCGCCGAGAGAACTGCCGCTGCTGCCAAAGCGCGCACTGCAAGTGGGCGAAGCACTCCACCGCTCGTGATTGATGATCCGTGGTACAGACTCGACGGCGATGGCGTCTTCGGATCGGCTCGCTTTCGATTGCATATCTTGAATATCCGCACGCGCCGCATTCGAGAGCTTGCACTGGGCGATACTCTTGGAACGTTTTCCTTCGATTGGTCACCAGACGGAAAAACGATTGCTGCGACGGTCAATCGTTCTCCTCGCGCGCTCTTCGAACCTTGGAAGATGGAAATCGTGATCGCAGATGTGCGAACTGGAAAAATCAAGGCACTTGATGGACTTTCTGATGGACCCAAGAGTTCTGTGACGTGGAGCCCTGATGGAACAATGGTTGCATACGCAGGCAGAATTGGCCGAACAGAAATGTATGCAACCGAAAATCTCGGATTATTCGTACACGACCTCCGAACGAAAATCACCAGAAATCTGCTTCGTTCAAGCGATTTTTGCTTAATGAGTGCGACACTCTCGGACTCGGTCGATACATCATTTGCTTCATGGATTCAATGGATGCCAGGCGGGGACTCTTTGCTGATGCGAATTGGATGGCACGGCTCTGGCCATATTGCCAGTGCAAGTCTCGGCGGCAACTTTATAGCTCTGCATACACCGACTGGCGCCGAACATCTTCCTTGCACACTTTCTCGTGATGGCGCGCGCATTGCGCTCATTCGTTCTGCGCCAACTGAACCGCCAGAAGTTTGTGTTGCAGATATCACTGGCAGAGAATTTCCAGTTCGCCAAGTCACGCGTCTCAACAGTGCGCTCTGCGATGAACTCGATCTTGCACTGCCCGAAGAATCGTGGACTAAAGCAAAGGACGGAGTCGCTGTTCACTATTGGACGATGCGTCCGCCAAAGTCGGCACGAGCTGGACGGAAAACTCCAGGCGTACTCGAAGTGCATGGAGGACCACACGCTCAATATGGGTGGGCGTTCTTTCACGAATTTCAGTTGCTCGCGGCGGAGGGATACACCGTTGTGTATGGAAATCCTCGTGGATCGAAGGGATATGGGCGCGCATTCTGCCAAGCAATTCAAGGCACGTGGGGCGGGAAGGATTGGATGGATGTCCAAGCGATTACACGTGCGATGCGCAGCGATCGTGGAATCGACAATGCGCGCATCGGAATCATGGGTGGTTCATACGGCGGCTTCATGACTCTGTGGGCGGTTGGACATTCGAGCGAATACTGCGGAGCGATCAGCGATCGATGCGTTTCGAACATCGTCAGTCACTCTGGAAATTCAGATTTACCAGATGTTCCCGGCATATATTGGACTGGCTCTGCCTATTCGGATCCCAAGCATCTTTGGAAATCCAGCCCAATCGCAAGTTTTTCAAAAGCGCGCACGCCAATGTTGCTCATTCATAGCGAAGGCGATCTTCGATGCAACATCGAACAATCAGAGCAAGTGCATGCAGCGCTTGCGGTTCAAAATGTTCCAGTTCGCTTTGTGAAATATCCCCGTGAGACAAGTCACGGAATGAGTCGAGCTGGACCGCCAGATCTTCGAATGCACCGCCTTGGAGAAATCCTTGCGTGGTGGAAGAAGATTTTTTAGCTGTGCATGGGCTCAAAAGTGGTTCGTGCAGATTTTGGCAGCGGACTGATTTGCCCCCGGGCTCAAAAAAACAGAATGGTTTATGAGAACGCCGCGGGACGCATATATGGGCTCAAATGTGGTTCGTGCATAATTTGGCAGCGGAATGATTTGCCCCCGGGCTCAAACATGCTGCGCCTCGCCTACGCGGACTCCGGCTCGGCTTGCAAACTCGCAGGGGTTCAAATCATTCCGCTGCCCAGGTTGGCGAATCAAATTCTCGCTCGAACGTTTTTCAGATCGGTCGAGCTTCTGTGTGCGTGCCCAGCCGTTGAAAAATTCTGCCGGGCGAGTTCCGCAGGCGGCCGACGGCACTTGCAATAAAATTTCGTAAATCAGATCGTGTCGGTCGCCGAGGACTGTCTGAGCCCGGCGGGATCTTTTCACGGCTGATCACTTATGCGTTTCCGTGGCTCCACTCCGATGAGCCAGAGCAATTGCTCCTTGAGTGTTCGAATGAATCGTTCGGCACAGCCGTTGCCCTCTGGACTCCTGACGAATGATGGACTCGATCGAATGCCGACGAATCGCAAATTGCGCAGCACAATCTTGATCTCTTCGAGTACCTGTGCATCGGCCAAGCATGTCTTGGGTCCGCGCTTCTTCTTCGGCGTTGCCCCGTGCAACGCGAGCACCTTGTGTCGCTGCATCGTTGCGCGCGAGATATTCCACACTGTGCAGACGCGCTTGATGCCGAAAGGTTTCAAAGCGGAGGGTGACATCGTTGCGGACTGACCTGCTCATCGCGATGGCCTCCGCTGTGGAAAACGCAGTCCTTCTTCCAGTTGATTGATTTTCTTCTCGAGCAATTCGATGCATCATCGTTTGATCGCCAATCTTGGTCTTGAGTTTTTGGTCTTGAGATCTTGAATGAAATCATCGCGCGGATCTGGATCGCGCACTTGAATTCCACGTTGTCCGCCGACAAGAAAATAATCCCGCCATTGGTTCTTTGCTTGGGGCGAGCTTCGCTGGCGAGACGGTGGGCTCTCGACCGAGCGCATCGAGGGTCTCGCCGCGCAGGATTCGCAGGACGACATCTTTATTGCGAACTCTCGACCAGCCCCTTATCCACGCTGATGGCACCCGTCGCTCCGGTCGGGCTTCGCTCTCCCTGCGCTACGGGTGCGTTATTCAACAAAAACCAGGCTTCTTCATGTCAAACATTAACTTTAAATCTCCCAAATCGGTGTGTCAACAAATCGTGCACCAGACCAGAGACCACCAGTGGACGACACGTTCCGTAATTCGCAGCTTCATAAACACAAAGTGTCTTATTGTTGGCACATTCCGTATTGAAACGAACCGCTGCGACGGTAATCTAACGCAGCACCACTATTCGGTGTGCGGAGCCGATCTCGTCGAACGGTTTCGCTCAGTTCCGGTGGCGACGCAACTGTGGCTTGAAGCACCTGCGTCAAACTTTCGAAGTGCCAAATTTGGTCGCCTCTCATAGGGCATGGCGCTTCACATGCCAGAAGAAAGAAAATCATGATAAAGATTCCAGCCGTTATCATTCACATCTTCGCGTTCGGAACTCTTTCCGTCGCGCTCGTATCGTCGGCTAATACTCAAGTCATACCATGCTGCTGCTGGAAGCCTGAGCGTACCCTTGCCTGTTATGTCGACGGAATGGGAACGAATTGCGGAGTTTATTCTTGCCCGCACACGATCATCGCAAATGAACTACTTTGGCAATGTACAGCAGTGGCTGTCGGAGAAAGCGGACTGAACGGTTGCGGCCCGACGGACGATCTCGCAGCACGTTGTCACATGTTACTTTGGGCTTGCTCGCCCCCGCATGGTTGTGTGCCAACTGTCATTGTCCACAACATCCTTCACATCCATGAAGCACCTACCGGCAAGAAGTGCCCATAATTACAACGGGAGGCGATGTGTACAAACTTGCTGCGATCGTATTGCTCTCGGCCGGAATCGCCGCCGCTGATGAGCCTAAAGTTCTTCGAAACTATATGCAACCAGAGGTCGGATACGCCTATCCGGCGATGCCCGCTGATACTCCACTGACGCGAGCCGAAGTCATCGATTGGAACCGCATTTTCGACCTAACCAAGGAACAATCGTCAATGATTCTGTCGATGTATGAATCCTATGTACACGATCACCGCAATCCGCTGTTTGATCGATTGATGCCTCATTACTTGGCGAAGGCATCAGAGGCGTCGAAGACTCTCCAGGCGAGTGGCGTGTCGTCCCAGGAGTTCAACACGGTTTGGCAGGATACATGTCGTGCCGCGAATCAACTGATGATCGCTGCGCTTCAGGATGAACTTCAATTCATCGATTCACTGGTCCCAGTTCTGACGCCTGCTCAGGTTGAACAACTTGAGGTGCTTCGCGGCCATGCGAAGCGCAGGAAGTGCCATTCAGTGGTTACGACGGACCGATGGGTAAACCTGGAACTTCGCGATCTTTGGGGCAATCTGCCAGCGAGCCAAGTCACGGATGAAAATCGCACCGTCATTATGGCGAAGCTGAGTGAATATGAAAGGGAACTGACGTCATTGCTGGAGAAATGGTCTGCATCGCAGCTTGATGCCGGACGGAAAACCCAAGATTTGCTTTCTGGCTCTGCTCGCGGGGCGCCGGATAGCGAAGATAACGATCCTGCGAGAATATGGGCGCGACCAGCCAAAGTGATCAAACGAATCCGTGATCTCCATCTTCGTTTCAATCAAGACTTACTGGCAACGCTCCCTGGGGATGTGGCATCGGAAGTGCAGCGCGTCTGCCAGATACGGTTTTTCCCGGAAATCTATCCCGACGCCGCTCACGCAAACACAGTTCGGCTATTTTCACGCGTCGCGAGCGATGACGCGGTAACCGCAGATGTCCGTTCAACGGTCAGCGGACTCCGGGAGTTCTATGAGCAGAGATACGCAGAACTCTGCAAACGCCTCGAACGCGCATGCAACCAATGGGACGACGACGTCGCGTCCGGAGTCGGCGAGGCTCGCCCACAGAATCTCGTAGCGGCGATTCAGCCAGATCTTTTCGAACGGCGAGAACTTTCTGAGGACCTTCTCCGACGATGTGAAATTGTACTAGGCGAGACTCCTCCTTTGCCTCCGCCAGGTGCTAGCCGCCCCGAGGACGCGAAGAAGTAACCCCGGTTGTCCGTATCGTGTCGGTCGCCGAGGACTGTCTGAGCCCCGAGAGGACTTTTCACGGCTGCCCACTTATGCATGGACTCAAAAGTGGTTCGTGCAGATTTTGGCAGCGGACTGATTCGCCCCTGGGCTCAAACATGCTGCGCCTCACCTACGCGGACTCCGGCTCGGCTTGCAAACTCGCCGGGGTTCAAATCATTCCGCTGCCCAGGTTGGCGAATCAAATTCTCGCTCGAACGTTTTTCAGATCCGTCGAGCTTCTGTGTGCGTGCCCAGCCGTTGGAAAGTTCTCTCGGGCGAGTTCCGCAGGCGGCCGACGGCACTTGCAATAAAATTTCGTAAATCAGATCGTGTCGGTCGCCGAGGACTGTCTGAGCCCCGAGAGGACTTTTCACGGCTGCCCACTAATGCATTTCCGCGGCTCATTTCCGTGTCTCAATTCCGTGGCTCGACTCAGTGATGCGATTCCTCGCTCGATTCCATCGCACTACGGCCCGCCGAAGATCGATTTGATCGCATCACCTGCACCATTGATGGTGTTCTGAATTGCGGTTCCACTTCCTTTGAGAAACGAAGCTGTTGCGTTACCCAAACTTGAAGACGCGCTACTCAATCCACTCATCATGCTCTGCGGCAGCCCAACAATTTTCGCCTCAACAATTGCGACAAGCAAATGGTTCATCAGTTGCGTTGAGATTTGCGCTGCAACTTCGCTGACCGGCGTCTTTGTTCCAATATCTTTGATCAAGATGTCTGGGATCGTGACCGCAACAGGCTTGCTGCCAATGAGAACCGAATCTCCAGTTGCAAAGACTTTAATATTTGTAACTTTCAATTGTCGAATAGTTACTGTTCCTGCAGATTTATCACCTTTAGTTGCTGGCGCAGGCGTTGCTTCCTCTTTGGTGTCAGTGCTTGTCAAGTTTGTAGCGACAACTTGCAGATTGACTTGACCATTCACCTCGACCAAGTTGACCGTCACGCCATCAATGGAAAGTTCATCAATTACAATGTCAGAGCCTAACAGTTTCGAAAGACCCGCAGTCACAGATGCGGTCTCGACGCTGATCATCGAGCCATCTCCAAATCCATTTGGCTCTGAGATCTTCAGTCCAGAAACAGATGACTTCCCATCGAGAAGTCCGAGGTGAGTTGATCGAACGGTTGTTGTGACTCCAAGCACGCGCGTGCCCGCAGTGGAAATGATACGAGAAGCAATTGCGTCAAAGAAAAAGACAGTGGTCAGAATGCATGCAACTGCTAATGCGAGAATTCCAATCACGATCTTGCGAATCATTCGAGAATATGGGGTACGAGCGTGAGTTTCGACCGCTGGAGTCTTTGTGCGTGGCATTCAACTGAAGCCTATCATTATGCCCCAATGCCAAGACCTGAACCGACTGACCCAAAGAGCATCGCAGCGATGGCTCAAGTGCGCGAACTGATCTCATTTATCGGTGAAAACCCTGATCGAGAGGGACTCCTCGATACTCCCAAACGAGTCATTCAGGCGATGCAGGAACATTTCATCGGATACACCATGGACCCAGCAGAAGAACTCAGCCGCACTTTTTCCGAGATTGAGGGATACGACCAGATGGTCCTGCTGACGGGGATCGATGTGCATAGCCACTGCGAGCATCACATGGTTCCGTTTGTTGGTAAAGCGCATGTTGCGTATATCCCCAATGGAAAAGTTGTTGGGCTTTCGAAGCTTGCGAAGGTTGTCGACATCTATTCGAAGCGACTTCAAGTGCAAGAAAAACTGACTGCGCAAATTGCCAACGCGATTCAGACCCACTTACAACCACTCGGTGTGGGAGTTATCATTCAAGCTCGTCACTTCTGTATGTGTTATCGCGGCGTGCGACAACCGCACGCATGGACAACGACCAGTAAGTTGACTGGAATTTTCTTGGAAGATTCTTCGACTCGAACAGAATTTCTGCGACTGGTTTCAATTGGTCAAGCCCCTGCTGCGGGAATGTGACACGAGGGATTGGATGAACTGATTGGCGCGAGTCCGACAAACTTGAAAACTAGAACGGCTGCATTCCCTGCGGCAACGTGACTGCATCGGTGCGTTCTTCAAGTTGTGCAATTGGCGCGGCGCAATAATCCAAACTCATTGCGCCGGCAGGTCGATTGTTTCCTGATCGCCCGAGTCCACCGAATGGAAGACGACTGCTTGCGCCGGCAGTACCGACATTCCAGTTGATACATCCCGCACGAATATGCGGTGAAATCCGTTGCCAGCGCTCTTCGCTTGCAGTGAAAATCGCTGCGGCGAGACCGAATTGTGATGCGTTTGCTTGAATGATTGCGTCGTCATCGTCTGACGCAACAGCAATCTGCACGAGTGGTCCAAAGACTTCTTCGTCGGTCATGATGTCAAAACGCTGAACTTGCATCACGCCTGGCGTAAGAAACCATCCTTCCCGCTCCAACTTGGATGAAGAAAGAATCGATACTGCGCCTTCACGCACTTTGCGAGATTGAAATGCCAACACACTTTCACGAGCTGCGCTTGAAATGAGTGGCCCCATAAAAATAGGCTCATTCGAATCGCCAGAACCTATGAGCAGCGTGCTTGCGACCTTTGTAAAAAGCGGAATGAAAGTGTCGGCGATCGATGCATCGACGATGATTCGTCGAGTGCATGAACAGCGCTGACCTGCTGTCGCAAATGCAGATCGAACGCACTCGATCACCGCTTGCTTCAGATGACAGTCTGTACAAACAATTGCGGCGTTGCTTCCGCCCATTTCAAGTGCGACCATCCGCCCAGGGCGATCGAGGTTGGCGGCAAGAATGCGCCGACCTGTGATCCACGATCCAGTAAAAAGGATGCCGTCGATATCTGGATGATCGCTCAATTTCGCTGCAACTTGCGGGCCACCAGAAATCACATTGAAGACTCCAGGAGGAAAGGCAGCAAGATCGGCGAGTTCTGCCAGAAGTTGACCAACCGCAGGGGTACGTTCGCTTGGCTTAAAAATGACTGTATTTCCAGCCAAAAGTGCAGGAACGAAATGACCGTTGGGCAAGTGCGCGGGAAAATTGAATGGCCCAAAGACTGCCATCACGCCGTGGGGCCGAAATGCGCAAATACCTCGACGTGTTGGATTGACTGCAAAGTCAAAGCCCGAGATGCGACTTGTGCTTTGCGCCTCCAGTGTGATTGAAACTTTGTCCGCAAGGGCCTTCGCTTCAAGACGACTCTCTGCAAGAGTCTTGCCAGTTTCGAAAGTGATCAGCCGCGCGATCCGATCTTCGTTGGAAGTGAGCACATCTCGCCAACGCATCAATGCAGCGCGGCGAAAATCTTGGCCTGCATCGATCCAACCTCGCCCTGCAGTTCGAGCAGCTTTTATTGCGAGATCAACATGCGAATACTCCGCTGCACCAGACCAGACTTCGATAGCGGGATGAGCAGGATCGTGACTTGCAACAAGTTCAGATGATCCCGCCACGGCTGATGGACGAAGCGCAAGAAATTGCCCACCGATGAAGTCGCTTGGTGGATGCACAAGAAAGCCACGAAGAACCGACTCGCTCATCCGCGACTCCGCGATCCTCGCTTGGCTTTACGTGTTGGAGGAATTTTCAGCGAAGGCGATCCCTTCAGCGAAGGCGATCCCTTCAGCGAAGGCGATACTTTCAGCGAAAGTGCGTTTGAACTCTTATCAAACGCAGTCAATCCGATCGACGCACGCGACTGCGCGCCAAGTGTTGCAATTGTTTTTGCAGGTAGACGAACAGAATCGCCAGAGACCATAAAATCACTTCGCAGCGCGCGGAATCCGAATTCTCCAACGCAGGACACGACTCCAGAATGTGTTGCGCTTGTGCTTGTGCCTGCAAGGATGCGACTTTCCGAATGTCGCACAATTGGAATGTCATCGCGCGATGCTTGTAAATATGGTCCGCCGTCAAATGGATCGACATGATCCTGCGCCTTGAACCCCAATTTCTCCAGCATGTGAAGCGCGGGCAATGTCTCGTCACCAACTTTTCCCACCAACTGTCTTGCTTCAGGCGGAAGAAGCGAAATATAAATTTCAACTGAAGGAAACAATTTCAGGATGAATTCTTTACTTCGCTGATTGAACGTATCCGCTTCTGTATAAGAAAGATTGATGAATCGCCGTCCCAAATAATCCCAAAGCGATGAGTGACTGTCGGGAGTCAATGCGCCCATCAACTCCGCGAGGATGCGTTGTTGAAACCATTTAGGATGCAGTCCAATGAATTGAAAGCGCGCATATGAAAGAAGCGAACCGAGTTTCTGCGGATGACCTCGATAGCCCGGCGCAAGAATCAATCCTCCGATTTCGCTTGGTCCTGTTTCATCAGTATCCAACTGAATGGTGACATGCACCTGCCCTGTTCCAAGGTCATGACTGTAATGCTCGTGCTTGCGAACTTTGAAAAACAAATGCGGATGCCCCGGCCACGAAATCTTGGAATAGACCGCGCTCGTGCCAATCACTGAACCGCTGTCAAGATCTTCGAGAACGAAGACAAACTCACGACCCTTGGGATCTTTGACAGATCCCGCGAATGCGCGCTGACTGCGATCAATCTTTGCGGCGAGCGAATCTTTGTCTTGCGGAAGATTGAACGAATGCACCAACTTCGACAACTTTAGAAGTTGCGGCATGTCCTCGTTCATAGCGTGGCGAATGATGAACATTGTTTATTTCATTTTCTCGAGTGATCGTTCGATGATTGCGAACACAGGCTTGAATTGTTCTGGCTCCATCACGCCGAATGGCGGAAGCAATCGCAGGTGATATGGCCCATGTCCACAAGTGAGCGCGATGACACCTTCTTCAAACATGATCTTGAGGAGTGCAGTCAGCGCATCTTTTTTCCCACCAAGTGGAGTCAAGCGCATCATGGCACCGATTCCGCCGACGAGGGATTGAATAGGACGACCAAATCCATCAATCGCTGGAGGGAAAAATTCTGGCCGACGACGAACGAGATCTTCGGCGCACGCGCGGAAGGCTTTGTTCAAGTGTGCAATACGACCGTCGGCGCCGTAATAGCCACCATCACGCAGAACTTCCAGCGTCCGTCTTCCAACGTGATAAGCGCTCGTGCTCGAACTGAAAGTTCCTGCGAGTAATCCAGGAGCTGGATTGAGATCTTCGGTGAAGAGGCAAGCGCAGACCTGCGTCAATTTTCCAACCGTGGCAACATCGACATATTCGCCGAGCCCAAGAGTCTCGAAAGCAAACATATTTTCTGTGCGTCCGAACGATTGAATCTCATCGGCCCACACCGGAATGGATGCATCACGACACAAGCGCATCAATGACTCGAGAAATTCACGCGGTGCAACATTGAAACCGCCTTCGCCCTGAACAACTTCCATGATGAAGCAAGAATGCTGCTTGGGATATCGATCGATCAACTGTTTCAGATGCCACATCGCAATATCAGTCGAACGCGAACCAAGATTCGGATCGTAAAACGGCATGTAATCCACAAGGATGTTCTGCACAAGTCCCTGCCGATACCCGGATGTGTCTCCGATCTGACTCATCGTTGTCGAACGACCCATAAAACAATCTGCAAAGGCGATGATGCGCGGCGCGCTCTTGGTTTTCTGCTGGCAAATCTTCAGCGCATTTTCATTTGCCATACAACCAGAATTCGTCACAAAACAATGTCGCAATCGACTCGTCCGACTGGCTTGCGCGGTCAAGATTTCAGCGATCTCAAGGATGTCAACATTATGTTGAAGATGCCCCTGCATACACACATCAGAGAGAGCGCTCTCGAGTGCAGCTTCGACCATACGAGAATCCGAATGCCCAAACATATTCACGCCGATTCCGTTGATCATGTCCCACTTCACGCTGCCGTCGGCGAGTTGCACAAGTGGACCATTTCCAATGCCAGCACCAACGTATGGATACATCGTGGCACGGCCGCGTAATTCGTTGTTGCGCTTCAACCAAGAAGCGTGCGATTCGACCTTGGAAGTATCCGATGGCCGAGCGCCAGTGATCGAAGCTTGCGCACGCCGCAATTCTGCGAGGATCGTGTCGATTGCACTTCGAACTGCTGGAACCGTTGCCAGATGTGGAAGATGAGACAGACCATGCGGTGCATGCGAGGCATGCGTAGATGCTGCGACATGTGATGGATCTGCGGTCATAGAGATGATGTTACGAAAGGTCTCGAAAGAAGACGATTGATAAGCAGAGCAAGAATCGTCGCACGCTCGGTCAAGCTTGCGGTCACGACAAATTCATCTATTCGGTGCAAATTGCCGCCGCGCACACCAAGTCCATCAAGACATGGAAGACCTGCGGCCTGCAAGACGTTTGCATCGCTGACTCCGCCAGTTGAAATAGTTCCAGCACTCACAGAAAGATCGCGCGCAACACCAAGCGCAATTTCTGCGATTGCCATCACCTGCTCAGTTGCAGGTTTCCTTGGTCGATTATGAATTGTCTTCACTGTGACACGTGGCAAAGCGTGGCCATGCGTTGTGATTTTCGCAAGAGCGTGATCGATCTCTGCGCGTTGTTCGTCATTCTGATATCGCGCATTTCCCCAAGCCGCCGCGTGATCTGGAACGATGTTCGTCGCCTCGCCGCCTTCAAGTGGACCGATGTTCAGTGTGCGCCCAATGGCAGGATCAGAAATCGACAGGACCTGACTGATTGCTTCGCAAAGCGCAGCGACTGCAGAGATACCAAGCGCCGCATCGCGACCTGCGTGAGCAGCTCGACCGAAAGTATCAATTCGAAATTGAGCAGAGCCAGATCGCTCGGTAACAAATTTTCCTTCGCCACCTGCGGGTTCGAGTACCAATCCAATATCGTGCTTCTTCGCAATCAACTGCAACTGATGCGCACTGCAAAAACTTCCACTTTCTTCATCGGCGTTGAGCACAAATGACCAGCGCACAGAAATTCCCAAAGCATGAAGGACTTCAAGCGCATTGAGCGCAATGATCAAACCGCCCTTCATATCTGCCGCGCCTGGTCCGTGGCGGATTCCATTCTGTTCATCGGAAAGTTTCTGAAAAGTCCCGGCAGGATCATGCACCGTATCGATATGCCCGCTCAAGAGAATACGGACACCATCGTCCGCTCCTGCGAGTCGATCTGCGTACAGAATGTCGCTGCTGTCAGATTCTCCTTCGCCCTTCACGCACGGTTCACGCAACCAATCTGGCCGATCACTCCCTGGTGTTCGGTGAATCTTTGCGCCCATCGCAGACAATCGTGCGCTGAACCAATTCCGAGTCTCTTCCAGCCCCGCTTTATATCCATGCCCAGTCGGAATCGAAACTAAATGCGACAAATCATGCAGCATTTGCGCCGAACGCGATGCAATTGCATCGGCAATTTTCTGCTCTGTATTACTGAGAGACATGCATCACTCTCGATTTTTCTTCGTCCCACTCACCATCGAAAACATGAACCGCTGGTCCGCGCATTCTGACTCGACCATCTGACTCATCCCAGCGCAGCAAGAGTTCTCCGCCTGGAAGATGGATGCGCACAGCGCGATCACATCGTCCCTCAAGAACACCTGCAACGCACACCGCACTTGCACCAGTTCCACACGCAAGTGTGATTCCAGAACCGCGTTCCCATGTTCGCATTCGAAGTTCGTCACGACCCAAGACTTGAACAACGTGAACATTGATTCGCTCTGGAAAGAATGCGTGCCGTTCGATTGCGCTGCCGATTGATTCCAGCGGAACCTTCGCAACATCATCGCACCAAAAAATGATGTGTGGATTTCCCATCGAGACGACAGTTGCAATGGGCTGAACCCCAGACGACTTCAACCACTTCGTATCGGCTGTGGTTGCACCAGCGTTTCCTGCTGCAGCAAGTGCATCATGCCACATTGCTTCGCTCCACGGTCGAGCCACGATCTGCGATTCACCATTGATTCCTGGCCACCGCACTCCAATTGCAGCAGCGCCAAGAATTGGCTCTCCCATGTCGACTTCGACATCGCACACTTTTCCATCGCTGCCAACCCACCACTCCATTTCAAGAACGCCGCGTCTTGTTTCAATTCGCAGCGGATTTTCATCGCAAATCCCGCGGTCTACAACGAATTTCGTAACGCAACGAATTCCATTGCCGCACATCTGCGCCTCGCTTCCGTCGGCATTAAAAATGCGCATGCTTGCATGGGCTTTCGACTCAACACTTGGCGCGCCAATCAAAATCAAACCATCTCCGCCGATTGCAGTATGCCGATCACTGATAGCGCGCGCAAGCGCCGCAGGATCGATGACATCTTCTCGAACCGCATCAACATAGATGTAGTCATTACCAATGCCATGCATCTTGGAAAAGCGCATCTGTTTATTTCTCCGGGCGAGGGATTGTCCCTAAATCAATGACGACTTGCCCACGACGATAGAAATCTGCGTTGATCGTATTGCGATCGATGAAAGTAAAGACCAGACCATTCACTCCCGTCGCATCGGAATAATTGAAGTCGCCGAAATGCGGGCCGGCGTATCGAGAATTGTCATACACCTGCGCATGATTGTGAAAGTGAAAGAGCGCGTCATAGCCTTGGTCAAACATTGCGTTTGACGCTTCGAATTTCACATCACTGCCACGATTTTGCGGGGGATACTCGGCCAGTTCAAATCGCCCTTGATCGTCCAACCGCATCAATCCGCCATACTCAGTCATTCGATCCGCAAGATCCCTGTCTGCAATATCAAACACATGAGCGCGAATGGCGGGTTGTTGCAATGCCTGCAATGCAATCAGCACCGCGGCGCAATCTCCCCACTTCATTTCCTTCGCATGTCCACGCGGCGTTTCTGGAAGTTGCGCGCCAAATCCTTCAAAACTTGCTGTGTATCTGCGTTCTTTTTCCTTGGATAATCTCAACGAAATTTCGTCAAATAACTGGTCGCGTGATTGGGCAAGTAGTTCTGGTTGATACTTCGCTGCTGCCACAATGATTGCCAGATCTCTGGGCTCGAGGTTGCTCCGAACATCTGGGGGCAACTTCATCGCCGCTGCACGCGCCTCATCCCAGAATTTTCGTTTTAAAGGCGTTCGCAGTGCGCGCATCCAAAGAATTTCCTCTCGATTTCTTGGCACGATTTGCAAATCACTTGCAGATCTGCGCATATCCAAAATGAACGAGTCGGTCGTCGCGATTTTCTCATCCGCAAGCAGCGCAAGAATTCGGTCGCGCTCGCCTATCGCAAGCAGCAATTCCCAACTTCGACTTCGCAAGTTCGCTTCTTTCACTGGATCACTCGTGAGTAATAAATCAAAGAGAACTTCTGGAACGCGGTCTTTGCCATACAACTTCACCAGCGCCAGATATTCAGGTCGCTCCATCAGATTCATTCCAAGAATCGGCAAGACCACTGCCCATGCGCGCACAAGTGTTGGCGTCATGTCTTTCCAATCGAGCTCGCCAATGCGCTTGCAAACTTCCGTGCGCCATTCATACATCTGCATCTTGGGCAGATTCAATTCGATCGACGTCTTCAATCCCGCGAGGTCGTACTTCATCAAACGATTCCATGCTTCGTCGCGCAACTCGCGCACAAAGCCGGTCTGTACCAGAATTTTTCTCAGCGCCTTCAGATATTCAGGGTTCGTCGGGTTGGAATCAAGAATTTCCATCGCTGCAACCTGACGGGCTGGAACAAGATCTGTGCGACTGAGAGACTTCAGCGGGTCCCCAGCGGGCGTTGCGGCGCAACCACCAATTGCTGCGAGGATCGACAGAGAAACGCAGGCAATTCCAAGCGTCGCAGTCATTCGGCCCAGACGGCATGGATCAGCGCGTTTCATAGGTTCATTATAGAAAAAGTCGAATAGACTCAACGAGTGCCCGAGTCCCAATCTCAAAAGAAAAAGAAGGGTGAACCTTCATTGAATGACCTGCTTTTTCAAGTTCGAGCCGTTGTCGATCTCATTCGCCCTGATATTCAAGCAGACGGAGGCGATGTGGAAGTGGTGGCAGTGCATGATGGAATTGTCGATGTTCGCTTTCATGGAGCCTGCGTCGGTTGTCCTTCGAGCAACATGACTTTGCAATCCGGAATCGCCAAACAATTGCGAGAGCGCATTCCTGAAATCCTAGAAGTTCGCGCTTTGAACTGAAGTTCGCGCTCTGAACTGAAGTTCGCGCTTTAAACTAACGCTCTCAATCACAACAGAAGTTTCAGCGTGAAAACAAAAATTACGCTCCGCCCTCAGCCGGGCGAATCTTTCCGATGACATTCTTAGTCGGATCAACGGCTCCAGCGAGAATTTGCTCTGCAACTTCTTTGCGGTGGACTGCGACCTCGCGCGGGAACTCGAATGCAATGCGAACACGATCACCTTTGATCGAAGCAATGCGAACAATTCCAATCGGGGACGCTGGGTTCCCGATAACGACTTCTTCACCTTCACGTCGTGTAATGACCAACATAGTGCGCGGACCTCCTGCCCATCAACGGTGGGATTCACCCACCGACTTGCTCAGCTCGCCTCGAACGCACCGTGCGTTCTCCATGCGAATCCTTGGATGACTTTCATCGACCAAGCGTCTGACCTTCTTGAAGGGTATATCCCGTTCGGACGCTTTCCTATCTTCAATTCACAAAATGAAAAAAAACACCGTTATCGGAGCAAAAAAAAAGCCCCCGCGTCGGGCCAGTGACGCGGGGGGCGACGATAATAAGCGAGTTGAACGAATCCAACTCGACTATTCGCACGGAAGTGCCATCCTGGCTAGACCGTACGACCCTTGCGGATCATCCATGACCCGTTTTTTCGCTCGGCTCGCGCATCCATGCGCGAATCGAGATTTGTCTGTGCGCTACAACGTCCGTGTCGTAGCGATTGAAAAGTGGTTCAGGCGATCCATCACCTTGTTCCACTCGACCGTGCATTCATGAGTTGATTGGCTTGACGCCACAGTTCGCTCGCAGAAGAATTCCGTTGCTTCTGTTGAGCCTTCCATGTCGCTGATGCAATCAATTCCAAGTGATCTCGAACTCCCAAGATGACAACTGCTCCGGCCAACCCGAATCTCGTCAAGAGTCGATCCGGAATGCGCACTCTTCCAGCTGAATCCAGCGGACAGCGTGCAGCTTGGCTGAAGAATTCTTGTTCGAAACGCCGAAGAACTTCGTCTCCGATCAATGATCCGCCATGTCCCATTGCGAGTTTCTCGAATGTTTGATTCGGCCACAGTGTGAGGACCTCGTCGGGTCCAGGCACTGCGACGAACGAGTCTCCGTTCACTGCAGGATTCAGGACCTCTCGCAATTCGCTTGGAATTGCGAGGCGCTGCTTTGAGTCGAGACTGTGTTCGTATTCGCCGAGGAAGAGCATGAGTTTGGTCCATTTGGAAGATGCAATTAATATACCCACAATGCCCCACAATGCAACACTTTTCGACAAAATTAATGTTTTTGGCAACACAACGATCTCTGTTTTGAGGTCCGAGAACTTTTGCCGTCCAATATTTTCTGATGTAAAGCATTGATAAGTAAAGATTTGTGGACAAACGCAAATTTGGTCGTATAGTTTGCCCGAGGCGTAAATTATTTTGGAATTGAGACAAACTTATGCAGACTGACCGACCGGCCGCAAATCGTCTTACCGTCGAACACGTACTCAATCTTGTTCCTGCAACTTCATTTTTACTGACATCAGCATTTGGCGAACTTCGAAGTGGCGTCATCGTTCGATGCGTTCAACAAGTTGCAATGCATCCACCAATGTTGCTCGTTGCAATGGAAAAAGGTCAACCACTTTCTCCAATTATTCGCGACAGTCGAAACTTTGCAATCTGCGTTCTTGCAAAAGATGATCGCGTCACAACGAAAATTTTTGCGACATCGCCCGATCAAGGTATTGATGCTTTTTTAACGATTCCAAATCTTGTCGTGCCTGGTGGATCTCCTGTGCCACTGCGCGCGCTTGGATATATCGCATGCGAACTCGTTCGACATCTTGATATCGAAGCGGATTATGAGGTCTATATTGGTATGGTCCATCATGCAGGTTTGGTTGAACAACCAAAATTAAAGTCGCCGCGATCTGGAGTTGTTCGTGCACATCTCAAAGCTCGCAAACGAAGTATGAAGACGACTGCAACGAGTCCCAAGCCAAGTGGTTCGATTCGTCAACGCGACACTTCGAAGAGCCGCCGTCCTTCGGGCCGCTGAAGGACTAACATTGTCCTGTGATGAATGACTCGAATCTTTTCGATCTTGATTATCGCATCGAAGCTGGCAAGCTCGGCGCGCCCATCGTGCCAATCATCGATGCGCATGCGCATGTTGGCGGACTGAACGCCGCACCCATTCTTCGAGAAGCGATGGATTGCTATGGAATTGCAGAGATTTGGAGCATGACATCAACCATCGAGCAGATCGATGGATTGCGCGACATCTTTCAAGAGCGCATTCAATTTATAGCCGTCCCGAATTGGCGAGACAAAGATCCCAAACAAACGCATGGCGTGGGCTATGCAAAGCGCATCGAAGAATTCCACGCGCGAGGCGCACGCATCGCAAAGTTTTGGGCAGCTCCGCGCGGCGTTGACATCGGCACAGAAGTTGGCGAACCAAATCTTATGAGACTCGATAATCCAAATCGAATCGCTGCGATGCAAATGGCGTACGACTTGGGCATGACATTCATGGTGCATGTTGCCGATCCAGATACATGGTTTGCAACACGTTATTCAGATCACAGTCGATATGGAACGAAGGCTTCGCAATACGAACCACTCGAACGAATGCTTGATCGTTTTCCAACTCGATGGATCGCCGCACACATGGGTGGATGGCCAGAGGATCTGGAATTTCTCTCTGGCTTACTGACTCGACATCCGAATCTATCGCTCGACACGAGCGCGACAAAATGGATCGTGCGAGAAATCTCGAAGCATCCACGCGAAGATGTTCTTTCTTTTTTTCAGCGTTGGAAAGGACGACTCTTGTTCGGATCCGACATCGTCACAAGCGATGCACACTTAGTAGATGAATCAACAAAATTCGAAATGGATGCGAAGGCCAATTCCGCACAGAGCGCATTTGACCTCTATGCAAGCAGATATTGGGCACTCAGGACCCTTTGGGAAACAAACTGGTCTGGTCCGAGCCCCATCGCAGATCCCGACTTGGCAATGGTCGATCCTGTGGCCTTCACTCCCAAGGATTCGCCTCTGCTTCGAGGAATTGCGCTTCCCAATGAAATTTTGAAAGGATTTTATGCACAGAGCGCGCATACTTTGATGCGCGAGTCACTGAATCGCACTGAATCCTCCAGCCGACTCTAAAAACCCAACAAGGCACCGAAAATTCTGGGCTTCGCTCATATACTTTTATTCGATGTTGCGAAATCGCTTAACCATCTTTGGATTGGTTGTTGCGGGGATCGTTCTCGCAATTTTTACTCTGCCTACGCCGCTGAGCGCTGTGCCTCTTGAGCCCATTCGATATGGAAGAGATGTTCGCCCGATTCTTTCAGATCGGTGCTTCATCTGCCATGGTCCCGACAAAGAAAAGCGACATGCGGACTTGAGACTCGACAGCTTTGAGGAAGCGACAAAGGCACGGCCTGAAGGAGCTGCAATCGTTGCGGGCAATGCTCAAGCGAGCAAACTTTTGCAGCGAATCACTTCCGATGATCCAAAGTTCATGATGCCCCCTCCCGACAGCACGAAGCATTCGCTCGACGCTGCTCAACGGGAAATCATTCGGCGCTGGATTGATGATGGCGCTCAATATGAATCGCACTGGGCATTCACGGCACCGACGCGACCGGTGCCTGCGACTCCAAAGAATACGCAGTGGTCGGTAAACGAAATTGATCGATTCTTGCTTGCACGCATGGAAAAAGCAGGCGTTGGCCCAAGCCCCCCCGCCGAACGCACAACTCTTGTTCGGAGAATTTTTCTCGATCTCACGGGTCTGCCACCGACTCCTGAGGAAATCGAATCGTTCGTGCGTGATGCAAGTCCAGACGCGCGCGCAAAGTTGATCGATCGATTGATGTCGCAGGAACCCTATCGCTCGCGATACGCAGAACGCATGGCCGTACCGTGGCTCGATATTGCAAGATATGCAGACACAAGCGGCATTCATATGGATGCAGGAAGATCGATTTGGCTTTGGAGAGATTGGGTCATCAATGCTTTCAAAGACAACAAGCCATATGACCAATTCATCATCGAACAACTTGCGGGGGATTTGATCCCAAGCGCGACTTCTGCGCAGATGATTGCCAGCGGATTTAATCGCAATCATGTCACAAGCGACGAAGGCGGCGCAATCAACGAAGAATATTTATTGGAATACGCTGTCGATCGAGTGGCGACCACTGGTGCTGCATTCATGGGACTCAGCGTGCAATGCGCAAGGTGCCACGATCACAAATTCGATCCGATCACGAGCGAAGATTTTTACGGAATGATTGCGTTCTTCAATTCTAATGAAGAGCCTGGCATCTATGCGCAGTCGACAGATGCATATCGATCACTTGAGCCTTCGATCGATGTGCCGACACCAGAACAGACGAAGCAACTTGAAGATGTCAAACAAACTCTTGTGGCGTTGACTGCAGAACGAGATCAACCAACTCCAGAGGAAGCACAAGAATTCGACAATTATCGAGCCGATTTTGTATCTCCAAAAGAAATTGAATGGGTGACTGCGCCCATTGTTGCTGCGGAGTCGACGCACGGATCGACAATGACGATTCAACCAGACGGTTCGGTACTTGCCAGCGGCATCACTCCCCCCGACGACGAACATATTCTGACTTTAGAAACTGACGCTACAGATCTTCGATTGGTTGCACTGAATGCGATGGTTGATGCATCCCTGCCACATGGGCGAGTCGGCCGCGCACAAAATGGAAATGCGATCTTGGATTCGATCGAAGTCGAAGCGATTTCAAAAATTGATCCGACACAAACTCGCAAGGTGAAACTTGATTGGGCGTGGGCGGATGTCGAACAACCTGACGAAGATTATCGCGTGACAAATGCGCTCACTGCCAAAGACGGTCGCGTCTGGGCAGTCGATGCGCACCATCAACCTGGCGGACGCGTTGCTCTATTCGCATCAACTGAACCATTTGGATTTGCAGGAGGAACGCAACTTCGAATCACCCTGGGTTATGAATCTCCGTATGAACAACATTCGTTTGGACGTGTAGCAATTTCACTGGCCAAGGCAAGCGATTCGTTCATGTCAAAGCTTCCTGACACCACAAGTGCGTGGTACATCGCGGGACCGTGGCCGACTGAAGTGGCCGAGAACCCATACGAGGTCATTCGAGGCCCTGAATCTTCGACGATCTTTAATCCCAATCTAAAATGGGGTGAATACAGCTGGCGATATGGCCCAGGAATTGTTGAAGCAGAAAAGATTGGACTTGCGCAAGGTGCAGGCAGCGAATTTCTTTCTCGCCAAATCTTTTCTCCAACAGCCCGCGAACTCGAACTCTCTCTTGGGAGCGATGACGGGATTGTGGTCTATGTCAACGGAGTGAAAGTCCACGAAGCGCGCATCGATCGATCCGTTGGAGCGGATCAGGAACGCGTCAAGATTCCGCTGCGAGCTGGCGAAAATGTTCTTGTGTGCAAGATCGTCAATACTGGAGGACCTGGAGGGTTCTATCACCGTGCAATTGCGAAGGATGGAATTCTCGCTCGCGCAATGGTTCCGTTGCTCTTGCCGGCATCTTCGGTTCGCCCAGAAAGTCTTGCCGTTGCTCGTGATGCTTGGCGCATGACAACCTCACCGCGCTTTCGAGAAATCACCAGCAAGTTAGATGCTGCTGCGAAATCTCAAGAGATGATCAAGTCGCAGATCCCTCACACGATGGTGATGATGGAAAAGCCGAGGGGGCGAGAAACTTTCGTACTCAAGCGTGGCATCTACGACCAAATCGATCGCAATCGTCCGGTGACTCGGGCGATTCCGAAAGTATTTGGAACCTTGAGTGAAGATCAACCCAAGAATCGGCTTGGATTGGCGCAGTGGTTGGTTTCATCGCAAAACACGCTCACTTCGCGCGTTGCCATCAATCGGCTCTGGGAACAATTCTTTGGACGCGGAATTGTTCGCACCGAAAACGATTTTGGATTTCAAGGTGAATGGCCGACACATCCTGAATTGCTTGATTGGCTCGCTGTCGAATTTCGCGAGAGTGGTTGGGATATTCAGCACATGATTCGTCTAATGCTCAACACCCAGGCTTATGCACAGTCTTCGCATATCCGCCCAGAAGTCGCAGCGTTCGATCCAGATGATCGACTTCTTTCGTGGTATCCAAGACAACGCCTCGCCGCAGAACAGATTCGTGATCAAGCCCTCTATGTCAGTGGGTTGCTTGATGAACGCGTCGGCGGTGCAAGTGTTAAGTCGTATCAACCCGATGGACTTTGGCAGGAAGTTGCGATGCCATCGTCAAATACTCGCGAATATGTTCGAGGAAAGAATGATGAATTATGGCGACGCAGTCTGTATACATATTGGAAGCGCGCGGTTCCCCCGCCATCCTTGTTGACATTCGATGCGCCGACTCGCGAGTATTGCGTCACGCGTAGGACAACCACCAATACCCCACTGCAAGCGCTCGTCTTGTGGAACGATGAACAGTTTGTGGAAGCAGCGCGCAATGTTGCGATGAGGGTCATTCGTGAACGCCAGACGGATATTGAACGTTTGAACGATCTATTCGAACGATGCACAGGGCAGATTCCATCCGCCGCGACATTTGCGCGATTGAACAGCGCATTGCAAGCAAACCGAACTCGATATGAAAATTCCAAAGATGATGCAGCCAAATTCGTCTCGGTTGGCATTTCTCCACAGCCTGAAAACATAGATTCTCGCGAACTTGCCGCATGGACTTTGCTCGCCAATGCCATACTTTCAAGTGATGCGACCTTAGTAAAGGACTGAACCACATGAGCTCACGACCACACAATCCAGCAGCGCGTGAAGGATCCGCAGATGCACTCGAAGAATATCTTCTCAATCTCACACGACGGAGATTCTTTGGTTCTGTCGCTGGATCACTCGGTGCTGGCTTAGGTGGAGTTGCACTTGCACAGTTGATGGGTTCACGCGCTGCAAGTGCCGCACCTATTGCAACTGATGCGAAAAGTGTCCTTGCAAACTTGCCGCACTATGCGCCAAAGGCGAAACGCGTCATCTATATGCATATGGAAGGTGCACCAAGCCAACTTGATTTGTATGACTATAAACCGCATCTCGTTGATCAATTCAACAAAGAACTTCCATCTTCGATTCGGAATGGGCAACGCATCACCACGATGACAAGTGGCCAGACAAGTTTTCCAGTTGCACCAACTGTCTTTCGATTCGATCGACATGAAAACAATGAAGGCGGCATGATGCTTTCGGAACTGCTGCCTTATACCGGTTCGGTTGCAAAGGAAATCTGCTTCATCCACTCGATGCACACGCAGGCGATCAATCACGAACCAGGTATTACCTTTTTCCAAACTGGCAGCGAACAACCAGGCCGTCCATCATTCGGTTCGTGGATGAGTTATGGCTTGGGGAGCGGGAATAAAAATATGCCGTCTTTCGTGGTCATGATCACGCAAGGAAAAGGCAATATGCAGGCTCTTTCTGCGCGTTTTTGGGGAAGTGGATTTCTTCCAAGTGAACATCAAGGGTGCAGACTTCGCGCTGGGCGTGATGCGGTGTTGTATCTGCGCGACCCCGATGGAGTCACGCGCGAAGATCGCCGACGCATGCTTGATCTCGTTGGAGAAATCAATCAAGAAGAATTTGCAACGAGCCTTGATCCCGAAGTGCAGGCTCGCATTTCGCAATTTGAAATGGCGTATCGGATGCAGATGTCTGTCCCAGAGTTGACTGACTTCAGCGACGAGTCTGAGCAGACACTTGAAATGTATGGTCCCGATGTTCGAACTCCAGGGAGTTTCGCCGCAAATTGTTTGATGGCGCGACGACTTGCTCAGCGCGATGTGCGATTCATTCAGCTTTATATGCGCGGATGGGATCAGCACGGAAATCTTCCAAACGAATTGCGCGCGCAGTGTAAAGATGTTGATCAACCACAAGCGGCGCTGATCAAGGATCTCAAGCGACTGGGACTTCTGGACGAGACGCTTGTTCTCTGGTCTGGCGAATTCGGACGTACGGCATACAGCCAAGGCATGTTGACGAAAACAAACTATGGGCGCGATCATCATCCGCGCTGCTTCAGTCTTTGGCTTGCAGGCGGCGGAGTGAAACCTGGAATCTCGTATGGAAAGACCGACGATTATTCGTACAACATCGTCGAAAACCCCGTCGAAGTCCACGATTTACACGCGACCATGTTGCACTTGCTTGGGATGGATCACAAAGGACTTGTCTATCGAGCACAAGGGCGCGACTATCGACTGACCGACGTCAAGGGTGACGTGATCAAACAGATTTTGGCATAGCGAAAAAATAATTTTGAAATGCAGTGGTGAGCAGCGAATCAAATTCTCGCTCGAACGTTTTTCAAATCAGTCGCGCATCCGCTTGCGTTTCCAGCCGCTGGAAAGTTCTCTCGGGCGAGTTCCGCAGGCGGCCGACGGCACTTGTAATAAAATTTCGTAAACCAGATCGTGTCGGTCGCCGAGGACTGTCTGAGCCCCGAGAGGACTTTTCACGGCTGCCCACTAATGCATGGACTCAAAAGTGGTTCGTGCAGATTTTGGGCAGTGGACTGATTTGCCCCCGGGCTCAAACATGCTGCGCGCTGAAATCCAGCGCGCCCTCCGGCGCGCGCGAAACAAGTACGCAGACTCCGGCTCGGCTTGCAAACTCGCCGGGGTTCAAATCATTCCGCTGCCCACGGTAGCGAATCAAATTCTCGCTCGAACGTTTTTCAGATCAGTTGCACATCTGTTTGCGTGCCAGGCCGCTGGAAAGTTCTCTCGGGCGAGTTCCGCAGGCTCCCCCGACTTTGGCACGCTCTACTGCTTGAAATGGGCAACAAGTGTCGAAAAACGACACGGGTTGCCCATTTCAGAGGCTCGACGCTGCAGTGCTTGCGCGCATCCGCTTGCGTGCCCAGCCGTTGGAAAGTTCTCTCGGGCGAGTTCCGCAGGCGGCCGACGGCACTTGCAATAAAATTTCGCAAACCAGATCGTGTCGGTCGCCGAGGACTGTCTGAGCCCCGAGAGGACTTTTCACGGCTGACCACTTATGCATTTCCGTGGCTCGAATTCGTGGCTCTATTTCGCCGCCGCTTGTGCACTTCGAATCGCGCACTCAGACAAGGCTCGCAACATGCTTCCACCCGCCCCACAATCGTCAGCAATCTGAATCAAAAGCCGCACAAGTTCATCGCGATCACCGCGTGTAAAAGCAAGAGTTCCCTCGCACTGTTCGATACATGAATCGTGGATCACGCCAATGCCTGCAGCGAGCGCCCACCATCGACACCATCCCCACCATCGACTCTCCGATTCATCCCCTCGGGCTTGCAATAACATTGCATCTGCTGCAAGCCAAAGTGAACTTGGAATCTCCGCTCCATCGATCGCCATAAACTGATCTTCCATTCGTGAAATTCGCGCATGCCGCTTCGTTTCCAAAACCCATTGAGCCCGCGTCGGAACGATCAGCACAACATTGGCGCCGCCTAACACTGCTCGACCACTTGCAGCAAATGCTGCTCGAGCATCGATCGAATCCGCGCGATCACCAACAGCCAAGATCACCAATGCACTTTCAGAAATCCCAAGACTTCTTCGCACATCATCCCGCTGCAACTCTGCAGTTCGTCTCCAATATTCGGTCGCAGCTTGCGCACAATTTCTTTGTGCCTGCGCCGGAGGTTCCAGATGAACAACCCGATCAACACCAGGAAGCGATGCATGAGCAAGATCTCCAGCAGCTGCGCCATAAGCCATGATTTTTTGTGGGCAAGTTCCATGGCGTTGAACCCACGCTTGCAATCGGCGCACAAGCAATCGTTCGATGCCGAGCGGTGCGGTCAGAATGCTGTTGAATGCAATCAACAGTGCTCGATTTGAATGACTGACGGCAGAAGGGCCGACTGCGATCCGCATGTCTGCGATCGAATCGCCAGTCATCGCTCCTGCAGTCCAACCGACATCACCAGTTGTTTGCACAAGGTGCAAGATTCCCGCACGTGGCAGATGACTCAACCTCACACGACCAATCACTTCTTCACACCAAGGCGACCGCCAAGTTCGCGTCTTTCGTGGGCGTAGAACAGTTTTGCAATATCTTCGCCCAACTTTTCCGCAAGCTTGTCTTCAACTTCTCTTCGTCCAGCACTTGTTGTGATCAGAGATGGATTGATGTCTTGCAAAAAACTCTGGACCGCTTCTGATCCCGCCGTGGGCCAAAGACGAGATCCGTTTGCAATGTCGAGGACCTTGACTAAAGCCACTGCTTCTGGCCCGCCCTCTTCACGACCGCCCGACAAATTAAATTCGTCGATTTCGACATAGACAACTTGCTCCGCGCCGAGTGATTCGCATATCCGCTGGATCGAAATCGGCTTTGATGCAGTGTCCATTCGTCGAATCAATGCGACCGCATCCCGCGTGGTGATCGTTTCTGGAACAACGTCGTTTTCCAGCAAATGCGTGCCGACAGAATCGCCAATACCAACCCGCAGCGCAACGCGAGGCATTCGATTTATTTTGTCATCCACAATGACGACCGTTCGCTTGGATGGAAGTTCAAACGCAGCAGGTGCTTTAGGCGGCCCTTCAATGATGTAGCTGGCGGGAAGAAGATAATTACATCCAGCGACCAACAAAACAGCAGCGCATATCACAGAGATTGCGGTCGCGCGGAATTGCAGCTGGAGAAATTTCTGCCGAGATCGATTCATTTGCGCCTGATTCCACGATCAGGATATTTTTCCTCGGCATGGTCATAGAAAAGAAATCCCACTTGATCGACAAATGTTTTCTGCAAACCAATTTCGATTTCGCGAGGACCTGCCTGCGCTTTGCCGATTCCTTCCATATCTGGGAATTTCGAAATGACCTGAAATTCTTCAGCGAATGAATCTGGATCAATACCGTCTCGCTCCACGACGCTGACATTTGCTCCTGCGACGCCATCCCAAAGAAAACTGTTTCCTTCTGGATTTAAGCGGTATTCAAAGATATCGATCACGATCACGCGATCGACATCCAGTTCAATGGCGAGATCTGCGAGTGGGCTTGTCGGCCACCCTGGTGTCTGATGCATCCATGTCACCGAATAGCGAGGATCAAGCACTCGAACACCTGGAACATTTTTGTCCAAGATCAGCACCACATTGCCGATGATGTTTGGAATCGCAGTTGGAAACTCATACGACGTCCGCTGATCCGAATGCGCGAGCACCGCAACCGATTTATTTTCAAGTCCGCGATACTTTGCAAGCACTTCGATTTGCTTTTCCTTTTCAATATTTGCACCGATTGCAGAACTGAGTCCCGCCAGAATGCAGCCACTCATCGGAAGAAGCGATGCCATCGTCAGAAGGCAACAGATGCGTGCTGCCACGCATGAAGTCTTTCGCAGTCGTTGAATATTGTCCATGCGCTTGTTCATGCAATCAATCCTCTCAAGGTCAGCATCTTATAGCCCCACGACAACAGAATTGCGGCGCCAAAAAACCACCAAAATCTCCCGCCAATTTTATCGGTGATTGCACTGAGCATTCGAGAGCCTGTAAGCGCCGCGTATGCCGAGACGACTGCGAATCCAGCTGTGGCAACTGCAAGCAAAAAACCCATCGGTTGCGCCAGAAAAGAGTCAAAGAATCTGCCATCTGCCGCGAGTGCGAATGCCGTTGTCATTCCACAACTTGGACACGGCAAGCCAACCGTGGCGGGCCATGAACATGCTGGGATTCCGAGTTGCGTATGTGTTCCCATTCCTGCAGAAGCAGGCTGAAGCCACGCCGCCACGGACAAGAGCATGATCGCGCAGAGCGAGAGCGCCGTGATGGTCAAACGCTCTTGGATCGAAAGACGCTGCCCTTGTCCTCTTGCAACTGGCGCGGATGTTGAAGCGACACTCATTGAATATCCATCGTAGTCGATCAAGATGCCAAACGACTAGTCTGATGTGATGTCACTCGCATGGATTGATGGCCATCTTGATCTCGCATATATCGCGATGCAATGCGGTGATATTCGACGTGAACCCGTCAATGGTGAAGATCGCTGCGTCAGTCTTCCCGCGCTTCGGCGTGGAAATGTCGGCGTGATCGCTGCAACCATTTTTGTGGAGATGGGTTCAGACGCATCCACGAAACCATGGGGATATCGCGATGCAAGTGATTGGACTGGTGCAAATCGCGCGGCCGAATTGCAAATGTCTTATTACGAAACTCTCGAAAGTGAAGGACTCGTGCGCATTGTTCGCACGCGCGAAGACCTTGCCGATGAAAGTAAAACGCGATTGCTGATTCTGATGGAAGGCGCTGATCCCATTCGAGATGCAGATGATGTTGCTCGGTGGCATACGCGCGGCGTGCGAATGTGTGGATTGACTTGGGCGCTTGGTTCGCGATTCGCAGGCGGAAATTCGAATGGCGGAGGGTTGACTGCAGCTGGTCGCGATGTGGTTGCAGCATTCGATTCGCTTGGCATAGTGCATGATGCAAGTCATCTTTCGGATGCTGCGTTCGATGATCTCGTCGGCGCAACGACTCGGCCAATCGTGGCATCGCATTCCAACGCTCGCACTTTCATGGGATCGAATCAACGTCATATCCGCGACGATCAAGTGCGCGAAATCACTCGGCGCGGCGGAGTCGTCGGATTGAATTTGTACGGCAAGTTCCTGGCGGTCGATCGGCCAGCCACTTTGAATGATGCGCTTGATCATGTTGAGCATATTGCCACGCTGGCTGAGTGCGACGATGTCTGCGTTCTTGGATCTGATCTCGATGGTGGGTTTGGACCAGCTTCGGCGCCAGAAGGATTGCGCGGACCTGAACACTTTGAGGCTTTGACTAATGCATTGGCTTCGTGCGGCTGGAGCGCGACTGCATGCTCAAAATTTGCGCATCAAAATTGGCTTCGAGTCTGGAATGCCGCGCTCGCTGAGCGGCGATAAACCTCTGGAATCATGCGGTTTCTGAAGAATTCAGATCGACTCGACGGCGTACAACTGTACCCATGACCGCAACATCGATACGTGCGTGAAGCAAGACGCCAGTTCGGTGCAGAAGCGCTGCATCGCGTGCATCATCGAGCAAGATGTGTTCGATGATTCGCGCGTTTGAGGAATTGAGTTGCGGACAAGCAGCGCAGAGCAATTTCCAATTCGCACGCGCCCAACCAGCGGAAATTCGAAGGCCATTTGCGCCAGTGTTTGATTGAATCAAGTGCAGCGCTGAAAATTCATCTGATGCCAATTGGACATTTGCAGCATCTGGGCAATTGAATGCGAGAGCTGTGAATTCAGGGAAATAATCTCGCACAACTCCGTTGCTAGTTGTGGATGAATCCTGCTGAGAGACTGTTGGCTTCTGCGCAGAAATCGAAGGAGCGACAACTTTGGGCGCGATGTCAGCTGGATCCTGCGCTTGCACCATATGCGCTTGCGGCGATGCGATTGCAGGGCGCGCCATTGGTCGCTCTCGATCCGAAAATCGATCTGGATTTCCATTCATTGCAATTCCAATAAATTCCAGAGCAGCGGCAACATCGAGCGAGCTCAACATCGCAAGCGGAACAGGACCCGAAGATTCGACTCGATCGACTCGAGGAGAATGTGCACCAAGCGACAAGCGAACAGAGATCGTTCGCTCTGCCGCCCATGCGATCAAAGAATTGCATGCTGCTTGCGCTGATGTTTCTGGGGATCCAACAAATGCGAGTACAATTTCGCACGGCTCTGCGCCCCCCACTTTCCCAGCTTGCACAACTGCTTCAATTGTCTTTTTTGCTGCAGCAATCGCAGTTTCATCTGTTCCGCTGAGCAATACCAACGAACATCCAGAAAGCGCAATCGCCGATGCATCGCTTTGGCAATCCGTGCAGACGATCCACGATCGTGCAAAGACGCTCGCGCGTTCCATCCATGCTCCTCCTTCAGTTGGAAGAGCGCGACCTTGAGCTCGATAGACCTCGCCACGACTTGCTGCACCATCGAGACGAATCAGCGCAACTGGACCAGATGTTCGAGCGTGTTGGTCTGCGTACTGAGCAATCCAAATTCCTGCGAGTGTTGGAACATTTCCCACGATCAGCAATGTCGGCATCGGCTGCCCATGCCGAGAACTCGACGGAGAACCTTTTACAAATCCAGACTGCTTGGAAATGTTTGAACCTCCGCCAAGAAATGCTGAAGTGATTCCATCAAAGTCGTCGGTGGCGCGGCTCATATGGCTTGATCCAATTTCGTCGCGCGTAATCGCTCGGCAACCTCTCCCATTCGACCCTCGCCAACAGATGGTGCTGGACTTTGCACTTCGATTTCGACAATTGGTGGCTCGACTGAACGCGTGTTCGTTCGCGGCGCAGAAAGTTGAGCGAACACTGCTGCATCTGGATTGGACGAGTCGCTTCCCGCTGCGACTCCTCCTGCCCGCTGCGCAGTGATGTCTTGAGAGATCATCCAATCTGCAAGTCTCTCGAAATCTTTACGTGCATCGGATGTTGGCGCGTATTCGGTTACAGGCTGACCAAATCCCGCCGCTTCACGCAAAACATCATGTTCGCGGATCATCGTTGGCACCACATTTTCTCCAAACGTACGGTCGATTGCCGCTAAAATGTCCTGTGAAATGCGGGATTCTTGACGGACTAAGGTTGGGAGGACTCGAATTGCAATTGGCCTTTGAAGTTTGTCTGCAACTGCTCGGATTGTTGACACTTGCCGTTCAGCTGCGCGAAATGCGAAGTATCCCGTTTCGATGGGAATGATTACTTCATCGCAAGCGCGCAGTGCATTAAAGACAAGAAGTCCAATGTGAGGAGGACAATCGATGATGCACCACTCAAATCGTGGCGCAACTCGATCAAGAAGTCCTGCGAGACGACGATCTCGATCTGGCGCATCGTGCAGCGGACCGCCAGGAGCTTCGAGCATCGCTAAGTTGACTGTGCATGGAGCCAAAACCAATCCTGGCGCGGGCTCCCAAAATAGTCCGTCGTCCAAAAGCGCTGTGCCACTTCCTTGTCGAAGTGCATCTTCGATTCCCACCTCAATTCGAGCTGCGGGAACACCCAAAGCAAGTCCACAGTGACCTTGTGGATCGAGGTCGACCAAGAGCGTTCGCTGTTTGCGTGCGGCAAGAACCGCGGCAAGGTTGACCGCTGTGGTGGTCTTGCCACTTCCACCTTTCTGATTCACGATTGCAATCACACGCATCTTGCCTCAAGATCGACAGACTTGCCCACTTCTCTTGAAGTCTGGAGAAATCTGAATCAGGGCAAAACCAAATTTGGAGCAACTCAGAAGCGAGTCCAAAGCAAATCTCAAACCGAGTCGACTGCGCCGATCGCTCGCAATCCCACGCGCAACAATTCTGGATCAGCTTTGCGAACGATGTCTGCGCCGCCGCCGGTCTTGGGCAAAATGAGCGTCAGCGATCCTTCAACCCGTTTTTTGTCGAATCCTGCGGCTTTTTCGAGTGTTTCGACGGTTGCCGACTGCGGCAACTTGACTTGAAAGCCAAGCGCTGCGACTCGATCTCGAACACTTGCGGCCCCAGAGGCAGTCATTCGACCCGATGCGGCAGAGGCCGCGGCGGCGGCGACGAGCCCCAATGCGACCGCTTCTCCATGGAGCAGTTCACTGGAGAATTGCGATTCGATCGCGTGGGCAAATGTGTGACCGAGGTTCAACAGCATTCGCTGATTGGCTTCGGGAGGATCGGCCGCGACGATGTCCAACTTGACCGCAGCTGAGCGCGCAATCAAATCGATCATCTTCCATTGATCCACGGGCTCGCTGCTGGTGTAAATCGCAAGCGCCGAAGCGAGCAGTGGCTCGATTGATGCATCCACCAACATCGAATGTTTGAGACATTCTGCAAGCCCTGCACGAAAGTTTCGTGGCGACAATGTTGTGAGCGCTTGCGTATCAGCGACCACTGCCGACGGAGGCCAGAATGCACCGGCAAGATTTTTCCCCCAGTGAATTTCGCCCAGAGCTTCAGCAAGCGGAAGATTCATTCCAGTCTTTCCCCCAATCGCTGCATCGACCATACCCAGAAGAGTCGTGGGCACTGCGACCCAAGCAATTCCGCGCAGGTAAGTTGCAGCGCAGAATCCTGCGATATCCGTGACAATTCCCCCACCAACCGCAATAATCATTCCTTGTCGATCCAAGTCCGCGCGCACGGCCGCGTCCATAACTTTCGACCAGGAATGAGCGGATTTGTTGGGCTCTGTCGCAAGAATGGAAACCTGTGAAATCTCTGCGCCCGTCGCCGCATCGTTCTTCAACGACTGCTCAACAACTGATGCCCAAGTTGTTGCAACAGCTTCATCCAAGACGATCAGAATCTTCAATGGATTCTTGCCGCCATTCGCTCGACGAATGTGTTGTGCAATCGAAGAGAGTATTCCACTGCCGATGATCACCGGAGCAGTTTCGTTTCCCATGCGCTGAATAAGTTCGCGTGTCATGAATTCTCACTCTTTGATGAAAGGGGTTTTGATGCAGATGTCGATGCAGAGTTTGTTCCTGCGAATCCTGCGCGCTCGCGAGCACGATCTGCAACGGCACGAATTCGACTCGCGCCCATTGCCGACGAACGCTTCGCCATCACACGAACGCCGAACCATGCGCCAATTAAGACAATTACAGCGAAAATCGCGATCAGTCCGACGGGGAATCCAACACTTGCTCCCTTTGATGCGACTTGCATTTCGCGCGCTGCCGAGCGTTCAATTGGACGGCCAATCACCGCAGGATATTCGCGCAGTGTTCCTTGACGATCCGCCAAACGAATCGTTCCAGCATCTCGCCCAATGATTGAAACGAGCGATCCAACTGGATACTGCGACTGCGTCATCACATAGACGGCGATTGGATTTCCTTCGCTTGTTCGCACGAACCATTCTTCTCCGTCGGGATGCACAGATCCCATCGGTGTTCGCTGTTCCAATTTTCCAGTGATCTGCACCCACGCACTTGCGGGAACATTCCCCCAATCAGGATGTGTGATCACCGGCATTGCCGCGACTTGTTCAATTGTGAATGGCCCAGTGGGCGCAGCGACAACGACTTGTTGCCAGAGCAATTCGAATCGCTCGCTTGGCCAATCTCGAGTGCTTTGCATCACTACATCTTGAAAATGATTCACGCCATCACCTTATGGGTGATGCTAGCGAAGGCATCGATTGCGCTTTCGCACACTCGGCAGAAACAGAATTCGATCACTCTTCGATCAGAAATCTTATTGGGGACACAGACCCCAACCTGAAAGCACCTCGGCCAGGTCGCCACCATCGGTATAACCATCGCCGTTGACATCGCCTCCAGCTGTTGCCCAACTTGAGAGCAGAATCGTAAGATCTGGGCCGCTGATTACTTGATCGCGATTCAAGTCTGCTGGACATGGTGGTGGCGGTGGCGGACCTTGAACTTCATATGCACCCATATCGACAACTGGCGCTGGACCAATTCCTGTATCGACCACTGTCGTTATATCGACGCGGCGAGTGAGCCCATCGCGATCGACGGTAATTCCCGTGGGAATCAAAGTATTGCTGCCCGCATCGATCGCGGGAGAGGTTGCCTGCAAGTGAAGGTCGCCTGCAGCGAGATTGACGAAAAGTGGATCGACGTTCAGGTTGCCAGTTCCTGTTGCTCCGCCTTGAACGAGGGAATAACTGACTGTATTTGTTCCGCCCGCAGCGGTAATTTGATTATTCGCAGTCGCACTGCCCGAGCCTGTGTTGCCCCAGAAAATGCAGTTGGCCAGCGTGCTTGATCCGCTTGTGTTGTAAAAACCTGCGCCTGTTGTTGCAGTTGTCGTGTTGCCAACAAATGTCGAATCGCGAACTGTGACGGTCGAAGTTGTGCCCGCCCAAACTGCGCCACCAGAATTCGTGCTCGTCGCTTTGTTCAAACGAAAAACGCAATTGGTGATTTTCGTTTGCGAACTTCCATACGACTCGATCGCGCCAGCGCGTGACGCCGAATTATTTGTGAAGATGCAACGTTCCCATGTGACGGTGGTTCCGTTGGTATCAAATGCTCCACCATAGGATCCACCAACATTGTCAGTGAATTCGCAGCCTTGGAATGTTCCATTCGCTCCAAAGATGTATCCCGCACCACCACCAAATGTGCAGCGATTGCCGATGAATTTGCAATTTCGAACGGTTGGACTTCCGCTGGTGAGAATCAAAATTCCGCCGCCCTTGTCATAATTGGATGCCGTTGCGCCGTTGGCATATCCACCGACGATCGAGAATCCATCGAGAATTGCGGTGTTTGCAACACTGCTTGCGACGACAACGTGATACGAATTGTCTGCCAGGTTGGTGACAGTCCCATTATCGTTGCCAAGCAAATCGCCAGTGAGCTTGGTGACGTTCAGTGAAATATCTCTCTCGCTCACCATTGTCTCGGTGCCAGCGAATCCGCCATACAACGCAACACCAGTCTTCATCGTGTGCCAGATGGTTCGCGTCGTGGTGGTCGTTGGCTTATATGTTCCTGCCTTCACCCAAATCTGATCGCCAGAAACGCTCGCATTGAGAGCAGTCACGACTGCAGTCGTTCCCTGATACGCATCGGCCCATGATGTGCCGTTGTTCAATCCTGAGGCAAGCGTTGCATCGACATAACGAACAGCGGCGGAAGCGGAGTGTGCACTGCACAAGACAGCGATCACGAACGATAAATGGTTGCGTGGGAAATACATAAGCTCTTGAAACTTACCTCAGTTTTACTGAAAAGCAATTTTTTTGCTACGAAACGCAATAATTGTTGCGGGGAATAACGCACCCAAGGGCAAAAAAACAAAAACATGCAAGCATCAACCAAAGCAGAAAGCGAAACAGAAACCGAAGCAGAAAGCGAAGCAGAAACCGAAAAATGAGCCCAATGGGATTCGAACCCATGTGTCCTCCTTGAAAGGGAGGTGTCCTGGACCAGGCTAGACGATGGGCCCAATACGCAAACGATACAAATGAAGCACAAAACAAGTCAAACCAACCAACTCACTCCCACTCTCAACGCATGGGATCCTGCAAGATACCAATGACCCCAAGGGGATTTGAACCCCTGTTCCATCCATGAGAAGGACGTGTCCTAGACCGGGCTAGACGATGAGGCCGAGGGGCGAAGAGTATAGCGTTCTACCCTGAGGCGGCAATCATCTTTCTTCTCTATGAATTTTTAGAACATTATGAGTCAACAGAATCCCAAATCTCTGCTTCCCCCGCTGATTCTGGTGGCAACACACTTCGAATTGCAATCCATCAAATCTGGCTTAGGAAATTGCGGCATTTCCGCGGATTTTGAGTGCATCGGGGTTGGACCAGGAGCTGTTTGGCGATGGGCGGAATCGAAAAGATCGACCAAAGCAAACGATTCTCCGACTGGCCGTACCGTGATTCTTGCCGGACTTGCGGGAGCACTCGACCCGACATTCACCGTCGCAACCGTGCGAAGCGCGGAAATGATCAGAGGTGCAGGAGCGGATTTCTGTCGTCCAAATCCTTCGTATTCGCCGCCGCTGCGATCATCGCGGACGACTGTAATCGCATCGGTCGACAAAACTTGTGCAGATGCAGCGTCGAAGAAATTATTGCGTAATCAAACTGGCGCGGGAATGGTTGATATGGAATCTGCTGCGTTCGCATCTCTTGCGACGCAGCGTGGTTGGAAGTGGGGAGTTTTTCGCGCAGTGAGCGACGATTCCGCGACAGACATTCCGCCGTGGATCGCGTCTCTTGCACGCGTCGACGGGTCGATCAACGTCATAGCACTCGCAACTTCACTGCTTACGCATCCAAGTCGTATTGCAAAGCTTGCGGCGATCGGCGCATCTGCTCGTCACGCACTTCGCGAGTTATGCTTGGAATTAGCGGTGATTTTGTCGAAGTACGATCAACCTCAGCGTATGCTCATTTTCGGCGGAACATTTGATCCACCTCATCGTCGACATGCGCAGATGGTTGCAGAGGCGGCGAATTTTCTGGGATGCAATCGCGTGATCATTCTTCCCGCAGGACAGAGTCCACTGCGCCAAGGAAATGCGGCGGCATCAGCTCAACAGAGACTTGCGATGGCGACGCTTGCGTTTTCCAAAGTGCCTGGTGTCGTAATCGATTCACGCGAAATGAATCGAAGTGGAGAATCGTTCACTGTGGACACTCTGCGAGAAATTGCACGCGAGTCAGGCGCGAGCAGAAATGATCTCGTACTGTTGATCGGCGCCGATCAAGCTCTGCAATTTGATCGGTGGAAAGAGTGGCGTGAAATTGACCACCAATTGGCGACGATCGCAATTGTCCCTCGACCTCCCCTTGCTGCGCGTGATCTTTCAGCCCAACTCGACGAGAAGTTTTCGCGACTGGGCGAGGATGGAGAGCGTTGGGAAAAGGCCGTTTTGCCCTTTGAAGCAGTCGATTTGAGCGCAACAGAGATTCGCTCGCGCCTGCGATCTGGCCAGAACCTCGGCGACCTTGTCTCGCCTGAAGTCGAGGCATGGATCCGTCAATATGGGCTCTATGCCTAGTATTCCAAGAATGAGCAGTAACGCAATCGAACGAGTGGCTTTCGTCAGTTTGGGATGTCCCAAGAACTTGGTCGATAGCGAAAAAATGTTGGGACTTTTGGCCAATGATGGATTGAAGTTGGTCAACGAAGATGAAGCGCCCGATGCGATTGTCGTCAACACCTGTGGCTTCCTTGAAGCGAGCAAAGATGAATCGCTCGAAGTGATTCGCGATGCTCTTGAACGCAAGAAACGTGGCGATCTGAAACGCGTTGTCGTAGCGGGATGTTTAGTTCAAAGACACCGCGCTAAAATCTTGGAGTGGGCTCCTGGAATTGATGCACTCATTGGCGTCTTTGATCGCGATCACATCATCGATGCAGTGCGAGGTTCGACTGTCGTTCGCGAAACACTCGGCGAAGATGGAATTCGTCCTGGCTATTGGATTTCATCCAACGCACTTCTTGCTGCATCCGCTCGCGGAATTCCAACTGTGGGATTGACCGTGCAAGGTAAGGATGGGCGAGGAATTGGCTATTTCGAAGGAGATGAAAATCGCATTCGATTGACGCCTCGACACTGGGCGTACCTTCGAGTTTCTGAAGGATGCAATCAACGCTGTTCGTTCTGCACGATTCCGTCCATTCGTGGAAAAATGCGCTCAAAAACGAAAGATGCAATCGCCAATGAAGCACGCATGCTCTTGAATGACGGAGTCTTCGAATTGAATCTGATCGGACAAGACACCACCAGTTGGGGCATGGACATCGGTGACGAGAGTGGATTGGTCGGGATGCTGGAAAAACTCGACTCGGTCGTTCAAGAAGTCGGTAGCGGTTGGGTGCGATTGATGTACGCATATCCATCCAACTTCACTCCTGCAATGATGGACGCAATCGCACGACTTTCAAGTGTTGTGAAGTACATCGACATGCCGTTGCAACACGCCACGAATCGAATGCTGAATCTGATGCGAAGAAATGTTACGGCAGAGCATCAAGAAAATATTGTGCAGGAATTGCGTGAGCGCATTCCGGGAATGTCGATTCGCACGACGTTGATCACTGGACATCCTGGCGAAACCGAAGCGGATCACGAAGCGCTCTGCGCATTTGTCGAACGATCGCAGTTTGATGCGATGGGCGTCTTTCGATATTCCTGCGAGGATGGAACACCGTCAGGAACGATGCATGCGGATCCCGCCCTGCGCGTTTGTGAAGAAGACAGCAAGCGACGAGAAGGCGAACTGATGGAGTTGCAACAATCAATTGCATTCGAAAACGCGCTCTTTGTTGCGGAGCAGCGATCAGAATTCGATGTGCTCATTGATGGTCCTTCGCGCGGAGCGACGAAGGGGAAAGCGACCACGGGAGTGAACAAGGCAACATTGATGTTCACTGGCCGCGCGTATCACCAAGCGCCATCAATCGACGGACTCACTCATGTCATAAGCCGTGAACCACTTGCAGCAGGCGAACTTGTTCGGTGCACGGTGGTGGATTCGGACGGATATGACTTGGTCGCACAGCCGAGCGATGATCTTGATCCAACGATCAGACTCCCTGTCATCAGATAGGAGTACTCAATGAAACGAATCAAACACACGTGCGCTTTGACTGCGTGCTTGACGGCTTTGTGCGTGCAAACTGCAGCTATCGCCCAAGATCAAAAACCTTCGGCACCAGCGATCATCCCCGCAAATTCCAAACTTGACATTGACCCAACGGAAACAATCAGCATCATCGGTTGGTGGACGAATGGTGAAGAAATCATGCTCATCAAACAAGATGGAGCGTTCAACTGGTGGGGACAACCCAACCGCTTTCGACCTCCTTCGAAAATTGGACGCTGGGATCGGCAGAATTACCGCACCATTTGGCTCGAACCATATGTCGACCGAAAAAATCCAGGTGTGATGCCGCCGCGAATCCGCGCTCCGATGCGGCGAACAGACGGCAAGATTTTTATTGATGCTGGGTCAGCGCTCAACATGCTTCATGTTGATGTGGCTCCTGTCGCACCCGAAGATTTATATGTTGGAAAGTGGAGCGGTCCCGGCGGAAGTTTGATACTTGCAGCAGATGGGAGGTATCAACTTGAATCAAGTCCACCTTCGGCAAATCCACCATCAAGAAACGATCCTGCGCTTCTTTCCAGAGCGAGCCACAATGGAACTTGGAGTTTCGATGGCCAATACATCAGATTGCTTTCTGATGGATCTGCGCAGAATCCTGTGATTTGCGCGGTCGTCGATCGCCCAGATCGATCGGGGGCCAAGAATTCTGAATCTGATGGTGGATCCGATGCAGGATCTAAAAAATCCTCGGATCCGATGAACGAGGCGCTGACGACACCGCTTGGCGAACTTCGGCGAATCACACCGATCACACCGATCACGCCAGCCGCATCAAACTCTCCGCCGGTCAATACGCCGGTGAAGGATCTAGCCAAAGATCCACTTAGGGCGCCGCCGGTAGTCCCAGTTCCTTGATCACATCTTCGGAGATGTCGGTTCCAGTGGGCGATCGCAAGAATGTTCGCGCCTGAACTTGCATCATTGCAGATGCGAGTTCAGATGATTCGAATGCGCGTGCTGGTGGGATGAATCGATAGACAAAGTCGATCTTTTTGCGCTCCGCGACGATGTCCACAGCAGCGATCAATTCTCCATATGCCTTCTCGACTTGTTCGGCCATGTGCTTGGATTGGACTTTTTGCAAAGCTGTCATCCATTTTTCATACTCGACTTGAAGTGCCTTGTATTCGCCGCGAGCACTTTCATACGCGGCATCTCCCTGCTTCAAATCTGGATATTTCTCTTGCAGCGCTTTGCTCTTTCGTTCGAATTCCTGTCCCTGAGTCTTTGCCTCTTCGTCAAACTTCGATCGATCGCTGGAGAATCGAACTCCAGACAAAATTCCCTTCAAAATCGGATCGATGTAAACACATGCGATGCTGTATGCCCGAGACGATGGCGAATCAGACCATGACAATCGACCTTCTTGATTGGTCACAGTGACATTGCCATCCTTGCCAGAAAGAATCATTGCGTCTGCAGGCCCCAGATCTGTGGGCAACATTCGCATTGCGACTGCGGGCGTTCCCGAAACTGAAAGCGCCAGAAATGCGCCCAGCATTCCGGCGAGTAATGATCCAAACACGATAAGAAGACCTTGGCCTGAGAATGGTTTTGTTGATGGGTTCATGGTTGGGCTCGTAAAAACTTAGTCTTTCTTTGGGGCTTGCAAATTCATTTCCGTCAAGATGTCTTCTGTGATGTCGATGGAATCTGGTGATCGCAAGAATGTGCGTGCCATCAACTGTTGCGCAATGCTGGCTTCCTCGCCCGAAACAATCTTGTCACTTGCGGGAACAAAGCGCATGACCAAGTCAATCTTGCGTCGATCGGAAACGACTTCGACCGCTTCACGCAAATCGGCATAGGCAGTTTGATAATGGCGTGTGCGCATCGCGTCTACTTCCTTTTCGCTCTGCGTACTCCAAGCTGTGTATTCCTGCTGAAAGTCCTCGAACTCAGCGCGAGCGGCAGGAAAATCTGGCGAGTCTTTATCTATTCCTTTTGCTTTCTCCAACATTGCCTTGTAACGAGCCTCAAACTCTTCGCCTATTTTCTGTCGCGATGAAGCCAATTCAGATTCCTCTGCCGAAAATTTATCGCTCTGCAAGAGCGCGCCAAGAATTCGCCCCACATGCACTGTGCCAATTGAAAAGGCTCGACTGCTCGGCTGATCGGACCAACTGATTCGCCCATCAACATTCGTGACGCGCAGATCACTCTTGCCAGAAAGCACAAGCGCATCGGCTGGCCCAAGATCCTGCGGCAACGGCATGACGCGCGCCGAAGCCGAGTGATCGAGACCACTCATAAAGAATGCCGTAAGCGCGCTTGAAAGCACGGAGGTGGCAACGATAGAAGCTGTCATTCGCATTGCCCAAGAATAGCCTGATGTTCAAGCCGAAGTTTGCTATTCGCAGCTGGCAAAGAGTGCGTAATCACTCGCTCTGTTCGAGAACTGCCAAGAAGGCTTCCTGCGGAATGGAAACAGATCCGATCTGCTTCATCCGCTTCTTGCCTTCTTTCTGCTTTTCCAACAGCTTGCGCTTGCGGCTGATATCGCCGCCATAGCAC
The DNA here is from genome assembly GCA_945862215.1 of Singulisphaera sp. GP187. GTDB lineage: Bacteria > Planctomycetota > Phycisphaerae > Phycisphaerales > SM1A02 > F1-60-MAGs104. The sequence goes on along the minus strand of CAMAXY010000005.1, from coordinate 23,630 downwards.
TTCGCAGTCACGTTTTTCCGCATCGCTTGGATCGATTCGCGAGCAATGACTTTTCCACCCACTGCGGCCTGCAACGCAATTTCGAATTGATGTCGATCGATTTGCTTCTTCAGCTTCGACAAGATCAAACGACTGCGAATCTCAGCGGTTGATCGATGGCAAATCAAGCTGAGGGCTTCAACCACTTCGCCGTTCACCAAAATGTTGACCTTGGCCAAGTTGTCGGCTCGATATGCAACAACGTGATAATCCATCGTGCCGTATCCGCGCGTGAGCGATTTCAACTTGTCATAAAAGTCATAGATGATCTCTGCCATCGGCAATTCATAATCCAAAATCTGACGGCCTTCGCTGAGAAATCGCTGCGCCTTAAAAATGCCGCGACGGCTGTCGCACAACTTGATCAAGTCGCCGATATTTTCGGTCGGACACATGATCTCCAACTTTGCAATTGGCTCGCGAATTGCAGCCATTTGTGATGGATCTGGCAAATCCGCAGGATTATGAATTTCGACTTGCTCTCCCGTGGTTAAGTCCACAAGATATTTGACCGTTGGCGCAGTCTGCACAATTTCAACGCCACCTTCGCGCTCGAGTCGTTCTTGAATGATGTCCATGTGGAGCAATCCAAGAAATCCGCAGCGATATCCGAAACCAAGCGCTTCGGAATGCTGAACCTCGAAAGTGAAACTTGCATCGTTGAGACTGAGTTTTTCGATCGCTTCGCGCAGTGCTTCGAAACTTGCCTTCTTGCCAGTACCCGTTTCGGCATCAGCGCTCGAAGGATAAAAATCGCAGAACACCATCTGCTTTGGTTCTTCATAACCCGCGAGCGCCTCTTCTGCAGGTGATCCATCAAGCGTCACCGTATCGCCAACTCGAACATCGCCCAGACTCTTGATGCTCGCGCTGATCGAACCGACCTGTGCCCATCCAAGTTCTTTCACTCGCGTGATATGCGGCGTATAGCGCGTCAATTCGCTGACCATAAAGTGTCGACCAGTTCCCATCATGCGAATCTTGTCGCCGACTTTCAACGTGCCATCGAAAATTCGAACATAGACCACAACACCGCGATAATCATCATATTTTGCGTCAAAAATCAGTCCGCGAAGCTTGTCAGTCTTTGCAGGTCGCGGCGCAGGCAACTTCCGACAAACCATATCGAGTAATTCTTGAATTCCCTGACCAGTTTTCGCAGAAACTAAGATGCAGTCTTCTGCAGGCAGTCCAAGCACCTGTTCGATTTCCATCGCAACTCCATCGGGATCGGCAGCGGGAAGATCAATCTTGTTGATGACGGGGATCAATTCCAATCCTGCTGCGACGGCGAGATATGCGTTGGCCACAGTTTGGGCCTGCACGCCTTGAGTGGAATCGACAACAAGAATCGCACCTTCGCACGCAGTCAATGCGCGACTCACTTCGTATGTGAAGTCCACGTGACCAGGCGTATCAATAAAGTTCAATTCGAAATCTTCGCCATCACAAGTGTGCTGCACAGAAACAGCACTTGCCTTGATGGTGATGCCGCGCTCGCGTTCCAAATCCATGGAGTCCAAGAATTGCGCACGCGCCTCGCGCTTCGAAAGTGCGTTGGTCGCCTGCAAGAGTCGATCGGCCAATGTGCTTTTGCCGTGATCGATGTGTGCGATGATTGAGAAATTGCGAATGTTCATTGGAAGTCGACAGACCTGATGAGAGCCCTGAAGTGTAGTGCAGACCCGAACCTGCACCGCATCAACTTGATTCTCCCGCCACTGCCGCTGCTTGGCCCGCTGCAGAAAGTGCGCAATTCAGCCGAAAAGCCAGCGCTTTCTTCACTTCCGCCAACGTGGGTGCTTTGGAAGCAAGTTCACTTTCGAGGCTCGTGACTCCTCGACCAACCAATCCGCAAGGAACGATCAAATCGAATTGCTTCAGATCGGGATTGACATTGAGTGCGATCCCATGCATCGAAACCCAGCGCGACAATCGAACTCCCATCGCACAAATCTTGCGACCATTCACCCAGACACCAGTTGCGCAGTGATCACGCTCGCCCACGACGCCGAAATCTGCCAGCGTCTCGATGACCACGCCTTCGAGCATCCGCAAATATCCATTCACTCGCAGACCAAGTCGATTGAGATCCAAGATCAAATAGACGACAAGTTGACCAGGCCCATGCCACGTCACGTCACCACCGCGATCAGTCTCCACGCATTCCACGCCACGCTGCGCCAACTGCTCTTGCGAAAATAAAACATTTTTTTGCGCGTCGATTCTTCTCGAAACGGTCACGACAGCTGGATGATGCTCAAGAAGATAAATCTCTCCAGCACGAAGTTGCGCAGAAAATGACGCGCCCATCTCAGGTCGCGCCGCAACGACTCGCTCGTGAGCTTCTTTCTGAATCGCATAAGCCCGCGCATAGGAGAGTGCGCCAAGGTCGATGAAGTCCACCAAATCCGCGCAATCTGCGCGATCTTTCTTGCTGGGCAATTCACTTCGAATCTTGGGGGAGGAATCCATCATCGACGATCGTAGGGTGCGGGGCTATTCTTTCGCCGTGCCAACGATTCACCCCACTGCGATCATTGAAGGAAATGTCACGCTCGCCGACGATGTCGTGATCGGCCCTTGGTGCCACCTGATGGGAACCCTCGGCCCAATCACAATCGGTGCGGGAACGATTCTCCGATCTCGAGTGCAATTGGAAGGCCCGCTGACAATCGGCCAGAACAACCAGTTCTATGCGAATACTTGCATCGGCTGCGCGCCGCAGGATCTTGGAACGCCGCCCAACTTTCCCGGCAAGGGAATCATCATCGGATCGAACAATGTCTTTCGTGAAGGGGTGACAATTTCTCGACCCAAGATGGAACTTCCCGGTCGCATTGGCGACAGTAATTATTGGATGGCGAATTCCCATGCCGGCCACGACTGCACAATGGGAAACAACTGCGTACTTGCCAATGGAACTCTGCTTGCAGGTCATGTCGATGTTGCAGATCGAGTCATCACCGGCGGATCTGCTGGAGTGCATCAATTTGTGCGACTCGGCCGCGGTTGTTTCATCAGCGGACTTGCTGGAGCAAGTTATGACGTCTGCCCATTCTTCTTGGTGACCAACACAAATTATGCGCGCGGCCTGAACATTGTTGGCATGCGTCGATCTGGAATCCCATCCGCTTCGATCGATGCAGCTCGATGGGCATACACCACGCTTTGCCGAAGTCGAATGCTGCCAAAGAATGCTCTGGAAGTTTTGCGAACGCGCGCAGGAGAGCCGATGATTGACGAATATATTTCCTTCGTCGAATCCTCCAAACGAGGTATCGTAAGTACGCATGGTCGTCAGACCAGCAGTGAATAAACGAGCGCATGGAACGCGCTTCAGTCAGCGAAGACAGTGCAAGGATCGCATCATGAAAGAGACCTCCTTTTTTTCCGCAGGACAATCACGATGAGCGCATCGATTTGCGTTCTTGGCAGCAGCTCACGCGGAAATGCGACTGCAATTTCATTCGACGATTCAGGCAAATTCATCTTGGTTGATGCGGGACTGACTCCTCGTGGCGTGCGCACCGCACTCGTCGCCGCAAGTGCGACAGCGCGATTTCACACGCTGCGCGCGATCTTTCTGACACATCTTGATCGCGATCATTGGTCACCTTCGTGGGCGCGACAATTGCAACGCGCTCCAGTACCGGTGATCGTGCGCCGCGCGCATGCAGAATTGGCGCTTGCTTCTGGCGTTCCCGCAGAATGTCTGCGACCGATGGATGCTGCATTCGCACTCGGCAAGACAGCGGATGTTCGACTCGTCAAAGTTCCCCACGACGAGATCGGATCAACTGCATTTCGTTTCGATTCTGAAAACGCCCACATCGGACATGCAACAGATCTTGGTTCTGTCAGCGATGAATTGCTCGAAGCGTTCGCGGATCTGGACATGCTCTCGATCGAGAGCAACTATGACGAAGAGATGCAGCGCAATTCTCCACGACCAGCATTTCTCAAGCAGCGCATTATGGGAGGCCGAGGCCATTTGTCCAACGTTCAATCGGTCGAGGCCGTGCGCGCCTTGACCGCCAACGGATCTGTGCGACACTTGGTCTTGCTCCATCTTTCGCAAGATTGCAATTGCCCCACATTAGTGCGCGAATTCTTTCACGCGCAACTGCCCGCGATCAAGGCATCGCTGACGATCAGTCGGCCATACGAGCCCACTCCCATTCTGTGCGTTCGCCGATCCGAACCTGCAATCGCTTGAATTCACGGCGTTTGCACATCGCCACGCCTCCATTCGCATCCGCTAACCTTCTGCACTCTCCATGAGTGATCGACTCACACATGAATGTGGACTTGCACTTGTCCGCCTGCGAAAGCCAATCACTTGGTTTCAGGAGCAGTACGGCGACCCAACATGGGGACTTCGCAAGCTCTATCTCTTGATGGAGAAGCAACACAATCGTGGACAAGACGGCGCAGGCATCGCAAGCGTGCGCTTTGACATGCCAGCGGGTGAACCATTTCTCGAACGCGCGCGCAGCGGTAAGCGCAATCCAGTGGAGCGACTGTTTGACGATGCACTGACACCTGCGCGCAGCATGAGCGAAGAAGAACTGCGTGCGATTTCGATTCTCGATCTCAAGAAAAAGTTGCCGCTTCTTGGCGAAGTGCTGCTGGGACATTTGCGATACGGCACATTCGGCGGACGATCTGCGGATGCCTGCCATCCATTTGTGCGCAGATCGATCATCGCCAGCAGAAATCTGGCGCTTGCAGGTAATTTTAATTTGACCAATTCTCCCGAGCTTTTCGATTTGCTCGTGGAATATGGACTTTCTCCCGTTGGGGGCAGCGACACCGGCGTGGTCTTGGAAAAGATCGGCTATTCGATTGACCGCGAACACGACCATCTGATTTCCACAATGGGTCCTGGATCTTTCGCAGCTCTCGAAGGGCGCGCACTTGCCAAAGAAGTTTCAACCCAATTGGATTATGGCCGCATCTTGGAACGCGCGACCGAAAAGTTTGACGGCGGATACACACTCGGCGCTCTCCTTGGCAATGGCGATTGTTTCGCCTGCCGAGATCCTGCTGGCATTCGTCCTGCATTCATGGTGATCACCGATGATGTGGTTGCAGTTGCCAGCGAACGCCCTGCTCTTGCCGCAGTGTTTAATGTTCCCGTCGAGGCGATTCAGCCACTTGAACCTGGACACGTGCTGAGCGTTAAGCGAGATGGAACCATTGCGATTCAACGCTTCGCGCAACCGCGGCCGATTCGTCAATGCTCATTCGAGCGAATTTATTTCAGTCGCGGCAACGATCACGAAATCTATGACGAGCGCAAACGCTTGGGCGAAAACTTGGCGCCGCGCATTCTGGAACGACTTGGAGAATCCGTCGATCATGCTGTTTTCTCCTTCATTCCCAACACATCTGAGAGTGCATACCTGGGACTTATTCAGGAAACCGAACGCATCATGCGCGAACGCGCCGCCGACGAAGTCTGCCAACTTGTTGCGGAAGGAAAGGCAACTCCCGATCGAATTCGCGCGCTGATGGATGTGCGCGTGCGCGCGGAAAAAGTTGCGCATAAGGATCAACGACTGCGGACATTCATCACGCATGATGCTGCGCGACGCGATCTGGTCAGTCACGTCTATGACATCACTCGCGGAACAGTTCGACCCGGCGACACGCTGATCGCAGTCGATGATTCGATCGTTCGAGGAACCACTCTTCGTGATTCGATCATTACTATTCTTTCGCGATTGAATCCCGCGCGCATTCTTGTTGCCAGTAGCGCACCGCCAATTCTCTATCCGGACTGCTACGGAATCGATATGAGTCAACTCGGTCGCTTCATTGCATTCGAAGCAGCGATCAATTTGCTTCGAGCGCGCGGCGATGATGCAGTCCTCGATGAAGTCGAGTCGCTCTGCAAGGCGCAGGACTCTTTGCCGCCAGACCGAATGAAAAATCACGTGCGGCTGATTTATGACAGATTCACCCAAGATGAGATCTCCGCCGAGATCGCGCGGTTGATCCGTCCAAAGACCGGCGAGTGGCGCGGCGAGGTCGAAGTCGTCTATCAGACCATCGAAGGCCTGCGACGAGCGATGCCGAATCACACCGGCGACTGGTATTTCACCGGCGATTACCCAACTCCAGGCGGATATCGCGTCCTGAATCGCGCTTTTCTCAACTGGTGCAAGCGCAGCGACTCGCGGTCTTACTAGCTGAAAGTGGGGCTATAAACCCCTCTTTGCATGGATCGGCGACCGCCCCGAAGCGTTCCAAGACTCCGCGCTTCCCATTGTCTTGACATTTGCGCTTGAATGGTGTTCAATGCGTGACTACCCATGGCACGCTATACAGGTCCTAAAGTCAAACTCTCCCGTCGCGTTGGTGTTCCGATTGCGGACATCCCGAAGCACACCGCAAAGCGACAATTGACGCCTCCTGGCATGCACGGCTTCCGCGGAAAGCGCGCAAAGCCATACGGCATTCGCAAGGATGAAAAGCAGAAGCTGCGTTATCACTACAGCGTGCTCGAACGACAATTCCGCCGCTACCTCGCCGAGGCAGGTCGCAGCAAGGGCAACACTGGCGAAGTGTTGCTTCAGAATCTTGAGCGCCGATTGGACAACTTGGTCCGACGCGCTGGATTTGCCCGAACGATTTGGGCAGCTCGTCAAATCGTGGTTCACGGACATGTCTTGGTCAATGGCCGCAAGGTTGATCGACCGTCATATGCGTGCGAACCAGGCATGGTCATCACGATGCGTGATGGTCTTCATAAACTCGTTCGCGAGAATATGGAAAGCCTCGCAGGACACGTCGTTCCAGGTTGGATCGAAGTCAATCCCGCAGAGTTGGCCGTCAAGGTGTTGGCGACCCCCTCGTCCGAACAAATACCATTCGACGTGAACACCAATCTCATCGTCGAATTCTATCGCTGATCGTGTGAAGTTTGATTTATAGAACGCGCGGACGAACAACGTCCGCGCGTTTTTTTTATAACAACAGATAGAATCGACCGACAGAACAAACTGAAACGCATACAAAGAATATAGAGGGCACCCATCATGTTAAAATTTTTCCGAAAAAACGAAACTGTATCGCGTTGGATCTTGATCGTCGGTATGACATTCCTGATGGTCTCTTGGCTGGTTTTTGACAAGAGCAGTTCATTCTTGACGGAACTCTTGATTGGCCGCGCAACATGGGCGACCACGATCGATGGCGTGACTGTTACGGAAGGTGATCGCGCACGATTGCAGCAAGAAGTACGCGTCATCGGAATGCTCGGCGATCCGACCGTTCGTGCGCTTGGGCTGGAAAAAGATCCGATCCACTGGTATTTGCTGACGCTCGAAGCAGAGCGCGCGGGTCTTGTCGGCGGCGCTGCAGATGGACAAGCTCGATTGGCGGCGATGGCAGCTGCAAACAAAGTTCCGGAGATGAACTTGATTGCGGGACTTTGCCGCGAAGGCGGACAAACGCCAACGGAAGTCTTTGAGACGATTGCGAAACTCAACGGCGTTCTTCGATATGTGAACCTTGTCACGAGTGGTCCTGCTCGCTTGTCCGCTCCGCGACTCGAACAATCTGCTGCTGCATTGTTGGCCGCAGTCTCTGGCGAACTCGTTGTCCTCGATGGCGTGAAGTCAAAGGTCGAAGTCGAAACTCCAACCGAAGCTGTCCTTCAAGAGCAACTCACTGCATATGGTGCAGTCGCAGCGGGCGAAGGAAAATTTGGCTTTGGTTATCGCATCTCAGACCGAGTCAAGATGGAATGGCTCATGATTCCGACCGCGTCGATCACCGCGATTGTCGAACAAAGCCCTGCTCTTTCCAACATCGAACTGCGAAAGTATTGGATGGAACATCAGCTCGAGTTTCCAGTGACTGCGCTCTCTAGCACTGCCGACGCGGCATCTTTCGACGGATCACGCGATGCAGTCAAGGCGAAGGTTTTGACCGCGACAATCGCAGAAAAAAGCAAGGAAATCTCCAAGTTCATGTCAGATCGCATGCAGTTGTCGATGCGCGGGATGCCGCAGGTCAACGGCTATTACACATTGCCGGCTGAGTGGGTTGCGAAACAGTTTCCACTGACGCAACTTGCTGCAGAAGTTGCGCAGAAATTCACAATCCCAGTTCCAACAATCTCGACGAGCGGCGAAAATTGGACTTCACCGAAAGATGTCGCTGCGATATCTGGCCTGGGAACTGCAACCACAACTCGCTTCGGCGCACAACCGGTGAATGCTGGGCAACTCGTCGAAGCGCTGCGTGAATTCGGTGCAAAGACAACTCTGATTGCACAGATCGGCGTCACAAGCCCAGTTCTGCAAGACGCTGCTGGCGATCTGTTCGTATTCCGCGTGACTGAAGTTGAAGCATCACATGCACCAACATCAGTTGACATCGTGCGCGATGCGTTGATCGCCGACGTAAATCGTTTGCATCGATATGAGAAGTTGGTTGGGATGACGTCCGAGATTCAACGCGAGGCACTCGATCAAGGTCTAGGCGCAGTTGCCACGACATACGGCACTTCGGTCCAGCAATATCGCGATCTTCGTCAAGGCGAAAAGCAGTTCCTTCAATATGGGATGAAATTCCCAGGGCAATTGCCGATTTTGGGTTCGGATGCAGCGGTTGTGAAAGCTGTTGTTGAAAAAGCGATGAGCCTTCCAACTGGTGGCACACAAATCACTGATATGCCCGTCTCAGATCGGACCCTTGTCATTCCAGCACCAGAGAAACTTGCCATGGTCGTCGTTCGTATTGACGGCATCTCACAGATGAATCGCGGCGAGATTCCTGAGCTTGTAATGAACCAACGATTCCGATCTGTGGTTGCTTCGGATCAAGCTACGGGAAGTCCGCAAGATCTTTTCACGCTCGAAGCGCTCATCGCTCGCAATGGCTTCACGCTTGCGAATCCTGCGAAGGCAAAGGATGGCGAAGGCGCGGATGATGCTGATGATGCGGATGGCGCGGATGGCGCGGATGGCAAAAAAGATGCACCTGTCGCACCTGCCAAGGCCGGTCAATGAGCGAACCGCTTCCAACGATTGCATACGACCTCTTTGCGAAAATTGATTTTCGCGTTGCAACTGTATTGAGTGCGGAGGCGCATCCGAATGCAGACAAATTGCTAAAGATTCGCCTTGATGATGGAACTCCAGAAGGTCGTCAAGTCTGCGCTGGAATCAAAGCGTGGTATGACCCAACGACTCTCATCGGCAAGCAAGTGATCATCGTGGCCAACTTGGAACCACGCCAATTGCGCGGAGAAATCAGCGCGGGAATGATTCTTGCTGCGAGTGACTTGAAGGAACTTGCTGTTGTGACGCCTGACGTTGCGGCAGTTGCGGCTGATGGACAAGCGCCAGTCGCAGCGGCGGCGGCGAAACCAGAAGTGAAACCAGAAGCAAAACCTGGTCCAGATGAACGCAATGTTGTTCTGCTGACGGTTGAAAAGCCAGTCAAAGCTGGTTCCAAAGTCAGCTGATTTAAGCCTGAGCCTTTAAGCCTGAACTGCAAGACGAATCGGCAAAACAGATACTCCTTCTTTTTTCGCAGCACTGCGAAGTTCGACATCAAGCGACAACAGTGGACAACTGCAGCGAACGGCGAGTTCGAGATAACTCGCGTCATAAGCTGTCAAACTATGTCGGTGCACGATATCCAAAATCGCTTCAATCCTCAGTGCGCCCGAATGAGTTTCAAATGACCACGGGAGTGCAGCGAACTGCGCCGCTGCAAGACGACTCTGCGATTCTCCAATTCGATCATTGCGAACAGATGTCGCAAGCGCATTGGCGACTTCATAAATCAAGAGACTCGGCGCATGCAAGAGATCCTCGTTCGTCATTGCATCGCATGCGGCTTGCGAGCGCGGCTCAGCAAGAATGATTGCGACTGCCGCAGACGTATCAACAATAATCATCGGCGCTGCGCCTTTGACTCGCGCATGGTTGCTTCGAACTGCTGCGTTGAAATCGCTTGTCCCGAACTGCGAAGCGATTTGCGATGTTCCATCAATGACTCTCGCCAATCTTTCTTGATTGGTTGCACGAGTTGGTCGTAACGATCTTTGCCCACGATGACTGCGATCCGTTCGCCTCGGCGCATCACGACGATTTCATCACCGCTTGCGGCCAATCGCAAGAGTTCAGAAAGACGCGTCTTTGCCTCGAATGATCCGACTTCATGCTTCATACAACTAGTTTAATCAACCAGTTGACAAAGTCAAAAAATCGCGGCCATTTTTGCGTATCTCTTTTCAGAACAGCGGCTTATACCCCGACCGCAAGCGCGTCGCGGTCGCTCAGCGCCCCGCCGTCGGATCGAACCCGCACCGTGCCATCGCGGCGCCATGAACGGTCACAACGACCTGCGCCGCCATCTTGGCGAAGATCGCGAACAACAACGCTTGTTGCAGATCGATCGAGCGTTACTTGCGAGACGCCGCACAAGTCGGCAAGCTCTGGCAAGAATGGCGCGAGCGTCCCATGTTGATCTGGAATGATCACCGCAGCATCGAGTGGATTGTCGATGCCAGTTGCCTTGGCGACTTCGAGTGCCTTGGAGACAGCAGCGCACGCGATCATCACATCGACCCAGCGTGCATCGCGTGTTGCCTTCAAACCATAATGAGTCTGCGTAAAAAGCACTGGCGCATTTTCGCCAGCTTGATCACCGCGCAGTGATGTCCATGCTTCTTCTGCGGTATGGGGAAGGATCGGCGCAAGCAATCTGCAGAGCACTTCCATCGTCACGCGCGCTGCTGCTTGCGTGGTGCGACGACGAGGACTGTTGGCAGCGTCGCAGTACAAACGGTCTTTCGCGGCGGCACAGAAAATCGCAGAGAGCGTCTCGTTGCAGAAATTAAAAATCGCAAGATGGACTTTACGGAAGTCATATGCGGCATATCCCGCTCGAGCTTCGGCTTCGAGATGTGCGAGTTCGCCCATCAGCCATCCGCAGAGAGATTCTGGCGGTGCGCCAAGCGCAAGTGCGCGAACTTCTTCATCGCTCCACGCCGGTGCATCAAAGAGATTTGACAGCAGAAAACGTAGTGTATTTCGCACTTTTCGGTACGAATCACCTGCCACCTTGAAGTAATCCAAGTCGATTCGAATGTCGCCGTCGTATGCCACGCCAGAGACCCACCAGCGCGCGACCTCGGCGCCATAATCCTTCAGCAGCGTGTCGACTTCTAATGCGTTGCCCAAACTCTTGCTCATCTTGCGACCATCTTTGTCGACTAAGAATCCGTGAGTGACGAGCGCATCAAATGGCGGCTTGCCGGTCACGCCAAGCGCAGGCAACAGAGATAACTGAAACCATCCTCGGTGTTGATCGGATCCTTCCAAATAGAGCGAGCTTGGAAATCCAACGCCGCGCTGTTGCATGACCGAATGCCACGACGATCCTGCTTCAAACCAAACGTCGAATATGTCTTGCATCTTTGTCAGCGAAGCGATGTCCAAACCCTTGGGCGCATCAGAATCTTTCGATGCGTCATATGCGGCAAGCAATTCTGCTGGCGGCAGCGTGAACCACGCATCGCTGCCTTTGGTCTTGACGCAGTGCGCGATCGCGCGCACGCTGGCGGCTGTCATGAAGACGCTTCCATCTGCTTGACGGAATGCGGGAATTGGAAGTCCCCACGAACGCTGACGACTGATGCACCAATCAGGCCTGCTTTCAAGCATTCCCCGAAGTCGATTGCGCCCCCACTCTGGGAAAAACTTGACTGTTTTGTTGACGGCTTCAAGCGCCATCGCTCGAAGCGATGTGGGTTCGGCTGAACCAGCGGCTGCGCCTGAACCTGCGGTTGCGCTCGCGCCAGCAGGAGTTCCTGCAGCTCGATCGACTCCGATGAACCACTGTTCGGTTGCGCGGAAAATCACTGGCGTGCGACTGCGCCAATCGTGTGGATACGAATGAGTGAATTGCAGCGCGTGCACCAAGTGACCACTCGTGCGCAAATGCTCGATGACCAATGCATTGCCATCCCAAACGACTTTGCCTTGCAGCCACTGTGGAGCAGTCTCGTCGAATGTTCCATCATCACGAACGGGGCAATAAATTTCTAGGCCTTCTCGCAGACCCGTGCGGTAATCATCATCGCCATGACCTGGAGCAGTGTGCACCAATCCAGTTCCATCTTCCATCGTGACATATTCCGCAGCGACGATGCGACTGGTTCGGTCGCAGAATGGATGGCGATATTCAAGACCCACAAGCGCAGATCCGAGGGCTTCTGCTTTCTTGCTGACCGCAGTCGCGCCAACAACAGCGACCACTTTGTCGAGCATTTCTGCTGCGACGATCGTCAGTGCGCCATCCATTTCGACGAGCGCGTATTTATGTCTTGGATGCACGGCAATTGCGAGATTTGCAGGCAAAGTCCATGGAGTCGTCGTCCAAATCATGAACGATGGTTTGCATTCGCACTCGATGCCGAAGGCTGCGTCCACTTTCGATGTGTCCGCGGCTTCGAAGTCAACATAGATCGAAGGATCGACGCGATCTTCATATTCCAACTCCGCCTCTGCAAGCGCGGTCCGATTTGCAATCGACCAGTGCACAGGTTTCAATTGGCGAAAGACATATCCCTTTTCCAATAGCCCTGCGAAAACTTCCAGCGTGCCAGCTTCATATTCAGGCTGCATCGTGAAATATGGATTCTCATAATCCGCCAGCGTCAAGAGTCGCTGCATTTGTGCGGCTTGCGTCTTGATGAACTTCGCTGCGTATGTCGCACACTCGCGGCGAATCGCCATGCGCCGATGTTCGTCGGAAAGCGTTTCGAGTTTCGCAGCCTTGCCACTTTCAACCAAGCCAGTCATCACGCGATGTTCGATCGGAAGTCCGTGACAATCCCATCCAGGAACATAATGACATCCGCGACCTTCCATGATTGCGCTGCGCACAACAAGGTCTTTCAAGACTTTGTTCAAGAGATGGCCAACATGGATCGAACCATTTGCATACGGCGGGCCATCGTGAAAAACAAACTTCGGCGCGTTCACGCGTGATGCAGTAATCGCAGCAGCGACACCCTGCTTCTGCCAACGGGCAAGTGTCGCAGGCTCCGCTTGGGCGAGATTCGCCTTCATCGGAAATGCAGTCTTAGGAAGATTCAGAGTGGTCTTGTAATCGCGTGTGTCGCTCATTGTTATGTTTGGGAGTGTAATGGAGTGGGTGGAGAGGTCGGTGTGGCGGTCAAGCCAACGCCGTTGAGCAAACGCTAGGAGTCACTTCGCCGCAAATCGGCGGGCAGCCCAGGCCAAGATCAATGCTTGAGCGATGAGACCTAATAGAACTGCCACTGACGCAATCCATCTGAATTCCGCAAGACTCTCGAGTCCTTTCAGCGAACGAAGATTCTGAAGTTCCTTCACCATTTCAAGATTCTTCAGTGCTTCCAAGTTCTTGAGCGCATCGAGACCCTTCAGCGATTCGAGATTCTTCAAAGCGTCGAGATTCTTCAAGTCTTCGAGATTCTTCATTGAATCAAGCATTTTCAACTCTTCCAGTGACTTGAGGTGCTGCAAACCTTGCAGTGCTTGAAGTTCTTTCAAATCATTCATCTGCACAGACATGGAGGAGAATTCCGCTTGGATTTTCTGAAAGGAAGGATCATTCAGCGTCGCGACGAGCGCGCGCCGCAAACGAAACTCCATCGCCAGAGGCAACTGCGCGAAAACAGCTCCACCTTCTTGCGCGGCAAGTCGCACCGCATGGATTTCGCCCAGGCCGCGCTCCAGCACACCGTTGTCGTCAAACTGAACAAATGAAGAATCGATCTGAATGCTCTTTGGCATTTTGAATCGTGTCGCAAGCATTTCATTCACTGTCAGCAATGCTGCCAATGGCGTCTTGTCAATTGACTCCGATCGGGTGGTAACCGAACGGACCTCTGAGATCACCTCGGGCGTCAGCCACTTATCTCCAAGGATGAACAAGTCTGCTTCGATTACATCGAGTGTTGCGATCATCGGCCGAAGCGAGGGATAGGGTCCAGAATCGGCAGCACTTGCAAGTGCATTTCGAATCGACTCGCCAGTAATCAACAGGTTAGTCAATCCAACCCGCGGATCTGGAGCTGACATTTGCATTGCGGCAAAAATTCCTGCGCCCGCCGCGATGTCAAGCAATGTTTCACGTGTCTGCACATCGGAAATCTGCCCGAGCGCAGTATTGCAATCCAACGGCAAGACCACGGAAATCTGCCGAACGAGCGGTGCCAATTCGGCCCGCAGTTGATCGAACTTGACCTGTTGCTCCATGTACGTGCGCTGCTCAGTACTTGACGACGCATCGCTTTGCCCCATTCTGTGCGGCACGCATCCGAAAAATCCAAGTGCTGGAATGATGATGCCTGCAAGAAAAGTTGTTCGCATCAACTCATCGTACGAAAAGTCGGCTGCATGAACAGCGGGAGACATTTGCCGATGTGTTTGATTGCGACGCCTACTCCGGCTTCGGATCGCCAGGCTTCACGACTTCATCGAGATATTTCTGAAAGTCAGCCATGTGATAGGAGATGAAACAGAATGCGTGATGCAATGCAAACCATTCGATATCGGTGGGATCCTTGGAAAGATCATTGCGTTGACGATTGAGTTCGGCGAGGATTGGTTCGACCTTCATATCAGTGGAGGTTACTACGCAGCTTTGGAAGTCCCCGCAACCCCATCTCGGGTCACGATGAAGAAATCGCTGGTGATCGGATAAGGCAAGCGCGAATAATCGCGAGCAATTCTGGCACGAATACGATCAAGAAAAGGATCTGGACCATACGAAAGTGCTATGAAGACATCGCGCGCAGGCGTTGCGACATAGAAATCGCCACGCAATTCTTTTGCCAGCCGTTCATGCAACTTCGACAGAAGAAGTCGAGCTGCGTCATATCCATCTTTCAAAGACAAGAGCGCGGCGCGCCCTCCGTCGTGACTTGCGATCACTTGCACTTGAAGATCGGGTGCGTATGAACCAAGATTCTGTCGGGCAATTTCTTCGAGATCTTCCGGCCCAATCCCCCACCGAATCATTTGCTCCGTAGAAACGCTGACGGTCATCTCCGGCATATCGAGCACAAAGACGATCACCGTTCCATTGACCCACGGCAAATGTGCAATCGATTGACGATCAACGCCTTCGAAGATCGACTCGGGCTGAATGCGAGGCATGATTCGATGACGCGCGACGGCGAACGGGATCAAACTTGAGCCGACCGAATCGCCCTCGAAGATTCTCTCAAAATAACTTCGCACAAACGCGTGACCGCGCTGGGGATCCTGCTGAACCATGCGAAAGAGATTCTCGAGGCCCAAGGCCTTGCCATCAATTGTCAAATTGAGTGGAGAAATGATTTCGACTGGCTTTTGTTGATACCAACCCTTCAGCAAGCGTTCGACCATCTCGGTAAAGCCTTGCCAATCTTCTGGGAATTTGTCTGAAGGGAATTTGTCTTGATTTGAATCGCTCATTCCTAGCCTCCTGAAGACGCACGGAATGTGCGCACCTTCAATTGAACTATCGGATAAAATAGGATGCAATGCCAATGAATATGACGATTATTTTGACTGGAAAAAACTAAAAATGGCGCTTGACACCACCTTGTTTTTTTCGCAGTCACCATCGACTTTGGGTCCAGGAACCTATGGTCCCCTGCTGATTATTGCCGGTCCATGCATCTTGGAAAGCGATGCAATCAACATGCGCATCGGCGAAACGATGCGTGATGCCTGCGCAAAGCATGGACTTTCATTTGTCTTCAAAGCAAGCTTCGATAAAGCGAATCGTTCGAGCATCAAGAGCGCGCGCGGCCCTGGGTTGGAACGTGGATGCGACATGCTGGCGAAATTGAAATCTGCTTTGGGCGTGCCTGTCACGACTGACATTCACGAACCACAACAAGCAGCGCGCGCCGCGCAGGCTGTCGACATCTTGCAGATTCCTGCATTCCTCGCGCGGCAAACCGACTTGCTCGCAGCCGCGGCGGCAACTGGCAGAGCAGTGAATGTGAAGAAGGGACAATTTATGGCTCCCGTCGAAATGGTTGGAGCGATCGGCAAATTGCGTGAGAGTGGTGCGAAACAAATTATGTTGACTGAACGCGGCACGTTCTTTGGATATCACAGACTTGTGAATGACTTCGCTGGTGTCGGCGACATGATGCAGATGGGCGTTCCCGTTTGCTTTGATGCAACTCATTCGACACAAAAACCTGGAGAAGGTGAGACAAGTGGCGGGAATCCTCATCATGCACCGCTGCTTGCGCGCGCTGCAGTTGCGGCTGGTGTTGATGCAATTTTTCTTGAGTGTCATCCAGATCCCGCGGCTTCGCTGAGTGATCGATCGACGATTCAACTTCTTGATCGCATGCCTGCTCTCTTGGGGCAACTTGCGGAGATTCGCCGAGTGGTGGTTCAGAAATGAACTGCGATCATTGCGATAAGCCCGCTGTTGTCCACGAAATCGTCATCAAAGGCGGCGATTCGAAAGAAGTTCACTTGTGCTCGGATCATGCCATCGCTGCTGGATATCCGCTGCCAGTCGAGCAACATCTCGCAGATATTTTTCCAAAGCTTGGATCTGTTGCGAAAGTTGAAGCCGCCAAGAGCAAAGAACGATCTGCAAAGTGCGCTGCATGCGGTTTGACTTTCACGATTTTTCGAAAGTCCGCAACGCTGGGATGCCCTGCGTGTTATGACGCGTTCATGCCGATGATCGAAAAAGTTATCGAGAGTGCGCAAGATGGTGCGACACATCATTTGGGAAGAAGCCCAGTAGGCGGAGCGGAAATCGAACGCGTGCAGAACTTGCGCGTGAAGATGATGCGTGATCTTGAAGCTGCAGTCGCTGCGGAACAATACGAACGCGCTGCGAAATTGCGAGACGAACTGAAGGCATTGGATTCTCCATCGCCATGAGCCAGCCCTTCTCTGCTGCAATGTCCCAAGTCGGGCCAGATTCCGATGTCGTCGTGACAAGTCGCGTGCGTTTGGCGCGCAACATCTCTGGTTTTCCCTTCATCAGTCGAGCAAGCAATCCAGTACGACAAGAAATCATGCGCGTTGTTCGCCGCGCAGTTGATCAGTCTTGCAATGGAACCGATCACGATCACGGAATGCGGTGGATCGAATTGCAATCCGCGCCATCGCGTGATCGCATTCTGCTTTCTGAAAGGCACCTTGTCTCGCGTCACTTTGCCAATAGCGACGGACCGCGTGCCCTCGCTCTTTCCAGCGACGAACATTCAAGCATTATGGTCAATGAAGAAGATCATCTGCGCATTCAATTTCTTTGCGCAGGGTCTCGATTATCCGATGCATTCAAGGAGGCATTCGCACTCGAAAATGCGCTGGCGAATTGCACCAATTTTTCATTTCATCCTCGATGGGGATATCTGACTGCCTGCCCGACAAATGTTGGGTGTGGCATTCGCATGAGTGCGATGCTCCATCTACCAGGCGCGCAGATTATGAAGGAAACGGATCGAATCAAGCGCGCGGCAAAGGAACTGCATCTTGCTGTGCGCGGTTATTACGGCGAAGGTTCGGAATCGATCGGAGATTTCTTTCAGTTTTCGAATCAAACAACTCTTGGAGCAACCGAAGATGCACTGCTTGAAGAATTCAACGGCATCGTGCTTCCTCGCTTGATCGGATACGAGCGCGAAGCCCGCACCGCGGCTCTTGCCCGTTATCGAAGCCGAATCGAAGACATCGTCTTTCGGTCACATGCAAATTTGAGCGCAGCGCGATTGTTGACTGCCGATGCGGCGACCAAGGATCTCAGTCGTATGCGCTTCGGTGTGGTGATGGGGCTTCTTCCGATTGAACTGACGACTATTCAGCGCTTGCTTCTACAAGTGCAACCAGCGCATCTTTCTCTGATCGATCCTCGTTCACTCGAAAGCGAAGAAGCTGATCGAGAAGTGCGAGCGACATATGTTCGACAGGAATTGATGCGAAGCACGAAAGATACGAAGTAAAGTTCTTGTTCAGGCGGGCTCGATCAGGCGGGCTTGTTCAGATTCCGCACGCCGTATCAGCAGCGATCGCACCATCGAAATCTTTGACCGTCAATCCACCAGCATCATGTGTTGAATATCCAAGCGTGACTTTGTTGTATTTGACGAGAATGTCAGGGTGATGCTGTGTGCGCTCTGCTTCAGTTGCCATCTGATTGACGAATCGCATCGATGCGATGAAATCTGGAAAAGCAAAAGTCCGCTCAATCAAATCTCCAGAGCGGGACCATTGTGGGACGCATAACATTTTCGCAGTGATTTCAGCAGATGAGAGTTTGTTTGCCATATACCCAAAATACTAGCGATTCATTACCATTTGATTCTCTTGGCAATTCCATCACAACATCAATCTCGGCGAACTCTGCAACCACAAATTGCAGTCATGTCGCTTCAGCCTGGCGACACGCACGAAACGGTGGCGCGGGTGCTCTGTGAACGGTTCGATTTTGATGCTCGGGTTATGAACGAGCGCGAACCTATTTCTATTGCAATGGCTGTCCGAGAAGTGCAAGTGTTAGTAGTTGTCGGCGCTCCAACTGTCGAAAACATGCAGTCACCTGCAATCGAGGAGGCGATCTCTTCGATGATTCCTGTCGTCGCACTTTGTGCAGAATTTGGCGGGAGTCAAGATGCGCCCGCGGGAATTTCATTTGTGCTTGACCCGCAACTTGGACCAGAACATTTGGCGACAGCTTTGTCCGCACTCATCGCGCGACAACGAGAGATTCGACGACTGCAACTTGACACGGCATCAGCGATAAAATTTTCTGGTGGATTGCGCAACCAGATCGACAATATTCAAGAAGAATTACAATTGGCAGCCAGCGTTCAGCGAGAGTTTCTGCCGCGCATATTGCCTACCCTCGGGGGAATTGCATCGGCGGCTCTCTGGCGGCCTGCCGCCTATGTCTCAGGCGATCTTTATAACGTCATGCGTCTGGACGAGCATCATCTTGGACTCTTTGTAACGGACGCGGTAGGCCATGGCGTGCCTGCAGCGCTGCTGACATTGGTCATTTCTCGAAGTCTCCCAACGAAAGAGATCAATGGAAATTCTTATCGCATTCTTTCCCCAAGCGAGGCACTCACTCAGGTGAATGCAGACATGATGACTCGCGTTGGGCGAACCACGCGTTTCGCAACTGCAATTTATGCGATCATCGATACACGCAATCGACAACTCACTGTTGCAAGTGCTGGGCATCTTCCGATGATGCGGATTTCTCGCGGAGGTACGTGCGAAGCGATTCTAACTGTCGGCGGACTTCTAGGAGTATTTGAAGACGAAACTTTCACCGAAAAGGTGATCACTCTTTCTGCAGGCGACAAGCTTCTTTTTTATACCGACGGATTCGAGCAGGCATTCCCAGAGTTGGGTCACGATCCTTCTGCGCCACGATTGCCCAACCATAGATACTTGGATGTCTTCAATGAATTCGCATCGGTCGAAAGTTCGCAAGCATTCATTGAGAACATCAACAAACGACTCGACGAAGAATCGGACGACTTTCCACAGATCGACGATCTGACTTTACTTTGTGCGAGTTGGACTGGGATTTGAACTGACTGCAGCGTGGCGGACTATCGCGCGTCAAGGTATCGACGAACTGCTTGATCAATCATCCGTGCAACCGAATCGATTTCTATGTTGACGCGATCTCCAGCCACCGCTTTGCCAAGAGTCGTGCGTGCAAGAGTTTCTGGAATCAGCGCAACTTCAAACCAATCTGTGTTGCAATGTGCAATCGTCAGTGATACGCCGTTTAAGGTGATCGAACCTTGCGCAGTGATGAGTGCCAGAGAATCGCGATCGTTGCGCAGTGACTTCACTCGAATGCGCCACTGGCCATCCGTCCGATCAACGAGAGAAATTTCGCCGATTGAATCGACATGGCCCTGCACGATATGACCCCCCATCGGATCTCCCATGCGCAGTGCCGGTTCGAGATTGACTGAATCCCCGTCGGACATTGCACCGAGTGTTGTCATCGAAAGAGTTTGAGGAATGACATCAACCTCGAATTGACCCGAGCGAATTTCGACTGCTGTCAAACACACGCCGTGAACGCTGACCGAATCACCACGGCGAAGTCGCGACGCCATCTCGCCACATTGGATGACCATGTGCTTTCCACTTGCGGTTGCTGTGTGATGAGCGATTGTGCCGACGGATTGGACAAGTCCAGTAAACACAGATTATTTCCAAGCCTGCACGATCATTGATTGAGGATAGTAACGGGCAAGAATCTCTTGATAGGTCCTGCTCTTGCGACCCATATCCTGCGCACCGTGTTGGCAAAGTCCCACGCCATGGCCAAATCCGCGCCCAGAAAACTCTGCATTTCCCCCTGCAATTCGAATGGAACAATCGCACGAACGCATGCTGGACTTTGGGTCTCCTGCGGCATTCATTGCGCGACGAAAATCTTCTGACTCGATGAGGACCGAGCCGCCCTTGCGAGCCTGAATACGAAACTGCTCGGGACGACCTGCCGCGTTTTTCTCTGCGACCACGATGCTTGTCGGAATTTCAAGAGCGGCTAAGTCTGCGCGGCCATTTGCACTCCCCCACGCTTGAAGACGAGCCTGAACTTTCGTCAGTGTGATAGACGCTTTCCATGTCGCAACCGAAGTTGTTTCACAGCATGAAGTGCGACGAGCAGAGACATTTCCTGTCGAGACACAATCGATGTTGTGAAATGGATTGTCAGTGAGCACGCCAAGCGCGTTTGCAGGTCGACCACCGCACGCACTCGAGTAGTACGCCGGGACAACTAACCCATCGTGCACCAAGACTTGACCTCGCGTATCACGAACTGCAGCGAGTGCCTTGAGGTTTTCAGTTGCGCCGATCCATGCTTGGCTTTGCTGTCCCGCAACCATGTCATAGTGTCGTCGACCTTCCCAGCGCGCCTCTTCAACGACTGCGAAACTTCGCGCAGCGATCGCTTGCGCATGATAGGCCGCATCGCACCACGATGGATAAAGTTCCTTCGCGATGACTCCAGGAAGATAGGAGTCCATCTTGACATCCATCACTAAGTCCAAATTGTTTGGAGTACGTACAACGCGAAGTTTTCCTGGCCACTCCTTCTGGTTCCACTGAATGGGACGCGAATCGCTTTTGAGAGACTCAATAGTCAATTCGCCTGCTGGAAATTCGCGGGTTATAGAAGGTGTTCCAGCTTTATTTGCCGAAGTCACACGCCAACCATCACCTTGCAAGCGAATCTCGATGGGTGCGTTTGCAGTCCAATTTTGTTCGTTCGCCGAAGGATGCTCCGGAGAAATTTGCAGTCGCCCCGCAGCGTGATTGATGATGACCACCTGATTGAGCGCAAGAGTTTCAATTCGAATTGCAACTTCGGGTTCCATGGTCGGCGGAATCGGAAGCGGCTTTGGCGGAATCGGTTTCGGAGTGATGGGCAGATCCGCTGCGAGAGTCTTCGCAGGACTTGGAATCGGGGCCGGCGATTGAGGAGTTTCGACAGCGAGTTGGGCGGGTGATGCTGAGAGTCGAGCAGGTTGACTCGATCGAACTGGGCTTGGGTCATTCGCACACGATGAAAGAAAGATGAATGACGATGCGGTTGCGAGAAGTGTGCATGGGCGAAGCATGCGGCGAATGTTCTTGAGTAGTTGCATACAAATGATCCGAAGTAAAAACGGGCAGAACCGTGATAGATTGGCTGGCTGTATCTGATCGACTCTTTAGGGGTTTCTTATGCAAATTGGGGACGGCTTTGGTTCAGGCAGGGATTTTCACTTTTGCAGGCGTATCTCGAATAAGTCATAGCGGTGATATTCTGATTTGAACCAAATCGATCATCTATGAAATCTGCCGAAAAGACCCAAAGTGCATGCTCGACCTCCTTCTTGGTGCGAGAAATCCATATCTCGCCTGGGCATAACTTTTTTGGGCATCATGGGAAAGCGGCAGGAACGCATCCGACAATTTCAGTTGATGAAGTGGAATGCGTCGCGGGCGAAGGTCTGCGTGGAGATCGTTTCTTTGGATACAAGAAAAACTATCAAGGGCAAGTCACTTTCTTTTCAGCAGAAGTCTTCCAAGATCTCTGCGAGCAATTCAAAGTTGTCGGAAAGTCTGCTGGGGTGCTTCGACGTAATATCATCACGAGCGGAATTGATTTGAACAACCTTGTTGCTGAGCGATTCGAGGTGCAAGGGATTCGCTTTGAAGGTGTCGCCGAATGCAGCCCATGCTTATGGATGAATGAAGCATTTGGGCCAGGCGCAGAGGAATTCCTAAAAAATCGCGGCGGACTTCGCGCACGCATCTTGAGCGCAGGGATTCTGCGCGTCGAAAACTTATGCAGTGATAACAAATTTGATAGCGGCAACGAGCAGCACGATTCCAAGCGCTCTTCGAAGCCACAACTGTGATCCACTGCGGATACTCCAGCGAGAACCAATCAATCCGCCGACGATGGCGCCAGCGGATGCCCACCAGAGCCAGGGTTCGACCACGAGGCCTATAGATAGAAGCCCGCCAAGTCCCGCAAGCGAATTGAGCAATATGAATGGAGCAGAAACTGCAGCAGCCTCGCGCGGCGTGGCCCATCTGCAAAGAATCATCAGCGGTGTGAGCAGAATTCCCCCGCCAATTCCCACCAATCCAGAGAGGACGCCGATCAAACCTCCGATGACTGCCGCAAGTGGAATGGGCAGCGGTCGAATGACTGCGTCTCGTTGCGGCATGAACATTCGTACCGCGGCGATGACCAGTGTCGCAGCAACAAGTCGTTTGAATGTTGGCTCGTTGATCGAGTATGCGCCAGCAAGAAATGCGCAAGGAATCGAAGTGATCAGAAATGGCCACAACAATTGCCAGCGAAAAAAACCTGCGCGAACAAACATGATTGTGGCAAGAGCGGCAACAAGAACATTCAATATCAATGCGGAAGGTCGCATCAGCGCGGCGCTGACTCCAAGCAATGCCATGATTGCCAGATATCCCGATGCGCCACCGTGACCAACGCTGGCATAGAGCGCAGCCATCACGCAAATGAGCGACACAAGAATGAGGATTTCAAATCCTG
Source organism: Singulisphaera sp. GP187 (assembly GCA_945862215.1). GTDB lineage: Bacteria > Planctomycetota > Phycisphaerae > Phycisphaerales > SM1A02 > F1-60-MAGs104. The sequence goes on along the minus strand of CAMAXY010000005.1, from coordinate 503 downwards.
TCATGCACGACAAATGTACGGCGATGCGAGGGCGCTTGCATCAGAGCGTGAGAACCTCTTTGTAAATGATTCTTATTTTAGAAACGTGCGTAGGCTTGTGCGTGATAGTCTTTCAACTGCAATGCAACGCAGCGCGTCACCTTTCACCGCTATCCCGCTGAACCTTTTTAAGGCGAGTCCGAGTGATGTGGCAAATACAGTTCGAACGCGTGCGCAGTCCATTAACGAGCCATTGCCTCGAGCACCAGAAGCAATCCGCGCGGCAAGACGAATGATGGATTCGCATGGGCGGACCATTTTGGATCTTCGCATCAGTATCACTGATCGCTGCAACTTTCGATGTGTGTACTGCATGGAACCCGATGTGCAATTCCAACCACCCGAAGCGTTGCTTTCCCCGACCGAAATTTCGCGGATTGCGAAAGTGGCAGGTTCACTTGGAGTACGAAAGATTCGCGTGACCGGAGGCGAACCCACGCTGCATCCAAAGCTTGAAGAGATCA